>NZ_JAJEJP010000001.1:1860931-2481242 GCF_021390495.1 Paraburkholderia sp. ZP32-5 | reverse complement strand
GCTGCGGCATATCCCCGGAATCCTCGGCATTCGCAACGAACTGAAGCGCCAGTTGCTTGCCGAGCCGCCGTCGGTCTTTGTCGGCGTCGATGCGCCCGATTTCAACTTCGGGCTCGAGCACGCGCTGCGCGACGCGGGCATTCCCACGGTTCACTTCGTCTGTCCGTCCATCTGGGCGTGGCGCGGCGGGCGCATCAAGAAGATCGCCAAGGCGGTCGACCACATGCTGTGCGTGTTTCCGTTCGAAACCGCGCTGCTGCAGAAGGCGGGCGTCACGGCATCGTACGTGGGCCACCCGCTCGCCGATCAGATTCCGCTCGAACCCGACACGCTAGGCGCGCGCCGCACGCTGGGCCTCGCGGAAAGCGGGCCGGTGATCGCGGTACTGCCGGGTAGCCGGCGCTCGGAAATCGATCTGATCGGCCCGACCTTTTTTGCCGCGATGGAGATGATGCAGCACCAGGAGCCCAGCGTGCGCTTCGTGATGCCGGCGGCCACGCCGGCGTTGCGCGCGCTGCTGCAACCGCTCGTCGATTCGCATCCGGGGCTTGCGCTGACCATCACCGATGGCCAGTCGCAGCTCGCGATGACCGCCGCCGACGCGATTCTGGTCAAGAGCGGCACCGTGACGCTCGAAGCGGCGTTGCTGAAAAAGCCGATGGTGATCTCGTACAAGGTGCCCTGGCTGACAGGTCAGATCATGCGCCGCCAGGGCTATCTGCCGTACGTCGGCCTGCCGAACATCTTGGCGGGGCGCTTCGTGGTCCCCGAAATCCTGCAGCATTTCGCGACGCCGCAGGCGCTCGCCGAGGCGACGCTGAAACAGTTGCGCGACGAATCGAACCGGCGCACGCTGACGGAAATCTTCACGGAGATGCATCACGTGCTGAAGCAGAACACCGCGCAGCGTGCGGCCGAAGTCGTGGCCAGCGTGGTCGAAAAGCGGGCGGGGCGGGCATGACCGCCGCGCGCGCGCCTCGCCGCGGGAGCGCTGCCGTCGCCCGGCTGGCCGCGCAAGCCGGCCTGAACTTCGACAGTGCGGATGAGATCGTTTGCGGTGTCGACGAAGCGGGGCGCGGCCCTCTCGCTGGCCCTGTCGTTGCGGCGGCGGTGATTTTCGATCCGGCGAAGCCGATGATTCGCGGTCTCGACGATTCGAAGGCGCTCACTGCGAAAAAGCGCGAGGAGCTGTACGACAAGATCGTCGATCGCGCGCTCGCGTACTGCATCGCATCGGCGACAGTCGAAGAGATCGATTCGCTGAATATCCTGCACGCGACGATGCTCGCGATGAAGCGCGCGGTGGAAGGGTTGTCGGTCGTGCCGACGCTCGTGAAGGTGGACGGCAACCGCTGCCCGACGCTCAGCATTCGCAGCGAAGCGGTGATCGGCGGCGACGCGCTGGTCAAGAGCATCTCGGCGGCGTCGATTCTCGCCAAGGTCACACGCGACCGCATGCTGCTCGAACTTCACCAGACCTTTCCGGCGTACGGCTTCGACGCGCATGCCGGTTATGGCACGCCGCAGCATCTCGCGGCGCTGCGCGAGCATGGGCCGTGCGAGCATCATCGGCGTTCGTTTGCACCGGTGCGTGAAGCGCATCTGCGGTTCGGCACGAGCGTGCCACGGCCGGCGGCTGGCGTGATCGTCGTGTCCGAGGTGGTGTTCGACGATGATGCGTTCGGCGAGGCCGGCATCGCGTAAAACCGCTGCGTAAAAAGTCGCGCGAAGACCCGTATGAACGATGTATGAGCGCGGCTTAAGCACCCGTACAAGGCACCGTATAAGCACCGCCCGCGCTGCCGATCCACGGCATCGCCCGTTCCTTTTCCATTCTCACTGCCTTCGCTGCCTGTGAAAGCCATCACCTCGCGGGACAATCCGCTCTACAAGCGCCTGAAGGCACTGGCCGGTTCGACGCATCAACAGCGCCGCGGCGGCCACGCGCTGCTCGAGGGTTTCCACCTCGCGAGTGCTTATCTCGACGTCGCCGGGCAGCCGGAATTATGTGTCGTCACCGACGGCGCGCTGCGTCACGATGAAGCGCAGGCGATTGTGTCGCGCATCGACGCGCAACGGCTCGTGACGTTGCCGGACGCGTTGTTCGGCCAGTTGTCGAACGTCGTGCATGGGGTCGGCATTCTGCTGCTCGTCGAGAAGCTCGACGCGCCGTTGCCCGACCGTATCGCTCAGAACTGCCTCGTGCTCGACGGCGTGCAGGATGCGGGCAATGTCGGTTCGATTCTGCGCAGCGCAGCCGCCGCGGGCATCGAGCAGGTGTTCTGCGCGCCGGGCACCGCATACGCGTGGTCGTCGAAAGTATTGCGCTCGGGCATGGGCGCGCATTTTTTGTTGCAGATCCACGAGGACTGCGATTCGAGCGCGTTGATCGAACGCCTCGCGGTGCCGATCGTCATCACCGATTCGCATGGCGCCGAGGCCATCTACGACTGCGACCTGAGCAGGCCGCTCGCGTGGGTATTCGGCAATGAGGGAGCAGGGGTGTCGCAGCTCTGGCGCGACGCGGTGTCGTTGCGGGTGACGATTCCGCAGCCGGGCGGCATGGAGTCGCTGAACGTGGCGGCCGCCGCGGCTGTCTGCGTGTTCGAGCAGTGCCGGCAGCAGCGCGGCCGAAAGTAACGTAGGCGGGCGGTGGCGCGGGCAATCTTGTCAGTTGCCCCCGCGTCGCGCCACCCACCTCAACCGGCGCTCAATACGATGGCCGGTCCAGCCTGATTTCCTGCAGGATCGTCGTCGCGATCTCTTCGATCGACTTGTGCGTCGACGACAGCCACTTGATCCCCTCGCGTCGCATCATCGCTTCCGCTTCGTTGATCTCATAGCGGCAGTTTTCCGGCGCCGCGTACTTGCTGCCCGGGCGCCGCTCGTTGCGGATCTCCGACAGGCGCTGCGGATCGATCGACAGACCGAACATCTTCTGCCGATGCTCGAGCAGCGGCGTGGGCAGCTTGCCGCGTTCGAAATCTTCGGGAATCAGCGGATAGTTCGCTGCCTTCACGCCGTACTGCATCGCCAGATACAGGCTCGTCGGCGTCTTGCCGCTACGCGATACGCCGACGAGGATCACGTCGGCGTCCGCGAGATTGCGGTTCGACTGACCATCGTCGTGCGCGAGCGAGAAATTGATCGCCTCGATCCGGTTCTTGTATTCCTCGGTATCCGCATTCTGGTGGCCGCGGCCCATCGCATGGCTCGACTTCAGCTCGAGCTCCTGTTCGAGCGGCTCGACGAAGGTTTGGAACATATCAAGCACGAGCGCGTTCGAGCCCTTGACGATCTGATTCGATGCGCTGTCGACGAGCGTCGTGAAGACGATCGGGCGACGGCCATCCTGCACGACCGCCTCATTGATTTTTTCGAGCGTAGCGTAGGCCTTTTCGGTCGAATCGACGAAGGGCACGCGAACCAGACGGAATTTCTGGTCGAACTGGGAGAGGATCGAATGCGCGAAGGTTTCGGCAGTAATCCCGGTACCGTCGGAGACGATGAATACGGTGGGCGGCATTAGCGGGGCAGTGAACTGAGGCTGTGAAAATGGTGCGTTGAAGTGCGGCTACGAAATGGGCGCTGTGACGCGCAATTGTGAGCCTGGCCGACGTGCTATGTAACCAAACAAACGCCCGGCACGGCTCGCATCAGGCAGCGCGGTGATGGCTCGCCGCTCCAGCCGCTGACCGGGAGGGCGGTCACATCGGCGCGGCGCGTCATGGACGTCACGATCGTACCCGTAAAACCGGCCACGCGTCGTAAAAGCCCGCTGGCTGGGTCTGGGCGCGCTTCGGTGTGCAATTCCGACGCGCAATTCTTGTACGACTGCCACATTTCAGGAGTCGGCACGGTAGAATAGCGGCAACCTGTTGGATAAGCAATTGCAGGCGATCGGCGTCTAACTTGCCGCGAATGATCGGTCAACATCGCGTTATCGGTGGCCAAGCTGCGGTGAACGTGTGCAATCGAACGGTAAGTGCGGCCAATCGCGTTCTTCGCCCTCATTCGGTTGTTGTGCCGATGCAGCGCGTCTGCTTTACGGCGATTGCTTATCTAACAGGTTGTGCAAGACACGGGGTCGAGCTTCCAATAGGCCGCCCGTGTTCGAGCCCACTTGCACAGCCGTGAATTTCTTTCACACTTAGGGGCTTGTATGACTAACGCAGTTAACGTCGCAAAGGACACCGCGTATGTAGTTCCGTTCGAGCAGTTGCGGATGACCGACGTAGAAATCGTCGGCGGCAAGAACGCATCGTTGGGCGAGATGATTAGCCAGCTCGCCGAAGCCGGCGTGCGCGTGCCGACCGGGTTCGCCACCACGGCGCTCGCGTTCCGCGACTTCCTGCAGCACAACAATCTGACCGAACGTATCGCCAAACGTCTGGAGGCGCTCGACGTCGACGACGTGAAGGCGCTCGCCGAAGCGGGCAAGGAGATCCGTCAATGGATCGTCGACGCGCCGATGCAGCCGCGGCTCGAGGCTGATATCCGCGCGGGCTTCGAGACGCTGCAAAAGAGCTCGCCCGAAGAGCTGTCGTTTGCCGTGCGTTCGTCCGCGACCGCGGAAGATCTGCCCGACGCATCGTTTGCCGGTCAGCAGGAAAGCTATCTGAACGTGGTCGGCATCGACGACGTGCTCGATCGTATGAAGCACGTGTTCGCGTCGCTATATAACGACCGCGCGATCTCCTATCGCGTCCACAAGGGTTTCACGCACGCTGAAGTCGCGTTGTCGGCGGGTGTGCAGCGCATGGTGCGCTCGGACGTCGGCGCTGCCGGCGTGATGTTCACGCTCGACACCGAGTCGGGCTTCAAGGACGCCGTGTTCATCACGTCGAGCTATGGCTTGGGCGAGACCGTCGTGCAGGGCGCGGTGAATCCGGACGAGTTCTACGTCTTCAAGACCACGCTCGCGCAGGGCAAGTACCCGATCATCCGTCGCTCGATCGGCTCGAAGCTGATCAAGATGGAATTCACGAAGCCGGGCGAACCGGGTCGCGTGAAGACGGTCGACGTCGCGCACGAGCAGCGCAACCGCTTCTCGATCACCGACGAAGACGTGATCGAACTCGCGAAGTACGCGGTCATCATCGAAAAGCACTACCAGCGTCCGATGGACATCGAGTGGGGCAAGGACGGCCGCGACGGCAAGATCTTCATCCTGCAGGCGCGTCCGGAAACTGTGAAGAGCCAGGGCGCCGGCAAGGCCGAGCAGCGCTTCAAGCTGAAGGGGCAGTCGAACGTGCTGGCCACCGGCCGAGCGATCGGCCAGAAGATCGGCGCGGGTCCGGTGCGCGTGATTCACGATCCGTCGGAAATGGACCGTGTGCAGCCGGGCGACGTGCTGGTCGCCGACATGACCGACCCGAACTGGGAACCGGTGATGAAGCGCGCGGCGGCGATCGTCACGAATCGCGGCGGGCGTACCTGCCACGCCGCGATCATCGCGCGTGAGCTGGGCGTGCCGGCGGTGGTCGGCTGCGGTGACGCGACCGACGTGCTGAAGGACGGCGCGCTCGTCACCGTGTCGTGCGCGGAAGGCGACGAAGGCAAGATTTACGACGGTCTGCTCGAAACCGAAATCACCGAAGTGCAGCGCGGCGAACTGCCGCCGATTCCGGTGAAGATCATGATGAACGTCGGCAATCCGCAACTGGCTTTCGACTTCTCGCAACTGCCGAACGCTGGCGTGGGTCTCGCGCGTCTCGAATTCATCATCAACAACAACATCGGCGTTCACCCGAAGGCGATTCTCGAGTATCCGAACATCGACCAGGACCTGAAGAAGGCGGTCGAAAGCGTTGCGCGCGGTCACGCGTCGCCGCGCGCGTTCTACGTCGACAAGCTGACCGAAGGTATCGCGACGATCGCCGCGGCGTTCTATCCGAAGCCCGTCATCGTGCGTATGTCGGACTTCAAGTCGAACGAGTACAAGAAGCTGATCGGCGGTTCGCGCTACGAGCCGGACGAGGAAAACCCGATGCTCGGCTTCCGCGGCGCGTCGCGCTATATCGCGGAAGACTTCGCCGAGGCGTTCCAGATGGAATGCGTCGCGCTGAAGAAGGTGCGTGAAGAGATGGGCCTCGACAACGTCGAGATCATGGTGCCGTTCGTGCGTACGCTGAAGCAGGCGGAGCGCGTGGTCGGGCTTCTCGCGAAGTTCGGCCTGAAGCGCGGCGAGAAGGGCCTGCGCCTGATCATGATGTGCGAAGTGCCGTCGAACGCGATTCTCGCCGAAGAGTTCCTGCAGTACTTCGACGGCTTCTCGATCGGCTCGAACGACCTGACGCAGCTCACGCTCGGCCTCGACCGCGACTCGGGCATGGAACTGCTCGCCGTCGATTTCGACGAGCGCGATCCGGCGGTCAAGTTCATGTTGAAGCGCGCGATCGAAACGTGCCTGCGCCTGAACAAGTACGTCGGTATCTGCGGCCAGGGCCCGTCGGATCATCCGGATTTCGCGCAATGGCTGACCGACGAAGGCATCGCATCGATCTCGCTGAACCCCGACACGATCATCGAGACGTGGCAGCAACTGGCGAAGGCGAAGCAGTAACACACTGTGCCCGCATGCCGCTGTTCAGGCGGCATGCATAAGGTGCGGTCAGCGAGGCTGGAAACGCGTCGATGCTTGCCGTCTCTCGCCATAAATGCACGCTCGCTTCGTGCTATAAACACCCCGGTAGATCCGGGGTGTTTTGCTTTGTGGAGGTCGACGTGGCGCCTGGTGGACTGTTCTGGTGGATCGGGGCGGGTGTGCTTGTCGTGCTGGAGCTGATGAGCGGCACTTTCTATCTGTTGACGATCGCAATCGGCTGCGTGGCCGCCGCGTTTGCGCATATCGCCGGGGCTTCCGCCGACGTGCAGTTCGCGGTCGCCGCCGTGGTCGCGCTGGCCGCGGTCGTCGTGCTGCGGCGCTCGCACTTTGGACGCCGCAAGCGCGAACGCGCATCGCGCAATCCGGACGTCAATATGGATATCGGCCAGACGCTGGATGTGGCGGCGTGGCAGGGCCGCAAAGCGCGCGTCAGCTATCGTGGCGCGGCATGGGATGTCGAGTTGGCCGCGGGCGAGCCGGAAGACGCACTGGTCTACGAGATCCGGGAGTTGCGCGGCAGTTGCCTCGTCGTCGTTGCAAGCCGGCACCCGAAGACCAATGCGAGCGCGGTTTGAGCGGTAACGCGGGATTCGCCACATTGGCTCGTCGATGTCCATTCACAAACCGAAGCTCAGCCGCCTAAGCTGCAAAAAAAGCGCGGGTCAGCAGGCTGATACAACTATTCGAATCACGGACCGGAGGGTCGTCATATGGATTCAACCATCGTCGGGGCAGTGCTGCTGATCGTCGTGATCGTGCTCGCGTCGCAGACCATCAAGATCGTGCCGCAGCAGCATGCGTGGGTGCTCGAGCGTCTCGGCCGCTATCACGCGACGCTGACACCGGGCCTGAGTTTCGTGTTTCCGTTCGTCGACCGGATCGCGTACAAGCACGTGCTGAAGGAGATTCCGCTCGATGTGCCGAGCCAGGTCTGTATCACGCGCGACAACACGCAACTGCAGGTCGACGGCGTGCTGTATTTCCAGGTCACCGATCCGATGAAGGCGTCGTACGGATCGAGCAATTTCGTGTTCGCGATCACGCAACTGTCGCAGACCACGCTGCGCTCGGTGATCGGCAAGCTCGAACTCGACCGGACTTTCGAGGAGCGCGATTTCATCAATCACAGCATCGTGTCCGCGCTCGACGAAGCCGCGTCGAACTGGGGCGTGAAGGTGCTGCGCTACGAGATCAAGGACCTGACGCCGCCGAAGGAAATCCTGCACGCGATGCAGGCGCAGATCACCGCCGAGCGCGAGAAGCGCGCGTTGATCGCGGCGTCGGAAGGGCGCAAGCAGGAGCAGATCAATATCGCGTCGGGCGGCCGCGAGGCGGCGATCCAGAAGTCCGAGGGTGAGCGCCAGGCGGCGATCAATCAGGCGCAGGGTCAGGCCGCCGCGATTCTTGCCGTGGCCGAGGCGAACTCGCAGGCGATCCAGAAGATCGCGGCGGCTATTCAATCGAACGGCGGCATGGAAGCGGTGAATCTGAAGGTGGCCGAGCAGTACGTGAATGCGTTTTCGAATCTCGCGAAGCAGGGCACCACGCTGATCGTGCCGGGCGATATGTCGAATATGAGTTCGATGATCGCGTCGGCTCTGACGATCGTGAACAAGGGCAAGGCGGCAGGCGAGCCGGCTCGAAGCGACGCGCGATAAAGCAGCGTTAGCTGGCATCCACGCTCACGCGTCATACCAATAAAAAGGCCCGCACATCAGGTGCGGGCCTTTGCACTTGAGTCTCGTTAAAAGACGGCGCCGCGAAGCTCAGGTCGGCGAACGCATCAAACGCGCTTTCTCGCGTTCCCAGTCGCGCTTCTTCTCGGTCTCGCGTTTGTCGTGCTGCTTCTTGCCCTTCGCGAGGCCGATCTCGCATTTGACGCGGCCGTTCTTGTAGTGAAAGTTCAGCGGCACGAGCGTATAGCCGCTGCGCTCGACCTTGCCGATCAGCTTGCTGATCTGCTCGCTATGCAGCAGCAGCTTGCGCGTGCGCACCGGATCGGGCTTGATATGCGTCGACGCCTCGGGCAACGGGCTGATGTGCGTGCCGATCAGGAACAGCTCGGCATTGCGGATCACCACGTAGCCTTCCTTGATCTGGCCGCGCCCCGCGCGCAATGCCTTGACCTCCCATCCTTCGAGCACGAGTCCGGCTTCGTAGCGTTCCTCGACCGCGTAGTCGAAGAACGCTTTTCTGTTGTCGATAATGCTCATGAATGGAAAACGCCCAACTCGTTTAAAATCACGATTTTAGCAAAGCGGGACAAGGAAAGCCCGCGGCGCCCGTCCACCCTTGCCACGCGCTGTTCAATTTATGGCAGATGTCCAGAAAACCGTGTTGATCCGTCATTCGGCGGAACAGATGTTCGACCTCGTCACCGACGTCGCCGATTACCCCAATTTTCTGCCCTGGTGCGGCGGCGTCGAAATTCGCCGCCAGGACGAAAACGGCATGGAGGCGAAGATCGATATCAACTTCAAGGGCATCAAGCAGCATTTCGCCACGCGCAATTCGATGCAGCGGCCTACGCGCATCGACATGGAATTCGCCGACGGCCCGTTTCGCAAGTTCACCGGTTTCTGGCGCTTCACGCCGCTGCGCGCCGATGCCTGCAAGATCGAGTTCGCGCTGCACTACGAGTTCACCAATATTCTGCTCGAAAAGATCATCGGGCCGGTGTTCAGTCACATCGCCAATACATTCGTCGAATCTTTTGTGAAGCGCGCCAACCAGCGCTATGGTCAGGCATGAGCGCGCGTTTGTCGGTTGAAGTCTGCTACGCGTTGCCGGATGCGCAAACGCTGATCGAGGTCGAACTGCCCGCCGGCGCGACGCTGCAACAGGCGCTCGACGCGAGCGGCATCCTGACGCGCTTTCCATCGATCGATCTGAAGACGCAGAAGGTCGGCGTGTTCGGCAAACTCAAACCGCTCGATACCGTGCTTGCCGACCATGATCGCGTCGAAATCTACCGGCCGTTGCTGGTCGATCCGAAGGTGTCGCGCCAGCGCCGCGTCGAAAAGACGCGCAAGGCGGGGTCGATCGAAGGGCGTCGCTGGCTGAACAAGGATTCCCGCTAGGCACCGCCACCAGGGCAGGCCGGGCCGGGCCTCCGCGCGCGAGGCCGCCGGGTTCCCGCTCGCAGCCGGTCTCACCTCAAGGCGCCGACGTCTGTGCCTTTTCCTCGATACGCACCGCGCCCGACGAATCGTCGTCCGAATGCTGGCGTACCGACCAGCACACCCCCGCGACCAATAGCAGGATCGCCGCGATTTCGAGCGGGCGGGGCAGGCGCTGGTCGTAAATGAAGCCATAAAGCAGCGCAAACAGCGTTTCGAACACGATCATCTGGCCGGACAGCGTGAGCGGCAGCCGTTTCGACGCGGCATTCCACAGCCCGTTGCCGAGCCACGACGCGCCGACCGCGAGCAGCAGATTGAACATCCAGAACGTATGCCAGCGCGCGCTGGCCAGTTCGCCCTGCGGGCCGCCCGCCGGCAGCACCGCGATCACGAGCCACAGCACCCCGCCGAGAGCGCCCGTCACGACACCCCACAGCACCGACCACTCATTGCCACTGAAATGCGTCTGACGTTGCAGATAGCGGGCATTTTCGACCGCGAACCACGTCCAGCAGCCGAGCGCACCGAGCGCGCAGGCGAGCCCGATCAGCCGCGTCGCGATGCTCACCGGCGTCGCGCCCGTCACGGTGAACACGTCGATATTGATGCAGACGATGCCCGCCATCACGACCGCGAGCGGCCAGGCGAGGCGCGCGAGCGGCACCGCGCCGTGATCGCGCCGGCCGGCCAGCGTGACGGTGACCGGCAGCACGCCGACGATCAGCGATGCCGGTGCGATCCCGATCAGATGCACGGCGGCCGTCAGCAGCAGGTAGTAGATGATGTTGCCGACGAGTGCGAGCTTCACGAGCGCGATCAGATCGTCGCGGGTGAGGCGCCTGAGAAGGGAGCGCGCAATCGGCAGCGCCGCGACCAGCGACACGACGCCATACATCACGTATCGGCCGGCGCTCAGCAGCAGCGGGGAGAAGTCGGACATCACGCGCGGTATCAGAAACACCATGCCCCACAAGGCTCCGGCCATTACCCCATATGCGACACCGCGCTGCATCGACTGCCCCTGCCGGAAAAACTGGAATGGCCCGCAGAATAGCGGTTTTGCGCGTGACACGTCTTGTTTGATCCTGCATTCGGGCGATGGCGGCGGGTTTGTGGTCGGGCCGGACAGCGGTCGATGTAATGCTTACCAAATGCTTTCATTTGGCATTTCTGATGGCTTCTGGCCGCGAACGCGCAAACGAAACCGGATCGAACCTGGCGCGAACCGCCAAGCGAAATCGGCGCTGCATGAAACGCGAAAAAAATCGCCGGAAATTCGCTAAGCTGCTGTTCGCGCAGTGAAAACCGGGGAGGTATCGCGTATAATTCGCTTTTGCGCCTATAGGATTTGCCATGCGTCTGATCCAAACAGCACTCACGTTCGATGACGTGCTCCTCGTCCCCGCCTTCTCCGATGTTCTCCCGCGCGACACCAGCCTCAAGACCAAGCTGACCCGCAACATCTCCCTGAATATGCCGCTAGTGTCCGCCGCGATGGACACAGTTACTGAAGCACGTCTGGCGATCGCCATGGCGCAAATGGGCGGTGTCGGCATCATCCACAAAAACCTCACGCCGGCCGAGCAGGCGCGTGAAGTCGCGAAGGTCAAGCGTTTCGAGTCGGGCGTGGTACGTGATCCGATCACGGTGCCGCCGCAAATGAAGGTTCGCGACGTGATCGCGCTGTCGCGTCAGCATGGCATTTCGGGTTTCCCGGTCGTCGAGGGCGCGCAGCTGGTCGGTATCGTGACGAACCGCGACCTGCGCTTCGAAGAACGTCTGGACGAGCCGGTGCGCAACATCATGACGCCGCGCGAGCGCCTCGTCACCGTCAAGGAAGGCACACCGCTCGCCGAAGCGAAGGCGCTGATGCACAGCCACCGCCTCGAGCGCGTGCTGGTCGTCAACGACGCATTCGAATTGCGCGGCTTGATGACCGTCAAGGACATCACCAAGCAGACCGAGCACCCGGACGCGTGCAAGGACGAGCACGGCAAGCTGCGCGCGGGCGCGGCGGTCGGCGTCGGCGCGGATAACGAAGAACGCGTCGAGTTGCTGGTGCAGGCGGGTGTGGACGTGATCGTCGTCGATACCGCACATGGTCATAGCAAGGGCGTGCTCGAGCGCGTCAAGTGGGTCAAGCAGAACTTCCCGCACGTCGAGGTGATCGGCGGCAATATCGCGACGGCAGCCGCCGCCAAGGCGCTGGTCGAATACGGCGCGGACGGCGTCAAGGTCGGTATCGGCCCGGGCTCGATCTGCACGACGCGGATCGTCGCCGGTGTCGGCGTGCCGCAGGTCACGGCGATCTCGAACGTGTCCGAAGCGCTGAAGGGCTCCGGCGTGCCGGTCGTCGGCGACGGCGGCGTGCGCTTCTCGGGCGACATCAGCAAGGCGCTCGCCGCGGGCGCGAACGCGGTGATGATGGGCAGCATGTTCGCCGGCACCGAAGAGGCACCGGGCGAAGTGTTCCTGTACCAGGGCCGTCAGTACAAGTCGTACCGCGGTATGGGTTCGGTCGGCGCGATGAAGGACGGCGCCGCGGACCGCTACTTCCAGGACAACTCCGCGAACATCGACAAGCTGGTGCCGGAAGGCATCGAAGGCCGCGTCGCCTACAAGGGTTCGGTCAACGCGATCCTGTTCCAGCTGATCGGTGGCGTGCGCGCGAGCATGGGTTACTGCGGCTGCCGCACGATCGCCGAAATGAACGAGAAGGCCGAGTTCGTGCAGATCACCGGCGCGGGCCTGCGCGAGTCGCACGTGCATGACGTGCAGATCACCAAGGAAGCGCCCAACTACCACGTGGACTAAACGCCGATGAAGCCGCTGCTGCGCGTTGTACTGATCCTCGATGCGTTGGTGCTGCTGGCGTTCGGCCTGCTGTTCCTGCTGACGCCGTGGACTTCGTTGTACAACGACCTGCAGCTGGTGCAAACGCAGCCGGCGCTGGTCGGCCAGGCATTCGGCGTCGCGTTGATCGGGCTCGCGTGGCTTGCGGTGCATGCGTCGTTCGATGGCGCGTTGACGTCGAAGGTCGCGAAGGTCGTCGGTCACGTGCACTGGCTGAGCGGCGTGCTGATGCTGGTGTGGCTGCTGGGCTTGCATACGCCGTCGCTGACTGGCTTCGGGCAGATCGTCTCGGTGCTGGCCGGCGTCGTGCTGGTGGTGATCGGGCTGGGTGGCGTCAGGTTGTCGGGCGCGGTGCGGCGGCGCGAGAAGGGGGGCGTGGTCAAGTCTTCTTCGAGCAAGGCCGATCAACGTGTCGACAAGCGTGCTGCCAAACGGGCGGAGAAAGAGGCCGAAAGGGAAGCCGCGCGGCGACGCGAACTGGAACGCGAGCGTGAGCACGATGTGCCGCGCGAGCCGCATGTCACCGCGGGCTTTCCGGTCTATCACGCTGAACCGGTGGCCGAGCCGGTCGTGCCGGTCACGCGGCCGGTCAACGCGGCTGCCGCAGCAACTGCGGCTACGCCGTCCACTGCCAGTTCCGCCGCATCGCTTCATCCCTCCGCAAGCGAGCCCGGTCTGAGCGAGTCCGAACGCGCTGCCCGCGCGGCGGCCGCCGCCGGCGACACCCGCAGCGACGCGCCCGGCACGCCCCGGCCGCCGTTTCATGGCTGACGCGTCGCGCGCCACATCGTTCGCGGCAGCTATCGGGTTTCGTTCGCGCGCGCGACAAACGCGACAAACGGCTCGCACGGGTGTTGGCCGCAGCCGTGCGCTTCATCGACATGTTTCAGGTTCACACGGCGCTGTATGCGGCGCCGCCTGTACCGCTTTGAATTCAACGCCGCGCGTCGTGCGCGGCATTCCGTATACGCTCACTTCTGATTCCGTCCGCTGCCATGCATGACAAGATCCTGATCCTCGACTTCGGTTCGCAAGTCACCCAACTGATTGCACGTCGCGTTCGCGAAGCCAACGTGTATTCGGAAATCCACCCGTACGACGTCGATGCGTCGTTCATCCGCGACTTCGCGCCGAAGGGCGTGATCCTCTCCGGCGGCCCGAGCTCGGTCACCGAGGAAGATACGCCGCGCGTGCCGCAAGCGGTGTTCGAACTCGGCGTGCCGGTGCTCGGCATCTGCTACGGCATGCAGGCGATGGCCCAGCAGCTCGGCGGCAAGGTCGACATCGGCCATCTGCGCGAATTCGGCTACGCCGAAGTGCGTGCGCGCAACCATACGAGCCTGCTCGAAGGCATCAACGATTTCACGACGCCTGAAGGCCACGGCATGCTGAAGGTGTGGATGAGCCACGGCGACAAGGTGCTCGACATGCCGCCGGGCTTCGTGCTGATGGCATCCACCGACTCGTGCCCGATCGCGGCGATGGCCGACGAACAGCGCCGCTTCTACGGCCTGCAATGGCACCCGGAAGTCACGCACACGGTGCAGGGCCGCGCGATGCTCGAGCGCTTCGTGCTGCAGATCTGCGGCGCGAAGGCCGACTGGGAAATGGGCCACTACATCGACGAGGCCGTCGCGAAGATTCGCGAGCAGGTCGGCAGTGAACACGTGATCCTGGGGCTGTCGGGCGGCGTGGATTCGTCGGTGGCGGCGGCGCTGCTGCATCGCGCGATCGGCGACCAACTGACCTGCGTGTTCGTCGACCACGGTCTGCTGCGTCTGAACGAAGCCGAGCAGGTGATGGCACTGTTCGCCGATAACCTCGGCGTGAAGGTGATCCACGTCGACGCGAGCGAGGCGTTCCTCGGCAAGCTGGCCGGCGTGACCGATCCGGAAGCGAAGCGCAAGATCATCGGTGCGGAATTCGTCGAAGTGTTCCAGGCCGAAGCAGCCAAGCTGACCGACGCGAAATGGCTTGCGCAGGGCACGATCTATCCGGACGTGATCGAATCGGCGGGCAAGGGCAAGAAGGCCGCGCAGACGATCAAGAGCCACCACAACGTCGGCGGCCTGCCGGAGACGCTGAACCTGAAGCTGCTCGAACCGCTGCGCGAACTGTTCAAGGACGAAGTGCGCGAACTCGGCGTGAAGCTGGGGCTGCCGCATTCGATGGTGTATCGCCATCCGTTCCCGGGCCCGGGTCTGGGCGTGCGGATTCTCGGCGAAGTGAAGCGCGATTTCGCGGATTTGCTGCGCCGCGCGGATGCGATTTTCATCGAGACACTGCGCAACACGATCGACAAGGAGACCGGCAAGTCCTGGTACGACCTGACGAGCCAGGCGTTCGCGGTGTTCCTGCCGGTGAAGAGCGTCGGTGTGATGGGCGACGGGCGGACTTATGAATACGTCGTTGCGCTGCGCGCGGTGCAAACGCTCGACTTCATGACCGCGCATTGGGCGCATCTGCCGCATGAGTTGCTGGGGCAGGTGTCGAACCGGATCATCAATGAAGTGCGCGGGATTAACCGGGTCGTGTATGACATCTCGGGGAAGCCGCCGGCGACGATTGAGTGGGAGTGATCTAGCATCGCCTCACACCGTTTCGGGCAGTATCAGCATCCTCATGAAGCCCTGGCGGGATAAGGGCTTAGCGACTGACGCAATATCAGCCGCTATCACTTGATCCTGATCAATTTGACGGTAGTTGTGACGGTATCTTGAGAAGCGGTTGAAATGGCCGCTTCTCGTACCGTCAGGCGATCACATAGATCGGATTGAAATCGTGATTGCCGTGAGTACAACGGGCTCGATAGATTTGATCTGTCAGCGCAACCGCCCACCCGCATCAAACATGAAAGCCCCGCAATACCGCATCGAGTTCCCTGAACGTGAACGGCTTGCGCAAAGCCGCCCACCGGAATGGCAACGGCGGCAGGTCGGGCATGTCGTAGCCGGACGAAAACACCACGCACAGAGAAGGCCGCGCCACAACGGCCTCGCGCGCGAGTTCGATGCCGTCCATTTCCGGCATCGTCAGATCAGTAATCAACACATCGAACGGTTGTTGTTTCAACCGTTTGAGCGCTTCTGACGGCGACGTCGTCGACTCGGGCAGATGTTCGAGCAGGGTCAGCTGCTCCTTGACCGCGTCGGACAGATTCGGATCGTCGTCGACGAACAGGATGCGCAGCGTAGGCCCGGCTTGTGCCGCGGTAATGGGCTCATGAGGTTCCGTGGCAAGCATGCTGCGTCCGCCCAGCATCTGTCTGATCCTGTGCGCGAGCTGCTCGCGACTGTACGGTTTGCCGAGCAATTCGACGCCGGGGTCGAGCCGGCCGCCGTGGATGATCGCATCACGCGTATAGCCGGACGTGAATAGCACTTTCAGTTTCGGCAGCAGTTGCGAAGCCTCGACAACCATCTCCGTGCTGCGCAGCGGCCCAGGCATCACGACGTCGGAAAAAAGCAGGTCGACGTGCACACCGCTTTGCAGCACGGCCAGCGCCTGCTGCGCGGTATCCGCTTTCAGCACGCGGTAGCCGAGCCCGGAGAGCGTATCGATGACGGTCGATTGCACCTTCGGATCGTCCTCGACGACCAGAATGGTTTCCGTGCCGCCGGTCACCGTGACGCGCTCGCGCCGCGCCAGCTCGGTCGCCGGCTGCATCGAACGCGGCAGGTAAATCTTGACGGTGGTGCCGTGATCCGGCTCGCTGTGGATTTCGATGTGACCGCCGCTTTGCTTCACGAAGCCATACGCCATGCTCAGCCCGAGCCCGGTGCCTTTGCCTTCCGGTTTGGTCGTGAAAAATGGATCGAAGGCACGTTCGAGGACTTCTTTCGACATGCCCGTGCCCGTGTCGGTGACGGCCAGCAGCACATACTGTCCGGCCGTGACATCCGCGAGCGGCGCGACGTCGTCGTCGTCGAGCACCGCGTTGGATAGCTCGATCGTCAGCTCGCCGCCCTGAGGCATCGCATCGCGCGCATTGATCGCCAGATTGAGGATCACGTTTTCGAGCAGATGAAAGTCGATCAGCGTATTCCACAGATCGGCGGCGAAGACTGTTTTCACACGAATCGTTTCGTCCAGCGCCCGGCGCAGCAGATCGTCCACGCCCTGCAGGGTCGCCGCCAGACTGATGACCACCGGCTGCAACGGCTGCTGGCGGCCAAATGCGAGCAGTTGCGATGCCAGCGTCGAGCCGCGGTCCACCGCGTCGAGCGCCTTGTTGAGCCGCTCGCGTGTCCACGCATCGCGATGGTGGCGGTCGTCGAGCAGTTCGAGATTGCCGCGCAAAATCTGCAGCACGTTGTTGAAATCGTGCGCGACGCCGCCCGTCAGTTTGCCGACTGCTTCCATCTTCTGCGAATGCACGAGGGCTTTGCGGGTTTCCTCCAGCAGCCGGTTCGCTTCCATCCGCTCGGTGATATCGCGGGTGATCTTCGCAAAGCCGGCGAGTTCGCCGTTGTCCGAACGGATCGCATCGATCACGACATGAGCCCAGAACCGCTTGCCGTCCTTGCGCACGCGCCATCCTTCGGCTTCGAAGCGTCCTTCGCGCGCGGCGATCGACAGACCGCGCTGCGGCAGCCCCGCCTGTGCATCTTCGGGGGTGTAGAAGCGCGAGAAATGCGAGCCGATGATTTCGTCGGCGTTGTATCCCTTGATGCGGCGAGCGCCGGCGTTCCAATTCGTGATGATGCCTTCCGGCGACAACATGAAAATCGCGTAGTCGGTCACACCATTGACGAGCATCCGGAAGCGCCGCTCACTTTCGACGACTGCTTCATGCGCGCGCCGCTTATCGGTCATATCGCGCACGATCTTGCCGAAGCCGAGCACCTGATCGTTCTCGTCGCGCAGCACGGTGATCACGACATTGGCCCAGAACAGCGAGCCGTCCTTGCGCAGCCGCCATCCCTCGTTTTCCGCATGACCCATGCGGCGCGCGCGTTCGAGCGCCGCGGCGGCGCTGCCCTGGTCGCGATCTTCAGGCGTATGAAAAATTTCGAAGGAGCGGCCGATCACCTCTTCGCCGCTGAAGCCGTGAATATATTCGCCGCCGGCGTTCCACGTCCGTATCGTGCCATCGGGTGCGAGGCCGATGACCGCATAGTCGCGCACGGTGCTGACCCAACGGCGGCACCAGTCTTCGGAAATCGTCGCGTCGCGTTGGTTCGCCGTCGCCATCGTCCACTCCCCGTTGCCATGTACGCCGTATGGCCTGGCTAACCAGAATGGAAGCGGGGCAGCAATCGCCGTGCCTGGTCGGCACGCGAGTCGTTACGCGGGCAGAACGGGCACGATAGCTATGGCGGCAGAGTCGGCCGATCGTCAAACCTCAACGTCGGTACCGCGCGCGCAGAGCCGCCTCTGTCGACAAGTACTGAAGCAGATTCGCGACGCTATCAACGAGTTGGTTGTACAGGCGCTCGGATTCTTCGGTGTCCAGTCCGCCTCTGCGCAATTGCCCGATCCTTGCGGCCTGAGCATGCATCAGTTCGATGCCGCGACAAATGCGCGCCGCGCAGGCGGTGCCGGCGGGTGGCGCAAGCGACGCGGCGGCCCGCTCCCGGTCCCATCCCGCGTCGTCAGCGGTACCGGGAGTGGGGCGTGGGGCCGGCGATGGCGACGGCGGTGCCTTGCCAGCGGCCGGTCGCGCGACGCGTTCGACCAGCGCGACGAGCCGTTCGACGCTCACCGGTTTGCGCAGCGTGGCCTCCGCAAGACCGGTGGGTGGCAGTTCGGCGCCGGACATGAACACGACCGGCACGTCCCGGAATTGTGGCAATGCCTTCAGAATCCTCACTGCATCGGGGCCCTCCAGATACGGCATGTTCACATCGGACACGATCACTTCCGGCCGCTGGTCGATCGCCGCGCGCAGCGCCGCCAGCCCGTCCTGCGCGCTGGCTACTTCGTGTCCATGCGAGGCGAGGGCGGCTTCCAGCGCCGCTCGCAACCCCGCGTCGTCGTCGATCAGCAAGACCTTGCGCATGTCCGGTTCCACCATATCGCTGTGTGCGCGGCCGGTACGTATCGCTAATACCGACCGCTAGTACCTGCTGGATATGCAGCAGCCCGGATTCCTACTACCTGACAATTTCGCGAGCGCTGTTCATTGCGCTACGCAACGCCGATGCCCGGTGCTCTTATGCCCGTATGCCTGCACGCGAACGCCAGGAATGGCAGGCGCGCGCGTCGACGAATGCGCACACGATGGCGAGCCGCGAGTGGTATTTGCCGGTCTTTCCATATAACGGTGTCGGCCCGGCCGACGCTGCTCCGCGTTTCAAGTTGGTCGTAACCCAACACAAACGGGCTTCTTTTTCATCGAAGGAAATCTCTCGGTAGTAGCGCGTGCTCCGCCCAGTGGGGAAGCCAACATTTTTCTGTTACGTCGGCATAGATGTTGCAGCGTCAAGGTGCGTGACGGGAGAACACCATGACACGCCTCTTTTCCACTGCAGCCTGCGGTAAATCGTTGGGAACATATGCAATCGCCGGGATTGCCGGGCTCGCGCTCGTCGTGCTCTGCGCGACCGGGATTGCCGCATTCGCCGGGTTGCTGCCGGAGTCGGAGCATGTCGCCGCCGCGATGACCGCGGCACCGATCATCGACGTACAGGTCGATGACCGGCATAACGACTCGAATGCGGAGCCGAATGCGCGCGTTGAACCGCGCCTCAATGCGCAGGCCTGGGGGCCTCGCCGGATGAGCCGCGAACGGCTGCGGCGCGCGGTGATCGTCGCGTGATCGGCGCCATCGGCGCGATGCGCCGCGCGTCAGCACGCGTATGCTGTCAGTTGTGTCGAGACCGCACGCTGGCCGTGTCGGGCGGGCGCGGGCGCAAGCGCGACACAAGCCGGCCGCTCAGGTGGAGCGTTTTCCGCCGTAATGGAGGCACAACATGAAATTCGCGATGCAGATGCCGTCCATCCTCGCTGCAACGGTACTCACGCTAGCCGGCTGCGCGGCGGGCGGCATGCAAGGCGGGCAAGCAGGGCAAACGCATTTGAGCGCCGCCCAATGCAGCGATCTGACCGACCTCAGAAACAAGGCGCCCGCCACGCGCGAGCGCAATCGCAGCGAACTGGCGGCACTGGAAGCCGCGGGCTACCGTCCTGATTTGCGCTTTGATCCTTACTATCCAGACGACCTAAGGGCGGCGCAGCGTCAGGTCGATATCTGGTATCAGACTGAATGCCCACAGGCGCACGCGGGCTGAACCGACAGCGGAATCAATGTTCCAGCGAGGCGCCGGCAAGCGCCTCGCGAACCGGTACGACACCGCGTGACGCGAAGCGTGCTTGCGGTTTTGCCTGCGCCGGTTTCCGGCGGTTATTCCGAGCCGATACTGACCGACGCCTCGGCCGTCAATAACAGGAACGTCAGCGACTCCTGCAGATACAGATTGACGACCTCATCGGTATGGCTGGAATAGCCGATCGATACATCCTGACCCACGTGCAGTTCGAAGTCGCCGCCACGCGTCGACAGCACGCTGCCGCCCGCGAGAGCCGGCGCCCAGATGATCTCGCCGCTGATCAGCCGGCGCAGGTGCTCGAGAACCGGATAGCCGCGGTCGCTCGCTTCGGCGACCGCGGTGTATGCATCCGCGCCGAGCAGAATCGAATACGGACCTTCGACACCCGCGAGCCGCAGCTGCGCGAGCGCTTTAGCCACCACGTCCGGATAATCGCGCACCTCGGCCGGCAGCGACAGCGCCTGGTTCGACGAGCCCTCGCGCACGCCGAGGATGCCGGCTGCGGCGTAGCCGTCGAAAATCGCGTTGTCCTCGGCATATGCGAGACGTTGCGCGGCATCCTTGGCGGGCTGCCAGTCCGAATCGTTCGAGCCGCGTTCGACGTCGTCGATGGCCTCGCGCGACAGCGCAAACGGCACGCGCAGTTCGACCAGCGCCTTCACCTCACGCTGACGCGCGCGGATGCCCTGGCCGGGCGCCGTGATCGACACCTGATGCCCGGTGCCCACCGCCGACAGCTCGACGCCGCCCGGGCCCTTCACGTCGACGACGCGACGGCCCGCGAGCGAGCGCTTGAACGTTCTCGCCACCTCTTCCTCGATCTGCGACCACGCGGCCGCCGAGACGGGTGCCAGTTCCCGATGGAGATTATTCATGTGAGGGGGTTCCTTTCAGTGAGCCAATCTGCAGTGAACCGTCGCGCTGCGGCGAGGTTGCGTCGCCGTCCTGATCCGCCGGCGCGCTGGCGGCCGCGGGTGACGCGCGTTCGGCGAGCGCTTCGAGCGCCGCTTGCGACGGTGCGAAAAAAAGTCCGCCGGTAGCGGCGGTGCTGAAATCCAGCAGCCGGTCGTAGTTGCCCGGCGGCTTGCCGACGAACATGTTCTCGAGCATCTTCTCGATCGCGTCGGGCGTGCGGGCGTAGCCGATGAAATACGTGCCGAATTCGCCGAAGCCGGGACGGCCGAACGGCATGTTGTCGCGCAGGATCTTGATCTCCTGGCCGTCTTCGGTGAGCGTGGTGAGCGCGCTGTGCGAGTTCGACGGCTTCACGCCGTCGGCGAGTTCGACGTCGGACAGCTTGGTGCGCCCGATGATGCGCTCCTGCGTCTCGACGGACAGCGCATTCCAGCCGTTCATATCGTGCGTGTACTTTTGCACCAGCACATAGCTGCCGCCCGCGAACGCCGCATCTTCATCGCCGACGACGGTGTACGTGAGCGCGTCGTTACCGACCGGGTTCTCGGTGCCGTCGACGAAGCCGACGATGCTGCGCTGATCGAAATAGCGAAAGCCGTGAATCTCGTCGACGGTGACGACGGCATCGGCGAGCGGCGCCATCAATAGCGTGGCCAGCTCGAAGCACAGGTCCATCTGGTCGGCGCGAATATGCAGCAGGATGTCGCCGGGCGTGGCGATCGCCATGCGCCCGGGTACGCCGAATTCGCGGAACGGATGCAGGCGGGCAGGGCGCGGCGCGCCGAACAGCGTATCCCAGGCATCGGACGCAAACGCCGTCACGCAGGAAAGCCCGGCTTGCGGGGCGCGCTTGCCGACCGCGCGGACGAGGCCGGCGATATCGGCGCACCATTCGCGCACGCTCTGCTGGCTTTGCGGATCGGGGTTGACCGTCGCGACGATGAAGATCGCGCTGCGCATCGCCTGCTGCGCGACTGCTTGCGGCTCGTTGATATCTTCGGTGTAGATCGGATTCGTCATTGTTATTGCGAAGTGGTGGGGGCGCGGCGTGCCGACAATCATACATGCTGGGCGGTTCGCCCGATGTGTCAGTGTCCTGACGACGCGTCGATGTCGTCGCTGCTGTGCAGCCGCCGCGCAGCCACCTTGCCTGACCTGAGCGCCCGGCGCCCGGCGCTCAGGTCCTCAGGCTCTCAACGCCCGGCCGCGAACGACACGTTCGCGCCATTGCCCGCCATTGCCGTCAGATCCGGCGCGAGCGTGCGTTGCGCGCGCCCCTGGCGTTTCGCGATGTACATCGCTTCGTCGGCGGCGCGCAATACGCTGTCGATCTCGCTGCCCTCGGCCGGCACGATCGCGATGCCGACACTGACGCCGACGCGAATCGATGCCGCGGTGCCGAGTTCGAAAGGCTTGCCCAGCTCGTCGATGATGTGCCCGGCGAGTTCGCGCGGTGGCTTCAGCGGCGTGGGCGCGGTCACGATCGCGAACTCGTCGCCGCCCAGCCGCGCGACCAGCGCGGCCGGCCCGGCGACCACGCGCAGGCGTCTTGCCACGCGCACCAGCAACTGGTCGCCGACGTCATGGCCATAGGCATCGTTGACCGGCTTGAAGCCGTCGAGATCGAGAAACAGCAACGCCATGCCGGGCTGCAGACGCGAAAAGTCGCCGTCGCCATGCTTCGCCGCATGAAACAGGCCGTCGCGATTCAGCAATCCGGTCAGCCCGTCATGACGCGCGCGCCGGTCGTTCTCGCGCTCGGCTTTCATCGTCGCGACCATCAGTCCGTTCAGACGCCAGGCCGCGGCGCTCATCGCGAACAGATAGAACGGAATCTGCACGAGCGTGAGCAGCATGACCCGCTCGCCCGCGAATAGCGCGCCGAGGCAGCATGGTCCGAGCGACAGGAAGATCATCACCGCGACGAGCCGTGGCGCGCCGAAATTGCGAAAGCAGATGCCGCCGACCATCGCCGCGGCCGACAGAAACGACAGCGTGGCCGCTACCCAGTCGCCGCTCAGCACGCTGACGAAGGCGCCGTATCCGACCGTCGCGCCCCACACGGGCGCAAGCAGAACGTAGAGGTCGGTCAATGTCGATTGCCCGCGCCGGGCCCGTCGGCGCGCGGTGACGAGTACGAACATCCGCGTGATGCACACGACGAGTTCCACCAGCAGCCAGATCCTGAACAGCATTTCCGGATGCCGGCGTTCGAGCACCCAGGCAACGGCCACCGTATTCAGTACGCCGCCGAGGAAAATCGGCAGGGTACCGAACAGACTGCCGGCCAGCGCGACGCGCACTTCCAGCGGCACGTCCTTGCCCGCATGCAACAACCACGATGCCAGCTTGCCCCGGGGCAACGTGTACACCTCGACGCTTTGGTCCATTTTTAGTATCCGACTCACGCCCCAATGGCAACGGATTGCCCGTTGGCAGGATCGTCACGGGCTCGGGAGAGAGTGTCTGTCGAGCAACGGCATTGATGAGGCACGTAATCTAACATGCCCCCCGTGATTTTTTCCCGCAGGATCAGTCGTCTACCGAAGGCCCGGATTTATCCGCCGCGGTGACGCTCCGAGCATTGACGCAGTCAATATTCGATCGCGCGACGGCGTGTTTTTAGTAAGGGTCCTGACAGCTAGCTAGCGGGGTAATGACCAGGGTAACGACCGGCTTCACGATCGGGTTAACGGCCGGTTCGCAATCTTCTTGAGGGTGGCGGAGGGGGGCTGAGGGTGGCGGCAAAGCCGGGGGGCGCCGTCTTCGTTGTGCCGGGCGGACGATTGCCCGCCCGTCCGGATCAGTGCTTCTCCTTCACCACATAACCCGCCGCATCCGCGCCATATTTGCGCTCGATATCCTCCGGCAGCAGAAATTCCGTTTCGAGCCGATCGATCATCGGATAGCCCATCAGGTCCGTGATGTCCTCGATACCGACCAGCAGGTCCGGCCGGTTATGCACGGTGCCGCTCTGCGCGGCATCGCGGAACAGTTCGAGCGCGCGCTGCATGCCCATGATCGCGGCGGCCGGCAGCATCCGCGCGACGGTCACGCGCCTGACGCCGAGTTCCTGCAGCCGCCGCACCGGAATCAGCGGCGTAGTGGGTCGCGTGCGGATGCCGAAGCCCATGTTAATGCTGACCGGTGCGTTCACTGCATCGACGAAGCGTTTGATCTGTTCCTCCGACGCGATCGCATCCGGATAGACCATGTCCGCGCCGGCCTCGACGTATAGCTTCGCGCGCGCGATCGCGGCATCGATGCCTTCCACCGCGATCGCATCGGTACGCGCGTTGATCACGAAGCCGGGATCGGATTTCGCCTTGACCGCCGCTTCGATTTTCTTCGCCATCTCGCGCGCGTCGATCACTTCCTTGCCGCGCATATGTCCGCAACGTTTCGGGCTGACCTGATCCTCGATATTCACGCCGACCACGCCGGCTTCCTCGAACAACTGCACCGTGTGATACACGGACACCGGATTGCCGTAGCCGGTGTCCGCGTCGGCCATCAGCGGCAGCGACACCGAGCGCGCGAGCCAATGACAGGCGTCGACGTTTTCGGTCAGCGTCATGATGCCGATGTCGGGTTGACTGAGCCGCGAGTTCGCGAGTCCCGCGCCGGTCGTCGACGCTGCCTTGAAGCCCATCTTCTCGATGACTCGCGCGCTGTAGCCGTCGTACACGCCGGGGGAAATGATGATCTCCGGCGCATTCATCAGTGCTCGCATCTGCTGGATTTTCGTGCTGCCCATATGCCACTCTCCATGTGGGAAAAACGCGCGGTGATTCAAGGCCCGATTTGACGTCTACTCGAAGCCATATAACCGCGCGGGATTGCTGCCGAGAATCATGTCGCGGATGCCGGCATCAGGCGCCCACTTGCCGACGAGGCCGAGCAGTACGCCCATGTTCGGCATCACGCCGTGAAACGACGAATGCGGCCAGTCGCTGCCCCAGATCAGGCGGTCGGGCCGCGCGGCGACGAGCGCTCGCGCGAACGGCAGCACGCCGGCATAGGGCGACACTTCATCGCCGAGCCGGAACGGCGCCGATAGCTTGACCCAGCAGCGGCCGCTTTCGAGCAGCGTCAATAGCATTCGGAAACCCGGCTGATCGACGCCTTGCTGAATCACGATACGCGCGAAATGATCGATCACGACCGGCACCGGCAAACGCGCGAGGCGAGCTCCGATATCGGGCAGCGTGTGCGCATCGAGATGCAATTGCACGTGCCAGCCGAATTGCGCGACGCGCCTGGCGATCAGTTCGAGATCGTCGAGGCCGCTGCGCGTATGCATGCGCACGCCGCGGAAACCGGCCGCGTCGAGCAACTGCAATTGCGCGTCGCTCACATCCGTTTTCAGTTGCGCGATGCCACACCACTGGCCGCCCGATGCGGCGAGCGCGTCGAGCGTGATCTGGTTGTCGTCATAGATGGTCGGTTGCACGATCACCGCGCGCGTCAACCCAAGCGCGGCGAGTGCCGCGCGATACTCGGCGAGGCCGACCGGCGCCGGCGTGTAGCGCCGCCCCGCGCGGTACGGATAGCGTTCGGGCGGCCCGTAGATATGCGCGTGGCAATCGCAGGCGCCGGGCGGCAACGCAAAAGGCAGCGCGACCGGCGACGCGTCGGGTGTTTGACACACGGGCGGTTCGCCACCGCTCGCGGCGTGGCGATCTTTTTCGGCGTCGCTCATATCATCTCCGGCACCAGAGACCGCGATCACGGCCGCTTTTCATAACTGGCGCCCTCGTACTTCTGCTGATATTGCTCAGGCGTCAGATAGCGCTGTTCGATGCGTTCGAGTTCCTCGATGCCCACCAGGGCGTTGAGTTCCTCGAACGACACGACCTGGTCCGGACGCTCGATTACGTTGCCGCTCGCGACCGATTCCTGCAATGTCGCGATCGCGTTCTTCATCCCCTGAATCGCGGCCGAGGTCAGCAGGCGCGGATAGACGACGACAGCGACACCCAGCTCCTGCAACTGCCGCGCGGAGATCAACGGCGTGGTGGAGCGCTGGCGAATGCCGAACCCCATGTTCACGCACACCGGTCTCGATACATTCTTGACGACCGTCGTGATGTGATCGGTGGCGAGCAACGCATCGGCGAACAGCAGATCGGCGCCGGCCTCCGCATACATGTTCAGACGCTTGATGACTTCGGCGAGCCCGTGCGTCGCGAGCGAATCGGTTCGCGACATGATCAGCAGTTCCGGATCGAGCCGGGCTTCGGCGGCGGCGCGGATTTTTTCCGCGCCTTCCTCCGCGGAGATCACCTGCTTGCCCTTCATATGACCGCAGCGTTTCGGCCATACCTGGTCTTCGATCATCACGCCGGCGAGCCCGGCATTCTCGAACGCGCGAATCGTGAAATGCACGTTGACCGCGTTACCGTAACCGGTGTCGGCGTCGGCAATCAACGGCACGTCCGCGCATGCCGCGAGCGAGCGCGATACACGCAGGTTCTCTTCGAGTCCCATGATGCCCTGATCGGCCCAGCCGAGACTCGCCTCGCTGATGCCGGCGCCGGTGATGAAGCCCGCCGCGAATCCCGACGCGCGCAGCAGTCTCGTGCTGTATCCGTCGAATACGCCAGGCATCACGAGGATGTCGGGCGCCTTGATCAAATCACGCAACTGCTTTCTCTTGCTCATCGAGTTCTCCAGAAAGTACGAACCGGCAAACGCTGGGGGTGCGCCAAGTTTCGCGCTGATGTTCTCCGCGCGCCGCACGCGTCACTTCGTGATGAACAGCTCCTTGCGCCAGCGGTCTTTGTGAATGGCGATCACGTCCATCTGGTCGACGTAATAGAGAATCTTGCCTTCCAGCGTGGCGGGGAATTTCGGTGCCTGAGGCGAGTGGGTCAGCAGCACGTGCACGACTTCGTCGGGAATGCCGTTGCGCAATGCCAGATGCGCGGCCCAGAACGCGTGCGGATACTGCTTGCCGATATCGGTCGCGACGACTTTGCCTTCGGCATTCGGCGCGAACTCGACGACCTTGCTCGCATCCTGCAGCACGGCCCCCGCGATCAGATAATCGCGATTGACCTTCACACCGTGGTGATGCTCGAACAGATCGGCGATCGCCATCGCCATGTCCAGCACGCACTGGTTATGCGGCAATGTCGGATACGGAATTTCGGTCGACGTCGGCACTTCCGCGATGCGCTTCCATGGGCTCATCTCCCACAGCGTCTGCCACGTGGCGATAACCGCATCACGCAACGTTGCATCGCTGATATCGGTGACCTGCGGGAACATCGCGACGACATCGATGGGTTCTTTCGCCGAGCTTGTGGTGTGTTCCATAGTGTCCTCTTCGGTTTGATTCCCCCGCACCGGCGCACCTGCGCAAGCGGTACGGCAGATCGTTTCAATGCTTGACTTCCAGATCTTCCAGACTGATGTTGGTCGTATCGACGGCGACGATCGCGGCCACCAGCGCGCAGCCGAACCATGCGGCCGCGCCAATCGCGATCAGCCATGTATGGCCCGCGCCGATGCTGAGTAGCAGTGCCGCAACGAGCGGCGCAAAAAAGCCGCCGAGCCGGCTCAGCGCGAAGCTGATGCCGGCGCCGCGCGCACGGATACCGGTCGGATAGATTTCGGCTTCGTACGTATGCAGTAGTGGTCCGTTGATAAAGATCATCGCTTCGGTCAGGAAGCCGAACAGCACGATCAGAAAGGTCGTATTCGCCAGCAGAAAGCCGAGACCGAATAGCGTATTGAGCACGTACGCAAAGGCCATGCCCCATTTGCGCTGGATCTTCTCGGTCACGTAGATCGATACGAGACTGCCGACCGGGTAAGCAATCTGGATTACCGCCGTGTAGGTCAGCGCGTGAACGATCGAATAGCCGCGCGAATAGAGAAAAAACGGCACGAAGGTCGCGAAACCGTATGCGCCGAATCCTTGCAGCAGTTCGATGCCCCACGCGCTCATCGTGCGGCGAAGATACGCGCTCGACAGCAGCAGACTGAGCGGCGACACACCGCTTTCGATCTGGTATTCGGTCCTCGGCGGAGGCGGCAGCATCACCAGGTTCTTTTCTTTCATCACGCGGCGCTCGATGCGGTTCATCACGTCGTCGGCTTCGGCGCTTCGGCCCACGCGTTCGAGCCAGCGCGGCGACTCGGGCAAACCCATACGCAGCAGCAGCGAAGAAAATCCGCCCACCGCGGCGAGCAGCAATGCGATGCGAAATCCCGGCAACGGCAAATCATTTAGCGGCACCAGCAACATCGACGCAAAGCCGCCGACGGTGCCGCCGCAAAAGCCGATCGTCAGTGCGAAGCTCGACAGCCTGCCGCGCACGCGCGCGGGTGCAAGCTCCTGCACATAGGTCGTCGATAGCGGCAATTCGGCGCCAGTGCCGACACCGGCGATAAACAGCGCGACCAGCAGCACCGGCGCATTCGGCGAAAACGCGGCGATCAGCGCGCCGGTCGCGAGAATGCACAGGTCGAGCGTGAATGCGCCGCGCCGGCCGATCCGGTCGGCCACCGTGCTCAAACCGACCGCGCCGACGAACGTGCCGAAGAACAGCGCGAGCGGCAACGCGGTGGCGAAATGCGGTTGGCCGAGATAAGCGAAGTAGTGCGCGGAGATCGGACCCACCGAGAACAGCATGTACGAGTCCCAGAACGTGCCGAGCGAGATCAGCAAAATCGACCACAGCAGATGTTTCGACACCGGCAGACGCTCGATGCGCGCCGCGATCGGAATGTGCAGATTAGTTGTCATAGTGTTGGTCTGTTCGTCGGAGCTTTGATAAACGCGGACCGGATAGACATCGGTTCGCTTCGACGGCAACGAGTCGAAGCGAGGCGTGCGCTGCTGATCTTGCGCGGCGGCTTCGTCATTTACCGAAGCGCCGCGCGGACAGTGGTATTCGAGCCCCGGTAGAGGGCTTGCAAAGCAGGTACTTGAGACGGCCTTCGACATTCGCGGCCGGTGATGCGGTACTGCTCGTACGTTTTTCGACAGGCTGGCATCGCGAAAGCGTAAGGCTCCCCGCGCGCAACTGTCAGCTCAGCGAGACTTTCAACGCGCCTCATCGGATCAGGACGCCGGCGATTTGACGTGCTTGTGATTCGTATCCCGCTCCATGCCGGCGAGAATTTCGCGCTCGACATCTTCGAGCGTTTTACGCCGCGTTTCCGGTCCGACCGCGAGCACCAGCAGACACAAACTCAGCAGCACGCACGCGAGCATCACGAATACCGCGAACGAGCCGAAGCCATTCAGTACGAACAGCACGAAGTACGGCATGATCGCGGCGGACACTCGGCCGACGGCCGTCGATGCGCCGAAGCCGGTGCCGCGAATATCGGTCGGGAAGAGTTCCGGCAGATACACGGCGAGCACCGTATTCGCGGTGATCTGGATAAACATCACTTCGAGAAAACCGGTCGACACGAGCACCCAGGCCGGCGCATCGAGCGCGAGCGCATAGCCGATACCGACCGCGGCGGCGAGAAACGATGCGCTGGCAACCACGGTGCGGCGCCCGAGCCGGTCGACGAAAAAGATCGGCAGCAACATGCCGATCGGCGCGCCCATTGCCATCACCGCGGAGTAGGTCAGCGAATGAACGATCGATTGACCGCGATGCAGCAGCAACGTCGGCACCCACGCAATAAAGCCGTATTGGCTCGCGAGGATCAGCGACACGATCGCAAAACAGAACAACGTACGCGCCAGGCGTTGGCGGCTGAATAGCGCGGTCCACGGCAACTCGTCGGGCAGCGGCGCGGAATTCGTCGGCACGACGCGCGGCGCTTGTGCAGCACCGGTGTTTTCGCGCCATAGCGCGTCGAGTACTTCGTGCATCTCAGCGATACGCCCCTGGCGTTCGAGCCAGCGCGGCGATTCGGGCAACGCGCGGCGCAGGTACCAGACCACCAGCGCCGGTATCGCGCCGACCACGAACATCACGCGCCAGCCGACCACCGGCAGGAACCACGCGCCGACGAAAGCCGACAGCGGTTGCGCGCAGTTCACCAGCAGACCGAGCGTTACGCCCCAGCGTCCGCGGCAATACGCGGGCGTCATTTCCGCCATGATCGCGTAGCCGACCACCAGTTCGCCGCCCAGCCCGATGCCGGCGATAAAGCGCAACAGCACGACCGGCATGAACGATGGCGCCGCGGCGGTCGCCAGCGTCGCGAGACTGAATAGCAGCAGGTTGAACTGGTACAGCGATTTGCGCCCGAAGCGATCGGCGAGCGTGCCGCTCATCACCGAGCCGATTGCGAGCCCGAGAAACGTCGCGAAGATGAACTGCGCGACACCGCGGGTACCGGTGAAGTTCGTATGCACCATCGAAGCGACGACTCCCGCCTGCATGAACAGTTCGAACGCGTCGATCAGCATGCCCGCGCCGAGCAGCCAGAACATCCGCCGATGCGCCGCGCCAACGGGCATCCGCTCGATAGTTGCCTCCGCGATCGACATGGTGTGCTCCTCCAGTGATGCCCGTCGGGTTGCCGTACCTCGTTGTTATCGTGCGATGCGCTGTCGCTTCATTACCGTTCAAACAGGCCGCGTGCCGCGTATCTGCACGCGATGCATCAGACGCCGCTGGCCGGGATAGTCGTCGAGTGCGAGATGCTGGCAGCAGCGGTTGTCCCAGAACGCGACCGAGCCCGGCTCCCAGCGGAAGCGGCAGGTGAATTCGGGGCGCGTCGAATGTTCGAACAGGAAGCGCAACAGCGGCGTGCTTTCGGCTACCGTCATGTTCTCGAATCGTTCGGTATGCAGCGAGTTGACGAAAAGGGCCTTTTTTCCGGTGTCCGGATGGGTTCTGACGACCGGATGCACGGCGGACATCGTCGTGTGGCTGCCGTAGCCCGCGCCTTGCATCAGCACGTCCTCGGCTTCGAGCGACGCGAGAATATGGCCGTTCGCATGCACTGCGCGCAGACCAGTGAGCATCGCCTTCATGCCGTCGGACAACGTGTCGTAAGCCATGTACTGATTCGCGAACAACGTGTCGCCACCGACCGTCGGCAGAACGCGCGCGGCCAGCACTGAACCGAGCGGCGGAATCTCCAGATGCGTGGTGTCCGAATGCCATTCCCAGCCGAACACGAGCGCGTCTTCCGGCTTCTTGTCGATGATCAGCAACTCGGGCAGCGAGCCCGGATGCTGGCGGTGCGGCGGCAATACCGCCAGCTCGCCGAAATAGCGCGCGAAACGCGCGAGGTCATGATCGGACGCATCCTGATCGCGGAAAAAGATCACCTGGTATTCCTGATACGCGCGCCGGATCTGCGACACGGTGTCCGGCTCCAACTCGGCGGACAGATTGACGCCGAACACTTCGGCACCCAGCGAACCGGCGAGTGGCCTGACGATGATGCTCGATGCCATACGAGTGTCCTCCGCGACGGGCGTGACGGCGTTTGCGAGAGCCGCCGTCGCGTGTATTCATAGGGGCTGCGTGGTCCTGTCTGAAAGCCGCTTGCGTTCACATACATGAACGACTATTCTTATTCATGAACTCAGAATAGGTGATGAATACACGCGGTTCAAGCACGCGTGTCGCCCGTATTTGCGGGAATGCGGGTTTTCCTTAGGCTTTTTTCAGGGGCGCTATGGCAGTGGCGAACGATCCGGATGTCAAGAGCGCACGGCGCGTCGTCGAAATCTTCCAGCTGTTCGCGGAGCTTCGGCAGGCGGTGCCGCTTGCGTTGATCAGCAAGCGTCTGGAGTTTCCGAAGTCGAGTTGCCTCGCGCTGCTGAAAACGCTCGAATCGAACGGCTATCTGTATCGCGTGCACGATTCGGCGGATTACTATCCGACGCGCCGGATCTTCGACGAGGCGCGCATCATCGTCGATAACGACCCGCTGTTGTCACACGTGCGGCCGATCTTGCAGGAACTGTGTAACGAAACCGGCGAGACGGTGTTTCTCGCCAAGCGCGTCGGCCATCAGTCGCATTACCTCGAAGTCGTGCAGTCCGGTCAAACGCTGCGCTATGCGGCCACCGTCGGCGAAAAGCGGCCGTTGCATATCGGCGCGGCGGGGCAGGCATTGCTCGGTGCGATGGACGACCCCGCGCGCGACGCACTAATCGAAGAACTGCATTTCGAGCAATACGCACCGAATACGGTGACCAGCAAGACGCGCTACAAACGGATGATCGAGCAGGGCAAGGAGCGCGGCTGGTTCGTATCGATCGGCGGCTATCAATCGGAAGTCGCGTCAGTCGGACACTATGCGTGGATTCACGGCGAAGCGTATGCGATCGTCGTCGGCGCACCGACTCGTCGCGTGAAGGGTAATGAAACGTCGATCGGCCGGGCGGTCGCGAAGTACTGCCAGAAGATTTCGGATCGCGCGTAGCGTGGCATAGCGTGGCGCTTGCGCGCGAACCTCGCGCGCGGCACCGCGCGGTGCCGATGTATCAGCCAGCGCGCAGCACGGCCCACAACTCGGCGGCGCTCATTTCGTCGAGCGACAGCACCGCGTTGCGGATCTGTTCGGCGCGGGCCCGGCTCACGCTCCAGCACGCATTGTCGAAGTACTTCGCGACGATCTCTTCATTGCTCAGCGCCCGTTCGCCGGCACCTTTGTTGATCCGGTAATAGCGCCGGTGCTGCCGCCCATCGTCGGTATCGACGATGATTCCGCCCGAGTAGAAAGCGGGGAACGCGCTGTCCGTGTCCGCTACACACTCGACGCGCGCCGATAACGCGAGGATGCGCGGATCGGCAAGCGCATCGGGTTCCAGTTCGGCGAGTCCGAAGCGCCCGCGCACGAGCGAGGCCGCCGCCACATACTGCGCGCTGAACTTCGCTTCGTAGTTGGTACGCGGGCATCTTTTCGCGTCGAGCGGTTCGGTGACGATCGGCATTACCGGTTGCGGCAGCAGCGCGCGAATCCGGCTGATCCGCTGCGGGTCGATGCTGGCGTCGCGTGCGAGAGCCGCGCCGGCTTCCGCGATCGAATGCAGGAAATGGCACACCGGGTAGGGCTTGATCGCCATCTGCTCGGTTTCCCAGATCTCGCCGAGGCCCGCGCGTGCCATTAAGTAATCGACGTCGCCCGCATGTTGCTGCAGGTGCGAATCGAACAGACCATAGCGGCCTTCGTAAGGGCGCGACGGCGCGACGAAGCCAGCCTGCGCGAGGCGCGCCGCGGTGATGCCACCTACGCCGCCCCAGCCCGGATGCAGCCGCTTGGACCATGTGCCTTCTTCGAGAAACACCTGCACGCCGGATGCGGTGCTCGCGGCGATGCCTTGCGCCGCGGCAAGTTGCGCGGTGTCGAGCCGATACAGGCGGCCCGCGATCAACGCGGCCGAGAAGTGCGACAGCACGCCGGTCGGGTGATAACCGGCGCGATGAAAACCACCCTTGGCCGCCGCGCCGAGCCGCGTGGCGACTTCCATCCCGACCACATACGCGGCCAGCGCCGCGCGTCCGCTCGCGCCGGTTTCGTGCGCAACCGCGAGCGCGGTCGGCGCGCAGAACGCGCTGGCGTGCACGATGCCTTTCATATGCGTGTCGTCGTAATCGAGTCCGTGCATCAGCGCTGCGTTGAGCAGCACGGCATTACGCACCGTATGGGTGTCGCCGCAACCGATCACCGGAGTCGTGCCGCTTTCGCCGAGCGCATTGATGCCGCGCAATATCACGCTCGCGAATTCATTGCGATGCGACGCCAGCGCGATGCCGATCGTGTCGAGAATCAGATGCTTCGCGCGCACGCGAACGCGGTGCGGAATATCGTCGGGTTCGAGCGAGTGCGCGAACGCGGCGAGCGTTTGCGAAAGCGTGCGGCTGCTGGACGCGGTACTGGCCGCGCTGGCTGGCGTGCTCATTGTGCTGATCATCGTGAACTCCATCGTGCGCCGCGCCGTTCACGTTCAGTAAAAACGCGGCGCGCGAAAGCGTGGATCGACAGGATTCACGTTATAGGTCGCGACGCATCACAAGCCAAGCAGGATTTTTCGCGCAATACGTTGCAGGCATCCGCGATAACCCGAGTCTTTGCTGTCGCTTAAATCGACGTTCAGCACATCAGAATTCCGGATGACGCGAATATCGACGATGCTCAACAAAGCGTGTGACGCGATGTTTTCATGCGGCACTCTGATGCGGGACTCTCATGCGGCACTTCACGCGGCGCGAAACATAACATACGAAGATTGGAGACAGACATGCTCGAAGCTCCGCTACGAAACTGGATCGGCGTACTGGCATTGCTGCTCGCGCTGTTGCCGATCGCGTCGCGCGATGCGTGGGCTAGCGACCCCGCATTGGTCGCCGCGGCGAAGAAGGAAGGCGCACTCGTCGTGTACGGATGCGATCCGCCGCAAACCCCGGTGTACCTCGAAGCATTCAAGAAGCTTTACCCGGAAATCAAGGTGAGTTCCTACGTGGCGGGTTGCTGGCAGATCTATAACCGCCACATTGCCGAACGTAAGGCAGGCAAGCAGGCCGCCGATGCATTCTTCTCACTCGAAGACGTGTTCACGCGAATGCAGAACGAGCATCTGCTCGATCCTTATCATTCGCCGGAACTGAAGAACTTTCCCGCCGATGCCGCGCCACCCGGAAAAGATTTCCAGCGCGTAAAGACGCTGATTCTCGGCATCGCCGCAAACAAGGCCTATCTGAATGGGATGAAGCCGCCGCAGGACTGGATGGATTTCGCCGCTCCGGATAAGGCATGGCAAAACCAGATTACGTTTTACGATCCGCGCACATCGTCGGCGGCGTTCTCGCTATTGGCCACGCTGTACCAGAACTTCGGCGAACAACGGACCGTCGCGATCTACCAGGGGCTCATCAAGTCAGGCGCGGAACTGACGCCGACCACACCGGCCGGTCTCGCGAAAATGCTCTCTGGCGAAAAGCCGCTGATGTTCTATGTGGTCAACAACCACTATAGCGGCGCGGTCGCGAAGGGCGCGCCGCTCGAATTCATCGTGCCGAAATCCGGCACCGTGTCGACGCCGTTTTCGGTCGCGGTACTTGCAGGCGCGCCGCATCCGGCCGCGGCGAAACTGTTCGTCGATTTCATGATGAGCGACGCGCAGACGATCATCCAGAAGGCGAATGAATACGCACTGCGCAACGGCTCACCGCCGCCGCGCGGCATGCCCGATCTCGCGACGGTGAAGGTACTGCCGCTCGATATCGACGCGGCGTTGAAGCAGCAGACGCAATTGATCGAGCTGTGGCAGAAGGCCACCGGCATTCAGTGATTAAGTGATTCAGTGGGTAGATGAGTGATTAGAGGCCGACCATGTCGATCGTCGTTCGCCGGTTGCAAAAGTCCTATGGCGCGCAGCCGGTGCTGAAATCGATCAGCGAGAGTTTCGCCGACGGGCAGATCTCGGTGCTGCTCGGCGCGAGCGGTTGCGGCAAGACCACCACGCTGCGCTGTATCGCCGGACTGGAGCGGCCTTCCGGCGGCGAGATCGTGATCGCGGGCAAGACCGTGTACCAGGCGATGCCCGCCGTGTGGGTCGCGCCTGAACGCCGTCACGTGTCGATGGTGTTCCAGTCGTACGCGATCTGGCCGCATATGACGGTGTTCGAAAACGTCGCACTGCCGCTGCGCGCGGCGGGTGTCAAAGGTGAGCGGGCGCGCGACGCGGTGATGGAGACGCTGCGGCTCGTCGGGCTCGATACGTTCGCGTCGCGCGGTGCGACGCAATTATCCGGCGGCCAGCAGCAACGCGTGGCTCTCGCGCGCGCGATCGTCTCCGAGGCGCCGGTGATCCTGATGGATGAACCGCTGAGCAATCTGGACGCGAAACTGCGCGTGGAAATGCGTGTCGAGATTCGCGCACTGCAACGGCGCCTTGGCCGCACGATCCTGTTCGTCACGCACGACCAGGAAGAGGCGATGTCGATCGCCGATACCGTGTACCTGTATCACGCGGGCGCGGTGATTCAGCGGGGCGCGCCGAAGGATCTGTACGATTTTCCCGCCACGCGTCATGCAGCGGAGTTTCTGGGCCGCGCGAACATCATCGCGGATTACCAATGGCAAATGGGTGCGAGCGGCGCGGTGTTCGCGCTGCCCGGCGGCGTGACGTTGCCCGCGTCGCTCGCGCAGCCGCCGCGCGCGGGTGAGCTGCTGTGCATCCGCCCGGAGAAGTGGCGCGTGCGTGAAGCCGGCGCGCCTCGCTCGATTGCCGGATACATCACGGAGGCGAGCTTCGTCGGCAATCGCACCGAGTATCGGATCGATACGCCGTTCGGCCCGATGAGCGCCGTGCAGCTCGACGCGGGTCCGCGCCAGCCGGGCGATCTCGTCGGCATCGAGGTGGCCGCCGACGATATCCGCGTGATAGGAGCGTGACGTTGGCCGACCTGCCTCTTGCCGAGCGTCACGAGATGCAACGCGACCGGTTCATGCGGCGCTTGCCGGCGCTCGTCGCGATCGTACTGATCTGCTGCGGCGTCGTGGTGCTCGTGATCGCGCCGCTGTGCGCGGTGCTGTATCGCGCGGTGTTCGATGCCGACGCGGCGACACCTTCGCTGACGAGCCGTTACCTCGTCGAAGTACTCGGCAAACGGATCTACTGGGACGCACTCGCGAACACGCTGCTGGTGTCCGGCGGGGCGGCACTGCTTGCGACGCTGCTCGGCGTGTCGTTCGCGTGGATCTTCGAGCGCACCGACACATGGATGCGCGGCGTGCTGCAATGGATCAGCCAGTTGCCGATCTTTATTCCGCCATTCGTCGGCGCGGTCGCGTGGGCGTTGCTCGCCGCGCCGCGCAGCGGCGTGATGAATCATCTGCTCGTGGCGCTCGGTTTGCCCGGCGCATTGAATGTCTATAGCCGCTGGGGGATGCTGATCGTGATCGGCCTGTACCTCGCGCCCTACGTGATGATGATCGTCGCGGCCGCGCTGCGCGGCATGGACCCGAGCCTCGAAGAAGCCGCGCAGGTCTGCGGACTCACGCCGTTGCAGACGATGCGCCGCATCACGATTCCGCTGCTTACACCCGCCGTGCTATCGGGCGCCGTGCTGTCGTTCACGATCGCGATCGGCCTGTTCGGCACACCGGTCGTACTCGGCTGGTCGCGGCAGATCCTGATGCTGACGTCGCGCATCTGGATCGGCTCGCAGGAAGTGCCGCCGAACTACGGCGTGATGGCCGTGCTGTCGATCTATCTGCTCGCGTTGTCGAGCTTTACTACGTGGCTGCAACGCGTGCTGATCGGGCGGCGCGTATATACGACCGTCAGCGGCAAGGGCTTTCGTCCGCGCGTCGTCGAATTGCGCGGTTGGCGCTGGGCCACCTGCGCGCTCGCGGCGCTCTATGTGCTGGCAACGATCCTCGCGCCGATCGCGATCCTGATCGCCGCGGCGTTGTCGCGCTATACGTGGTCCGGATCGTATTCGCTCGGCACCGCGCTCGGCTATCTGCAATCGGACGACGTGTGGTTCACGCTGCAAAACAGTGTGTTGATCTCGGTGGTGTCCGCGAGCGTCGCGACGCTGATCGGCATCGTGATCGCGTGGATCGTAGTGCGCACGCGTTTGCGCGGCAGAGGGCTGCTCGAATACGTGGTGCTGCTGCCGATTTCGATGCCGGGCATCGCGTTCGGTGTCGGCATGCTGCTGTTCTGGATCAACATGCCGCTGTCCGTGTACGGCACCACGCTGATCATCGTGTTTGCGTTCGTCGGCCGCTTTACCGCGTATGCGGTGCGTTCGGTATCGGCGAGCCTGATTCAGGTGCATCCCGAACTGGAAGAAAGCGCGCGCGTATGCGGCTATGGACCGCTGCGCACGTTCACACGCATCACGTTGCCGTTGATTCGCGCCAGCGTGGTCGCCGCGTGGCTGCTGCTGTTCAGTTTTTTCATGACCGAGCTGTCGATGGTCGTGATTCTCTACACCGCGCAGGACCGCACGTTCTCGGTACTCGCATTCGAAGCATGGAACGTCGGCGACTTCTCGCGGCTCGCCAGCTATTCGCTGCTGCAGATGGCGGTCGGCATCGTTTTCATGGCGATTCTGAAGACCTGTTTTCGTAGCTGGAGTGCGCCGCGTTCGATGCAGCCGGTTACGCCGAATTGAAGTGCCGAGCACTGAACCGAAGCACTGAACCGAAGCAGACAGCCGTCTGCGCAAACCTGCCCGCCAACGGGCGTCTGGAGGAGCGGATATGAAACCGAAGAACATGCTGATGGACACGATGAAGTCGGGCCGCACCGCGCTCGGCGTGTGGGCGAACGATCCCGAAACCGCCGAGCTGTGCGCGCATCTCGGCTTCGACTGGATCATGATCGACATGATGTTTACCGGTATGGATTTCCATGACGTGCAAAACATGATCCGCACCTGCGAGGCGGCCGGCATCACGCCGGTTGTGCGGATGCAGACCAATCCGTGGCATGGCTACGATGCGCGCATCGGTGTCGATCTGTCGCGTCTGCAAGGCATGGGTGCCGAATACGTGCTGATTTCGCATTCGGGATTGCAGGAGATCGACGAGGCGCTCGAGATCGCGCGCGACTGGCACCGCCGCGCGTTGTGGATTCATCCGTTCAATAGCCGCGAATGGGAGCAGCGCACCGACGAGATGGCGCAGGCCACCTACATCATTCCGCACGTCGAGAGCCAGGGCGGCATCGACGATTTCGACAAGGTACTCGATCACCCCGATCTGAAGATGTTCTTCTTCGCAATGACCGATCTGTCGAAAGTACTCGGCGGCAATGCGAAGAAGCCGGACTTCAATAGTCCGGAGTTATGGAAGCTGGTGGACCGTGGTGTGAAGAAAGCGCACGAGCGCGGCATCATGGTCGGCGCGAATACCAGCTACGCGTACACGCTCGATGAAATGCGCCAGCGGGTCAAACGGCTGCACGATGCGGGCATGAACTTCATCATGATTCAGGGCGCGCAGTTTCTGTTCCAGGTCGCGATGATGGAGTTCCTGCCGAATGTGCGCAAGGATCTCGGCCTCGTCTGAATGCGTCGGCAACGGTGTCGCGATGAACCGGCACGCCGGAAGGCGTAACATAAGTCACGCGCATGTCGTGACGGGTTGCGACATTCCCGCGCCCCGGTTTGCCGCTGAGGAGACATTCGACGCTATGGCGACGCATTTCGATCTGACCGATATGCAGTTGATGGTGAATATCGGCGATTCACTGAGCCTCACGCGGGCCGCCGAAAAATCTCATCTGTCGGCGCCGGCCGCCAGCATGCGGATCAAGAATCTCGAGGACTATTTCCGCACGCCGCTGCTGTATCGCACCAATCAGGGCGTGACGCTCACGCGTTCCGGCGAGGAGTTGATGCGGCACGCGCGCATCCTGATCGCGCAGGTCGAGCAGTTGCATGGCGACATGCAGGAGTTTGCGCGCGGCGTCAAAGGGCGCTTGCGCGTGCTCGGCAATACGACCGCGATGATGGAAGTGATGCCGGACATCCTGTGCCGTTTTCTCGCTTCACATCCGGACGTCGATCTCGAACTGCGCGAAAGCGGCAGCCAGGCGATCGCGAAAGCGGTATCCGATGGCGCCGCCGACGTCGGCATCGTCGCCGGTTGCCCGCCCGCGGAAAACCTTCACTATCTGCCGTGCCGCGACGATCGTCTGGTGCTGATCGTGCCGCAAGGTCATGTGCTGGATGGCCGCGACGCGGTGGCTTTTATCGAAACGCTCGCATTCGATTACGTCGGCCTGTCCGAATGGAGCGCGATTCACGCGTTCCTCGTGCGGGCCGCCGCCGAAGCCGGACGGCCGTTTCGCTTTCGCGCGGAGATGGGCAATTTCGACGCGGTGTGCCGGATGATCGAGGCAACGGTCGGCATCGGCGTGATTCCCGATTCAGTGGCGCGCCGGCTCGTGCCGACCATGCGCATCAGCGCGATTGCGTTGACCGATAGCTGGGCGTTGCGGCGCCTGCATGTCTGCGTGCGCGACTTCGATGCACTGCCTTTGTTCGCGCGCGATCTGGTCGAGATGTTCGCGGCCGAGGCGACGGTGGGGAAGGTGAAGGAATCCGAAGCGCAGTTGTAGCGCGCGCAAGCCGCTACGACGCCGCCTTGAGCCGGGTACGTTTCGTATTCGGCAACGGCTCGTGTTGCATCGGCCCCTTGATCAGTTCGCTCATCGCATCGCGCACCCAGCGGTTGGCCGGCTCGTGATGAAAGCGCGGATGCCAGTGCAGATAGAAGTCGTACTTCGGCGCGGGGAAGGGCAGCGGCAGCAGCTTGACGTTGACGAACTCCGCGAAGCGTCGCCCGACGGCCTGCGGCACCGCCGCGATCATGTCCGAGCCGGCGACGACGAACGGCACGCCGATAAAGCGCGGCACGCTGAACCGCACGTTGACGTGAATCCCGAGCCGTTCATGCGCGCGCACGAGCACGTCCTGCTCGCGGCCTTCCGGATGCACCAGCACATGCGCGGCCGCCCGGTACTGATCGAGCGATAGCGTGTCGCCGATGTGCGGATGATCGTCGCGCGCGATGCACACATACGAATGCCGGTACAGCGCCTTGCGCTTCAGCGATTCGCTGTGCAAACCCGGAAAGTAGCCGATCGCCAGATCGACGTCGCCGCTCGCCAGACCTTCTTCGAGCTCCGGCATGCTGAGCGCGACCGTCTTGATGCTCACATGCGGCGCGGCCTTGTCGAGAAAACTCTGCAACCTCGGCAGAAACACCATCTCCCCGATATCCGACATGCACAGCACGAAGCTGCGCGACGACTCGGCCGGGCGGAACTCGGGCGCCGGCAGGATTTCGGTCTGCACCAGATCCAGTAAGCGCGCGACCGGGTCGCCGAGCGCCTGCGCGCGCGGCGTCGGCTGCATACCGCGCGCGGTGCGCACGAACAGCGGATCCTCGAACAGCTCGCGCAGCTTCGACAGCGCGTAGCTCATCGCCGGCTGGCTGAGCCCAATGCTTACACCGGCCTGCGTCACATGGCGTTTTTTCAGCAACGCATCGAACACTTTCAGCAGATTCAGGTCGACCTGACGAATATCCATGGTTTGGATGATGCCTATCGATGTCACATAATTGACGGATTTTATCGCGGTTCCTAACATCGTTTCCACAACAAAGGAGTGAGACGCCATGTCCGATGGACGCAAGCCGCAACGCCCGTTGCGCAGCAATTTCCCGCGTGGTTCCTACCTTGGCGCGGTGCGCGCCGCTCAATGGCGCAATCTCGGCATCAGCGAGGAAGACCTCGACAAGCCGAAGATCGCGATCGTCAACTCGTCTTCCGAACTCGCTACCTGTTTTAGCCATCTCGACGGCATTGCCGCGCAGTTGAAGGACGCGATCCGCGCGGCCGGCGCGCTGCCGTTCGAGATTCGCACCGCGGCGCCGAGCGACTTCATTACCGGCGCGGGCGCGCGTGGCGCGTACATGCTGGCGGCGCGCGATCTCGTCACCAACGACATCGAAGTCGCTGTCGAAGGCGCGCAGCTCGACGGCATGGTGTGCCTCGCATCGTGCGACAAGACGGTGCCCGGTCAATTGATGGCTGCCGCGCGGCTGAATATCCCGACCATCGTCGTCGCGTGCGGCTATCAGCCGAGCGGGGAATATCGCGGCGAGCACGTCGATATCGAGGACGTGTTCGTCGGCGCGATGCATACGCTGACCGGCAAGCTGCCGGTCGAGGACCTGATCGGCATGAGCCAGAACGCGATTCGGGGCCCGGGCGTGTGCTCGGGTCTCGGCACCGCGAACTCGATGCATATGGTTAGCGAAGCACTCGGCATGTCGTTGCCGGGCAGCACGCCCGTAGCCGCGAACAGCGCGCGGATGTTCTCGTTCGTGCGCGAAGCGGGCGCGCGCATCGTCGAGATGGTGCGCGACGATCTGAAGCCGCGCGACATCCTGACGCCTGGTGCGTTTGCGAATGCGGTGAAGACGGTGCTCGCGGTCGGCGGCTCGATCAACACGGTCAAACATTTGCAGGCGGTCGCGGCAGAAGGGCAGCTCGACGTCGACGTATATGCGCTGTTCGAACAATTCGCCGCGCAGATTCCAGTGCTGACCGGCGTGCGTCCGGTCGGCTCGCACACGATCGAACAACTGGAAGCGGCCGGCGGCGGACGCGGCGTGATGAAGCGGCTCGAAGCATGGCTCGATACCGGCGCATTGACGGTCACGGGTCGCACGGTGAAAGACAACCTGAGCGACGTACAGATCGCCGACGACGACGTGATCCGCGCACCTGAGCGCGCGTTCGCGAATCATCCGGCGATCGTGCTGGTGCGCGGCAACCTCGCGCCGCAGGCCGGCATCGTCAAGTTCGGCATCTCGCCGACCAAGCAGCGCAAGTTCATCGGCGAGGCGATCTGCTTCTCGACCTCCGACGACGCGATCGCGGCAATCAAGGACGGCCGCGTGCAGCCGGGCAAGGTCGTCGTGATGCGCGGCGCCGGTGTGTGCGGCGGCCCAGCGATGGGCGGCGGCGCGTCGCGCGTGGTGTTTGCGATCGATGGCGCCGGCTTGTCCGAGCAGGTCGCGATGCTGACCGACGGCCATCTGTCCGGTCTCGTCTGCAAGGGGCTGGTAGTCGCGGAGGTGGCACCGGAGGCCGCGACCGGCGGCCCGCTCGCATTCGTCGAAGACGGCGACACGATCGACATCGATCTCGATCGGCGCGTGTGCGATCTGAAGGTCGATGCGGCCGTGCTGGAGCAACGCCGTGCCGCGTGGCAGCGCCCCGCGCCGGTCAACGACACCGGCTGGCTGAAGATCTATCGCGCGACGGTCGGCACGATGCCGCAAGGCGCGGTGCTCGGCGCGGACCGCCCGGCGCGGGAGCGTTGACATGAGCGGCGAAACCGTAATCGACATCGGCACGGTGATCGAGCGGCAGCAGACCCGCCGCTTCGGCGTGCTGCTGATCGTCGCGATGGGCGTGATGATGATGACCGAGGGCTACGACCTCGCCGCGATGGCGTTCGCGGCACCGGCGTTGACCCGCGCGTGGCATCTCGAACACGGCGTGCTGGGTCCGGTGTTCGGCGCGTTCGTATTCGGCACGATGGTCGGCGCGTTCGCGCTCGGCTATCTCGGCGACGTGATCGGCCGCAAGCGCACGATCGTGATCGGCAGCGTCGTACTCGCGGCGTTCACGTTTGCCGCGTCGCGCGCGAGCGGGCTCGAACAGTTGCTGGTGCTGCGCTTTCTCGCCGGCATCGGCATCGGCGGCGTGGTGCCGAATGCGATCGCATACACGACCGAGTTCGCGCCGAAGCGCTGGCGCGCGACCTGGGTCACGCTGATGTACACCGGCTACACGATCGGCAGCAGCGTCGGCGGCTTCGTCGCCGCATGGCTCGTGCCGAAGTTCGGCTGGCAGGTGGTGTTCGTGATCGGCGGCATCGCGCCGATCGTCACGAGCGTGATGCTGTGGTTCGCGGTGCCGGAGTCGATCCGCTTCCTGACGCTCAAAGGGCGTCATGCCGAAGTCGCGCGGATCGTCGCGCGCATCGCGCCGGGTTTGGCGATTGCGCCGCATGCGCGCTTCGTGACCGGTGGCGACTCGCATAGCGACACGCACGGCCATAAGCAAGACGGCTCGCTGCGGCTGCTGTTCGCGGGCCGGTTGCGCGCGCTGACGCCGGTGCTGTGGGCCGTCTATATCGCGAACTCGATGGCGCTGTTCTTCCTCAGTAGCTGGCTGCCGGTGCTGATCGAAAGCGTTGGACTCGCAGCGCGCCAGGCGGCGCTGGTGTCGGCGATGTTCCAGCTCGGCGGCACACTCGGCGGCCTCGCGCTGATGCGCTTCGTCGATACGCGCGGCGCGATCATCATCACCGTGCTGCCGCTCGTCGGCACACCGCTCGTCGCGTTGCTCGGCACCGGACTGCCCGGTCCGATGCTGGTCGCCGCGGTGTTCCTCACCGGCTTCACGGTAGTCGGCACGCAATTTGGCCTGAACGCGGTCGCCGCGCTCGTCTATCCGACCGCGTTGCGTGCGAAAGGCACCGGCGCGGCGGTCGGTATCCAGAAGATCGGCGCGATCGCCGGGCCGGTGATCGGCGGCATGTTGATGTCCGCGCATCTGCCGGTCGAGCAACTGTTCTTCCTCGGCGCGGTGCCGGTTGCGTGCGTCGCGCTGCTCGCCTTCGCACTCGGCCGCCTGCATCGTCGTCGCGACGATGCCGCGCCGGATAACTCTCAAACAGGAGCAGCCCATGTCGCTTGAAGTCGTTCCCATCGATGCCGCGCATCCGGATTTCGTTGGCCTCGCCAGCGGCATCGATCTGACCGCGCCGGTCTCCGAAGCACTCGCCTGTGCGATCGACGCGGCGATGAACCAATACGCGGTGCTGGTATTTCGCGGCCAGCCGCTGACGCAGGATCAGCAGCTCGCGTTCGCGCGTTCACTCGGCCCGCTCGATCTCGGCTTCAAACGCGTTGCGCGTCCGCATGCGCGGCTCGCGTATCAGGAGCTGGCGGATATCTCGAACATCGACGAGTCCGGACAGATCGCGGATCGCGCGCATCGGCGCATCGTCGGCAATCTCGCGAACCAGTTGTGGCACAGCGACAGTTCGTTCCAGCAGCCGGCCGCGCGCTATTCGATGTTGCATGCGGTGGTCGTGCCCGAGTCCGGCGGCGAGACCGAATACGCGGACATGCGCGCCGCGTGGGACGCGCTCCCCGAGCACGAGCAACGCGAACTCGAAGGCGTCGAAGCGGAGCACTACGCGCTCTATTCGCGCTTTCTGCTCGGCGACACCGATTACACCGAAGAGCAACGCAATGCGCTGCCGCCGGTGCGCTGGCCTCTGGTGCGCGAGCATGCCGGCTCGGGCCGCAAGCATCTGTTCATCGGCGCGCATACGACGCATGTCACCGATCGCACGATCGCCGAAGGGCGCGTGCTGCTGATGGATCTGCTCGAACACGCGACCGCGCGAGCGTTCGTGTACTCGCATCGCTGGCAGCCCGGCGATCTGGTGATCTGGGACAACCGCTGCACGCTGCATCGCGGACGTCGTCACGATCTGTCGGTACGCCGCGAATTGCGGCGCGCGACCACCGTCGACGTCGACCGTCACGCCATGCCGCAAATGGCGGAACTCGAACCCACTGACGGAGCGCATTAAATGCAGCTGAACGACGACGAACAGGCGATGCTCGGCGGCCGCGACGGTCCGGCCGTGCAGCGCGCGATGGATCTGCTGGTGCGCTACGGCGAAGCGCTCGGCGCATCGCGGCTGGTCGACACCAACAACGTGTGCGGCACGGTCGGCGCAACGATGCCGTTCCTGCGCGATTACGCGGTGAAGCACGGCGGCCTCGACGCGGTGTTTTCCGAATTCAACCTCGATAGCCCCGAAGTGGTCGAGGTGCCGAAGGCGAAGGTATTCAGCAGCCATCTGCAGCAAGGGCTCGATCTGCTACACGCGGAGCGTCAAGGCATCGACGGCGAGATCGTGAAGCTCTACCGGCAGGGCGAAGCGTTCACCGGGCGCCTGGGCATCCAGCCGCTCAATACCTGCGCGCCGTATCTGACCGGCAATGTGCCGGTGCGCGGCGAGCATTGCGCGTGGATGGAATCGTCGGCGGTGATCTATATCAACGCGGTGCTCGGCGCGCGCACGAACGCGGAAGGGCGCGAGAGCACCGGCGCCGCGATGCTGACCGGCAAGATTCCGTACTGGGGCCTGCACCTCGATGAAAACCGTGGCGGCACGCATCTGATCGAACTCGATATCGACGTGAAGACGGTGCAGGACTGGGGTCTGCTCGGCTATTACGTCGGCGAGATCGTGCAGGACCGCATTCCGGTGATCGACGGGCTGCGCGATGTGCCGAACCTGCCGAAGCTCAAGCACTTCGGCGCGGCCGCGGCTTCGTCGGGCGGCGTCGAGATGTATCACATCGTCGGTCAGACGCCGGAGGCACGCACGCGCGACGAAGCGTTTCGCGGCTGCAAGCCGATCGAGACGATCCGCTACGGCGCGGCCGAACGGCGCCTCGCGTACGAACGCGTGAACACCACCGCGAAAGACGCGCAGGTCGACTTCGTGATGCTCGGCTGCCCGCACTATTCGATCGAGCAGATCTGGGAGGTGTGCCAGTTGCTCGAAGGCCGGCGCCTCAGCGCGAATACCGAACTGTGGATCTTCACCGCGCGCGCGACGCGCCAACTCGCGGACCAGGCCGGCTACACGAAACTGATCGAGGACGCCGGTGGCGTGCTGATGACCGACACCTGCTCGGCGATCGGCCGCGTGATGCCGAAGGGCACGCGCGTGGTCGCGCTCGACTCGGCGAAGCAGGCGCACTACCTGCCCGCGATCATGGGTGTGCAGGCGTGGTTCGGCACGACGGCGGACTGTATCGAGGCCGCGGTGAATGGCCGCTGGAGTGGAGGGCTCGCCGCATGAGCACGCAGGACAACACAACTAACACGGTAGTGCGCACGGCAACCAGCGCGACAGCCGATGCGTTCGATGAACCGATCGTACTGCGCGGCCGCAAGGTGGTCGGCGGCTATATCGAGGGCGAGGCGCTGGTCACGCGCGATCGTATCTCAGGCTGGGGCGGCATCGACCCGCGCACCGGCACGATTATCGAGACGCGCCACGAACTGCGCGGCCAGAGCTTCGCGAACAAGGTGCTGGTGTTTCCCGGCGCAAAGGGTTCGTCGGGCTGGTCGAGCCAGTTCCATATCGCGCGGATCGCGGGCACCGCGCCGGCCGCGATGCTGTTCAACGAAATGACCACGAAGATCGCGCTCGGCGCGGTGGTGAGTCACGCGCCGTCGCTGACCGACTTCGATACCGATCCGCTCGACGTGATCGAAACGGGCGACTGGGTGCGTGTCGATGCCGAGCGTGGTGTCGTCGAAGTGCTCAAGCGTCGTCGTGCGTGACCTGGTGACCCACTGACCGGCTGACTCACTACGCAGCCGACTGCTCCCCCGATTCCGCCGCCCGGGCCAGCCCGCGCGCACCCGCCATCTGCTTTTCAAGGAGAAAACGTTTTGAAGACTGGTACTCGCATCGTCCGCCGCAACGGCCAACCGACGGGCTGGAAGCTCGACGCCGACGTGTGCATCGTCGGCGCCGGCATTGCCGGCACGTCGGCCGCGCTCGAAGCCGCCGCGCTCGGCCGCAAGGTCGTGCTGGTGGACAGCCTGCCCGCGCTCGGCGGTCAGGCGGTCAATTCGATCATCGGCACGTTCTGCGGGCTGTTTTCGAACGGACCGAAGCGCTTCCAGGTCACGCACGGCATCGCGGACGGCATCCTGCGCGATCTCGGCGACAAGGGCGCGCTGCACTATAAGGAAGGACCGTTGACGACGGTGGTGCTGTACGACGAAGTCGCGCTCGCGCGCTGGATCGAACAGAAGATTCTCGACGCCGGCATCACGGTGGTGCTCGGCGCGGTGCTGCGCGACGTCGTGCGCGAAGGCCGGCGCGTGCGCGAACTCGAAGTCGCGACGCGTTACGGCGACGTGCGCATCGCCGCGAACGGCTTCGTCGATGCGAGCGGCGACGCGGCGCTTACGTGGCTTGCCGGCTTCGACTGCCAGGAGCCGGAAACGCCGATTCGCGGCACGCAGATGATCGTGCTGGAAAACCTCGACGAAACCGATCTGCCGACACCGCCCGTATTTCGCGAGCGTGTCGAAGAAAAGGCCCACCAATATGGGCTCGAACGCAAGGACGGCCTCGTGTTCTATTTCCGCGGCCGCAATATCGGCATCGCCAACATGACGCACATCGAGACGCCGCTCGAACCGATGGCGGCCTCGCGTACCGCGCTGGTCGGGCGCGACCAGGCGGACCGTGCGTTCGAATTCCTGCGTGGCGAGTATCCGCATATCTATCGCAACGCGCACATCCGCAGCTACGGATTGCCAGGCATCCGGCAAACGCGCTGGATCGTCGGCGCGCAGCAGTTGAGTTCCGAAGACGTGATTGCCGCGCGACAGTTTCCCGATGCGGTCGCACGCACGTCGTGGCCGATCGAACTGCACGATCGCGCCGAAGGCTACGAATGGAAGCCGTTCGGCGACGACCATCTGCATACCGTGCCGTTCGGCAGCCTTGTCGTGAAGGACGCGGACAACCTGATCGCGGCCGGCCGCTGTATCGACGCCGACGCGACCGCGCTGTCGAGCGTGCGCGTGATGGGGCCGTGTATCGCGATGGGCGCGGCGGCCGCGCATGCGTTCGATCTCGCGGACGGCGGCAGTGTTCATAACATCGATCGCGCGCTGCTGCGCGAGCGGCTCGCCGACAACGTCGATCGCATCGATCCGCCGCATCTGAAGGACTGACGCACGACTTGGCACGACAGGCAGCGGGAATCAGATAGAGGTGCGCAATAGCTTCAACACAAGCACCCGTTCCCGCGCCGTCCGATACGAATGATGGAACCGCGCGCCACGCCGGGGTTTTCCTGGCGGCCGACGCGGCACCTCTGGAGGAGACGATGATTCAAACCCTGCCCGATGCGCGCACGGTGGACGTGTCGCGCCTGATCGACGAACAGAGAATCGGCCGCTTCGCGATTCTGCTGATCGCGTCGACGTGGCTCGTGATGCTGACCGACGGCTACGAGCTGAGTGCGCTGGCGTTCGCCGCGCCTTCACTGATTCGCGCGTGGCATATCGAGCGTAGCGTGCTCGGTCCAGTGTTCGGCGCGAATATCTTCGGCATCATGGTCGGCTCGATCCTGTTCGGCTATGTCGGCGACCGGATCGGCCGCAAGCGCGCGATTCTGTTTGGCGCGTGCTGGTACGGCCTCATCACGCTCGCGACCGCGTGGGCGGGAAGCGTCGATCAACTGCTATGGCTGCGCTTTGCCGCGGGCATCGGCATCGGCGGCGCGGTGCCGAACGCGTTCGTGCTGGTGTCGGAGTTCGCGCCGAAACGGTTGCGCGCCACGTGGGTCACGCTGATGTTCACCGGCTATACGCTCGGCGCGGGCTTCGGCGGTGGCGTCGCCGTGTGGCTGGTTCCGCTTTATGGCTGGTCCGCGGTGTTCGTGGTCGGTGGGCTTGCGCCGCTGGTCGTCGCGGCCGGACTGTCGTTCGTGATGCCGGAGTCGCTGCGCTATCAGGTGCTGAAGGGCTGGCCGCGCGACGGCATCGCGGCGACCGCCGCGCGCGTGCGCCCCGAACTCGCGCTGCCGCTCGACGCGAATTTCATCGTCACCGACGAGCGTCGTGTCGGGAAGTTTTCGCCGCGCATGCTGTTCGCCGGCCGTCTGCGCTATGTGACCACCGCGCTGTGGCTCGCGTATATCGCCAATTCGATGGCGCTGTTCTTCCTGCAGAACTGGCTGCCGGTGCTGATCGAGGCGACCGGTGTCGCCGCGCATCGCGCCGCGCTGATGACGACGCTGTTCTCGGTCGGCGGCACGCTCGGCGGTCTGGTGCTGATGCGCTTTATCGATCGGCATGGCGTGCGGCTCGTCACCTGTTTGCCGCTCGTCGGCTTTCCGCTGGTCGCCGTGCTCGGCATGGACCTGAATAGCGCACTGCTGACCGCCGCGGTGTTCGGCGTCGGCTTCTGCGTCGCGGGGACCCAGGCGGGGCTCAACGCGGTCGCGTCGATCGTCTATCCGACCAGCTTCCGCTCGAAAGGCACTGGTACCGCGATCGGCGTCGCGAAGATCGGTTCGATCTCGGGGCCGATGATCGGCGGGATGCTGCTCGCCGGGCATCTGCCGGTGCGCGAGCTGTTCCAGGTGGCAGCGCTGCCAGTGGTCACCGTCGCCGCGTTGATGTTCGTGCTGGGCCGTATGTACCGGCCGGGCGATACGCATGACGACGGCTTCACCGACCACGATTTCGCGGACGACAGCGCAAGCGTGGATGCAACGCTGCGCGCGGCCGAGCGATAGAGCAGGCAGCAGTCAGCAGGTACCAGGTAGCGGGTACCAGGACTAGCGACAGCAACGAAAGGACCGGCGATGCGCGGCTGCGCATCGCGAAGCACGGCGTTGAGCCTGGCACGTTCGCGCGCAGGGCTCGCTTGCGCCGGCTTTGATTCGCAACACCCCATTACATTGAAACCGGAGACAGATAATGAAAACAGCAGTCTGCACTGCTGCGGTGGTTTGCGCCTGCGCGGCGCCGCTTGCGGCCGAGGCACAAAGCTCGGTCACGCTGTACGGCATCATCGATACGGGCATCGCGTGGACGAATACGGTTGCGTCGTCGATCAAGACGCAGGGCGCGTCGCGCTGGTCGATGGCGACCGGCTGGGGCAGCGGCGACCGCTTCGGCTTCCTCGGACGCGAGGAGCTGGGCGGCGGCCTTGCCGCGGTGTTCCAGCTCGAAGCGGGCTTTAGCGGACTGAACGGTACGTCGTCGCAAGGCGGCCGTCTGTTCGGACGGCAGGCGTATGTCGGGTTGTCGAGCGAGCAGTACGGCAAGCTGACACTCGGCCGGCAATACGATTACACGTTCGACTATGTCGCGCCGTTGATGGCGTGGCTGCAGTTCGGCAGCATCTATGGCGCGCACATCGGCGACGTCGACGACAGCTTCCAGACGTTTCGGCTGAATAACAGCGTCAAGTACGAGGTAAGTCCGCTCGCGGGATTGAAGCTCGGCGCGCTGTACGCGTTCAGCAACCAGGCGGGCGGCGACGCGGGCCAGGGCTTCGCCAACAATCGCGCGTATGGCTTCGGGCTCGACTACGTGCGCGGGCCGCTGCATGTGGTGGCGAGCTATCTGCAGCTGAACAATCCGTCGTCAGGGCTCGCCGCGGGCAACAATCCGAACGGCGCGATCGGCGACGAGTACAGCGGCTCGACCAGCATGTTCTATAACGCGGGCTTCGTCGAGCGTCAGCGGATTTCAGCGCTGGGCGCCGGCTACAAGTTCGGCGCGGCGGCGGTGAACTTCATCGCGACCGATACGCGGCTCGACTATCGCGGCGGCCACAGCCTGCGCGTCGACAACTACGAGTTGAATGGACGCTACAACTTCACCCCGGCGCTGATGGCAGGGGGCGGCTACATCTTCACCGATGGTCATGGTTATACCGGCACCGGCGCGACGTCGTTCGCGACCGGCGACCGGCCGCGATGGCATCAGGTGGATGCGGGCATCAGCTATCTGCTGTCGAAGCGCACCGACCTGCATATGTCGATGGTGTATCAGCGCCTCGCGGGTGATGCGAGCGTCGTTGCGATCAACTTCTTTGGTCCGGCGGGAGCGGGGCGTAACAGTCAGATCGCGTTGCTGGCGGGAATTCGGCATCGGTTCTGAGTGGAGCCGCGTTGCGGAGGCTGCTCGTGAGTACGCCCCCGCAACGCTTAAGCAGACAGCGGAGCCGACTGAGCGTGCCGGGGCGCGCTCACCGGCCCGCGCTTTCGCGTTCCGGCTTCCGCGCAGTTCACTCCACGAGGCTGCCGGGCTCAGCGCAATGCCACGAAGCTCCAAGACGATGGCGAATCTCGGCGAGCGTCGTCGTCACCAGCAATTCCCCATTGCGAAACACCGGCTTCAATTCGCCGCCGCCGAACTGATCGAGCGTCTGCTGCTCGTACAACACGTAGTTGTCGCCTTCCTTTTCTACACGCGGCAAGCCGCGGGCTGACTTCTTCGTGCCGTCGTCGGTGGCGGGATCCTTGTAGATATCGACCCGTTCGTCGCCGACTTCGGCGTAGATCGCTTTCATGGCCCAACCGAAGGTGTCGCGCGAGAGCATGTTGTAGGTGTAGGAGCCAACGCCGAACACGACGTTGTTCGACGCGAAGCCTTTTTCTGCCAGACGGGTCAGGATGTCCCAGGCGCGCGGCAGAGAGATCGAGTCGCCGTATATGAGGCCGACCTTATCGTCGATCGTCCTGTAGCCCTTGTCCGTCGACGTGCCTCCGTAGATGTCCCACAGGCACTGGACCGAGCCTTGACGCTCGGCTTCGGTGATATGCAGACCGTTGGCCGCCACGATGTACTTGTCGCCGGACCTGCGCAATGAACCGTCGGCGTCGCGCGAAAGCTCGCTGTCGCGGTAGCCCGCGAGAATGCGCACGGGGTCGCCGGAATCCGGACGGAACACGACGCGGCTCTGCCCGAGCGCGTTCGGCCGGCGAGCCAGAATTTCTCGTTTCAACTCTTTCGCGATGACCGTGATGACGTTCCAGTAGTCAAACGAATCGCTCACCAGCGACACCATGCCGGCCGGGTAGTCCTGTGTAACGAATTCGCGGACGACCTCGAGTTCGGCGAGTCGGCGCAGACCTTGCTCGCCCAGGCCGGAATTCGCCGGATCGCGCTGCAGTCGTTTGAGCGTCGCCAGAATGCGCAATGTCATGACGCTGTGCTCGGACGCTGGAATGGAGCCGCCGACCAGTTCCTTGTCAGCATCGGCGCCATAGTAGTCTTCGGCGTAGTCAATCGCCGGGATCGTATCGGTACCCGTAAAGGAGAGCAGGTGACCGACGCCGCAGCGCATGGCGTCATGTACACCGCTCATGCCGCGCATGGAAAAGTCGTGAGCTTGCCAGTTGACGAAGTCTTCCGGCGCACCCGTCAATCTCGCGAAATAAGTCAGCAGCTTTCGGAACTCGAACGCGATGGTCGCGACCGTCGAGGGCTTCCAGATTTCCGTGCTGAACAACGTCTCGAAGTAAGTCGCCACCCAGGGGAACCCGGGATGCGTGTTGATGAAGATCACGGGCGGCACCTTGATATTGACGCGCACCCCTTCCGGCAACGCGCGAAGTTCGAGTGGAAGGTAGCCGAGGTCGTGGAGTGCCTCGAGACGGTCGACCGGTACCGCGTCCGGACCGAGGGCGGTGTCCATGCGGCGTTTGTACTTGCGGATGGCGGCGGCCTTCGAGGTGTCGAAGAACTCACGCTGAAATACGCCGAGAAAGAACTCCTTGATGAAACCTTGCAGACCGAACCAGACCACCTTGTCGTCGAACAGCTGCTTGAGCACCGGCGCGTACCTGGACGAACGTGGCGTGAAATTGGCGACGAGTCTGGTCGTGGCTGCCGGATACATCGACGGGTGGCCGGTTTTGTAGAAGTCGGCGAGATTGAAGGGAATCAGTCCATTCATGGTCGTGCTCCTATAGATATATATGGTGCGGGCTCAGACGTGAATCGCCCGTGTATCGCTGGTCCAGTTGTTGCGCGTGAAGACTGCCGTGTAGCCGTCGAGCAGCGCATCGAGGCCCTTGCTGAAAATGCCATGCGTAACGTACAGGTAGAGCGGGCGCCGAGCGGACGCGTAGTCCTGTTTTGCATGGAGCACGCGTGCGAGTTCGGTGAAGGTTCGGCCGCCATCGCAGATATCGTCGATGACCAGCAGCGCGCCATCGGGTAACGCGTCGTGAATCTCCGTGCCCTTGATGGCGCCTGTCCGCGTATCACGGACCTTGTCGGCGAATACGGCAGGCAGGTCGAGCTGTGACGCTAACTTCAGCACACGTTTGCGAGCGCCGGCATCTGGCGCGACGAGCGCCACGTCCGGATGTCTGTCGAGAATGTGCTCGACGACGCGCCGCAGCGCCGGCAGAGGATCGTCGATCACGACGCGGTCGAGCAGCGCGGGCGTGACGTCGCTGTGCGGATCCTGAATGACGACCCGACGATAGCCCTGCGCGTTGATGAGTTCGCAGAACACTTTGGCACTCAGTGATTCGCCCGGATTCGCAACGCGGTCCTGGCGTGCGTACGGCACGTAGGGCAGATGCAGGTCGATCGGTGTATCCGGATAGGCCCGGCGCAGTGCATCGGTTGCCATCAGCAGCGTCATCACGGCATCCCCGTTCGGCAGATGTGCACTCAGTTCGAGGTTCTCGGCCGGCACATCGGTTTGAACTGTCACGTGCATTTCGCCGCCGGGAAATTTGAGGACCTTCATGCCAACAGGATTGATTGTGCTGTCTGGCAACTCGAGAGATTTCCGGACTCTGGTTGTTGCGTTGATCTTCAACATGGCTCATCCCTACATAGTTGTAAAAGACGACTAAGTTGGCTCAGTATATCCAGTGTTAGTAGGATTTCGCAACTATCTTTGGTAAAATTTGACATTTGCGAGGGAGGCAGGATGAGCAGGCACTACCGAAAACCGGACGTGAGCGTCGACGTGGTGCTGCTGACGTTATCGCAGGAAGGGCTGATGGTGGCGCTGCACGAGCGCGGTAACGAGCCGTGCCGAGGCTCGCTGGCACTGCCTGGTGGCTACATTCATACCAACGAGGATGAGTCGCTCGAAGACTCGGTGCGCCGTATGCTCCGCGAAAAAACCACGGTGGAACCGCGTTATGTCGAGCAGCTCCAGACCTTCGCGGGCCCGGACCGGGACCCACGCGGGTGGTCGGTCGCGATCAGCTATGTCGCGCTCGTGCCGATGGCGGATCTGATCGAGGCCGAACCGGCGGCGTTCAGTTTCTATCCGGTGGACCGGCTTCCCGAACTGGCCTTTGACCACGCGGATCAGGTCGACGTAGCCGTTCAGCGCGTACGAAACAAGTCGAGCTATTCGACGCTGCCGTGCTGGCTGCTTCCCGAGAAGTTCACGCTCACGCAACTGCAACGTACCTATGAAGCGGTGTTTGGTGAAACGGTGACGCGTGCAACGTTCCGTTCCCGGCTGGGAATCAAGGTCGGGGATGTCCGCGCCGGCGAGGCGGTCGACGAAGCAGGTGTCCTGATCGCGACCGACGACTATCAGCTTGGTAATCAGCGGCCAGCCAGGTTGTTCCGCGTCGACCAGCTTGGGTTATTCCGGCGAGCAAGCTGGTGATGGTATCTGCGTCATAGCGCTTGCCATTCGCATTAATCTGACGAAATCGCCTGATCAGAGCATCGACATAAAAACGCAATGGAATCCGAATAGACGCGTTTACCCCTCCAATCCTGGCATTTTTCCAACGCTGTTGCGCACGAACGTCCTAAAACCCGCAACGCATTGTTTCCCTGCTAACATCGCGCACAAAGTTCAAGACACAACCACGCGGTAATCGGCTACGGGGAGCTGAAGATGGGCGCGAAAGGGCCGTTAGACGTTGTCAACGCGCAGGAATGGATCCGCCGCACGGCGATCACACTCAAGTCGCGCAGCACAAGCACGCGCCGGGTCGATGCCGCTTACGCCGCCTGGTGTACCGCACGTTTCGATCAACTGAAGGCCGCAACGCTGCGCGATGCGCTCGACGACTACGTCGCGGAGAAGGGCGGCAGTTGGGCGCGCGTCAGCCGCAACGTGGAAAGCGGCGGCCTGATGGAATACATCTTCCGCGAGGTCAGCGCCGTTGCTCCGGCACGGCCGTCGGCCGCGGCCGCGCGTCGTCAGATCCAGAACTTCGATATCCCGCACTCGCGCTATGGCGTGCTGTATCTGCTGGGCAATATCGACATCGACATGAACTACTTCACGATCGCGATGGAAGGCATAGCCACCGTCGGCGGCGCGGTCGGTGCTGGGTTCGCGACGGACATGCACCATCTGAATAGCGCGACGCAGGCTGTCCGCCATGTCGATATCGGCGGGCACTCGGTGTCGGAGCAGGCGCTGGTGCGTGGCGCCGGCACGCTCATCAAGCAGGCACCCAAAATCGGCAAGCAGGCCGACTCGCTGTTCGGCATCACCGCACCCGTGAACCGCGAACGGCGCTGGGCCGCGACCGGCACCGTGCGCCCCACGATGGATAACGCCGAAAGCACGGTCGTCAAATCGAAGGTCACGTGGACTTATCCGGTGAGCAAGGCCGGCTTCGAAATGATCAAGGAAGATCCGGCGCTGTTCCTGAACCCGTGGGTGCTGCCGGCTACCGTCGCCGCGACCGCGCTGATCACCGTCACCGAAACGCTGAACAACCTGCGCCGCGAAGTCGAAGCCGCGGTCACGTGGGCGTTCGACAAGATCAAGAATGCATTGCTCGGCATGTCGGCCAGCACCTTCAACGTCGCCGGCGGACTGGTGCGCTCGCTGATCAAGATCGTCGTCACGCAGTGCCTCGCGAGCGCTGCGCCGTTCGTCGGCGCCGCCATCGATCTCGGCTCGGGCATCGTCAAGACCTTGCGTGCCGCGGTCGAAAAAGTCGGTGCATGGCTGCAGCGTCGTCGCATCGAAATCACGCCCGGCCACCCGGAGCTGATCGCTTCCGCGCTCGAAGGCGAAATGGAAACCGGCATTTTCCAGGGACTGTGGACTGCGCTGAAAGGCGCGGTTTCACTGGCGCTGAGTTCGTTTCTGCCGGGCGCGGGCAGCCTCGTGTCGGCGATCGTCACTGGTGTCGAATGGCTGGTGAAGTTCACCTTCCGCCTGTGGGAGCAGAGCAAGATTCACGCATTCCTGAGCAAGGCACGCGAGCATTATCTGGCCGAGCGTGAACTCGCCACGCGCGATCCGGGCGCGAACGGCCTCGAATTCCAGCCGAACATGGACGCGAGCAAAGGCGGGATCATTCACGATCTCGACAGGTTCAAGGCGTTCTTCCAGGAAGGTTGCGACGCGAGTCCGCTGATTCCGATGCTGACGCTCAATACCGGCATCTGCGGCAGCCTGATGACGCTCGTGAATCTGTTCAGGGAACCGAACGAAACGGGCCGTGAAGTGGTGGATCGCGGCACCTATGACAGCGGCGTCGCTTATTTCGCGCGGCTCAAGAACTTCGGCGCGCAGTATATGCAGACGTCGGGCTTCAAGTTCCTGCCGCGGCAGACGGATATGCGCGCGAATATTCAGGGCTTGCTCGATCACGCGGTGAACCATCACGGGCAATCGAGTGGGCTCGACAAGGCCGCTGCGTTTCTTGCCGCGACCTGAGTTCAGTAGTTCTGGTGCGCTGAATGCCCTGAATGTCCCGATTGCCTCGAGTGCGGCGTTGTACGCACGGCGGCGCTCGGGGCTAATGCATTGAACCGGAGCATTGAACCGGCGCATTGCTTTATCGATAAAGCCAATACGCCGCCGCGCTTATTCCCGCGAGATGTTCAATGACCTCGCCAATGACCTCGCCAATGACCTCGCCATTGGCGCAATCATAAAAATCCCACCGATTGAACGAACGTGCGTTTCTTATTGGCGCAAATAGAAATCGAATATGCCGGTTTTTCACGCGCAAACGTTTGGCTAACCTTCATTTAGATCCGCGCGCTTGCGGCATTCCGCTAAAATCGAATCATGGTTCATGCATTGCCGTAATTGGCCGTGTTGCGTCACGCATAGCGTTTGTCGAAAATTTTATTCGCGTCCCTTACATTTTATTCATGCCCCTTACGTACTCCCACCTATTGTAAATAGGCTCGCAAATCGTTTGCATTGGCGGGGGTGCCGTTGCGTTCGCGGCGCAAGCGCGTGTTGACGGTATCGATAAAGACAATAGCAGGCTGCCGTATTCGGCATTGACTGGCAATACCTCGAAATGGGGATGAAAATTCATGCGAAATCGGGGCAAAATTCCGCCCGCTTGGCAGGCGCGCTTTTCCATGCGCGGAGTCATGAAAATTCGTGGAGTCAGTGAGCGTTCGTCATCGTCCGTCAATAAAACGATGGCATGCTGCGCGTGCACAACGCGGGCGCTTTGTCGCGAAGGTGCGGAAACACTTCGTACACCGTGCAAACCCGTCACGCATGCGGTTTGAAAAGGGCACTGAATTTATTTCGTAGCACTCTTGATAGGTACTAACCCGAAACTGGAGGAAAAAGCCTAAAGATTCCACCGTGCATGCCGATACGTGTATGACGGTGTTCGTTCGCGCCTGGGTGAGCCAGGCGCGTCCTACCCGGAATGACCTGATTCGCTGGCCGATAGTCGGCTTGAGCGGGGCGGGACGGTTTTCTAAATGCTTGCGAGCTTTCGCGGGAGACACGTATGTCCAATAGTTTGCAGAAGTGGGTCGGGCGTAATCGCCCGCCGCGCGTCCAGATCACTTATGACGTCGAAATCGGCGATGCGCTCGAAAAGCGCGAGCTGCCGATGGTCGTTGGTCTGCTGGCCGATTTGTCGGGTCATCCGGCTGAGCCGCTGCCGAAGCTGAAAGAGCGCCGGCTCGTCGAGATCGATCGCGACAACTTCGACGAGATCATGAGCAAGATCGCCCCCCGTCTCGATCTGTCGGTGCCCGACACGATGAAAGGCGAAGGCAACCTGAAAGTCGAACTGAAGTTCGACAAGTTCGGCGACTTCCATCCGGAAGCGATCGTGCAACAGGTGCCGCGTCTGGCGAAGCTGCTCGAAGCGCGTCAGCAATTGCGCGATCTGCTGGCCAAGCTCGACGGCAACGACGAACTCGATCACATCCTCGAGCGCATCGTGCAGAACTCGGAAGAACTGAAGAAGGTTCAAAGCCAGGCGAGCGCCGGTGACAAGCCGGCAGCCGCCGCGTCTGAAGCCGCGGCAGAACCCGCAGCCGACGCACCCGCTGCCTGAACGGCATAGCGTGCCTCGATTTACAGGCAAAACGAACATCTATAGGTGATCCAGATGGAAAGCAACAACGCAGCGGGCAGCGCGGCAAGCGATACCCAGACACTCGCAGCAGCGGCGCCGGGCGCCGAACTGAGCCTGCTTGAACAGATCGTTCACGAAGGCAACATGGCAGTCGAAGAATCGCAAAGCGTCTACGCGAAAAAGCTGATCGGTCAGCTCGCGTCGCAGATTCTCGACGAAGGTATGCGCACGAGCCCGGACAAGACCGTGGTCGCGATGATCAACGAGCGCGTCGCCGAAATCGACAAGCTGTTGACCGACCAGTTGAACGCAATCATGCACGACCAGGCATTCCAGGCGCTCGAAGCGTCGTGGACCGGTCTGCACGACATGGTGTACGGCACGGAGACGAGCTCGAAGCTGAAGCTGCGTCTGTTGAACGTGACGAAAAAGGAACTGCTGAAAGACCTCGAAACGGCCGTCGATCACGACATGAGCGTGCTGTTCAAGAAGGTCTATGAAGAAGAATACGGCACGTTCGGCGGCTATCCGTACTCGCTGCTGATCGGCGATTACAGCTTCGGCCGTCATCCGCAGGATCTCGCGCTGCTCGAGCGCATCTCGAAGGTGGCTGCCGCCGCGCACGCACCGTTCATCACATCGGCTGCACCGAGCCTGTTCGACATCAAGTCGTACACCGAACTCGGCGTTGCACGCGATCTGTCGAAGACGTTCGAAAGCGCCGAACTCGCCGCATGGCGCAGCTTCCGCGATTCGGAAGATTCGCGCTACGTGTCGCTGGTGCTGCCGTCGTACGCCGCGCGTCTGCCGTACGGCGCGAAGACCAAGCCGGTCGACACCTTCAACTTTGAAGAAGACGTCGACGGTACCGACCACAGCAAGTACCTGTGGGCGAACTCGGCTTATCAGCTCGGCCTGCGCATCACCGGTGCGTTCGCGAACTACGGCTGGTCGACCGCGATTCGCGGCGTGGAAGGCGGCGGCAAGGTCGAAGGCATGGTCGCTCACACGTTCAAGACCGACGAAGGCGACGTGGCACTGAAGTGCCCGACCGAAGTGACGATCACCGATCGCCGCGAGAAGGAACTGAACGATCTGGGCTTCATCGCGATCGTCAATTCGAAGGGCTCGAACTACGCGACGTTCTTCGGCAGCCAGACGACCAACCGTCCGAAGGTCTACAACAAGGATGCGGCCAACGCGAACGCGCAACTGTCGTCGCGTCTGCCGTACGTGCTCGCGGCGTCGCGCTTCGCGCACTACCTGAAGGTCATCATCCGCGACAAGATCGGCAGCTTCCAGACCCGTGCCGACGTCGAGAGCTATCTGAACAACTGGATCGCGGACTACGTGCTGATCAACCCGTCGGCATCGCAGGAATCGAAGGCACGCTACCCGCTCGGCGAAGCGCGTGTCGACGTGACCGAAGTGCCGGGCAAGCCGGGTGCGTATCGCGCTACCTGCTTCCTGCGCCCGCACTTCCAGATGGAAGAACTGACCGCGTCGATTCGCCTCGTCGCGGAACTGCCGGCCGCGGCAGCCTGATGCATCGCGTGCGGCCCAGCCGCACGCGCATCTGCTCAACTACTTATTTGAAACAGGACTGTCATGGATACGATTCTTCTCCTGATCAAGGACATCAAGGGTAACGCGCTGATCGACGGCTACACCGATCAGATCGTGATCCACTCGTTCTCGCACGCGATCTCGCTGCCGATGGGCATGGACGCAACCAACACCGAGCGTACGCTCGGCCGTCCGAACTTCCAGGAGTTCACGCTCTCGAAGAGCACCGACCAGTCGACGCCGGGTCTGTACGCCGCTTGCGCGGCCGGCACGAAGCTCGGCGACGCGACGCTGTCGATCGGCCGTAACGAAAACGGCAAGTTCATGCTGCACATGAAATACGTGCTGACGAACGCAATGATCTCGTCGATCTCGACGAGCGGCGGCGGCGGAATGGGCGACACGGTGTCGATCAACTTCACGCAGATGACCTCCGAGTACACGCAGCAGAACACCGACTCGACGAAGAAGGGTACCGCTTCGTTCGGCTGGGATCTGACCAAGAACATCGCGGTCTCGCCGGCTGCCTGATCCCGCTCGTTCACGGTGGGCCGCGTCAGCCAGCAACGTTTCACCCTTCGCGCACCAGGAGTATTCGCTTCATGTCGGCATTATCAAGGGGTTCCGCCGTGCCCTTGTTCGACCGTCTCGCCGCTGGCGGCGAGACGCAACTCGTCGGCGCGAGCGCGCTGCGCGAGTCGGTGGCGCGCGATCTGGGCAGGTTGCTGAATACGCGCTCGCGGCTCACCGTCGCGGCTTTTTCCGCAAGTGACGGCACGGTCATCGATTACGGCGTGCCGGATTTCTCCGAACGTTCGCTGCGCTCGGGCGCCGATCGCGATGCGATCGCCGCGGCGGTGCGGCGCGCGATCGAGCTGTTCGAGCCGCGTCTGGCGAACGTCACCGTGACGTTCGCTTTTCCGGCCGATCGCAGCGATCCGCTGCTGTTGATCGACGGGCGGTTGCGCGAAGCAACCGGTGTCGGTCACGTGGCATTCCAGCTGGCCGCCACGGGCGACGGCTATATCGATTCGCGTTGGGTGGAACATGCCTGAACTCGCCCCCGACGATATCCTCCAGTACTACAAGCGCGAGCTGTCGTATCTGCGCACGCAAGGCGCCGATTTCGCGCAGCGCTACCCGAAGGTCGCCGCGCGGCTCGCTCTGCACGGCACCGAATCGCTGGACCCCCACACCGAGCGTCTGATCGAAGCGACGGCCTTTCTTGCCGCGCGCGTGCATCGCGACCTCGATCAGGAATTTCCGCAAGTCGCCTCGGCGCTGCTCGATAACGTGTGCCCGACGCTGGTTCAGCCGACGCCGTCGGTCAGCGTCGCGCAATTCGAACTCGATCCGAGCCAGGGCAAGGTGACCGCGGGCTTCAAGGTGCCGCGTCACACCGGCCTGCAGGTACTGACCGAAGGCGGCGACGCGTGCCGGTTTCGCACCTCGTGGGACACGATGCTGTGGCCGCTGTCGATCACCCAGGCGGGTTTCGGCGACGACTCGACGCTGCGTCTGACGCTCGAATGCGAGCCGGGCGTCGATTTTTCGGAACTCGAACTAAAACAGTTGCGCATCCATCTGCATGGCGACTGGATGGTGACGATGCCGCTCTACGAGCTGCTGGTGTCCGGCGTGACCGATGTGTCGCTACGTCCGGAAGGCGGCCGCGCGGTGATGCTGCCGGCGTCGGCCTGGCGCGAGGTCGGCTACGCACCGGAAGACAACGTGCTGCCGCAGCCTTCGCATGCGCAGCCGGCGTATGGACTGATGCAGGAATATTTCGCGTTCCCGCGCAAGTTTCATTTCTTCGATCTGCATCATCTGGCCGGCCGCATGGGCACCGGCCGCAAATGCGAAATCGTGCTGCATCTCGAACGGATGCCGCGCGGGCTCGGCATGCTCGGCGCACAGCATTTCAAGCTCGGCTGCACGCCGGTCGTGAATCTGTTCTCGCAGACGAGCGAGCCGATCGCGATCGACCATCGCCAATACGAATATCGTCTGGTCGCGGATCAGCGCCGCGATTCGATGACGGAAATCCATTCGATCGTGTCGGTGATCGCATCCGACCCGTCGACCGAACGCTCGGCGAGCGTGCCGGGTTTCTCCGCGATCGATCATGTCGAGGGCAACGGCGCGACGGTGTTCTGGTCCGCGCGCCGCGAGCATAGTCTGCGCGAAAACGTGCAGGGCACCGATGTATTCCTCAGCTTCGTCGACGCGAGCAACGCGCTCAGCCAGCCGAGCGAGCCGGTCGTCTACGCGAACGTGCTGTGCACGAACCGGCATCTGGCCGAACAGGTGCCGGTCGGCGCGCGCATGCTGGTCGAGAAGGTGTCGCAGAACGCGCGCGTGCGCTGCCTTTACGAGCCGACGCTGCAACGCAGTCCGCCGCTCGGCAGCGAAACGCTGTGGCGGCTGATTTCGTTGCTGACGCTGAACTATCAGTCGCTGGTCAGCGGCGCGACCGGGCAGAAGCAGTTGCAGGAGATGCTGCGGCTGTTCGCATCGGAAAGCACGCGCGAGCAGGACCAGATTCGCGGCATCAAGAGCATTCAGGCGCGCAACGTCACGGCGCATGTCGGCGCCGACGCATGGCGCGGCTACTGCCGCGGCACCGAAGTGAGCATCGAGTTCGACGCGCATGCGTTCGTCGGCGGTTCGCCGTTGCTGATGGGCGCGGTGCTCGCGCGCTTCTTCGCGATGTACACGTCGGTCAATTCATTTGTGCGGTTGGTGGTGCGCCGCGGAGACGAGATATGGAAGCAATGGGAACCGATGACCGGTTGCCAGCAGCTGCTCTGATCGCCCGGCTCATCGCGAATCCGCAAGGCTTCGATCTGTTCCAGGCGATCAGTCTGCTCGAACGTGCCGTGCCGCATGCGCGCGCGCTCGGCCGCGGCAATGGCGCGGGCGAAGCGGTGCGTCTGACGGGTTCCGTGTCGCTCGCGTTCGAACCGAGCGACGTGCGCAGCGTGCGGCGTGGCGGATTGCGCGACGAACCGCGCAACCCGGCGCTCGATCTGCTGCTCGATCAGGTACTCGCTCAGGCGCGCATCGAGGTGGGCATCGAAGCGCGCGAAGATTCGCACAAAGACCCGCACGACAGTCGCACCGTGCCGCCGGCCAATGAAGAACACGAGCCGCACGAACTGCGCGAGCGGCATCGTCCGCGCCCGGGCCGGCGTCCCGCGTTCACGTTGTCGACCGCCGCGCTGACGCTCGCCGGCGCGAACGGTCCGCTGCCGATGCCGTTTACCGAGCTGGTGCTCGAAGCCATGACGAAGCGTGACTTCGCGATGGCCGACCTGCTCGACATCTTCAATCATCGCTTCCTGTCGTTCCTGTATCGCAGCCGCAAGAAGCACGCGCCGGGTCTGAACTGGCGCTCGCCGCATTCGTCGGCGATCGCCGCGTGCCTCGACACGTTGAGCAATCTCGGCCTGAACGGCGACCAGCGCGGCCCGCACGACGAACGGCTGTGGCTGCGTCACGCGGGGCTGCTGAGCGCCGCGCCGCGTTCGATGACGGGCCTGCTCGCGCTGCTGTCCGACCGCCTCGGCGTTCCGGTGCGCGGCGCGCAGTTCGTCGGCGGTTGGCGCGATATCGATGCCAGCGATTCGCTGCGGCTCGCGCGCGTCGGTTCGCGCGCGCCGCGGCTCGGCGGCCAGAGCGTGCTGGGCCGTCGCGCATGGGATCAGGCGGCCGGCATTCGCATCGAATTCGCGGATCTGTCGCGCGAACGTTTCACCGCGCTGCTGCCGGGCGGGCGCGATCATGCGCTCGCGCAATGGCTGATCCGCTGCTATCTGCAACAGGATTTCGACGTCGAATTCGTGCTGAAGCTGGCGCCGCAGCGCGTCAGTTGCGCGCTCGGCGGCCCGCGCGCGGCGCGGCTCGGCTGGACCTCGTGGGTGGCCGGCGGCGCGCGCCGTTCGAACGATGCCGGCGATACGAGCAATACCCCTCAAACCATTTCCACGACCCACGCGCGCGGCACGGCTGCCGCCGCGCGGTCGACGGCACTTGAACCAGCACCGGCACCGGCACCGGTTCGGCTCGCGCTGCGCGCGGCCACCGCTGCCGGACGTCATCAAGAAGGATTGCGCGCATGAACATCGATATCCGTACGCTGCTGGCCCAGCTCAATCCCGAGTGCAAACACGCGATGGAGCAGGCCGCGCAATTGTGCGTGCGGCAGACCCACTACAACGTCGACGTCGAACATCTGTTGCTGACGCTGCTGGAGTCCGATGCGCCCGATCTGCAGGCGATCCTCAAGCATTTCCAGATCAAGCCGGACACACTGATCGCGCAGTTGCAGAAAGCGATCGACCAGTTCAAGCGCGGCAATGGCCGCACGCCCGCGCTGTCGCCGAATTTCGCGGCGCTGTTTCAGGAAGCGTGGCTGCTCAGCTCGATGCTGCTCGGCGAGCAGCAGATCCGTTCGGGCACGCTGGTGCTCGCGCTGCTCGAAATCGACAGCCTGCGCGGTCTGCTGCTCGAATCGGCGCCGGCATTGCTGAACATTCCGCGCGCGAGCCTGCGCGATCAACTGGCGACGGTGCTGGCGGGCTCGGCGGAAGATGCGGGCGGCGGAGCGTCGTCCGCCGGCAAAGCGGCTGGCAAGTCGGCTGGTAGCGCCGCCGGCGGCTCGCCCGATGCGGCGGGCAAGAGCACGACGGACGCCGCCGCGCCGCAGCAACCGCAAATGCCGTCGATGTCGCGCGCGGCCGGCGGTGGCGCGCACAGCGCGCTTGATCAATACACGGTCGATATGACCGCGCTCGCCCGCGAAGGCGCGATCGATCCGATTCGCGGCCGCGATGCCGAGATCCGTCAACTGATCGACGTGCTGCTGCGGCGCCGCCAGAACAACCCGATCCTGACCGGCGAGGCCGGCGTCGGCAAGACGGCGGTGGTCGAAGGTTTCGCGCAACGTATCGTGCAGCGCGACGTGCCGCCGGCGTTGCAGAACGTGTCGGTGCGCTCGCTCGATCTCGCGTTGCTGCAAGCCGGCGCGGGCGTGAAGGGCGAATTCGAGAACCGCCTGAAGTCGGTGATCGCCGAGGTGAAGGCGTCACCGGTGCCGGTGATCCTGTTCATCGACGAAGCGCATCAGCTGATCGGCGCGGGCGGCAGCGAAGGTCAGGGCGACGCGGCCAATCTGTTGAAGCCGGCGCTCGCGCGCGGCGAGTTGCGCACGATCGCCGCGACCACGTGGGCCGAGTACAAGAAATACGTCGAACGCGACCCGGCGCTCGCGCGGCGCTTCCAGGTCGTCAAGGTCGAAGAGCCGAGCGAAGCGGTTGCGATCGACATGCTGCGCGGCATGGTCGCGAAGCTCGCCGAACATCATGGCGTCGAAATTCTCGACGACGCGGTGCGCGACGCGGTGCGGCTGTCGCATCGCTATATCACCGGGCGCCAGTTGCCGGACAAGGCGATCAGCGTGCTCGACACCGCTTGCGCGCGCGTCGCGATCGGTCAGAACGGCGTGCCGGAAGAGATCGAAGCGCTCGGCCGCTCGATCGAAAGCAACGAGAACCAGTTGCGCATCCTGCGCCACGAAGCGGCCACCGGCAGCGACCGCGCCGATGCCATTGCAACGATCACGAAGCAGCTCGAAACCGACCGCGCGCAGCATGCGCGTCTGTCGGACAAGCTCGTCACCGAAAAGCATGCGGTCGGCGAGATCATCGCGTGGCGCAAGAAGATCGCCGAGCATCTGGCCGACGAACGCAACACCGCGGACGGCGACGACGCCGACGATGCCGCGTCGCTGACGGCCAACCTCGGCCGCCTCGAAAAAGGCCTCGAAGCGGTGCAGAGCGACGAGCCGATGGTGCCGGTGTGCGTCGATTCGTCGGTGGTCGCGAAAGTGATTTCCGGCTGGACCGGCATTCCAGTCGGCCGCATGCTTGCCGACGAGTTGCACACGGTGCTGTATCTGCAGGACAAACTCGCCGAACGCGTGGTCGGCCAGGATCAGGCACTCGATGCGATCGCGCGCCGTGTGCGCACGTTCCGCGCCGATCTCGACGATCCGGGCAAGCCGGTCGGCGTGTTCCTGCTGGTCGGCCCGAGCGGCGTCGGCAAGACCGAGACCGCGTGCGCGCTGGCCGATACGCTGTACGGCGGCGAGCGCAACATGATCACCGTCAATATGTCGGAGTTCCAGGAAGCGCACAGCGTGTCGGGGCTGAAGGGTGCGCCGCCCGGATATGTCGGCTATGGACGCGGCGGCGTGCTGACCGAAGCGGTGCGGCGCCGTCCCTATAGCGTCGTGCTGCTCGACGAGATGGAAAAGGCCCATCCGGATGTGCTCGAACTGTTTTTCCAGGTGTTCGACAAGGGCGTGATGGAAGACGGCGAAGGCGTGCCGATCGACTTCAAGAACACGCTGATCCTGCTGACCTCGAACGCGGCGCAAGACATCATCACCGATGCATGCGCGGGCGGCCGCCGCCCGGAACCGGAAGCGCTGACCGAACGTCTGCGCCCGGCGCTGTTGCGCCAGTTCAGCCCGGCGTTCCTCGGCCGTCTGGTGCTGGTGCCGTATTACCCGCTCGGCGACGCGCAGATTCACTCGATCGTCAATCTGAAGCTGACGCGGCTCGCGCAGCGTTTCGAGAGCAATCACCATGCGCGCCTGACGTGGGACGAACCGCTGGCCGCGCTGATCACCGAGCGCTGCAAGGAAGTGGATAGTGGCGCGCGCAATGTCGATCACATCCTGACGCAATCGATCCTGCCCGAACTCGCGCGTCAGGTACTCGAACGCATCTCGATTTCGGAACCGTTCGGCGGCGTGCATCTGGTCGTGAGCGAGAACGGCGGCATCGATTTCCGCTTCCTGTCCGTCGAGGAGGCCTAGCAGCATGTCGAGCGTGCCTAGCCAGGACAACTGGTTCATCTCCGTGACGACGCCGTTCGGCACGGACGTGCTGCTGCTCGATGGTTTCGCGGGCCGCGAGGCGATTTCCGCGCCGTTTCACTTCGATCTGCGGATGCGCTCGACCAACAAGGCGCTCGATGCGCAGACGATCATCGGCAAGGTCGTGACGGTCACGGTCAAGGATCAGGTCGGCACCGCGCGTTACTTCAGCGGCATCGTCAAGCGCTTCGCGCATGCGGGCGCGAACTCGCAGTACGCATTCTATTCGGCCGAAGTCGCGCCGCGCCTGTGGCTGCTGACGCTCGGCCGCGACCGGATGATCTACCAGAACCAGAGCGCGCTCGACATCATCCAGGCCGTGCTCGGCAACTTCCAGGTCACGTTCCAGCTCAGCATCAGCGGCACCTATACCGCGCGCGAATACTGCGTGCAGTACGACGAAAGCGCCTTCGATTTCATCTCGCGGCTGATGGAGGAAGAGGGCATCTTCTACTTCTTCACGTTCGCGAACGGCACCCATACGATGGTGCTCGCCGACAGCGCGTCCGCGCATCAGACGGGCGCCGCCGCGACACTGTATTTCGCGCCCGACAGCAGCATCGCGCCGCGCGCCGAGCGGCTCGCCGAATTCACGATGACGCAGGACATCGTGTCCGGCGAGCACGTGCTGGCCGACTACGACTATCTGACGGCGGCCGGTTCGAGCGCGACGTCGAGCGGCAGCGCGTCGGTGCCGACCGGGCGCAGCTATGTGTTTCCCGGCAAGTACGCGACCGCCGCCGAAGGCACGCGCAAGGCCGCGGTGCGGCTCGCCGCGCAAACCGTGCAGCAGCAGACTGGCCACGGCAACGGCTACTGCTATTCGTTGACGGCCGGCACGTCGTTCACGCTGAGCGGCCATGTGAATAGCGCACTGAATGTCGCGTACGTGGTGCGCGCGGTCGTGCATACCGCGTCGAACGACACCTACAGCAACGAGTTCGACGTGTTTCCGGAATCGGTGCCGTTTCGCGCGCCGCTCGTCACACCGCGTCCGCTGGTGGCCGGCACGCACACCGCAAAGGTGGTCGGTTCGTCGGGCGAGGAAATCTGGACCGATGCAAACGGTCGAGTGAAGCTGAAGTTCTACTGGGACGGCAGCGCGGGCGCCGACGAAAACAGCTCGTGCTGGGTGCGCGTCTCGCAGGCATCGGCGGGCCAGGGATGGGGGCATCTGGTGCTGCCGCGCATCGGCCAGGAAGTGGTGGTCAGCTATGTCGACGGCGACCCGGACCGGCCGCTCGTGACGGGCTGCGTGTACAACGGCACCAACACGCCACCGGTTGCGCTGCCGTCGCTGCAGACGCAAAGCGTGATGCTGTCGCGCTCGTCGAAAAGCGGCACCGCCGGCAACGAAATCCGCATGGAAGACAAGATCAATTCCGAAGAGTTGTACTTCCACGCGCAGAAAGACATGAACGTGTCGATCGAAAACGCGCTGACCACGACGGTGATCGCCGGCGCCGAATCGCATGTGATCCAGAAGGGCGACCGCACGGTCGACGTGCAGACCGGCAAGGAGACGCACAACGTCAAGGGCACCCGCACGCTGTCCATCACCGGCGACGAAACGCATACGAACAGCGCGGCGTTTTCGCAGACCGTCAGCGGCAATTACACGCTGAAGGTCAGCGGCAATCTGACGATCGACGTCAGCGGTTCGGTCAGCATCAAGGCCGGTACGTCGCTCGCGAGCGAAGCGGGCACCACGCATTCGAGCAAGGCCGGCACCACGCTGAGCAGCGAAGGGCTGACGGTGTCGCACAAGGCGTCGACCACGCAGACCGTCGACGGTGGCGGCATGCTCGCGCTGAAAGGCGGCATCGTCAAACTGAACTGAGGCCAGCGATCGAAACGTTACTGTCACCGCCGGCCGATTCACCCGCTTCCGCGAAAGCAGCGGAAGCGGATGGCATTGCGCACATCGTCGAAGAGCATGACAAGGCCGGCCATCTGGTCGGCCGCGCGTCGCTCGTGAATGGCGTGCCGCACGGCGAGACCACGCGCTATGCGCCCGACGGCACCGTGCTGCAGCAGGCGCACTTCGCGCACGGCGCGCTGAGCGGTCCGTTGCGCACGTTCGACGCGCAGGGCACGCCGCTCACGCACGCGCACTACCTGAACGGCAAGCTGCACGGCGCGAGCACGTTGTATCTGGACGGCAATCCGGCCGCACGTCAGCACTACGTGCAGGGCGTATTGCACGGCGAGAGCGTGTCCTACGCGCCGTCGGGGCTCGTCACGTCGAAGCTCCATTACGAGGCTGGCAAGCTCGAACGCGAAGCGCTCTATATGAACGACGGCGTGGTCGTGCGGCGCATGAACTATCGCCACGGGATGCTCGAAGGCGAGGCACGCGACTATGCGCGTGACGGCACGCTGGTGCAGTCGTCGCCTTATCGCGCGAATCTGCTCGACGGCACTGTGCGCCGTTTCGCGCCGGACGGCAGCGTGATGGAAGAGCGCGTGTACGTGAAGGGCAAGCCGCAAGGCGAATGGCGCAGCGTCGCGGCGGCATCGGCGCCCGGCACGCCAGGCGGTCCGCGCATCGTCAACAAGTTTGAGAAATGGGTGAGGGGCTAGCCGTGGGCATGCAGATCACTTCCGGCACCACCGTGCAATGCAGCTTCGGCGCCGCGCCCGGCACGCTCAACGTTTTGCCGCTGAACGCGGTGCTCTCGGGCGCGCCGGCCGCGACGATCATGGACCACATTCCGATGGTCAACGTGATGCCGTTCGGCACCTGCAGCTGCATGGGCAATCCGATGGTCGCCGCCGCAACGGCTGCCGCGCTCGGCGCGCTGACGCCGATGCCGTGTCTGCCCGTGACCGCCGCGCCGTGGGTGCCGGGTTCGCCGACCGTGCTGATCGGCGGACAGCCGGCGCTGAACGATTCGTCGAAGCTGATGTGCTCGTGGGGCGGCGTGATCCAGATCACCGCGCCCGCGCAGTTCACCACCATGATTCCGTGAGGACCAGGACCCATGCAGCAATACGTTTTTTCGATGACTTCGCGGATGGTGACGATCGCCGCGACCTGCGCGCTGCTGCTATGCGTGCTGTTGTTCCTGCTCGGGGTCGAGATCGGTTCGCGCTTTGCCGCGCCGGACACGCCCCCGGCTTCGGCCGCGCCCGCGTCGGTCTCGACCGGCAGTGTGGCACCGCAGAATTCGCCGGACGCCGGCAGCGCGTCCGCGGCGGCTCCTGCTTCTTCGACTCTCTAGGACTGGTACTTGTCATGTCGTCTCTGTTTCTGAATGTTGCCCGGACCCTTAGCCGCGTTTTTGGCCGCGCTTTTAGCCGCACACGTGGCACCGCGATGCTCGCGGCGGCGCTCGCGCTGGGTTCGTTGATCGCGCTGCCCGCCGGCGCGGCCGGTAATGCGCCCGCGCATCACGCGCCGGCCACGGCCGCCGCTGTCGACAGTGCCGCTTCGGCACCGGCGCCGTCGCTGACCATGACGTCGACCGGTCTGGTGCAGATGCCGGACGGACGTCTGCTCGCACCCGAGTTTGCGCGCATCGTCGCGCGTGGCGAGCTGATCGTCGCGGTGCTCGGCGTCGACCAGCCGCCGTTCTTCGAAGAGCACGACGGCAAGCTGACGGGCCTCGACATCACGCTCGCAGAAGACATCGCGAAGAAGCTCGGTGTGAAGGTGCGCTTTAACCGCGACGCGAAGAGCTTCGACGACGTGGTGAGCCTGCTCGCCAAAGGCCAGGCCGATATCGCGGTCAGCAAGCTGTCGCGCACGCTCGCGCGCGCGCAGGTGATCAGCTTCAGCACGCCGTATCTGAGCCTGAAGCGCGCGCTGCTGCTCAACCGCGTGAAGTTCGCGCAACTCGCGCATGGCCGGCCGGTGCCGGAAGTGATCCGCACTTATGACGGCTCGATCGGCGTGGTTGCCAATTCGTCGTATGCGACCTATGTCGAGAGCAATTTCCCGAAGGCGCAGGTGCACAGCTACCCGACCTGGGAAGCGGTGCTCGCCGCGCTGAACTCGGGTGAAGTGACGGCCGCGTATCGCGACGAATTCGAAGTGAAGCGCGTGCTGAAAGTCGACCCGACCGCATCGCTTCGGCTGCGTGTCGTCACGCTGCAGGATCTGGAAGACACGCTCGCAATCGGCGTGAACGTGTCGACGCCGACGCTGCTCGCGTTCGTCAACCAGTTCCTCGCGGAGCGCAATACGAAGTACGACGTGAATACGGTTCTGCAGGCGACCAATCATTAACAGGCCATGAATCAGCCACAAAGAACGCGCGTACACGCATACGCGCATCGGTACACGGCACACACGCAAGAGAGCACATCATGAATTCCAGCAGGATCTATGCATTCGTTCTGAACCCGTGGGTGGTGATCGGCAGTCTCGCGATCGGCGGCACGATCGGTTTGTTGTTGCCCGCCGAGGCGCAGAAGCTCGGCTTTATCGGCGACATCTACGTCGATCTGCTGAAGATGACGACGCTGCCGTTCATGATCTCGGCGGTCATTTTCAGCTTGCAGCGGCTGTTTCGCGACGGCGGCACGTCGCGTCTGCTGATGCGCGTGATCACGGTGTTTCTCGGCGCGTCGGCGACCGTTGCGGTGGTCGGCGCGATCGTCGTGATGGCGCTGCATCCCGGCAAGAACCTGTCGACCGCGACGATGCAGACCTTCGGCCTGATGGTCGGCAGCGACTCGTCGTCGAGCGACACGGTGATGAACCTGTACGGCGCCGATCTGCCGCAGCAGTCGCTGAGCCTGTCCGACGTGCTGACGAGCCTCGTGCCGACCAACATCTTCGCCGCGCTGGCGAACGGCGATGCGCTGAAGGCGCTGGTGTTCGCGCTGCTGTTCGGCCTCGCGGTCGGCCGCGTGCCGGAGCGTATTTCGGCGGGCCTGAGCCAGTCGCTGGAAACCATCTATCACGCGTGCCAGAAGCTGATGCACTGGCTCAGCTATCCGCTGCCGCTGATCCTGATCTGCATGAGCGCCGCGCAGCTCGGCAAGTCGGGCGTCGGGCCGCTGCACGCGATGCTGCAATTCGTGATCGCGTTCTTCGTGGTCTCCGTGCTGTTGCTGGCGCTGGCCGCCGCGATCATCTGGAAGCGTTCGAACCACAGTCTCGGCAAGACGCTCGACGCGCTGCGCGCGCCGTTCGCGTTGGCGCTCGCCACGCGTAACAGCGCGGCCTGCATGCCGAGCATGATCGAAAGCCTCGTCGACGGGCTCGGCTTCGCGCGCTCGCGCGTCGAACTGCTGGTGCCGCTGACGATCTCGCTGCTGCGCGTCGGCCCGATGGTCTATTACGTCAGCGCGACGCTCTTTATCGCGCAACTGTACGGACGCTCGCTCGGCGTCGTCGAAATCGTCACGGTGCTGCTCGCGTCGGTGCTCGCGGGTTTCGCTTCGGCCGGCATGACCGGGCTCGTCACGGTGTCGCTTGTCGGCATGACCTGCGCGTATCTGCGCCTGCCGTTCGAAGCGGCATTCATTCTGTTTCTCGCGGTCGACCCGCTGTGCGACATGCTGCGCACGCTGATCCTCGTGATCGGCAATGCCGCGGCAGTCACGCTGATCTGCCCGCGTCCGTTGAAGATCTAGGAGCCCTGCTATGGCACTTATCGGAGTCCTCGGCGGCATGGGGCCGCTTGCGACGGTCGACTTCATGGGCAAGGTCGTGCAGCTGACCGACGCCAGTTGCGACCAGCAGCATCTGCCGATGCTGGTCGCCAATCTGCCGCATATCGCCGACCGCTCGCGCGCGATTCTCGGCGAAGGCGAGGATTGCCTCGACGGTCTGCTCGCCGGTATCGATTTGCTGAACCGCAACGACGTCGGGCTCATCACGGTGCCATGCAATTCCGCGCATCACTGGTATGCGCAGATGCGCGCGCATAGCCGCGCGCCGGTGCTGCATATTGCCGAAGCCTGCGTGGCCGCGATACCCGCCGGCGCGCGCCGCGTCGCGGTGCTCGGCACCGGCGGCACGATGGTGTCGGGCTTCTATCAGGCGGCGCTCACCGAGCGCGATATCGAGCCGCTGGTGCCGGACGCGGACATGCAGCAGCGCATCGCCGCGAGCATCCACGAGGTGAAGGCGGGTGCGCTCGACGCGGCCGGCGCGCATCTGGCCGTGGTGCTCGACGCGCTCGCCGCGCGCGGTGTGACCGCGGCGGTGATGGGCTGCACCGAGATTCCGCTCGCCGCGCAGCAATTGCGCGATCCGCCGCTGAAGCTGATCGACAGTTCGCTGGAACTCGCGCGCGCGACCGTGTCGTTCGCGATCGAACGGGGCTGGAACAGGCCGCAATGAAAGCGCTGCAAACTTTTTCGCAGAGTCCTCTCGGTTTGCTGCTGTGTCTGGCGGTAGGCGGGCTGGCCGGCGTGTTCGCCGCGCCGGCCGGTGCGTTTGCGTATTTCATCGGGCAGCTGTATCTGTCGGTCGTCAACATGGCGGCGGTGCCGCTGCTGGTGGTCGCGACGTTTTTCGGCTTGCGCCAGGTGCTGGCGTTGCCGCGCCCGGGCGTGCGTGTCGCGACGATCGCCGGTCTCGCTGTCGGGCTGGTCGCGCTGTGCGCGCTCGGCGGCACGCTGGCCGGCGTGCTGATGATGCCGGGGCAGAACCTGTCCGCCGCCGCGCATGCGCAACTCGGCGAACTGGTGCTGAAAAGCGCGAGCGATGCCGAGGAAATGCGTATCACGCTGTTCGGTCCGCTGTCGCACGCGGCCGCGAGTGTCAGCCCGTACGGCGTGCAGGATCTGTTTCCGGACAACTTCTACCGGGTGCTCGCGCAAGGCCGCTCGCTCGGCATCCTGACCGGCACGATCCTGTTCGGTCTGGCTTTCGCGACGCTGTCGAGCGAGCGCTCGCAGATGCTCAACAACGTGTTCGAAGGCGTGTACCGCGCGCTCGAAGTCGTGATCGCGCACGCGAACCTGCTGATTCCGGTGCTCGCGTTCGGCATGTCCGCGCATCTGACCGCGCATACCGAACGCGCGACGTTGAGCGCGATGGGCGGCTTTCTGCTGGCTTTCGTCGCGGCCACCGCGCTGGTCGGCGGCGCCGCGCTGATCGCGATCGCCGCGCGCAGCACCGCGCCGTTCGGACGCGTGCTGCAGGGCCTGAAGGCGCCATTGGTGGTTGCACTGAGTTCGGGCAGCGCGACCGCGCCGATCCCGCACACGATCGAATCGATGAGCGCGACGCTCGGCTTCAGCCGCGGTGTCGCCGAACTGGTGGTGCCGTTCGGTTCGGTGTTTTTGCGGGCCGGCTCCGCGCTGTATTTCGCACTCGCGACCGTGTTCGTCGCAAATCTGTACGACCGTCCGTTGGATGCGGGCGACATTGCGTTGATCGGAGCCGCGTCCGCACTGGCCGCATTCGTCTCCGCCGGGCAGAATGGCGTCGCCACGGTTGGCTACATGGGCGTCGTGCTGTCGTTTCTGCATTTGCCGGTCGAAGCGGCGGGCGTGCTGTTCGTGTCGATCGACCTGATCTGCGAAGGGCCGCGCAACGTGCTGAGCCTGTTGACCGTGTGCGCGGTGATCGCGCTGGTGTCGGCGGGGTTGCCGTCGGAGTGGCTGCAGTCGAGCGCCGATCCTCATGGCGAGCAGGGCGGTGCGCAGGTGCTGAGCTTCACGTTCACGCGCGCGCAACTGGTGCTCGCGGCGGGCTGCGTGGTCGTGGCGGCGTCACTGATCGTATTGATGGGCATTGGAGTTGGAGCGAGATGACGAACTGGTTGCCTGGCGGGAGCGCGCGCCGTGGGTTGCGCCGCGGCGCGAACCTCATCGTGATGCTAACGATGACGATGAGCTGCGCGTGCCTGCTCGCGAGCTGCGGCATGCTCGGCCTGAGCGGCGAGAAAGCGAAGTGGTCGCAGGTGACGCTGATGGCGAGCGACGAAGCGAACAACGACAGCCCGGTGGCGGTCGACGTCGTGCTCGTCGGCGACGATGCGATGCTCGCGCGCGTCGCCGAGATGACCTCGGCGAAATGGTTCGCGGGGCGCGCCGATCTGCTCGCGACGTTCCCGAAAAGCATCCGCTTTCGTAGCTGGGAGCTGGTGCCGGGCCAGCGGCTCGATCTGCCGGCTGATACCTTCGCGGGTCCGCGCTTTGCCGGCGCGTTCGTGTTTGCCAATTACCCGGATCCGGGCGCGCATCGCGTGCGGATCCAGCAGTTCAGCGGGCACCTTGTCGTGCAGCTGGACAGCAACGGTTTTACCGTCACGGATACCAAATGACAGCGTGTAAGCGTCGAGTGATAAATGGCCCCGGTTGCGATGTAGGTGTTGCGGGCATGGCAAGGAGCGAGCATGTTTAATCCGGGCAATGCGGCACTGAATGCCGTGACGAATGCGGTCACCGATCGCGTCGAATGGTTCGAGGGCATGCTGCTGTCGCCGCAGCATTTCCAGTTGATGTCCGCGCGCGTCGATTCGCTGGTCGCCTGGCAGACGTTGGCCGCCGCGCCGTTCAGTTGGGGCGTGCGGCGCCTCGTACTCGACAATGGCCTGCTGCCGACCGGGCTCGTGCGCATTCTCGCGCTCGACGCGATCATGCCGGACGGCACCGCGGTGTCTTATGCGGCCGAAGCGGCCGAGCACGGGCGGCTCGAACTGTCGCTGGAGCCGTTTGCCGAGCAGCTCGCTAAAGGGCCACTCGATTTCTATCTGGTGCTGCCGGTCACGGCGACGATGCGCCGCGACGCGCAGGTCAAACGCTTCCGCTCGGCGGCGGGCGCGCCGGTCGAAGACGAAGTGTCCGATGCGCCGGCCGCCGAGATTGCGCGCCTGCTGCCGAATCTGTCGCTGGCCGCGGGCGAATTGCCGTCAGCGATGCACGTGCATCTGCGGCTCGGCTCGGTGTATCGCGACAACGAAGTGGTGCGCCTTGGCGATACGCTGCCGCCGCTGCTCGAAATCGCTCGCGACAATCCGCTATGGAGCGCGGTCGCGTCGCTGCTCGGGCAACTGCGCGGCAAGGCCGCGTTCGTCGCGCGGCAGACCGCCAATCCGTCGTCGAAAGTCGACGACCGGCTCACTCAGCTCGAATTGAAAGACCGCCTGCGCAGCTTGCTGTCCGCGTTGCCGCTCGCTGAAGCGACGCTGCGCACGCCGCATCTGCATCCGCTCGCGCTGTTCTGGTCGCTCGCGTCGCTGAGCGGCGCGCTCGCGACGATCAAGCCGGGCGGCCTGCCGCCGGTGCCGCCCGATTACGACCATGCGGATCCGCTCGCGGTGTTCACACCGATGTTGCGCTCGCTGCGCGAAGCGGTGTCCGAAGTCAGCGAAGACTATCGCGAGCACAAGTTCGAGTTCCGTCACGGCGCGTTCGAAATCACGCTGCTGCCGGACTGGATCGGCGAGCGTCTGATCGTCGGTCTGCGCGGTCAGTCCGAACGCGATCTGCTCGCGTGGATGGACGGCGCGGTGATCGGTTCGCAGTCCGTCTATGCCTCGCTGCGCGCGCGCCGCGTGCTGGGTGCGACGCGCCGCGGTGTCGATTACGCGGAAGAACTCGGGCTTCGTTCGGGCTCCGGCTATCTGCTGTTCGAAATCGCCGCCGAAGCGGCGCTCGTGCATGCAAGCGAACCGCTGGTCATTGGCAACCCGAACGAAGGCGCGAGTGCGCAACGGCCGCAGGAAATGCTGCTGTTCGTGAAGGGCTAAAGAACGAGTTGCAGGGTTGAAAGGCTGAGTTGAAAGGCTGAAAAGCGCCCGCGCAGGCGGGCCCACACGGTGACGCAGTGAAGATGAAAGCAACGACGAAGGTACGCTGAGCATGGCACGCAATCGACCCCCCGAATCCGAGGAAGACGACCTCATCACCGAGCAGTTCCGGATCTTTCTCGATGAGCTCGTGAAGGCGCAGTCGCGCTATGCCGACGAGACCGCCACGGACCCGGACGTCGCCGCGCAGGGCATGAGCCGTCATCTGCTGAACCTGATCGAAGTGCAGACGCTCGAATCGCGCCGCGACAGCACGCGCTTCGAAATGGAAAACGTCGCCGACGCGCGCTACCTGAAAACCGTGCTCGCCGATGAAATCCTGCTGAACACGCCGTGGTGCGGCCGCGAGCGCTGGACCGCGTATCTGCTCGAATCGACGCTGTTTCGCACCAACGTCGCCGGTGACCTCGTCTTTACGCGCATCGAGCAGTTGCTGTCGGATCGCGAACCGTCGCGCCGCAATGTCGCGCGGTTGTATCTGTTCGCGCTGGCGATGGGCTTTCAGGGCCGTTTTCGCGGCGCCGACGCGGAAACGCGGCTGCGCGGCTATCGCGAAGAACTGTACGAGTTCGTCTATCAGCGCCGCCCGGACCTCGGCGGGCGCGACCGCGTGCTGGCCGATGCCGCGTACGCGAACACGCTGTCGCACGTCGCGCCGCGCAAGCTGCCGACCGTCAGCCGCTGGACGATGATTTTCCTGCTCGCGGCGGTCTCGCTGCTGGCGATTTCCGAGGTGCTATGGCTGTGGCAATCGTGGCCGGTGCGCGAGGCGTTGTCCGCCGATCCCGTCACGGGGGTGAGCCGGTGAACGCACGCATCGTGAAGAAGATGAGCGCCGCCTGCGGCGCGCGGTTTGAAGCGCACATGCGAACGCAAGCGAAAATGCAAGCGCAAACGCGGGCAGAGGGAGCGCGGGTATGTTGACGAGCAATCTGTTCCTGCTGTCGATCGCGGTGCTGACGCTGGTCGTTTGCGTCGTGCTCGGCGCCGTGCTGTATTTCGCGCTGCATGGCGCGAACAAGCCGGCCGCCGGCGCCGATCGCAAGATCGTGCGGTTGCGCTCCGATTCGCTGCGCAGCGCGTTTCGCGAGGCGGTCGAGCTGATCGAAGGCAACATCGCGTCGCGCGGCGAGCGCTACAACATTCCGTGGATCATGGTGCTCGGCGAAGGAGAGGACCCGCGTCCGCTGCCGATCGCGCAGGCCGGCGTCGCGAGCGTGCTGAGCGCCGAGGCGGCGAGCCCGGCGGCCACTCAGGGCATCTCGTGGAATTTCTTCGATCGCGGCATCGTCGTCGATATCAAGGCGGCCTATCTGGGTTCGCCGGAAGACGACGGTGACGAGAAGCCATGGGACGAGTTTCTGGGCCTGTGCCGCAACTACCGTCCGCAGCGGCCGTTCGACTCGGTCGTGATCACGGTGCCGGCCGCGATGTTGCTCGCCGACGACACCGATGCGCAACTCGAACTGGTGCGGCACGCGAAGCTCGCGCACCGGCGCCTGTGGCTCGCGCAGAACCGCTTCGCGATGCGCTTCGCCGTGTATGTGGTCGTGACCGGCTGCGAGTCGCTGACGGGCTTCGCGCCGTTCGCGCGCGCATTGCCGGAGACGTTGCGTTCGAGCATGCTCGGCTGGTCGTCGCCGTACGATCTGTCGACCACGTATTCGTCCGATTGGGTCGACACCGCGATGCGCGGCATCATGCGTTCGGTGTCCGATGCGAGCGCCGAGCTGTTCGCACTCGACGCGGGCCAGGTCGACGCGCGCGAGTTGCTGCTGTTGCCGTCGCGCATCGAGGCGATGGGCGCGCAACTGCAACGCTATGTCGACGAACTGCTGCGCGCGAGCGCGTATCACGAGCCGTTTTTCTTCCGCGGCATCTATCTGACCGGCGACAGCAGCGAGTTCGCGCAATGGAGCGCGGCGCAGGGCAATGGGGCGATGCACGACCCGTTCGCCGTGCCGGGCGCTGACGTGGGCGCGGCGGCGGACCCGCTCGCGGCCGATGCCGCGTGGCCGGCGCCCGCTGGCAATGACCCGGACGGCCGGCGCGAGCCGGGCGGCTCGGTCAATGAACTGATGCTGCAGCCGGCCTTCCTGCGCGATCTGTTCGAAAAGAAGATCTTCTCCGAATACGGTCTGACGCGGCCGTCGCGCTCGCAATATCTGGCGCGCCCGATGATGAGCCGCGCGCTGCGCTGGGGCGGCATCGCGCTGCTGGGCGGCTGGGGCATCGGGCTCGTCGTCGCAACGGTGCAGTTGAGTCATCGCAACGGCGAACTGGTCGCAGCGCTCGGCACGCTGCACCGTAACGCGCAGGATCGCGCGATGGCCGCGCAGCAGGGCCAGGATTTGCCGGCGGAATGGTATCGCCGCAATGCGCTGTCGCTGATCGCGATGAATCAGAACCTGAAAACGGGCAGCGGCTGGGCGGTGTTCATGCCGGGTTCGTGGAGCGTGTTCGACGATCTGAACGTGCGCGTGAAGGAGCGCTTCGAGCGCGAATTCGGCGAGATCGCGGTGGCCGCGCTGACGCGCGAGATGTATGCGCGCGTCAGTCAGCTAAGCGGCGAAAGCCGCGACCCGAGCACCGGCCAGCTGATCATCGGCGACGATTGCACCGCGCCGGCGATGGCGCGTGGCGATGCGCCAGGCGCCGCGAGTCTGTCGATCGACGATCTGCCGCAGATGCGCGCGTTGCAGCAATACGTCGGTTCGGTCGATCAGCTCGATGCCGCGCTGCAGGCGCTGCAGCGTCTGCAAACGCCGTCGCGCGACAACGCCGACGCGCTGCGGCTGGTCGTGCGTTACGCGCTCGGTGCCGAATTGCAGGGCAACGTGGCGGGCACCTTGCCGTACTTCTATCGCAATCAGGATGTGCGCGGCATGCTGGCGGCCAACGCCGCCGGCAGCGTCAATTTGCCGGTGATCCAGCAGGCGCTGCGCTGCACGTTCGACAAGGGCGCGCAGCAGGTGAATAGCGCGTTGTTCGTGAACAACCCGCTGCTCGCGGCCGAGCGCTCGATCATCGGGCATCTGAACGATCTGTCGACCGGCAACGGCAGCGCGGCGAATTTCTCGCAACTGAGTGGCAACTCGCGCGCGATCGTCGCGGGTATCGATGCGCAGCGCGATCTGCTCGCGTCGGGCAAGGGCGGCTGGCTGCGTCAGGCGCAGTTCACGCCGGGGCCGGTGTATGAGCGCACGCTGACGCGCGCCGCGCAGAACCGGCTGCTCGGGCCCGATCTCGCGTCGCAGGTGCGCGAGCGCGACGACACCGCATTCCGCGCGTTCCGCACCGAGTTCGCGCTGCATGTCGACGCGCCGGATAGCGGCCTCGTGTGGCTCGACAAGGACGCCCGCTATGCGGTGTCGCCGGGCCGTCAGGCGCTGCGCGACGGACTGTCAAATCTGCTCGGCCAGCCGTTCATGACCGCACCGCGCGACCGCTCGCTGCCGGCGCTGACGCAAGGCTCGACGATCGTCTGGGATCGCGCGCAACTCGATGCGGCGCTCGCGCTCGGCGACGTGCGCAAGCGCTTCATCACCGAAGGGCTGACGAACATGCCGGCAACCGTGCGGCCGTCGATCGAACAGGCGCTCAACGTGCAGTTCGCGCAGCTGATCCTCGATCAGACCGCGGCGGCCGCGGCCGTCACGCCGTCCTCGGGCGATACCGACAGCGCCGCGTTCGACGCATCGCGCGCGCGGCTCGTCAGGATTCAGGCGCTGCTGACGGAAATGAACGCGAGCGCGCAAGTGGAGGAGCTGAACGGCCTGATGTCGCGCGACGCGCTCGCGCATCTGCGCTTCGTCGACGATGCGCTCACGCAGTCCGAGCTGTATGCGACACGCGAAAGCGTGTCGTACGACGGCGCGCGCGGTGCGCGCTCGCCGGTGCTGGCCGCATTCGGCGTCGCCGATGCCGGCGCGCTCGCGGCTTATCTCGACCAGCAGTCGGCACGCGCGCTGTCGCTCGGCAAGGACGCGTCGGTGTTTCTGAGCGCGCTCGACGCGACCGACGCCGCGTCGCCGCTCGCGCAGCGCTGGCAGGCGATCACGCGCGATCTCGAACGCTATCGGCTGAAAAATCCGAACAGCAGCCTGCTGCGGCTCGAACAGTTCGTGATGACGGTGTCGGGCGATCCGGGCGTCGGCAACTGCATGGCGAAGTTTGGCGGCCGGCCCGCATCGAACGGCGCCGACGACTTCTTCGCGGCCTTGCATGCGCGGCTGTACGACCGTCTGCTGTCGCGTTGCAGCCAGAGCTATGTGTCCGACCTGCGCCAGCAGTGGGACGGCTTCGCGGCGGCGTTCAACCAGAACCTCGCGGGACGCAGCCCGTTTAGCGGCGCGAACATGATCCGCGTCGCGACGAATCGTGCCGAACCGGGTTCGGCGGATTTCGGCGAGGTCGGTCAGGTGCTCAAGCGCTATGCGGCGGTGTCCGAGACGTTCCATCTGGCGCACGCGGGCGCGGGCAGCCAGAACCCGCTGACGAGCGCCGCGGTGCGCAAGTTCGTCGACAACTTCGATCAGGTGAAGACGCTGCTGTCGCCGCTCTATCTGGGCGACGATGGCGCGCCGACCGGCTATGACGTGAGCATCGAGTTCCGCGCCAATCGCGATGCCGAAGTGGCCGCGAATCAGGTGATCGACTGGACGCTGTCGATCGGCGCGCAAAGCGTGTCGATGTCCGACGCGCCGCGCGCGCTGCATTGGGATTACGGCACGCCGGTCACGCTGGTGCTGCGCTTCGCGAAGAACTCGCCGCTGACCGCGCTGAACGATCCGCAGCAGCGCGCGCTGTCCACCGACGGCCGCACGCTGACGTGGCAATTCTCTGACCCGTGGGCGCTGCTGTCGTTTATCAGCCGCCAGCGTGTGGCGGATTCGAGCCTGCGCGGCGACAGCGCGTCGCAACTGCTCGCGCTCGAATTCCCGCTCGGCACCGTGAGCCCGGCCGATCTGTCACTGTTGCCGAAGCAGGCGCGCGGCCGCGCGTTCGTGCGCGTCACGCTGATGCCGGCCGGCAAGAAGACCCCGCTGCCGTGGCCTGGCAGCTTCCCGGCGCGCGCGCCGGACTGGACCTCGCTATGAATCCGACGGATACGATCGAAGAACGGGTCGAGCTGGTGACGCCGTTCGGCGTCGATCTCGAAGCGCTGCTCGCGCCGATTGGTGGTGACGGCAACGATGACGCCGACGCTGACGAGCAGGCGGGTGACGCCGGCGTGTCGCTGCGCTACGACGCGCTGTATCAGCAGATTCGCGATGCGCGGCATCACGACGATGCGACGCTGCCGATGGGCGAATGGGAGCGTCCGCTCGTCAAGGCCGACTGGAAAACGGCCGCCGCGCTGTGCAGCGACGCGCTCGCCACTCGCAGCAAGGATTTTCAGCTGGCCGCGTGGCTGTGCGAAGCGTGGACCCATCTGCATCGTGTCGACGGCTTTATCTCCGGCACACGGTTGCTGGCCGCGCTGGTCGAGCGTTACTGGGAGCATGCGTGGCCGCAAATCGAAGACGGCGACGCCGACGCGCGGATCGCGCCATTCGAGTGGATGAATCAGTCGTTTGCATTGATGTTGTCGCTGCACGTGCCGTTGATGATGATCGAGGGACGCGAGCCGGCCGAAGTCAATCTCGACGACTGGCAGCGCGTGATCCAGCTTGGAGACGACGATGCCCCCGGCGGCACGTTGACGCGCGAACTGCTCGCGCAGCATCTGACCAAAGGGCGCAATCTCGCGCATCTGCGCGCGTTGCATCAGCAACTGGATGACGCGCAGGGCGCGTGGCGTTCGCTCGTCGCGCTGATCGACGAGCGTCTGCAAGATGACGGGCCGAATCTGCTGCGCGTCGGCGACGTACTGGCGCGCCTCGCGCGCGCGACGACCAGTCTGCTCGGCGACCATGCGTTGCCGCCGGTCGCGGCTGGAGTCGTGGAAGAGGGTGCCGAGTCGGCCGACGCGTCCTATGCGGACGAGTTTGCGCAACAGGGGGAAGCGGTGGAATCGGACAAATTCGCTGACGATTCGCGGCACGAAGCGGGGGGCCAGGTGGTGGCCGCGGCGTCGCTCGGGCAGATCGAAAGCCGCGCGCATGCGTATCAGCTGATCGAAATCGTCGCGCGTTATCTGGAGGAGCAGGAGCCGCACAGCCCGACGCCGTATCTGCTGAAACGGGCGGTCACGTGGGGGCAAATGCCGCTGGCAGACCTGATGCGCGAGATCGTTCGCACCGAGGGTGATCTGACGCGTTATCTCGCGTTGCTGGGGCTTGAATAGCGTGTTTCGACGCGGGCGATAGTTACGGCAATCCGTAGCGTATTGCGTGAACTATCGCCCGAAGCTCCTTGAGTTAATAACGGCTTTGCGACGCAGATGCAGCGTTATTGCGCCGGCACAGGGCTTTCTCGAGTGAAAACCTGGCTCACGTCAAAGTAATAAGTCTTGAGGTTTCCATTCGCGTCGACCGTATCCATGGCGTCGTATCGCGAATTTCCATCCATTAGCAAATGTTGTTTGGTCACGCGCAAATTCTTCTCGTGCAGCCACGTGTATTCCTCCGAGATAGCCACAACGTGAACAGCGGATTCCTGCGTCAATCCATTGCCGCTGTGCGCGATGTCCTGCGTAATGCCAAACAGGAACAGTCTCATCTTCGACTGTGCGTCGAGATCTCCGGATTTTCCTAGCAGAAAGCTGTAGTTCGAAATCAGATTGAATACGGGTATCTGCTGGATCGGGCGAATTTTTTCGACTTCCCTGATTTTCGCCAGCGCGCCTTGAATATCCCCTTGCTGGGCGAGTTGCATCGCTTCGCGTTGTGACTGATCGGACAGCTGGATGAGTTCAGGATAATTGAAGCTCTTGTCGTTAAGGAACTGGATGCGCGCTTCGCGCGCCTGATTTAGCGCAAGCTGATATTTACCATCGGCCGGCCCCACGGGCAGCGGATCGAATATGTCGATTTTTTTGCTGCTGATCGACGCCTGCAGCCGCGGATCGAACAGAAAGTAGGCGACTTTCGATTGGCCGTCTGTCGTCGGGCTGGAGTAAGTGACGGCCTGGAGATTCGCGTAGGCACGCACGTCGGACATTTTCGCCGACTGCGAACGCGCCCATTCGCCGATTTCGTTAATGGTAATGACCCGCACCGGATCGTCCGGCGTAGCGCCACTTCCGGAGCGCGTCCGCAGGATTTCCGCCAGCGCGGCGGCACGTTCGCGGCATGCCTGCGCATCGCTGTTTCTCTGCAGCCTTGCATACAGGTTGGCGCACTGCATCTGTACGTCGTAGCTGGGGAACTGCGCTAGAGGCGCATATTTTTGCAAGCCGAGAAGCACGTTGATGGCCTGCTGGTCGTTGTGCGTGCGATCGAGTACATCGGCGTCTTTGACCGTTGCCTGAATTTCCCGTGACAGTTGCTGCAGGTCGATTTTGTTGTCCTGGGAAAAGGCCTGCCTTTGCGCCTGCAACTGGTCGATCAGTGTGGCCGCCGTTGCAGCGATTGAGTTTGCTGAAAATACGATAAAAAGCAGGCTGACTAGCCATCTTGTTTTGCGCATGAGGATTCCGTTTTTCTAATATGACGGGTTGCGATTTTTGGCGATGCAGTGCTGACAGGTTATTGAAATAAAACTGGCTTCTGGCGTTTTCTGGTTCGCGATGGGGCGCCAGCAAGATACCGGTCCGAGGTGACAGATATTCGTATCTGGTGTATTCGATCAACAGCACGGAGCGTGAAGCGCAGCGCGGTTAATCGTTGCGACGCTGGGACCGGATTCTTCGCTCCACGCGTCCCCGTACGGCGTATGCTCATTGCTAGATCCACTGGATGACAGCAAACGACGACGCCGTCGCTGCCGGATACCGGGTTCTGGCCGCGCGACGCCGTGTTCGTCAGGAGGCTGTGATGAGCGATTTCGACGAGGCGCGCGAGCGGATGGTCGAGCGGCAGATCGTGCGCCGCGGCGTGCGCGATCCGCAGGTGCTCGCCGCGATGCGGCGCGTGCCGCGCGATGCCTTCGTCGCGCCCGACTGGCGGCCGTTCGCTTACGACGACGCGCCGTTGCCGATCGGCGGCGGCCAGTCGATCTCCCAACCGTTTATCGTCGCGAAGATGCTGGAGGCCGCCGAGCTTCATGCCGGCGATCGCGTGCTGGATATCGGCACGGGCTCCGGCTACGCGGCCGCGATTGCCGCGCAGATTGCGGCGCAGGTCGATTCGATCGAACGCGATGCCGAACTCGTCGAAGCGGCGCGCGAGCGGCTGCAACGGCTCGGCTATGCGAACGTCGCCGTGTATCTCGGCGACGGCACCGCAGGCCTCGAAGAACACGCGCCGTATGACGCGATCGTCGCCGCCGCGGGCGCTCCGCACGTGCCGCGCGCGCTGCGTTCGCAACTCGCGTGCGGCGGGCGTCTCGTGATGCCGGTCGGGCGTGAGCCGGACCGCCAACGGCTCGTGAAGATCGTGCGTGTGACCGAACAGAGCTATGAAGAGCACGCGTTCGCCGATGTGAGGTTCGTGCCGCTCGTTGGCGGGGATGGCTGGCCTGAGCGGGGGACGTCGGGTGGGCGGTGGGCGAGGTGAGCGAGCAGTGAATAAAGGTGCGAACGCGGTGGTGTTGGCGTCGCATTCGCCCGCGAGCGGCGACGGGTCGCGACCTATGCGGCTGTGCGCGATGATCCTGACGAAGCTGGCGCTGACGAAGCAGGCGCTAGCTAGCCGTCACGTTCCCGCCGGCGTATCACTCAATCTGTCGATCACCAACGTCCTGATCCAGCGGTTCGCATCATGCGTGTCGAAGTCCGCATGCCAGTGCACGGTGACCGTCACCTCGGGAATCTGCACCGGTAGGTCGTACACCGCGAACTCATCGGCCGGATTGAGCAACTGAACCGTGCGCCGCGGCAACGTGACGATCCAGTCCGTATGCGCGAGGATCTGCGGCACCACGGTGAAATGCGGCACCTGCAACGCGATTTGCCGTTGGATATCGCGCTTGCGGAAGCTGTCCTCGATCTGGTGATGTCCGCTTTCGAGCGACCCCACGAGCACATGCGGAAACGCAAGGTATTGTTCGATCGTGAGCCTGCGTTTGGGCAGCGCGCGACGGCGGCGCGTCATGCACACGTAGTCTTCGTGAAACAGCGGCTGATGGCGCGTGCGGCCGACCAGCGCGGGCAGATTGCCGATCGCGAGATCGAGGCGGCCGACGCGCAACGCGTCCTCGATCTGATCGAGCGGCACCGACTGGATATCGAGCCGCACCAGCGGCGCGCATTCGGCGAGCGCCGCGCACAGCGGCGGCAAAAACGCGAGTTCGCCGATATCCGACATTGAAATCCGGAACACGCGCGTACTGGTCGCCGCGTTGAACCGTACCATCAACTGCAGCGCATGCTCGGCGGCGGCCATCGCCGCGCGCAACGGTTCGCGCATCTCGAGCGCGGCGGAGGTGGGCTGCATCTCGTTGCCGTTGCGCACGAAGAGCGGATCTTCGAGGATCGCGCGCAAGCGGCCGAGCGCGTAGCTGACCGCCGGCTGCGACAGGCCGAGCCGATGCGCGGCCAGCGTCAGGCTATGTTCTTCGAGAATCGCGTGAAAAACGCGCAGCAGGTTCAGATCGATGCGGGTAGTGTCCACGGCGCGGGGCCCATAAATAAACTTATTCTGCTCCCGGAATTTGATCGATTCGGAGAAGCCGTACTTTATTCCTATACTCGGCTAACCTCAAACGATAAGGCGCGCGCGATGGCCGAGCGATCATTTGTCGAGGAAGTGAAAAAGCTGCGCCTTGGAGACGGCGAGCTTTTCAGCGGCGAGGGCATTCTGGCGGTCACGAAGGCGCTGCTGGAGTCGGGCGTCGCGTATGTGGCCGGTTATCAGGGCGCGCCGATTTCGCACCTGATGGACGTGCTCGCCGATGCGCAGGACATCCTCGCCGAGCACGGCATCCGCTTCGAGAACAGCGCGAGCGAGGCGACCGCGGCGGCCACGCTCGCGGCGTCGGTCAACTATCCGTTGCGCGGCGCGGTCACGTTCAAGGCGACGGTCGGCACCAATGTCGCGTCCGACGCGCTCGCGAATCTCGCCTCGGGCGGCGTGCTGGGCGGCGCGTTGATTATCGTCGGCGAGGATTACGGCGAGGGTTCGTCGATCATGCAGGAGCGCAGCCACGCATTTGCGATGAAGTCGCAGATCTGGCTGCTCGATCCGCGTCCGAACCTGCCGTCGATCGTGCAGTCCGTCAAGGACGGCTTCGACTTGTCGGAAGCGAGCAGCACACCGGTCATGTTGCAGATGCGCATTCGCGCGTGTCACGTGCACGGCCAGTTCATTACGTCGGCCAATCGCCGGCCCGCATTCACGATTCGCGATGCGCTGGAAAATCCGGTGCGCGACGTGAACCGCATCGTGTTGCCGCCCGCGAGTTTTCTGCACGAAAAGGAGAAAGTGCATGAGCGCTGGCCGGCCGCGATCCGCTTTATCGAGGCACGCAAGCTCAACGAGTTCTTTGCCGAAGACGCGGCCGACGTCGGTATCGCGGTGCAGGGCGGCGCGTACAACACGCTGATTCGCGCGTTGGGCAAGCTCGGACTCGCCAATGTGTACGGCGACTCGAAGATTCCGCTGTACGTGATGAACGTCGCTTACCCGCTCGTCGATGCGGAGTTCGAGCGCTTCTGCCGTGGCAAGCGCGCGATTCTGGTGGTCGAGGAAGGGCAGCCGGATTTTGTCGAGCAGAATGTTGCGAGCATCCTGCGCAAGCTCGGCATCGACACCGCGCTGCACGGCAAGGACGTATTGCCGATGGCGGGCGAGTACACGACCGCGACCGTGCTTGCCGGCGTGCGGGCGTTTCTCGAACGCTATGGACACGTCGATGCGCAGCCGGCACGCGTGGTGCAGCGCAAGGTGATTCCGGTGATTGCTGCGCCTGCTGATACGCCTTCGGCTGACAGGCCTTCTGCCGCGGGGCAACCCACTGAAGCACACGCTGTTGCGACGCCGGCCACGCCATCGCTCGATCAAACGGTTCACGCGCGGCCGCCCGGTTTTTGCACCGGCTGCCCGGAGCGCCCGATCTTTACCGCGATGAAGCTGGTCGAGCGCGAGCTGGGCGTGCATCACGTGAGCGCGGATATCGGCTGCCATCTGTTTTCGATTCTGCCGCCGTTCAATCTCGGCAACACGACGATGGGCTACGGCCTCGGCGCGGCGGGCGCGGCCGCGCTCAATGCGCAGGCCGGCAAACGCGCGATCTCGGTGATGGGCGATGGCGGCTTCTGGCACAACGGGCTGACGAGCGGCATCGCCAACGCGGTGTTCAACCGCAGCGACAACCTGACGATCATCGTCGATAACAACTACACGTCCGCGACGGGCGGCCAGGACATTCCGTCGTCGAACGCACGCAATGCGAGCCGCAGCACCGGGCACGAAATCGAAAGTGCGGTCAGAGGCGTCGGCGTCGAATGCGTGCGCACGATCAGGCGCACCTACGATCTGAAAACGATGACCGCGACGCTGCGCGAAGCGTTGACCACGACCGCGAAGGGGCCGAAGGTGCTGATCGCGCAAAGCGAATGCATGCTGAACCGGCAACGGCGCGAAAAGCCCAAGGTCCGCCACGCGATCGCCGCGGGCGAGCGGGTGGTGCGCGAGCGTTTCGGCGTCGACTCCGACACCTGCACCGGCGATCACTCGTGCATCCGGCTATCCGGCTGTCCGTCGCTATCGATCAAGCCGAATCCCGACCCGCTGCGCCGCGATCCGGTCGCGACCGTCGTCGATAGTTGCGTCGGCTGCGGTTTGTGCGGCGAGGTCGCGCATGCGGCGGTGCTGTGCCCGTCGTTCTATCGCGCGCAACTGATCAGCAATCCGAGCCGCTGGGACCGTGTGTTGCAGCGCGTGCGCGATCGGGTGATCGGCTGGCTGCAACGGCGCGATGCCGCGCGTCGCGCGAAATACGCATTGTGATTCCGAACCGCCCGATCAAGTACAACGTACCGAGGTAAATGCGCCATGTCCGCCATTCCCAATCAAAGCGCGTCGCTGCGCCTGCCCGCCCGTGTGACCGGCCGCGTGCTGCTGGTGTGCTGGCTCGCGATTCTGTTCGAAGGCTAAGACGTCGGCGTGATGGGCGCGGTGCTGCCCGCGCTCGCCGACGACAAAGCCTGGAACCTGAGCCCGATCCAGTTGGGCGCGTTAGGCAGCTACGCGCTGCTCGGCATGTTCTTCGGCGCATTTCTGATCGGCACGCTGAGCGATCTGCTCGGCCGACGCCGTATGTTGCTGCTGTGCGCGGGACTCTTTTCGCTGACGATGGCGGGCGCCGCATGGGCGCCGACGCCGGGTTGGTTCGCGCTGTTCCGCTTTATCGGCGGGCTGGGGCTCGGCGGCGTGATTCCGGTCGCGGCCGCGTTGACGATCGAATACTCGGCGCCGCAGCGCCGCAATTTCAACTACGGGGTGATGTACTCGGGTTACTCGTTCGGGATCCTGTGCGCGGCCGCCGTGGCGATCCAGTTGCTGCCCGGCCTCGGCTGGCGCGGCGTGATCGCGTGCGGTGCGGTGCCGCTCGTGCTGCTGTGGCCGATGGCCCGCGCGTTGCCGGAATCGCTCGAATATCTGGTCGGTCAAGGGCGTCAGGCCGAGGCGGTCGAACTGGCCGCGCGCCTTGGCGTCGACGTGCCCAGCTCGCCGGTGCGCGTGGCCGCGAGCGGGCACGGCTGGCGCTGGGTGCTGCGCGAAGTGTTCGCGCGGCGCCATCTGCGCGCGACGCTGTGTTTCTGGATCGCGCTGTTCTGTGGGCTGCTGCTGATCTACGGCCTGAACACATGGCTGCCGACCATCATGCGCAAAAGCGGCTACGACCTCGGCTCCAGCCTGACCTTTCTGATCGTGTTCAGTCTCGCGTCGGCGCTGGGCGGTCTCGTGCTCGGCAAGATTGCGGACCGCGCCGGCGTGCGCGTGACGGTCGGCGTGTTCTATCTGCTCGGCGCGCTGGGCGTGCTCGCGCTGATGTTCAGGCACGGGATGGCGCTCAACTATCTGTTCGTCGCGCTGGCTGGGGTCGGCAGCATCTCGGCGGCACTGATCCTGACCGGGCATCTGGCCAACTACTATCCGGGGCCGGTGCGCGCCGCGGCCACCGGCTGGGCGCTCAGCTTCGCGCGGATCGGCGCGATGAGCGGGCCGTTGCTCGGCGGTTATGTGGCCGCGAGCGGTCTTGGCGTCGGGGTGAATTTCGTTGTGTTCGCGGCGATTGGCCTGGTCGGCGCGATCGCGGTGTGGTTGCTGCCGGCCGCGCGGTCGGCGTAGCGGTTCTTTTCAATCTGTCACCGGGATACTTTGATGGCTGCTCAGACGGCTGCCGAGCCGATCAAGATCGCGATCCTCGCGATGGGCGGGGAAGGGGGCGGCGTGCTCGCCGACTGGATCGTCAGTCTCGCCGAAACCGGCGGTTACTTCGCGCAGACGACCTCGGTGCCCGGCGTCGCGCAGCGTACCGGCGCGACGATCTACTACATCGAACTGTTTCCCGGCGCGACGCAGCCCGGTGCGCGCGCGCCGGTCTTTGCGCTGACGCCGTTGCCGGGCGATGTCGACATCGTGCTCGCATCGGAATTGATGGAAGCGGGGCGCGCGGTGCAGCGCGGCTTCGTGACGCGCGAGCGCACCACGTTGATTGCATCGAGCCATCGCGTGTATTCGATCGCGGAAAAGTCGGCGCTGGGCGATGGCCGCGTGGATGCCGACGCGCTCGCGCAGCAGGCTCGCGACGCGGCGAAGCGCTTCATCGGGTTCGATATGGCGCAGCTCGCGCAAAGCACCGGCAGCGTGATCAGTGCGGTGCTGTTCGGCGCGCTGAGCGCCGCGCAGGTGCTGCCGTTCGATCGAGAACGCTTCGAGGCGACGATCGGGCGTGGTGGGGTGGGGGTGGCGGCGAGTCTTGCGGCTTTTGCTGCGGGCTATCGCGCGGCGGGCGGAGAGTTGTCCGGCTCCGGGGCGGCCTCTGAGACGACCTTCGGGACTACCTCTGAGACGGCTTCCGGGACCGGCACGGCCGAGCCGCCGCGCCACCCGGCGGTCGCGGCGCTGGTCGAGCGCACGCGCGCGTTGCCGGCTGGCGTGCGGGACGTGGCGATCGAGGGCGTGCGGCGTCTGATCGACTATCAGGACGTCGCGTATGCAGGGCTGTATCTGGACCGGCTCGATGCGCTGCGCGCGGCGCCCGGCGGTGCGCACGCCGGCTTGCTCGGCGAAACCGCGCGGCATCTCGCGCTATGGATGTCGTATGAAGACACGATCCGCGTCGCCGATCTGAAGACGCGCGCGAGCCGCTTCGAGTGGGTGCGCGACGAGGTGCGCGTGGACCCGGCGCAACTGCTGCGGATCAACGAGTTCATGCATCCGCGTATCGAAGAGATCTGCGAGACGTTGCCGGCGGGGCTCGGCCGTTGGCTCGCGCGTCCGCATTGGGTGCATCGAGCGATCGCGCGGTTGACAGCGAGAGGGCGCGTGATACCGACGAGTTCGCTCGGCGGTTTTCTGCTGCTGTACCTGCTCGCGCGCTGGCGGCGCGGGCGGCGCACGACGCTGCGCTATGCGCTGGAAACTGTGCGTATCGATGCATGGCTTGCGCGGGTGCGTTCGGTTGCTGCGATCGATCCGGCGCTCGCGCTGGAGATCGCGCAGTGTCAGCGGCTCGTGAAGGGCTACGGTGATACGCATGCGCGCGGACTGAAGAACTACGAGACGCTGATGGCAGTTGTCGATCGCTACGTTCAGACGCTTGAGCCGGGGACGTTGCGCGAACTCAGGGACAAGGCGTTGGTTGACGAGCAGGGGATTCAGTTGCGGGAATATTTGCAGCGGTGTGGGTTTTCGGTTGAAGGGCAGGCGGTGTGAATCTGCGCTGGCGTTTCGGCGCTCATCGCATTCATTCAGACCGGTTGCGTTCGCTGGGTCACAGTCGGCGCGGCCATTCATGTGTCACGATCACGCACTGCGCCGGGCCGCGAACATCCTCGACGCCGGCCGCATCATGTCTCCATCACGGGAGAGCCCCATGCCGACGCTCTATTCCTACCCGGACCTGTTCGGCGTCGCCGACAACAATCCGTTTGGCCTGAAGGTCTATGCATTCATGCGCTTGTGCGGCGTCGATTTCGAGCACAAGCACATTCTCGATACGAAAGAGGCGCCGCGAGGACAACTGCCGTATCTGGTCGACGGCGAGGAATCCATCGGCGATAGCGATGCGATCATCCGCTACCTGACGCGCAAGTACGATCTGCGCATCGACAGCGCGCTTTCCACGGGGCAAGCCAATCTCGACTTCCTGGTGCGGCGCACGCTCGACGACCTGTACTGGCCGATGAGCTTTTCGCGCTGGCGCGACGAGCGCTTTCGCCCGGCGTTTTGCAACGCTTTCATGGCGGCGCACCCGGAAGTCACCGCGAGTGCGCTTGAAGCCGCGAGCGAATACAACAGGCTGCGATATCACTATCAGGGCATCGGCCGCTACGAGCCGGATCAGGTGTATGAGCGCGGTATCGGCGATTTGCGTGTCGTGGCCGATCTGCTCGGCGACAGCGGCTTTGTCTTCGGGCCCAAGCCGGCTACCGTCGATGCCGCGATCTACGGCTGCGTCGCGAACATCTACTACTACGACATCGATACGCCGTTAAAGCGCTACGTGCTGTCGCGGCCGAATCTCGTTCGGCATTGCAAGGCGATACACGAGCGGGTCGCTATCTCAAGTAAGCCACAGGGTAGCGATACTTAGGGGTCTGGATCGTCCGTCTTTACCTCTGCTGTTAGAGGACACGACCGGATCCGCCTGCCGGGCGAGGTGGTTTCTCCGACAACGGGAGGGTCTATGTTCGACAAGACGCTGCGTTTCGAGGGCGGACCGAACTGGCATCACTTCAACATCTATACGGATAGCTGGCTCGTTGCGGTGCTGCTCGTCGCCGCGCTGTTTGTCGCAATCGTTCTGGCGAGCGCAATCTGCTACTACGTGACGCGTGCGCTGATGCTGATGATCGTCGGCCGCTTCGCACGCCGCGAGCAGTACAAGTGGTTGCGCGCCGCCGAGCGCCACAAGGTGTTCCACCGGCTCGCGCCGCTGGTGCCTGCCGCAATCGTCTACGCGGCCGCGCCGCTGCTCACCGGGCTCACGTTTCCGCTGATCGCGGTGCTCGGTCGCCCGCTAGCGATTCTCGCAGCCTGCTACATGGTGTACACGCTGCTGCGCACCGCGCTGGCGTTCCTCAATAGCGTCGGTGAGCGCTACAGCCACTATCCGTCCGCGAGCCAGCGGCCAATCAAGAGCTTCCTGCAGATCACGACCATCGTGCTCTACGTAATCGCGCTGATCGCCGTGATCTCGGTGCTGCTGCAACGTTCACCCGCGTACTTCCTGACGGGCGTCAGCGCGATGACCGCGCTTCTGATCATCATCTTCCGCGACACGTTGTTCGGCTTCGTCGCCAGCATCCAGCTCGCCGCCTACGACATGTTGCGAGTGGGCGACTGGATCGAAGTGCCCGGTTTCGTCGCCGACGGCACAGTGATCGACATCGCGCTCAACACGATCAAGGTGCAGAACTTCGACAACTCGATCGTCATGCTGCCGAGCTACGTGCTGCTGACGAACAGCGTGAAGAACTGGCGAGGCATGACCGAGTCGGGCGGCCGCCGCGTCAGGCATGCGATCCATTTCGATGCCGGCACTATCTGTTTTCCTGATGAGGCGCTGCTCAACCGGCTGCATGGCGATGTCGATATGTCGCTTACGTCCCGCGTGCCTGGTGACACGCAGCGTCGCACGAACCTTGGCCTGTACCGTCTCTATCTGACCAACTGGTTGCGCGATCATCCGGCGGTGCGCCGGGACATGCCGCTCGTGATCCGGCAACTTCAGTCCAGCCAGCCCGTTGTCGCGCTGGAGATCTATCTCTATGTGAACGAGACGAATTGGGAGCTGTATGAAACGCTGCAGTCGGACATGCTCGATCATGCGTATGGCGTTGTACCGCTGTTCGGGTTGCGTTGCTGGCAGCCGGAATAGCTGTCGTTTTCGCTGCGGATGCGGCGGGCGTGGATCGGCAAGGAGGGATCACCGGGCGGCAAATAGGGCCGATCTGCAGTCTCGTCAATTCAGTTTCCTTGCACAACCTAGCGGCGCACCTTCGCTCACACTCTGGAATACTGTATGAACATACAGTATTATCCGGACACGGACCGCCTGCGCGGGCGGTGCGCGAACCGGATCAGAAAACCAAGCGAAGGAACGAGGCACGATGCCTGAACAACTGTGGCTGCCGGGGCTGGAGGCGCCGCCCACGCCGACCGACGGGCTTTTTTTCGCCGTCTTCCCCGACACGAATACGGCGGCCGGTATCGCGAAGTTCGCGCAACAGCTTTGCACGGAAGCCCGCGTGCGCAGCAAGCCGCTCGCGGCGAACCGTTTGCATGTGACGTTGCGCCATCTCGGCAACTTTGCGGGCGGCTTGCCCGATCAACTCGTCGACGCGGTAAAGCAGGCGGCGGCATCGCTCGCTCTCGCGCCGTTCACGGTCGAATTCGACGCGGTCGTCAGCTTCTCGAAACGACCCAGACCCGGGCCGGCGGTGCTGGTAGGAGAAGATGGCGTGCGCGGTCTGCATGTGCTTCACGACACGCTCGAGGTCGCGTTGAAAAACGCCGGTTTCGAGCCCGGCCCGGAGTTTACGCCGCACGTCACGCTCGCCTATGGGATGCCCTGGGCCGAGCGCCGTCCGGCCGAGCCGGCCTGCTGGAATGTGCGGGAATTTGCGCTGGTACACAGTCTGTTGGGACGCACGAAGCATGTCGTGCTCGCGCGTTGGCCGTTGGCTGGCGGAGTTTGACGCGAGTGGAGCGGTGCGATTGCCTAGCGGTAGGCAAACGTCTAAAGAAAGCCCCATACCGTGCCGATAGTCAGACATCTCCCTTTCTCCATGGTCAACCCACAATGAGCGTGCAAGGCATTTCCGGCATAACGCCGAACAGCGTGTCGACCAGCGCGAGCTCGACCGCGACTCAGGGCACTTCGGCAAATCAGGCTTCCGCGGGCAGCGCGAACAACGCGTCCGGTTCGCAAACAGCGGCTGCGGGTACGTCGCCGATGTCGCCTGCGTCGTCTGCGGCCAAGGCGGCTGCGGGCGTAGCAGGAGCGGGCGGCGTCAGCGGATCGAGCAGCGGCGATTCGAGTTCGATGAGTGCCGGCGCGAAGGCGCTCCAGGCGCTGATCAAAAGTTTGCAGGCGCAACTGCGTGCGATCGAATCGCAGATTGCCGCGTTGTCGCGGAGCAAGGGGCCTGACGGCACCCCGAACCCAGCGGTCGCGACCTTGCAGACCGCGGCAAGGACGATCGAAGGCGCGATGGCAACCGCGGCATCGGAACTCGCGGCGCTGATGATGAAACAGGGGCAGACGTCAGGCACTCTGATCAACGAAAAGGCGTAGACCCGTTCGCGCCTACCTTCGGGATCAATGACGTCAGCACCGTCGGCGCATCAAACAGCGAAAATCGCCTACCCGGGCGGGGTTTGCGGGGCGGCGAGGCTGACTGAACGCCCGTGCGCTCCCTGATAGAATGCACGAGCCGCAACGTGTTGGATCGCAGATGAAATTGCTTGATGCGCTTGTCGAACAGCGTATTGCCGCCGCCGCCGCGCGCGGAGAGTTCGACGACTTGCCGGGTGCCGGTGCGCCCCTTCTTCTCGATGACGATGCTCTAGTGCCGGAAGAGGTGCGCGTCGCCAATCGGATCCTGAAAAACGCGGGCTTCGTGCCGCCCGCCGTCGAGCAGCTTCGCGCGTTGCGCGATCTGCAAACGGAGCTCGATGCCGTGAGCGATCCGGCCACCCGCTGCCAGCTGCAGGCGCGCATGCTCGCGCTCGATATGGCGCTCGAATCGCTGCGCGGCGGCCCGCTAGTGCTGCCGCGCGAATATTGCCGCCGGATCGCCGAACGTCTGTCGGAGCGTGCCGGCAATACCGATGCAGCCGACGCGGGTTCGCAGTGAGCCAGCCGGTCATCCATGGCGCCACGGCGGACGCTTCGCAGCAGTGCGAAGCCGCCTCTGCTGATCCCACGCTCGCCGCCACACCAGTCATCCCCACTGAGCCACCCGCAGTCTCAGAACGCGATCGGCGTTTCATGGCGCTCGCCCAGGCCGCCGCCGACGAGGCGCGCGCGGCCGGTGAGGTGCCGGTCGGCGCGGTGCTCGTGCGCGGCGATGAAGTGATCGCCACCGGTTTCAACCATCCGATCGGCGCGCATGACCCGTCCGCGCATGCGGAAATGGTCGCGCTGCGCGCCGCCGCGCAGGCGCTCGAAAATTACCGTTTGCCCGGCTGCGAACTCTATGTGACGCTCGAGCCGTGCCTGATGTGCGCGGGCGCGATCATGCACGCGCGCATCGCGCGCGTCGTGTTCGGTGCGCGAGATCCGAAGACCGGCGCGTGCGGCAGCGTCGTCGATGCATTCGCGAATCCGCAGCTGAACCATCACACGACGGTCAGCGGCGGCGTGCTCGAAGCGGAATGCGGCGCGGCGCTGAAGTCGTTTTTCGCGGAACGGCGGCGCGCGAGCCGCGAAGCGCGCGAAGCGGCACGCGGCGAGGGCGGTCTCGCTTCCGCCGCAACAACCGAAGCCACCAGAGCCATCGATCCCGTCATTCAGCCCGATAACGAACCGCCTCCCACTGCGCCGCTCTAAAACAGCACCATCCAACGGGCCTCGCCATGACCGCTCATCGCACCATCGAACTGATCGCGCCGTCCGGCTATCCGCATGATCCGCAGGTGCTGCATCGCGCGCTGCATCGTCTGCGCGCGCAGGGGCATCACGTCGACGGCGAGGATGCGGCGCGGCGCCGCTATCAGCGCTTTGCCGGCACCGACGGCGAGCGCGCGGCCGATCTGAACCGTCTCGCCGATCCATCGCGCGATCTGCCCGATATCGTGCTGGCCGTGCGTGGCGGCTACGGCGCGGTGCGCATCCTGCACGGCCTCGATTACGAAGGGCTGCAACGCCGTCTCGCCGACCAGCCGATCGCGCTCGTCGGTCACAGCGACTTCACCGCGATCCAGCTCGCGCTGCTCGCTCGCGCCGGTGTGAAGACCTTCGGTGGCCCGATGCTGATGAGCGATTTCGGCGCCGAGGAACTGAGCGAATTCACGATGCAGCACTTCTGGTCGGCGCTCACGCAGCCGACGCTGACGGTGACCGGCAACGCGCCGCAAGCACAGCCCGTCGACGTGTCCGGCATGCTGTGGGGCGGCAATCTGGCGGTGATCGCATCGCTGGTCGGCACGCCGTACATGCCGCCGGTGCAGGGCGGCATCCTGTTTCTCGAAGACGTGAACGAGCAGCCGTTTCGCATCGAGCGGATGATCTATCAGCTGCATCTGGCCGGCATCCTCGCGCAGCAGCAGGCCCTGGTGCTCGGCGATTTTTCCGGCGGCAAGCCGTATGAGTACGACAACGGTTACGACCTGTACGCGATGATCGAGCAGGTGCGCGCGGTGATCGGCATTCCGATCGTCAGCGGGCTGCAGTTCGGCCATATCCACAACATGCTGACGCTGCCGGTCGGCGCGGACGCGCGTCTCGTCGCCGACGCGCAGGGATTCCGGCTGACGTTGTCGGGCTATCCCTGTCTTGCGTGAGCAAGGCGAGAGAGTGGGGCAGTATGCAAGCGGGCTGAGCCCGCTTTTTTCGGTGCCTAGAACGCAACTAATCGTCTGCGTTTCAATGCCCTCTGCCTTCCACACCCGCGCCAATGTTTTCAGTTTTTGTTGACAAAAAAGCGGCCCACAACAAAAGGATTCGCGAGTCAGATCGCGCTAAGATCCTTGACGGACGGCCTTCCAGCTTATGCTTCCGAGGCGGTTGACAACAACATCAAAGAAAATTGTCGAAACTCGACACAAAAATTGTTGACAATATTTGTGTCCATCCTATGATGACCAACATACCGAGACGCACATCATGTCCGACACCGATTCCACCGCGAATAGTTCGAAACCCGAAGCGATTGCCGAGCGCATCCGCGCCGCGATCCTCGAGCATCGGCTGGCGCCGGGCGCGAAGCTGACCGAAGCCCAGTTATGCGAAGTATTCGGCGTCAAGCGCGGTCCGATCCGCCAGGCGCTGACGCAACTGGCCGGCGAGCGGCTCGTCGACCTCGAGCCGAATCGTGGCGCGTTCGTCGCGAGTCCGTCGCTGCAGGAGGTGCATGAGGTGTTCGAAATGCGCCGCATCATCGAGCTGGCTGTGGTCGAGAAGATCTGTAACGGCCACGGCGTGCGGCGGTTGAAGAACATCAGCGGGATGATCGGGCGCGAACGCAAGGCGTTCGAAACTCGCGATTTTCCGGCGTGGATTCGCCTGTCGGGCGAGTTTCATACCGAGCTCGCGAACCTCACCGGCAATACGGTGCTGTGCGATTGCCTGAATGGGCTGGTCGCTCGTTCCACGCTGATTTCCGCGCTGTACGAATCACTCGGACGCAGCCCGTGCTCGTTCGAGGACCATGAAGCGATCATCGCCGCGCTCGACGCCGGCGATGCGAAGGAGGCCGCGGCATTGATGTCGCGCCATCTGCAAAGCGTCGAATTGAAGATGCTGGAGCGCCCCGCGCGCGGCGCGGCGGATTTGCACGAAGTATTCGGCGCCTTGGCGCCGCGAGACATATCCACGGAGACAGCCAAAGCCGATTCCACCGAAGGCTGAGGCGATTGCAAGACCGCCGTATATCGCTCACAGATGAGCGTTAAACGAGCGGCAATCAAGCTGCATAAAGCATGCAGACAAGCAACAGATAAGCGGCACACGCGCCCGTTCGTGGTGCGCACCGCACTGAATTGAACTGAACTCAATGACGCATGGCAAGGCAGCGCTTTCGTGAGCGCCGCCGGCCTGAACACGCACGTCCGTCGCGAGGCGCCGGACTTCGGGCAGTAACGCATCGCCGGGAATCCGCGGCGGCCGGCGATGCGATAACCACAAGTACTCAGTACGGAGACACGCGCGGCACGGTAATGACCTCGGCGCCGACTTTATCGACCCGTGCAGGGCGAGAGGCGAGCGACTGGCATGGCCGATGCAACGTCCGTCGATTCGATATCGACGGCCCTTATCCCAAGGAGGAATCATGGCTCAGTTCAGTGCAGCGCCAGACAGTCACGCAATGCCCACCTACCAGGACGGCGCCCCACAGGCCGATTCATCGATGCCGGCCGGCTACAGCGAGCGGCTCTATAACGAAGACCTCGCGCCGCTGCGCGCGCAGAGCTGGACCGCGTACAACATCTTTGCGTTCTGGATGTCCGACGTGCACAGCGTCGGCGGTTATGTGTTCGCGGGCAGCCTGTTCGCGCTCGGTCTGACGAGCTGGCAGGTGCTGATCGCGCTGCTCGTCGGTATCACCATCGTCAATCTGCTGTGCAACCTGATCGCGAAGCCGAGCCAGGCGAACGGCGTGCCGTATCCGGTCGCATGCCGCGCGACCTTCGGCGTGCTCGGCGCGAATGTGCCGGCGGTGATTCGCGGCCTGATCGCGGTCGCGTGGTATGGGATTCAGACCTATCTGGCGTCGAGCGCGCTGGTGATCGTCGTGCTGAAGTTCGTGCCGCAATTGCTGCCCTATGCGGACGTGCATCGGCATGGCCTCTTTGGTCTGTCGACGCTCGGCTGGGCCGGCTTCATGCTGCTGTGGGTGCTGCAGGCGCTGGTGTTCTGGCACGGCATGGAGACGATCAAGAAGTTCATCGACTTCGCGGGCCCGGCCGTCTATGTCGTGATGTTCATTCTCGCCGGCTACATGGTGTATCGCGCGGGTTGGCGCAACATCGGCATCAACCTGGGCGGCGTCAAATATCACGGCATGGAGGTGGTGCCGGTGATGATCACCGCGATCTCGCTGGTGGTGTCGTACTTCTCCGGGCCGATGCTCAACTTCGGCGACTTCTCGCGCTACGGCAAGAGCTTTCGCAGCGTGAAGCGCGGCAACTTCTGGGGCCTGCCCATCAACTTCCTCGCGTTCTCGCTCGTCACGGTGATCACGACCGCGGCCACGCTGCCGGTGTTCGGTGAACTGATCACCGATCCGGTCGAAACGGTGGGTCGCATCGACTATCCGCTCGCGGTCATTCTCGGCGCGCTGACCTTCACGATCGCCACGATCGGCATCAACATCGTCGCGAACTTCGTGTCGCCGGCCTTTGACTTCTCGAACGTCGCACCGCGTCTGATCAGCTGGCGCGCCGGCGGCATGTTGGCGGCGGTTGCGTCGGTGTTCATCACGCCGTGGAACCTGTTCAACAATCCGGCCGTGATTCACTACACGCTCGACGTGCTCGGCAGCTTCATCGGACCGTTGTATGGCGTGCTGGTGGTCGACTACTACCTGGTCAAGCGTCAGAAGATCGTGCTCGACGATCTGTACACGGTCGAGCCGAACGGCAGCTACTGGTATCGCAATGGCGTCAACTATCGCGCGGTGGCGGCGCTGCTGCCGGCTGCGTTGATCGCGGTGATCTGCGTGATGGTGCCGGGGCTCGACGGCTGCGCGAATTTCTCGTGGTTTATCGGCGCGGGGCTCGCCGCAGTGTTCTATCGTCTGATCGCACGCTGAGCGGCGCCGGGTTTTCAGCGGGTTTCGCCGGAACGGCATTTCGCCGCTGCGGCACGCGCATCGCATCACATTGCAGCACATCGAACTGGAGTCATCATGCGTATCAAACTGATCAATCCCAACACGACCCGACGCATGACCGAGGCGATGGGACGCTGCGCGCGCGAAGTCGCCGCGCCCGGCACCGAGGTGATCGCGGTCAGTCCGACGATGGGGCCGCCGTCGATCGAAGGCTATTACGACGAGGCGTTCGCGACGCCGGGTCTGCTCGCCGAAGTCGCGGCGGGCGAGCGCGAGGGTTGCGACGGCTACGTGATCGCCTGCTTCGGCGATCCCGGCCTCTACGCGGCGCGCGAGGTGGCGAGGGGACCGGTGATTGGCATCGCCGAGGCGGCGATGCATGCGGCGAGCGTGCTCGCACCGGGCTTCACGGTCGTGACCACGCTGGCGCGCACCTGCGGGATGGCCTGGCATCTGGCCGAGCGCTACGGCATGAAGCGCTTCTGTCGCAACGTGCGCGCGACCGACGTCGCGGTGCTCGATCTCGACAAGCCGGGCTCGGCTGCGCGCCGCATCATTCTCGACGAATGCCGGCGCGCGCTCGACGAGGATGGCTCCGACGCGATCGTGCTCGGCTGCGCAGGCATGGCCGAACTATGCGCTGAAATCGAGGACGCGCTCGGCGCGCCGGTGATCGAAGGCGTGACGGCGGCGGTGAAATGGACCGAGGCACTGGTCGCGCTGCGGCTGTCGACGGCCAAGCGCGGCGACTACGCACGGCCGCTCGCGAAGCGCTACGACGGCGCGTTGGCATCGTTCAGCCCGGATGGCGACGAGCCCGCTGGCGGGCGAAACGCTGCGTCGGCCACGCGCGATGCGACGGACCTGTGCACGACTCTCGCGCAGGACGACGCCGGTGCGACGCGGGTAAACGCGTAAATCCACGGCCTCGCACATACATTCTGCGAAACACGCACTATCTGTCCCGCTGTATGGGCGCACGGGGGCCTTTTCGCTACACTGGCTCAACTCGGCGGCGGCTTTGGCGGGTATCGAAAAGCCGCCAACGTAGCCGCTGAAAGCCGGTGTTCGAGCGGTGGAGGGTGCGATTGCCCGCCGCCGCTAACGAAGCGTGCCGAGCGACGGGTGTGCCGATCCATTTGCCCATCCGCACGCTGATCCATGCATCCATCGGCGTACGCATCCACACCACCGCGCGCCCGAGTTTCACGCGTTTTTTGGTCCTGTCACTAGCCTTCGTCAAACCATGCCACTCGACCCGAACTACCCCCGCGATCTGATCGGCTACGGCCGCCACCCGGTGCATGCGAACTGGCCGGGCCGGGCGCGTATCGCGGTGCAATTCGTCCTGAACTACGAGGAGGGCGGCGAGAACTGCGTGCTGCACGGCGACCCCGCGTCCGAGCAGTTCCTGTCGGAGATCGTCGGCGCGGCCGCGTACCCGGCGCGCCATATGAGCATGGAATCGATCTACGAATACGGCTCGCGCGCGGGCGTGTGGCGCATCCTGCGCGAATTCGAAAAGCGCGGTCTGCCGCTGACGGTGTTCGGTGTCGGCATGGCCATCGAACGGCACCCGGAACTCGCGCGCGCATTCGTCGAACTCGGTCATGAGATTGCGTGTCACGGCTATCGCTGGATTCACTATCAGGACATGTCGCCGGAGCAGGAAGCGGAGCATATGCGTCTCGGCATGCAGGCGATCGAGCGCGTGACGGGCGTGCGTCCGCTCGGCTGGTACACCGGCCGTGACAGCCCGAACACGCATCGCCTCGTCGCCGAATACGGCGGCTTCCTGTACGACTCGGATTACTACGGCGACGATCTGCCGTTCTGGATGGACGTCGACGTGACGGGCGGCAAAAAGGTGCCGCAACTGATCGTGCCGTACACGCTCGATACCAACGACATGCGCTTCGCGACGCCGCAGGGCTTCAATACCGCGGATCACTTCTTCACCTATCTGCGCGACGCGTTCGACGTGCTGTACGAAGAGGGCGCCGAAACGCCGAAGATGCTGTCGATCGGCATGCACTGCCGGTTGCTTGGGCGGCCTGGGCGCTTTCGCGCGCTGCAGCGTTTTCTCGATCACATCGAACAGCACGACCGCGTGTGGGTCACGCGGCGCGTCGACATCGCGCGGCACTGGCACGACACTCATCCTTATCAACCCGATTACCAATCCGATAACCGCGAGGCGGCGGCATGAAGGCGATGCAATACACCTTGGACCAACTCAACTGCATCTCGACCGATGCCTTCGTCGCGGCGTTGTCGGGGATCTTCGAGCATTCGCCGTGGGTCGCGGAGCTCGCCGCGCGCGAGCGGCCGTTTGCAAGCGTCGACGAACTGCATCGCAAGATGTCGGCGATCGTCGAAACGGCCGGCGATGACAAACAACTCACGCTGATCAACGCGCACCCGGAGCTGGCCGGCAAGGCAGCGGTGCGCGGCGAGTTGACCGCGGAATCGACGCGCGAACAAAGCGGCGCCGGCCTCGCGCAATGCACGCAGCAAGAGTTCGACAAGCTGCTTGCGCTGAACCACGCGTATCGCGAGAAGTTCGGCTTCCCGTTCATTCTCGCGGTGCGTGGCTACGACCGTCACGGCATCATCGCGAACTTCGAAGCGCGCGTGAACAATAGCCGCGCGGACGAATTGCGCGCGAGCCTCGATCAGATCTATCGCATTGCGCGGTTCCGGCTCGACGACTTGATCGCCGCGTAATGCGTTCGGTGTCACCAGTCGAACGGTGACGCGAACCGTAGCGCGGATCACAACATTTTCCCGGCGTTTTCCCAGCCTCAACCGATATCAAGGATGACCAAGATGGCACTTCCGACTCTCGACCCCAACGCACCGGAATTCACGCGCCGCTACGTGAACCTGGCGGATCCGCGTCTGGGCGCGCAGGCGCTCGAGGCCAGCGACGATTTCTTCGCGCCGAAGGACCGCATGCTGAATCCGGAGCCCGCCGTCTTCATTCCCGGCAAGTACGACGACAACGGCAAATGGATGGACGGCTGGGAAACCCGCCGCAAGCGCACGAGCGGCTACGACTGGTGCGTCGTCAAGCTTGCGCGCCCGGGCGTGATCAAGGGGCTCGACCTCGATACGAGCCACTTCACCGGCAACTTCCCGCCGGCGGCATCGGTGGAAGCGGCACGCGTCGTCGATGGCGCGCCGAATCAGTCGACGCAATGGACCGAGATCGTGCCGTCCACCACGCTGCAGGGCAACAGCCACCTCTACGTCGAAGTGAGCGATGCGAACGCATACACGCATCTGCGCGTGAACATCTATCCGGACGGCGGCATCGCGCGTCTGCGCGTGTATGGGCAGCCGCAAGTCGACTGGGCCGGCGCGAGCCGCACCGAGCAGTTCGATCTCGCCGCGATGGAAAACGGCGCGTACCTGGTCGGCGCGAACAACCAGCACTTCGGCGCCGCGTCCACGTTGCTGATGCCGGGCCGTGGCGTGAACATGGGTGACGGCTGGGAAACGCGCCGCCGTCGCGAGCCGGGCAACGACTGGGCGATCGTCGCGCTCGCGCAGCCGGGCGTGATCCGCAAGATCGAAGTCGATACCGCGCACTTCAAGGGCAACTATCCGGATCGCTGCTCGATCCAGGCCGCGTACGTGAAGGGCGGCACCGACAGCTCGCTCGTCACGCAGGCGATGTTCTGGCCGGTGCTGCTCGGCGAACAGAAGCTGCAGATGGACAAGCAGCATTTCTTCGAAAGCGAGATCGCCGCGCTCGGGCCCGTCACGCACGTGCGTTTCAACATCTATCCGGACGGTGGCGTGTCGCGTCTGCGTCTGTGGGGGACGCTCGAATGAAAACGCTCGCCATCGAACCGCTGACCAAAGCCGCGTTCGCCGCCTTCGGCGATGTGATCGAACTCGAAGGCGCGAAGCAGATTCCGATCAACCTCGGCACGACGATGCGCTTTCACGATCTCGCGAAAGTGGATGTCACCGACGAGAACGGCCGCACGCTGGTGAACCTGTTTCGCGGCCAGCCGCGCACGTTGCCGTTCGAGGTGAAGATGCTCGAGCGGCATCCGCTCGGCAGCCAGGCATTCGTGCCGCTGAACGACAAGCCGTATCTGGTCGTCGTCGCGCCGGCGGGCGAACTCGATGTCTCGAAGATTCGCGCGTTCGTGACGAGTGGCTGGCAGGGCGTCAACTATGCGAAGGGCGTGTGGCACCATCCGCTGATTGCGTTGGGCGAGGTCAGCGACTTTATCGTCGTCGACCGTGGCGGGGACGGGCTCAATCTGAATGAGCAGGATCTGGCCGAGTCACTGTGGCTGACTGAGGATGCGTTGAGTGCGGTGGCGGTTTGAGGGTGGCGCGCGGCGTGATCCGCGGTGTGTGCGGTTGATTGGTTAATGAAAATGAAAAGCCCACGGTTTATGCCGTGGGCTTTTTTTGCTTTCGAGCGCACCGGTATCGTCAGGCTGACGAAATCGGTTGCGCTCGCATCACGGTTGTATTTGAGGACATAGTCTTCGCGCTCGCGAAATAACGTGGCGACGCTTTTGCCGAGTACCTGGACGGTCGAGCTTCATCATGTCGGGTCCGGGTTGCGCTGTTCAGCAAGAATGTCTTCGAGCGTGCGCCCGTGCCCGTGCGCGACGAACTTCAGATCGTAGCCGGCTGCTTCCAGCAGGCGCACCAGCACGGATACGCTCATATCGTTTCTGGCGAGTGTTTCCATCCGCGCGACCGTGGTGCGGGCGACGCCCGCGCGGCGCGCCAGTTCGTCCTGCGATAGCTTGCTGTCGTGGCGGACCGTTTTGAGCATGTCCGCGACATCCGCGAGAGTGGTCATTCGTAGCCCCAAGGCATCATTTTCGACGTTTCGATCGTGCATTGTAGCCTCGGGGCGACAAAGCGCTAACCCGATCGGCGAACTTCGTTGCATCGCCTCGTCGAAAAAAAGCGGGCCTGCCGCTTTCGCGACAGGCCCGCTTTCCATCACTGCCAGAATTACCTCACTTCGCCGCGCCGCCCTCAAACCACGCGGCAATCTTCATCCGCTCCTCATCGGTCATATGCGTGACGTTGCCGAGCGGCATCGCCTTCAGCGTGACCGCCTGCTGATAGATCCGCTGCGCGTTCTGCGAGATTTCGTCGGGCGTATCCATCAGCACGCCGGCCGGCGCGCTGCCCATCATCGTCGGATGCGCGGAGTGGCAGGCGACGCAGCGCTGTTGCAGCACCGGCGCGATATCGGCGACCTTCAGCGTCGGTGCATTGGCGGCCTGCGCCTGCGGCACCACCGGTCGCGGCATGGTCCACACGAGCGCGGTGCACATCAGCGCGACGCCGACGAGCGGCAGATACCACAGCACCTGGCCGCGATGGCGCATCACGAAGAACTGACGAATCAGCGCGCCGGCCAGCATGATCACCACCAGCACCGCCCAGTTGTACGGATGCGTATAGGTCATCGCGTAGTGGTTCGACAGCATCGCGAACACGACGGGCAGCGTGAAATAGGTGTTGTGCACCGAGCGTTGCTTGCCGCGCTTGCCGTAGATCGGATTCGGCGTGTCGCCCTTGAGCATCGCGTCGACCATCTTGCGCTGACCCGGAATGATCACGAAGAACACGTTGGCCGACATGATCGTCGCGAGCATCGCGCCCATGATCAGATACGCGGCGCGGCCGGCGAAGATATGGCACGCGAGCCATGCGGCGATCAGCACGTAGGCGCCGACGCAGATGCCGAGCACCTTGTCGCGGTTGCCGAGAATCCGGCACAGCGAGTCGTAGACGATCCAGCCGGCGGCGAGAAAGCCGATCGCCGAGGCGACCGCGACCACCGGTCCCATGTCGAGCACGTTTTTGTCGATCAGGTAAGTGCTCGGCGAGAACAGATACAGCACGGTGAAGAGACCGAAGCCAGACAGCCACGTCGTGTACGACGGCCACTTCGACCAGTGCAGGTCTTCCGGCATTTCGGGCGGCGCGACCGTGTACTTCTGCATGTTGTAGAAGCCGCCGCCATGCACGTGCCACAGCTCGCCGAACACGCCGCGGCGGCGCTGGTTCGGATCGGTCGGCGGTTTCAGGCTGTTGTCGAGCGCGACGAAATAGAACGATTCGCCGATCCATGCAATCGCGGCGATGACGTGGAACCAGCGGATCGCCAGGTTCAGCCAGTCGGTAATAAAGCCTTCCATGAAACTCCTCCACTTCTGATTCGTTATGCGCGCGCCGACGTCCGGTATGCACGCCAGCCGGGTAAGCACTCGCTGGCGGGATATCGCGTCGTTCGTCGCGCCGTTTCCGGGTCACAGACGCCGTGCGCCCGGTTTGCCGTATATGGTTTTTATCGATTAGCGGATGGGGTTCGCGCGCTTCTCACGCGGATGCTGAATAACAGATACCGCCGCGCCCGATGCCCCTTGCCTGACGGGGCGCCTAACTGCCCTTAGCTGCCCCGATAAGTGCTGTACGACCACGGCGACACCAGTAGCGGCACGTGATAGTGCGCGCCGGCATCGGCCACGCCGAAGCGCAGCACCACGCGATCGACGAAACGCGGCTCGGGCACCCTGGTGCCGAGCGACGCGAAGTAGTCGCCCGCGCCGAACACGAGTTCGTATTCGCCGGCGACCAGCGCGTCGCCTTCGAGCAGCGCTTCGTCGCAACGGCCATCGTTATTGGTGAAGGTGGTTTTGAGCGCGCGGCGCGTGTCGCCCGCGAGCGCGAAGAGTTCGACCTTGATGCCGGCGCCGGGACGGCCGTTCGCGGTGTCGAGCACGTGGGTAGTGAGCTTGCCCATTCGCAATTGTCCTTGTGTGAATGCGAGGTGTCGGCGGCGTCCCGATCCATGATGTTTGCGGCGGATCGAGGCTCCACGTCAGTGGCTACATACCCGTCGGCGAACTGAAGCGAGCGCCGTGGTAGTCATTGTAGAAAGGATGACCCATCCGGCGCGCGAGCGATAGGAAAGATAAGCATTGGCGCATGATGGAACACTGCCGGAGCGCCGCAGCGCATCGCGCCGCGCGCCCGGGGCTGTGCTCGGGCTCGCCGGCTCATCGTACCGGCGTCAAAAAAGCACCACTATATCGACGGCCTGAACCCGGGTATCGCAATGGCGTGAGTTGTCAGCCGGATTTTGGCCATGGAAGGTGACGGCTGTGCGGCGCGGCTCGCGAATCTGGCGTGATATCAGCGATTCGGGCACGGCGCACACCCCGAAGACGGCGCAACCACGCTGGGTAACCGGGCCCATCGCGTTCGACGGAACGCGACGGCACGGGTGGCGTGCCGCCGCATCGCGTTCGAACGGCTTTGCATGCAGGCAACTCTGGCGGAGAAGACGAATGACGATGAACGAAGCAGCGAAGACGGCAAACCAGCCCGGCAGGACGATGCTGGTCAGGCACGCGGACGTGCTGGTCACGATGGACGGCGAGCGGCGCGAGATACGCGACGGCGCCTTATATATCGAGGACAACCGCATCGTCGCGGTTGGCACGACCGCACAGTTGCCAGCCAGCGCCGATGAAGTGCTCGACCTGCGCGGCCATCTGGTGATACCGGGCCTCGTCAACACGCATCACCATATGTATCAGAGCCTCACGCGCGCGATTCCCGCCGCGCAGAACGCCGAGCTGTTCGGCTGGCTCACGAGTCTTTACAAGGTGTGGGCGAACCTCACGCCGGACATGATCGAAGTATCGACGCTGACGGCAATGGCCGAGCTGCTGCTGTCCGGTTGCACGACGTCGAGCGATCATCTGTATATCTATCCGAACGGCAGCCGGCTCGACGACAGCATCGCGGCGGCGCGCCGTATCGGCATGCGCTTTCACGCGGCGCGTGGCAGCATGAGCGTCGGCCGCAAGGATGGCGGCCTGCCGCCCGATTCGGTGGTCGAGCGCGAGGCGGACATCCTGACGGACACGCAGCGTTTGATCGAGACGTATCACGACGACGGACGTTACGCGATGCTGCGCGTGGTCGTCGCACCGTGTTCGCCGTTTTCGGTGAGCCGCGATCTGATGCGCGAATCGGCGCTGATGGCGCGCGAATTCGGCGTATCGATGCATACGCATCTGGCGGAGAACCTGAACGACGTCGCCTACAGCCGCGAGAAATTCGGCATGACGCCCGCGCAGTATGCGCAGGATCTCGGCTGGGTCGGCCGCGACGTCTGGCATGCGCACTGCGTGCAACTCGATGACGCCGGCATCGAACTGTTCGCGCGCACCGGCACGGGTGTCGCGCATTGTCCGTGCTCGAACATGCGGCTCGCGTCGGGCATCGCGCGGGTCAAACGGATGCGGCTCGCGGGTGTGCCGGTGGGCCTCGGCGTCGATGGTTCGGCGTCGAACGACGGCGCGCAGATGATCGCCGAGGTGCGCCAGGCGCTGCTATTGCAGCGCGTCGGTTTCGGTCCCGATGCGATGAGCGCGCGCGACGCGCTCGAAATCGCGACGTTGGGCGGCGCGCGCGTGCTCAACCGCGACGACATCGGCGCGCTCGCGCCCGGCATGGCCGCGGACTTCGTCGCGTTCGATCTGAATCAGCCGATGTTTGCGGGCGCGCTGCACGATCCGGTGGCGGCGCTGGTGTTCTGCGCGCCGTCGCAGGTGAGCCATAGCGTGATCGACGGCAAGGTGGTCGTGCGGGATGGGCAGTTGACGACGCTCGAACTCGGGCCGGTGATCGAGCGGCATAACCGGCTCGCGCGGGTGCTGTACGAGGCGGCGGTGTAGGAGGGAAAGCGGCGGAAAAAACGTCAGAAAAATCCACGCGGCGCGGTAGGCATTCACACGACAGACAACACAACATCGCGCGAACGCCGCCCGCGCCGCAAGCGGCATCAAGGTTTATCGATCAACGTTTTAGTCGCCTCGGCGACCAGTCCGCGCAGCCAGCGCACTTCGTCGGAGTAATGCACGCGCTCGTGCCATAGCTGGTAGTACTGCATCGGCGGAAAATCGAGCGGCGCGGGCACCACGGTGAGCGGCAGGAACTTCGCGTAGTAATCGGCAAAGAGGCGCGTCGTCGTGAAGATCAGGTCGGACTTGATCAGCACGTACGGCGCCAGATTGAAGTACGGCAACGTGACGACCACATGGCGCTTCAACCGCTCGCGCGCGAGATGAACATCGATCGCACCACGCTGGCCGACCGAGTACGGCGTCGGCGCGAGATGCGGCGCGTTCAGGTACTGGTCGAGCGTCAGCCCGCCGCGTTTGGCGAACGGATGCGTGTTGCTCATCAGGCAGACGATCTGGTCGACGAACAGATTCGACAGATGCAGCTGCTCGGGCGGCTCCGGCCAGTTGCCGACGACGATGTCGAGCTTGCCGTCCTCGAGCGCGAGTTCGTAGTCGAACGCCGGGCCAAGCGAATGAAATTCGAGCGTCGCGTTCGGCGCGGCCTGACGAAAGCGTTCGACCACCGTCGGCACGAACAGTACGTTCAGATAGTCGGGACAGCCGATCCGGTAACAGCGGATCGACGTGGCCGGATCGAAGTTGTGCTGCTGGAACCTGATGCGCTCGATTTCGCGCAGTGCGTTCTGCACCGGTTCGAGCAGGCGCATGCCGTACTCGGTCGGCACCATGCCGGACTTGCCGCGCACCAGCAGCGGGTCGCCGGTGATGTCGCGCAGACGGCGCAGGGCCGCGCTGATCGCGGGTTGGGACTGGTTCAGTTTGACGGCGGCGCGGGTGACGCTGCGCTCCATCAACAGGGTATGCAACACGCGCAGCAGGTACGTGTCGATCGCCTCGCGTTGCTGGCTCATGGACTCTCCGAAATATATGTGCTGGCTGATCGAGTGGGCGTGGGGGTATATGCGTTTTAATATGGCCGAAAAACGGCGTCAAGGGTGGCATACCCGCAACGCTTGATGCGGCGCGGGTTTGCGGGAATTTTGTCGGCTCGACTGGGTGGGGCGAATTGGGTATTGTCATCCGGTTGTGGTGACGGATCGTTCGCCGACATGGTGGATGAACATGCGGCAACCAGGCGGCAACTGGCGTCACGAATGCACTACGGAATGACATGAGCGACTCTGCACATAACGATGGCGCGCCAACTACCGGTGGCGTAGTACCCCGGCTTGCGCTCGCGGGTATCAGCAAACAATACCCGGCCGTGCGCGCGAACGATGACGTCACGCTGATCGTCGCGCCCGGCGAAATTCACGCGGTACTCGGCGAGAACGGCGCGGGCAAGAGCACGTTGATGAAGGTCATCTACGGCGCGGTGCGACCTGATGCCGGCGAGATCCGTTGGGAGGGCGAGGCGGTCGAGATCGCCAGTCCGGCGGCCGCGCGCAAGCTCGGCATCGGTATGGTGTTCCAGCACTTCTCGCTGTTCGAGACGTTGACGGTTGGCGAAAACATCGCGCTCGCGCTCGACGAACCGTTCGATCTGAAGGCGCTGGCCAAACGTATCCGCGAAGTATCGGCCGACTACGGCCTCGACATCGATCCGCAGCGCCACGTGCATAGCCTGACCGTCGGCGAGCGGCAGCGCGTCGAAATCGTGCGCTGCCTGCTGCAGAATCCGCGTCTGTTGATCATGGACGAACCGACCTCGGTGCTGACCCCGCAGGCGGTTCGAAAGCTCTTCACGACACTGCGCCGGCTCGCGGCCGAAGGCTGCAGCATTCTGTACATCAGCCACAAGCTCGACGAAATTCAGGAGTTGTGCGACACCGCGACCGTGATGCGCGGCGGCCGCGTAACCGGGCACGTGAAACCGAAGAGCGAGACGCATGCGTCGCTCGCGCAGTTGATGGTCGGTCATTCGCTGCCCGACTACATGCGCCGCGAGCATAAGCCGGGTGCGGTGCTGCTCGACGTGAAGCAGTTGTCGGTGACGAGCGACGATCCGTTCGGTACGTCGTTGCGCGACGTGTCGTTCAGCGTGCATGCGGGCGAGATCTTCGGCATCGCCGGCGTGTCGGGCAATGGCCAGGCGGAGTTGCTGGCCGCGCTGTCGGGTGAAAAACGAGGTGAAAAGCGCGGCGAAAAACGCCATCTGCGCGCCGACGCGATCACGATTTGCGGTAAGCCGGCCGCGCGGCTCAGTGCCGGCGGCCGACGCGCGCTCGGCTTCGGCTTCGTGCCGGAGGAACGTCTTGGCCGCGGCGCGGTGCCGGCGATGAGCCTCGCGGACAACGCGCTGCTGACCGCGCACCGGCACGGCATGGTCAGCTCGGGTTGGATCAAGGCGGGCGCGATGCGCGCGTTCGCAAAGCGCTGTATCGATGCGTTCGACGTGCGCTGCGGCGGCCCCGAAGCGCTCGCGCAAAGTCTGTCGGGCGGCAATCTACAGAAGTACATCATGGGCCGCGAGATTCTGCAGACACCGAAGGTACTGGTCGTCGCGCAGCCGACGTGGGGCGTCGACGTCGGCGCGGCGGCGTTCATCCGTCAGCAGCTACTCGATCTGTCCGCGCGCGGCGTCGCGATTCTGGTGATCTCCGAGGAGCTCGAAGAACTGTTCGATATCTGCGATCGCCTCGCGGTGCTCGCGGGCGGGCGGCTGTCGCCAGTGCGGGCGACCGGCGCGACCAATGCGGAGGAAATCGGCCGCTGGATGGCCGGCCTCTTCGGCGACCGCGAGGGCGCGGCGCCCGCGGCGGATCAGCCGGCGCATGCGTGATGCGCATCGCGATGCCCGCTATAAGCCGGCTCGCCATGCGCGTGCATGCTCCGGAACCCTGAACAACACGATACGAACCATCCGAAGCCACTGATGATGCCTGCCTATCGACTCGAAGCTCGCACCGCGCCATCGCGCGCGATGCAACTCGCGGTGCCGTTGATCGCCGCGCTGCTCACACTCGCGATCGGCTTTCTGATCTTCGGCCTCGTCGGCCGCGATCCGTTGCAGGCGATGCATGCGTTCTTTATCGAGCCGCTGTCGAGCATCAACGGCTGGTCGGAGCTGCTGCTGAAAGCGTCGCCGCTGTGCCTGATCGGCCTCGGTCTCGCGATCGGTTATCGCGCGAACGTATGGAACATCGGCGCGGAAGGGCAGATGCTGCTCGGCGGCATCGCGGCAAGCGGCGTCGCGATCTACTTCGATCAGGCGAGCGGCTGGTGGATCCTGCCGACGATGATGGCGGCCGGCATCGCGGGCGGCATGGCGTGGGCCGCGATTCCCGCATTGCTGAAGAGCCGTTTCAACACCAACGAAATTCTCGTGAGCCTGATGCTGACCTACGTCGCGACGCAGTTGCTGATCTATCTGGTGAGCGGCCCGTGGCGCGATCCGCAGGGGATGAATTTCCCGCTATCGGAGATGTTCAGCGGCGATGCGCTTTATCCGACGCTATACGGCGACTGGCACTGGAAGTGGCTGCGCGGCACGCGCCTGAACGCATCGATCTTCGTCACGCTGATCGCGATTCCGCTCGTGTGGCTGTTCATGCGCAAGAGTTTCGCGGGCTTCCGCATGAATGTGGGCGGACTCGCGCCGCTCGCCGCGCGCTACGCGGGCTTTTCGGACAAGAAAACGATCTGGACTTCGCTCTTGATCAGCGGCGGCCTCGCGGGCCTCGCCGGCATGGGCGAGATCGCCGGTCCGATCGGCCAGTTGCAGGCGACGTGGTCGCCGGGTTATGGCTTCACCGCGATCATCGTTGTGTTCGTCGGCCGGTTGCATCCGCTGGGCATCGTGCTCGCGAGTCTGTTGATGGCCTTGCTGTATCTCGGCGGCGAAGCGGTGCAAACGTCGATGCAATTACCGCAGGCGCTCTCTGGCGTGTTTCAGGGGCTGCTGCTGTTCTGCCTGCTCGGCGCCGACCTGTTCGTCAACTATCGCGTGCGGCGCCGCTCGACGGCCGCCACGGTTCATTAAGCCCGCTCATCCGCTCAACGGCTACCCATGGATATCCAGCAAGCCAGCGCGCTCACGTCGAGCGCCATCACCGCGTCGATCCCGCTGATGTTCGCGGGCGCGGGCGAACTCGTCGCCGAAAAGTCGGGCGTGCTCAATCTCGGCGTCGAAGGGATGATGCTGATGGGCGCCGTGAGCGGCTACGCGGTCACCGCGATCACCGGCAGCCCGTGGCTCGGCGTGCTTGCCGCGATCGGCGCCGGGCTCGCGATGTCGCTGCTGTTCGCGTTCCTCACGCTGACGATGCTCGCCAACCAGGTTGCGACCGGGCTGTCGTTGACGATCTTCGGCATCGGGCTGTCGGCGTATGTCGGCAAGCCGTACACGTCGGCCGCGGTGGGCGCGACGATCGACACGTGGACCATTCCGGGGTTGTCGAAGATTCCGGTGCTTGGCCCCGCGCTGTTTACGCTGACGCCGCTCGACTACCTGGCGTTCCTGATGTTCGCCGCGATCGGCTGGTTCCTGTATCGCACGCGCGCGGGGCTGGTGCTGCGTTCGGTCGGCGAATCGCCGCAGGTCGCGCATTCGGTCGGCTTTCCGGTGATCGGCGTGCGCTATGGCGCGGTCGCGTTCGGTGGCGGCATGGCGGGGCTCGCGGGTGGCTACTATTCGATCGTCAATCTGCACCTGTGGCAGGAGAACCTGACTTCGGGCCGCGGCTGGATCGCGCTCGCGCTCGTCGTGTTCGCGACGTGGCGCCCCGGGCGTCTGCTGATCGGCTCGCTGCTGTTCGGCGCCGTGACCGGGCTGCAGTTTTACGCGCAGGCGATCGGCGTGCCGGTGCCGACGCAGTTCCTCGCGATGCTGCCGTATGTCGCGACGATCGTCGTGCTCGCGCTGATCTCGCGCAATCCGAACACGATCCGGTTGAATGCGCCCGCATCGCTCGGCAAGCCGTTTTTCTCCGCGGGCTGATAAAGCAGCCCGATTGCGGCGCGTTATTTATTCGCTTATCACGATTCGCTCAACACGACAGGGGAACCCCATGAAGAGAAGAAATCTGCTGACCGCTTTTGCGTGGAGCGCGGCCTCGCTCGCGTTGAGCGCCGCGCCGTTCGCGCAAACCGCTCGCGCCGCCGATGTGCCGGGCGTCGCGTTCGTCTATCTCGGCAATCCGGGCGATGCCGGCTGGACCTTCGCGCACGACCAGGGTTCGAAGGAAGCCGAAGCGAAGTTCGGCAACAAGATCAAGATCACGCGGGTCGAGAACGTGCCGGAATCGGCGGACTCGGAACGCGTGTTCCGCGATCTCGCGAACAAGGGCAACAAGATCATCTTCGGCACGAGCTTCGGCTTCCAGGATTTCCAGTTGAAGGTTGCGAAGGATTTCCCCGATACCGTGTTCCTGCATGCGACCGGCTACAAGAAGGCGCCGAATTTCGGCACCTACGACGTGCGCATGTATCAGGGCGCGTATCTGGCCGGCGTCGCGGCCGGCTACGTGACGAAGAGCAATACGCTCGGCTTCGTCGCGTCGGTGCCGATTCCGGAAGTGGTGCGCAACATCAATGCATTCACGCTCGGCGCGCGTTCGGTGAATCCGAAGGTGCATACGAAGGTGATCTGGATCAATAGCTGGTTCGATCCGGGCAAGGAAAAGCAGGCGGCCGAAACCCTGATCGGCCAGGGCGCCGACGTGCTGCTGCAGAACACCGATTCGAGCGCGACGCTTGCGACCGCGTCGGAGAAACACGTGCACGCGTTCGGCTGGGATTCGGATATGAAGAAGTTCGGTCCCGACGCGCATCTCGGTTCGGTAGTCGGGCACTGGGGCGTGTACTACAGCGCGGTGATCCAGCAGGTGCTCGACGGCAAGTGGAAGAACGATCCGGTGTGGTGGGGCTTGCCGCAGAAGGCAGTCAACCTCGAGGATCTGAATACGTCGGTGATTCCGGCCGATGGACAGAAACAGGTCGCGGCACAGCGCGATTTGATCGCGAGCGGCAAGCGCGATGTGTTTACCGGGCCGATCAAGGACCAGTCGGGCACGGTCAAGGTGCCGGAAGGCAAGACGCTGAGCGATCCGGAGTTGCAGCGTCTGAACTGGTATGTCGAAGGGGTGGACGGCTCGTTGCCGAAGTAAGGCGCGAAGCAGGGGGCGGATGCCGGTGTTCGCTCGCGGTTGAAAGAAGCTGCGTTCAGCGTGAACTGAACGCAGCTTTTTTTCGTTCGCGTGCGTGCGCGTGCATTCGTGTGCGTTTGTGCGCGCTCGCGATGTTGCGGTACGGCGGATCGCCGCAATGTCACGACGCTGCAACGCCGCTGGTCAATCCTCTGCTTAATTCATGGCGTAACCTGTCGCCTAATCCTCGATTCGCAGACCGACCTTGAGCGTGACCTGCCAGTACGCGACCTTGCCGTCCTCGATCTGGCCGCGCGTTTCCGTGACTTCGAACCAGTGCAGATTGCGCAGCGTCGCCGACGCTTTGGCAATCGCGGTGCTGATCGCATCGTCGATCGATTTCGTCGACGAGCCGGTCAGTTCGATCTTCTTGTAAACGTGGTCTGACATGGATGTTCTCCTTGATCTGCGCCGTGGGTCGAAAAACGCCGTTCGGAAAAGCGCGAGTGTTAAGCACGGATGACAGGCGCGCTTTCAAAAAAAGTATAGGCAACGGTTCGTGTCTGTCGGCGATCGAATGCACGGCACGTCACATACGCTCGCCGGAATCGGAATGCCGCACGCCGCATGCCCGGCGTTTTGATGCGGTGCGCGGCCGTTATCATGTCCGCTCGATGGATTATTCAATGCGTTAGCGACGAGGTTTCAACGTGGAAATTGGTTTTTGCGGTCCCGGTCTGATGGGCTCGCCGATGATCCGGCATCTGCTGCGCGCGGGGCACACCGTGCATGTGTGGAACCGCACGCGGGCGAAGGCCGACGCGTTGCGGGCCGACGGCGCGCAGGTCGTCGATACGCCGCGCGAGCTGACCGCGCGCTGCGAAGTCGTGCTGCTGTGCGTCGCGGACGCGGCGGCGGTCGAGCAGACCGTATTCGGCGCGGCGGGGCTGCTCGACGGCGATCCGGCGCTGCCGCGCCGGGTGCGCTGGATCGTCGATCATTCGAGCATTCCGCCGGCGGCGACGCGCGAGCTGGCGCGGCGGGTGGCGGCGTATGGGCAGCCGGGCAATGAAGGGGTGCCGCTTGAGACGGCGGCGGTTGGCGGCGGGATCGATACGGCCGCGAGATCCGGCACGGACAGCGGGGCCGTAGGGGGCGTGGGAGGCGAAGCCGGCGCACAAACCCGAGCGGAAGCAAGCGCGGGAAGCGGTGTATCGGCTGAACCCACCGCAGGCGCGGAACTGGGAACGGGCACGGGAACGGCGGCAGGCACCGAACCCGGCGACGGCGCCGCCGCCGCCGCGGCCAATCCCGCGCCAATCGGCTGGATCGACGCGCCCGTGTCGGGCGGCGTGGCCGGTGCGCAGGCCGGCACGCTGGCGATCATGGCCGGCGGCCCGGCCGCCGGTGTCGCCGCGGTACGCCCCTTGCTCGATGCCTATTCGGCGCGCGTCACGCATATGGGCGAGGTCGGCGCCGGGCAGACCGCGAAACTCTGCAATCAGGCGATCGTCACCGCGACCGTCGCGGCGATCGCCGAGGCGGTGAGCCTCGCGCGGCGCAGCGGTATCGACGCCGCGAAGCTTACCGACGCGCTCGCCGGCGGCTGGGCCGACTCCGTGCTGCTGCAAACCTTCGTGCCGCGTATGACGCAAGACGGCCTCGCGCCGATCGGCGCGCTGCGCACGTTCCAGAAGGATGTCGACACGGTCGCGGCGACCGCGTATGAAACCGGCACGCCGATGCCGGTCGCGTCGACGGTTCAGCAGTTGCTGCGTCTTGGCGCCGCGATGGGCCTGGCCGATGCCGATCTGTCGGCTTTCATCGACGTTCTGCAGACGCCGCGCGGCGCGCCGCGCCAGTAACACAGACCGCGCGGGCAGGTGTCGCGCGGGTTAGTTTCTCGCGGGTTAGTTTCTCGATAACCTGCTAAAATATTGGGTTTTTCGCCGATATCACATTCAAAGGGACGCGCCGTGCTGTCTACTGCCAATATCACCATGCAATTCGGGCCGAAGCCCCTCTTCGAGAACATTTCGGTCAAATTCGGGGAAGGGAACCGCTATGGCCTGATCGGTGCGAACGGCTGCGGTAAATCCACCTTCATGAAGATCCTCGGTTCGGATCTCGAACCCAGCTCGGGCAACGTGATGCTCGAACCGAATGTTCGTCTCGGTAAGCTGCGTCAGGATCAGTTCGCATACGAAGACGTGCGCGTGCTCGACGTCGTGATGATGGGCCACACCGAAATGTGGGCCGCGATGACCGAGCGCGACGCGATCTACGCGAACCCCGACGCCACCGACGACGACTACATGCACGCCGCCGAACTCGAAGCGAAGTTCGCCGAGTACGACGGCTATACGGCCGAAGCGCGCGCGGGCGAACTGCTGCTCGGCATCGGCATCGCGATCGAAGACCACAACGGCCCGATGAGCAACGTCGCGCCGGGCTGGAAACTGCGCGTGCTGCTCGCGCAGGCGCTGTTCTCGAAGCCGGACGTGCTGCTGCTCGACGAACCGACCAACAACCTGGACATCAACTCGATCCGTTGGCTGGAAGACGTGCTCAACCAGTACAACTCGACGATGATCATCATCTCGCACGATCGGCACTTCCTGAACCAGGTCTGCACGCACATGGCCGACATGGATTACGGCACGCTGAAGGTCTATCCGGGCAACTACGACGACTACATGCTCGCGAGCACGCAGGCGCGCGAGCGTCAGCAGGCCGCCAACGCGAAGGCGAAGGAACGCGTGGCCGATCTGCAGGACTTCGTGCGGCGCTTCTCGGCGAACAAGTCGAAGGCACGCCAGGCCACCAGCCGTCTGAAGATGATCGACAAGATCAAGATCGAGGAATTCAAGCCGTCGTCGCGGCAGAACCCGTTCATCCGCTTCGAGTTCGAAAAGAAACTGCACAACATCGCGGTGGTTGCCGACACCATCTCGAAGAAATACGAGCGTTCGATCTTCAACAACTTCAGCATCAGCGTGCAGCCGGGCGAGCGTATCGCGATCATCGGCGAGAACGGCGCGGGCAAGACCACGCTGCTGCGCTCGCTGCTCGGCAAGCTCGAACTCGATCACGGCAACGTGAAGTGGGCGGAAAACGCGAATGTCGGCTACATGCCGCAGGACACGTACGAAGAGTTTCCGGCCGACGTCACGCTGATGGAGTGGATCGACGGCTACCGCCAGGAGGGCGACGACGAGCAGATGGTGCGCGGCACGCTCGGCCGGCTGCTGTTCAACGCGGACGATATCCGCAAGTCGGTCAAGGTGCTGTCGGGCGGCGAGAAGGGCCGCATGATCTGGGGCAAGCTGATGCTCGGCCGCCACAACGTGCTGATGATGGACGAGCCGACCAACCACATGGACATGGAGTCGATCGAATCGCTGCAGATCGCGCTCGACAAGTTCGAAGGCACGCTGATTTTCGTGTCGCACGATCGTGAGTTCGTCAGTGGTCTCGCGAACCGGATCATCGAAGTGAAGACCGATGGCACGCTGAACGACTTCGGTGGCAATTACGAAGACTTCCTGACGAGCCAAGGCGTGGAGTAAAAGGTGGAGTAAAAGCCCGGCTAGCTGTTCCTTCTCCGGCTTCCCTCAAAGGCCCACACCGGCAATCCGCTGGTGTGGGCCTTTTCATTCTGGTCATCTGCTGCGCGACTCACTGTCGCATCCAGCGCAACCGTTCCCGCCACGTTGACCCGCATCAACGCACCGCTCGCCACGCTCCCCGACAATCTCGATACAACATCCATCGATCAAACGGGGAAGCCAATGAAGCACTCGCTCGCGAAGCGAATCAAAACTGCTGTCTTCATCAGCGGTCTGCTATGTACAGGCGCGCTCGCGCCTACGGCTCAGGCGGCCGGCATGGATACCGGCAGCGACGCGATGAGCGGCATCCATGCCGGTGACGTGCTCGTGCGTCTGCGCGCGATCAGCATCATGCCCGACGTGCGCACGAACCAGACGCTGTCGGCGCTCGACGTCGGCGTCAACAATGCGATCGTGCCGGAACTCGATCTGACTTACATGATTCGCGACAACCTCGGCGTCGAGCTGATTCTCGCCACGTCGCGCCATCAGCTGACGTCGAGCCTCGGCAATCTGGGCGGCGTGAACGTGCTGCCGCCGACGCTGCTGCTCCAATACCACTTCAACCACGCAGGGCGTATCCGCCCGTACGTCGGTGCGGGGATGAACTACACGCTGTTCTACAACAACGGTCTGAGCGCGGGCGGCCAGTCGGTTTCGGTCACGAATCACAGTTTCGGTCCGGCGTTGCAGGCCGGTGTCGACGTGCAGGTCAGCCGCACGCTCTTCGTCAACGCGGACATCAAGAAGATCTGGATGCATACCGACGCGTCGCTAGGCGCTCAGCCGCTCGGCCGGTTGAATATCGATCCACTGATCGTGGGCGTCGGTGTCGGCATGCGGTTCTGACCCGCACGGAAGAAACGGCGAGCTAGCGAAATGCCGGGATATTCCGGCATTTTTCCTGATCGCAGGCAACGCGCCGAGGGGAAAGACAGCCTATACCTTGTCGTTCCGAAACCGCATGGCCGTGCTTCGCGTTCGGTCCGTTCGCCGCCCACGCATCACACACCGAAAGCCCGCTTCTTCGAAGTGGGCTTTTTTGCTTATTTGCAGCCGCATCCGTTGCCACGCGCACATTGTTCAGCCGCGCTGGCAAGTCTTTTCGGAACACGACGCTTTTTCCGGGGCGAGACTCACTCTAAAGTGTCAGCCTTCAATCTGCCATTCGTCCCATCATGCAAATCGATACCGTTACGACGCCAGTCTCCGTCGACGGCAGTTCAACGTCGGCGGCTCAATGGTTTTCCGTCATTGCCGTCGCGGTAAGCGCGTTCGCGTTCGTGACCGCCGAGTTTCTGCCGGTCGGATTGCTGCCGCAAATTGCCCACGACCTGGGCGTATCCACCGGTGTGGCCGGTTTGATGGTCACCACGCCCGGCGTGCTGGCCGCGATCTCGGCGCCGATGCTGATCGTCGGCGCGGGCCGCATGGATCGCCGCTATGTGTTTCTGCTGCTCACCGCGATGCTGCTGATCGCGAACATCGTGTGCGCCGTCGCGCCGAGCCTCGTGGTGATGCTGATCGGGCGCGCTTTGCTCGGTGCCGCGCTGGGTGGCTTCTGGACGCTCGCGACCGCGGCGGCGCCACGACTCGTGCAGGGCAAGGACGCGGCCAGAGCGACCGCGACCATTCTGACCGGTGTGACGTTGGCCACCGTGGTCGGCGTGCCGCTCGGCACGTTTATCGCGTCGTTTGCATCGTGGCGGATGGCGTTCGCGGCCACCGCGGTGCTGGTCGCGCTCGCGTTGCTCGCGCAAGCGCTGCTGGTGCCGTCGTTGCCGTCGGCATCGGCATTGCGTATCGCCGATTTCAAAACCTTGCTTGGCCGGCCGCATACGCGGCTGAGCATGGTGATGGTCGCGCTCGTGTTCGGCGCGCATTTCTCGACTTATACGTATATCGCGCCGCTGCTCGAACACGATTTCTCGCTGAGTGCGATCACGCTATTGCTGTTCGGCTTCGGCCTGATCGGCTTTTTCTCGAATGCGCTGACGTCGATGGCGGTGTCGGAGCATCTGAAAAAAGCCGTTGCGGCGATGATCTTGCTGCTATTGGGCGCGATGTCGTCGATGTTGCTGCTCGAGCATTCGCCGATCGGCGAGACGGCGGGGATGTTGCTGTGGGGTATCGCGTTCGGCGCGTTGCCGCTTTGCTTTAGCGTGTGGATTCAGCGCGGCACCACGGATTTGCCGGAAGCGGGCTCAGCAATGTTCGTCAGCGTGATTCAGGTGGCGATTGCCGTGGGTTCGGCCGTCGGCGGCACGATCGTCGATCGCGCCGGCATTCACGCGGACTTTACGCTGGGACTGGGACTTGCGTTGCTGGGTTTGGCGACGCTGCAGCGGCTCGCCGCAAGTGAGCGGACGGTCAATGCGGCTTCGGTTGCGTGCGCGTGCGACGCGTCGCCTGATTGACGTGAGCGGGCGGTATACGCCGCGCCCCGCGCGAATAGCGGACGTTACAGGTTGTCGTTCTTAAACCGCATCGCGGTGCCTTCCTGTTCGATCCGCGTCCAGACCGCGCGCTTTTCCTCGTCGCTCAGGAACACCCAGTTGTACACCTCGGTGGCGGTGCGCCCGCAGCCTTTGCACACTTCGTCGAAGAGCGTGGAGCACACGCCAATGCACGGGCTGTCGGGGAGGTCGTGAAGATTCGAAGTCATCGGGAACGTTGAGGCTGGGGGCAAGGTTTCGCTATGTTAACCGATGCGCGTGACGCATCTTGCCGTGGCGCGATCACGCACCGGCTGCCAACTGCCACAACAACGCGCCATTCAACGCAATGATGAACGCCGCCGACAGCCACGCAAGCACGAGCGGCACGCCATGCACGCGCCAGGCGCGCATCAGCTTCGCATCGGATGCATAGCGGATCAATGGCACGACCGCGAGCGGCAATTGCAGGCTCAGCACGACCTGGCTCGCGACCAGCAACTGATTCGAGCCATGCTGGCCGAACATCGCGACCGCGAACAGCGCCGGGCCGATCGCCAGCGCGCGCGTCAGCAGCGCGCGCTTCCAGCGCGGTAGCCGTAACTGCAGAAAACCCTCCATGACAGCCTGACCAGCCAGCGTACCGGTGACGGTCGCGCTCAGTCCACACGCGAGCAGTGCCGCCGCGAACAGGATGCCGGCCCAGCGGCTGCCGACCAGTGGCGCGATCAGCCGATGGGCGTCGGCGAGATCGGTGACGTCGCGATGGCCGCTCGCATAGAACACGGCGGCCGCGACGATCAGCAGCGCGGCGTTGATCACGAACGCGAACGCGAGCGAGCCGAAGGTATCGAGATTGATCACGTGCAGCGCGACCTTGATCTGCGCGTCGCTGCGCTCCGGCGCGTGGTGCTTGACGAGCGCCGAATGCAGATAAAGGTTGTGCGGCATCACCGTCGCGCCGACGATGCCGGCCGCGAGCCACAGCATGCCGGCGTTCCGCAACAGCTCGATGCTCGGCGCCGAGCCGGCCAGCGCCGCGCGCCAGTCGGGCCGCGCCAGCGCCAACTGGACCACGAAGCAGAGCCCGACGAAGCCGATCAGCGCGGCGATCACCGCTTCGAGCTTGCGGCCGCCTTTCTGCTGCAGCGCGAGCAGCGCGAACGTGCAGACCGCCGACATCAGCACGCCGACCGTCAGCGACACGCCGAGCAGCAATTGCAGCGCGACCGCGCTGCCGACCACTTCGGCGACGTCGCAGGCGATGATCGCGATCTCGCTGGTGAGCCACAGAAACAGCGTGCCGCGCCGCCCGGTGCGCTCGCGGCATAGCTGCGCGAGATCGCGCCCGGTCACGACGCCGAGCCGCGACGACAGCCATTGCAGCAGCATCGCCATCAGGCTCGCCAGCAGCACGATGCCGAGCAGACGGTAGCCGTAGCCCGCACCGGCGCCGAGCGCGGTCGCCCAGTTGCCGGGGTCGATATAGCCAACCGCGATCAACGCGCCGGCGCCGAGAAACGAGAACCAGTGCGCCGGACGCGCCGGCTCGCCCGGCAGACGCCGGCGGCGGTGGCGCATCGCGAAGGGGTTGGTGTTCATCGGTGCCTGAGGTGCGAAATCGTGTCCTCTTGCAAGCCACATGCCCCGTCCAATGGCGAATCGCGTGCATGTCACGTGTACAACGCGTGAGCAGGGGCGGGCGCGGGTGGCGGCCCGAGATCCTCGCTCGTCGCGCGATGGCTTCGGGCTAGCCGCGCAGACGGGGCGCCGGGCTGTAAGCAGCTATTGTGCACCGCCGGCGGCGATACGGCTTGCGCTTGCGGGAGCCTTGCAACCTGCCAACGCGGCAGTGTCCGCTGCGGCTCAAAAGATCATCGCGGGAACGTAGGAATTGCCGTGGCCGCCGATTGCCGCCGGAAGCTTGTGCGCCACGCAAGCCGCAATCGGTACCGGCAAGCGCGAACGGTTGCCGACCTGACAACAACATAACAACGCGATAGCACCGCCGTCCAGCAACATACCGTAAGCGAACCGGCAACACGTTCCGCTCCCACCCGCAACCGCCCGTAACCCCGGCGCAGCAAGGATGCGGCGGCGCCCGCCGGTACATATTTTTAGGTAGACAGGCGCCGATAACCCGTTAAAATTGCGGCCATTTTGCAGAGGTGCGGCCTCGGCCTGTACCGTTTGCGCGACAGCTCCGGGTTTCTTTTTGGAGCGGGCAATAATTGATGGTAGTTTTCGGGGTTTTCAGGGGGCTGCGGCGCGACTTCGCAGCTTGAGTGACGACAGTTTCGGAGATCGGGATGAATAAACGGGTAGTGGGGCGGGTGGCGGCGCTGATCTTGTGCGCGGCGCCGTGGCTGACGGCCGCTGCGAAGGATACGCAGCTCAACGTATATAACTGGTCCGACTACATCGCGAAGGACACGATCCCGAACTTCACGAAACAGACCGGCGTTCAGGTCAAATACGACAACTACGACAGCGACGACACGCTGCAGGCCAAGCTCCTCACCGGCAACTCCGGCTACGACATCGTCGTGCCGACCAGCAACTACGCGGGCAAGCAGATCGCCGCGGGCATTTTCGAGCCGCTCGACAAATCGAAGCTGCCGAACCTCAAATACCTCGACCCGTCGCTGATGGCGCTCGTCGCCGGCGCCGATCCGGGCAACAAGTATGTAGTGCCCTGGGCCTACGGCACGACCGGGCTCGCTTACAACGTCACGAAGGCGCAGCAGATCCTCGGCGCGAACACCCCGCTCGATAGCTGGGACATCCTGTTCAAGCCGGAAAACATCTCGAAGCTGAAGGCCTGCGGCGTATCGGTGCTCGACGCGCCGGACCAGATGTTCGCGGCCGCGCTGCACTACATGGGTAAGGATCCGATGAGCACCAACCCGGCCGACTATCGCGCCGCGCTGGAGATGCTGAAGAAAATCCGCCCGTACATCACGCAGTTCAACTCGTCGGGCTACATCAACGACCTCGTCGGCGGCGACGTCTGCTTCGCGTACGGCTGGTCGGGCGACGTCGTGATCGCCAAGCATCGCGCGGTCGAAGCGAAGAAGCCGTACAAGATCGAGTACTACATTCCGAAGGGCGGCGCGCCGGTGTGGTTCGACGTGATGGCGATTCCGAAGGATGCGAAGCACAAGGAAGCCGCGCTCGAGTGGATCAACTACATCGAGACGCCGCAGGTGCACGCCGCGATCACCAACGCCGTGTACTACCCGAGCGTCAATATGGAAGCGCGCAAGTACGTGGACAAGGACGTCGCCAACGATCCGGCCGTGTATCCGTCGCCGGAAACCATCAAGACGCTGTTCCTGCTCAAGCCGTTGCCGCAGGAAATCCAGCGACTGCAAACGCGGCTGTGGACCGAATTCAAGTCCGGCCGCTGATGGCGGCATGAATCAGCGATAAGCATCATCAAGAAGCCCTCGGTGTTCACCGGGGGCTTTGTTCGTCAAACGCCAAAGTGAAGCAGCATTATGACCAGTAGTGACCAGTCGGGCGCGCTAGCGGGGGCCGGCGAGCCGTTCCTGGGTCCGAACGCCGTTATGGGCGACCCGGCGGACCAGTTCATCCAGATCATCGACGTCGTCAAGAAGTTCGGCGAGACCGTTGCGGTCAAGGGAGTCAACCTGTCGGTGAAGAAGGGCGAGCTGTTCGCGCTGCTCGGCAGTTCGGGCTGCGGCAAGTCGACGTTGCTGCGCATGATGGCCGGGCTCGAAACGGTGACCTCGGGTCGCATCCTGATCGACGGCGAAGACCTCGCGCAACTGCCGCCGTACCGCCGGCCGGTCAACATGATGTTCCAGTCGTATGCGCTCTTTCCGCACATGACGGTCGAATCGAATGTCGCATTTGGCTTGAAGCAGGAAGGCGTGCGGAAAGCGGAGCTGAAGGACCGCGTGCACAGCGCGCTCGAACTCGTGCAGATGGGCCGCTTCGCGAAGCGCAAGCCGCATCAGTTATCCGGTGGCCAGCAGCAGCGTGTCGCGCTCGCGCGCTCACTGGTCAAGCGGCCGAAGCTACTGCTGCTCGACGAACCGATGTCGGCGCTCGACAAGCAGATCCGCCAGCGTACCCAGATCGAACTCGTCAACATTCTCGACTCGGTCGGTGTGACCTGCATGATGGTCACGCACGATCAGGAAGAGGCAATGACGATGGCCAACCGGCTCGCGGTGATGAGCGAGGGCCAGATCGTCCAGCTCGGCACGCCGCACGAAGTCTACGAGTATCCGAACAGCCGCTTCTCGGCGGAGTTCATCGGCTCGACCAATCTGTTCGAAGGCCGCACCGTCGAAGACGAACCCGATTACGTGTTCATCGAAACGCCGGATCTGACCTGCCGCCTGCACGTCAATCACGGCATCACCGGTCCGCTCGGCATGCCGGTGACGATCTCGGTGCGCCCGGAGCGCATCGCGCTGACGCGCAAGCCGCCCGAGGGCGCCTACAACTGGGGCAAGGGTGTCGTCACGAATATCGCGTACATGGGCGGCTATTCGCTGTATCACGTGAAGCTCGACGGCGGCAAGACGGTGATCGCGAACGTGACGAGCCTCGCGCTGACCGAGATCGAACCGCCGACCTGGGGCGACGAAGTGTACGTGCGCTGGAGCGCATCGGCCGGCGTGGTGCTGACGTCATGAAGGCCGCGCTTGCTTCCTTCTTCACATGGCCGGCACGGCGGCTGAAGCTGACCGGCCGCACCGCGGTGGTGGCGGGGCCGTTCATCTGGCTGCTGCTGTTTTTCCTCGTGCCGTTTCTGCTGGTCGTGAAGATCAGCTTCGCCGATTCGCAGCTCGGCATTCCGCCGTACACGCAACTCGTCAACTTCGCGGACGGCGCGCTGCACATCACGCTCGATCTGTCGCATTACGCGTTTTTGCTGACCGACAGCCTTTATTTCGCGACCTATGTGAATTCGGTCGTGGTCGCGGCGATCTCGACGGTGCTGTGTCTGCTGATCGGTTATCCGATGGCGTATTACATCGCGCGCTCGAATCCGGCCACCCGCAATCTGCTGATGATGGCCGTGATGCTGCCGTTCTGGACGTCGTTCCTGATTCGCGTGTACGCATGGATCGGCATTCTGAAAAACAACGGGCTGTTGAATAACTTCCTGATGTCGATCGGGCTGATCCATTCGCCGATCGAGCTGTATCACACCAACACGGCGGTCTATATCGGCATGGTCTATTCGTACCTGCCGTTTCTGGTGATGCCGCTTTACGCGCACCTTGTGAAGATGGACCTGACCTTGCTCGAAGCCGCGTACGACCTCGGCGCGAAACCGTGGAAAGCGTTCTGGCAGATCACGCTGCCGCTATCGAAGAACGGCATCGTCGCGGGCTGCTTGCTGGTGTTCATTCCGGCGGTCGGCGAGTACGTGATTCCGGAACTGCTCGGCGGTGCGAACACGCTGATGATCGGTCGCGTAATGTGGAATGAGTTCTTCGACAACGCCGACTGGCCGATGGCCTCGGCGGTCACCTGCGCGATGGTGTTGCTGCTGCTGGTGCCGATGGCGCTGTTCCAGCACGCGCAGGCGAAGGCGCTGGAGGAGGGCCGTCGATGAAGCCGAATCGCATGTTGCAGCTGATCGCGCTGGGCATCGGCTTTCTGTTTCTGTATATCCCGATCGTCAGCCTCGTCGTGTACTCGTTCAACGAGTCGCAACTGGTGACCGTGTGGACGCGCTTTTCGACGCGCTGGTATGCGGCGTTGCTGCAGGACGACGAACTGATCGCGTCCGCGTGGCTGTCGTTGCGGATTGGCTTGATGACCGCGTTCGCGTCGGTCGTGATCGGCACGTGGGCCGGCTTCGTGCTCGCGCGCATGGGCCGCTTTCGCGGCTTCACGCTGTACACCGGCATGATCAACGCGCCGCTCGTGATTCCCGAAGTGATTCAGGGCATTTCGCTGCTGCTGCTGTTTATCGAAATGGGCCGTCTGATCGGCTGGCCGGCCGAGCGCGGCATCTTCACGATCTGGATCGGCCACGTGATGCTGTGTATTTCGTATGTCGCGATCATCGTGCAGTCGCGTGTGCGAGAGCTGCATCCTTCGCTCGAAGAGGCCGCGCTCGATCTCGGCGCGACGCCGCTCAGGGTGTTCTTCTTCGTCACGCTACCGCTGATTTCGCAGGCGCTGGTGTCGGGCTGGCTGCTGTCGTTCACGTTGTCGATCGACGACCTCGTGTTGTCCGCGTTCCTGTCCGGCCCCGGCTCGACGACGTTGCCGCTCGTCGTGTTCTCGCGCGTGCGGCTCGGTTTGAATCCGGAGATGAATGCGCTGGCGACGCTGTTTATCGCGGTCGTCAGCGTCGGCGTGGTGGCCGCCAACTTCTTCATGCAGCGCGCCGAGCGCAAGCGCGCGGTGATGGCGGTTTGATGTGGTGGTGATCGCGAGCGCCGCGCAAGGTCCGCGCGGCGCCTTCGTGACGCTTTTCTCTTCGATGCCGCCGCGTCGCGTCAGACCTTGTAGGCGAGTCTCATACCACCCCAATGCCGGCCGCCGACGAATATCGGCGCCGACGCATCCTTCATCATCGCAAACTGGCCGCCGCCCATGTCGCGGCGATAGGTTTGCAGCAGAAACGGCTTCGTATGCGACGCGGCCGCGAGCCCGGTGCGATCGTTGAACATGCGCCGGTTGCGGCAGTTCGCGGCGTTCCACACCGGGTCATCGCTTTGCGGCAACGAGAACTTCTGGTTGTGCGTCGGCATATAACCGCGCAGATCGACCGCCGTACAGAACACGACGCGCGGATCGAGTTCGAGCATCGGCTCCTGGATCGGCGGCAGCACGCGGTCGGTGAACGCGGTGAAACGCGTCATGAATTGCTGCGGATTGCTGCCCGGTATCGGCACGTACTGCGAGTCGAACAGCTCGTCGAGCGAGATATCGCCGCGCGCGATGGCCGCGTCGAACAGTTTGCCGACCTTCGCCGCGACCTGCTGTACCGCATCGATGAAACGCGTATCCGCGGTTTCGACGCCGGTCGCCGCGGTCAGCTCGATCAGCGTCTCGGATACGCCGAGCAGATTGCCGAGCCGGTTTCTCGCCTGCGTGAAGTTCTCGCTCGAATCCTCGACGCCGCTCGCCATCTCCAGCACCTGGGCTTCGAGCCCGTCGCATTGCGTTTCGATCTCGCCGGTCAGCGTCGCGATCTGGCCGGCCTCGTTGTTCAGTTGCGCGATCGCGTCGCCGGTCGCATGCACGACATCGCCGATCTTGCGCGTGCCTTCACGCACCCGATGCGCGCGCGCCGTATTCACCGCGCCTTCGCTGATCAGTTGCTCGGTCTGCTGCGTGAGCTGCGCCAGCGTGGTTTCGATCTGCCCGGTGGCCTGCGCGGTTTTCGCGGACAGGTTCTTGACCTCGGCGGCCACCACCGCGAAGCTGCGCCCCGATTCGCCGGCGCGCGCCGCTTCGATCGCGGCGTTCAGCGCGAGCAGATGGGTTTGCCGCGCGATCAGCGAAATCTCTTCCGAGACGCGGCTCACGTGGGCAAGCGCGCTGCGCAGCGCGCCGATCTGGCTTTCGATCACGGTCACGCCTTCGACGAGACCGTGGATATCGGCAAGCGATGCTTCGAGGGTTGTCTGCGATTCCTGCACGCCGGTGGCAGCGCCAGCCGATACACTGCGCATTTCGCGCGCGGCCGCGGCGATGCGATGATTGCCCGCGAGCGTCTGCGCGGCCGATTCGCGCAGCGCGCGGCATACTTGCGACTGGTTCTGGATGCGCGCGGCGACTTCGTCGACGTGCCCCGACACGTCGCAGATTTCCATGCCCAGTTTGCCCGCCTGCGCGGCAATATCGCCGACGACGCTTTGCGAACGGTGGGCACGGCGAAAACTGAAGCGCGTCATAGCTGTCTCCTCGGTAGCGCGCCAGGCGCGCCGGTGACACCAATGCGAACGCGCCGTCATCCGTGGTGGATGCGGCGTCTATAAGGTCTCTCCCATGTGTTTACGACGAACTTTCAGTCGACTTGATCGGGGATATCCCGCACTCGCCGGCGTGGGCCGACACGTCGCGGCAAGCCGTGGTGACTTTTTGCGGCGATGACGATGATCGAGTCTCTTCTGTCTGTGCTGGACTGGCAGCCGCTTTTTCGTCTGTGGGAATTGATCGTGATGATCTGCAAGTTTCTATGGGACTTGTTGCGCTTGTTGAGCGGTGGGTGAGGACGAATGCTGGCACGATGTGCTATATGCGGTACGCCCTCGATCCCTCAACCCGCCAAACCCGCAACGCGCGCCGCATCAAGGCGCGAAACGATAGTCCCGCGGCCGCACGCGCCGCGTCAGTTTGCGAAAACTGAACGTGAAGCCGGGCCATAGCGCGGTGACCTTGCCGCTCTTGGTCTGATACCAGCTCTGGCAGCCGGTCGCCCATACCGAATGCCGCATGTCTTTCTGCAGACGCGCATTGAAATCGCGCTGCACGTCGGCGCGCAACGTCATCGTGCGAGCGTTGCGGCGGCGCAATACACGCAGGCAATCGACGATGTATTGCAGCTGCGACTCGATCATATAGATCATCGAGTTGTGGCCGAGTGCGGTATTCGGACCGGCAAGCATGAAGAAGTTCGGAAAGTTCGCGATGCTGACGCCGAGATACGCTTGCGGGCCGTCGCGCAGCCACAGCGTGCTCAGGTCCGTGCCGTCGAGTCCGGTGACTTCGAATGGCGCGCGCACGTCGTTGACCTGGAAGCCGGTGCCGCAGATGATCGCGTCCGCGTGATGATGCACGCCGTCTTCGGTGACGATGCCATCGGCGACGATCTCGCGAATGCCGCTCGTCACCACGTCGACGTTCGGCTGGCAGACGGCCGGGTAGTACTCGCTCGATAGCAGCACGCGCTTGCAGCCGATCCGGTAGTTCGGCGTGAGCTTCGCGCGCAGCACCGGGTCCTTGACGCGCCGCTCCAGATAGCTGCGGCCGAACTTCATCGCTGCGTTCATCAGCTTCGGATTGACGACGAACGCGAGCGCGCGCGATTCGTGCTGCCAGTAGAGCGCGCTGCGCACGACGCGTTGCGTGAACGGCAGCGTTCGAAACAGCCAGTGCGCGCGCGGACCGACCGGTTTGTCGGGCTTCGGCATGACCCACGGCGCGGTGCGCTGGAACAGGTCCAGGTGCGCGACGCGCGGCTGGATGCACGGCACGAACTGGATCGCGCTCGCGCCGGTGCCGATCACCGCGACGCGTTTGCCGTCGAGCGGATACGCATGGTCCCAGCGCGCCGAATGAAACAGCTTGCCTTCGAAGCGATCGATCCCGTCGATGCGCGGCAACGCCGGACGCGACAGCAGACCGTTCGCGGCGATCAGCACGTCGGCCTCGATAGTTTCGCGCGCGCCGTTCGTGTCGATATCGACGAGCCACAGTTGACGCGTTTCGTCGAAGCGCGCGGCGCTGACCTTCGTATTGCATCGCACGTAGCGCTCGACGTCATACTTGCGCGCGCAATGTTGCAGATAGTCGAGAATTTCCGCCTGAGCGCTGAACGCGCGCGACCACGACGGATTCGCCTCGAACGAAAACGAATAGAGATGCGACGGGATATCGCAGGCCGCGCCGGGATAGGCGTTATCGCGCCAGGTGCCGCCGATACCGCTCGCGGCCTCGTAGATCGTGAACGACGTGATGCCCATCTGTTGCAGACGGATCGCCATGCCGATGCCGGAAAAGCCGCTGCCGACGATCGCGATACGCGGCGTGGCTACGGAAGCGGAAGGGGCGGGCGTCATGATGATCTCCGGCGGCGGGTGAAAGCAGTGGGTGGAGCGAAGGGCGGCGCGGCAGTGCATCGCATCGTCTGTGCTTCGGCGTGAGACTTCGGGTGCGGATGCGTGTACACCCATCGGCATACAACGCAAAGCGCAGCGCAGAGAAAAACAGGCTCCGTGCGAAGGAGCCTGTTTTTGTTCGACGCGGTGCAGGCGCTATAAAAGCGCGACTCGATCAGGTATCGGTCCAGCCGCCCGAATCATCGTTGCTGCCCATGTCGATGCCACCGCCGCTGTTGTCATTCCAGTCGTTCGAGCCCTGACCGAAATCGAGGCCGCCGCCATTGCCGCCGTCGTTGCCGCGGCGGCGCAGTTCGTCGTCGTCGACGATCACGTCGCGCTCGACGACGCGATCACGCCCGTGGCTCAGCGCTTCGCCGAGCAGCACGCCGGTCAGCAGACCGCCCATGCCGCCGCCCATTCCACCGCCTTGCTGCACGATGACCTGCGGCTGCTGCTGATAGGGCTGGGTTTGCGGATAGGGCGGCTGCGGGCTGCCGAAGCGTTCGGCTTCCTGTGCATACGCCGATTGCTGCCCGGTACCCACGGATGCGGCGGTCGGGTCGGGCCGGCCGTCGGCGCGAGCGCGCAGGCTCGCGACGCGCTGCTCGAGTTCGTCGAGCTGATACGGCGGCAGCGGATTCTTGCCGTTCGACAGCGCCTCGACGGTTCCGCGCAGTTGCTCCTCGGTCGCCTCGACGTCTTTCTCCAGCGCCTCATGCCCCGGCGCGGTGGAGAGCTTCACGTCGAGCTTCAGCGAACGCACCGCGTTGAGCAGATCCGTCGCGCGCTTCAGCTGCGTGCGGCGATCGTCGTCGGCACGCGTATCTTCCTGTGTGCGGGCGCGGCGCAAAGTCCAGCGCAGCACCAATGCGATCACAGCGATCAGAACGATGATACCGATCCACATACCAGCCCCCGGACCATGCCGTTGTTGCGCTTGCGACACCATCGCCGACTGTTGCTGCACAGCAGGCGCATTCTGCTGCGCGAACGGATTCGCGGCGTGACGGGTAACGTTGCCGCCCGCGCGTTGCGCATCGCTGCGCAGGCGTGCTTCGGTTTGCGCGAAGCGGGCCGGATCGGTGAAGCGGATCTGCGGATCGAGCGTCTTGGCCTGTTGTATCTGCGCGAGCGCTTCGCTGTAACGGCCTTCGCGATCGAGCACCTGGGCATACAGATAGTGCGCGCGGGCGTTGTTCGGATGGGCTTGCAGCACTTCGTTCAGACCGGAGTCGGCCTGCTGCCAGTTGCCTTGCGCCATCGCCGATTCGATTTGCTGAACTGTCGGCACCGCGAACGCCGCCGCCGACACGACGAGCAGCGAAGCGAAAGCGGCTACGAGAAATTTTTTCATGTGCGGACCGGGCGCGACGCGCCCGTCTCCATCAGTCGATTGCGGTGGCCGCGTACGGCGGCCGGTATGCTGGGGCTGGCTCGATTGGCTTGCCCCGGCATGTACTGCTGTTGCCGTGTATCGCTTGAATGCGCGTTTGAACGCGTGTTTGATGCACGGCAATCGATACACACCGCGCGCTTATTGCGCCGGCGTGTTCAGCTGCTTCTTCAATGCTTCGAGACGGTCGTCGACGGATGGACCGCGATTCAGATCCGCGAGCTTGTCGTCGAGCGCCTTGCCGCTTTTCACGTCGGCGGAATTCAGACGTGCATCGGAGCGCGCGTTCGACAGCGCGACCTTGTCTTCGAGCTTCTGGAAATCTTCGGACAGGTTCTTGCCGCCGATACCGCCCAACGCAGTAGCCGCGACGTCCTTCGCTTCGGCGATCTGCTGCTTCGCCTGCAGGATGTTCGAGCGGGCGTTCAGATCGTTGCGGCGACTGCGCATGTCGTCGATCTGGCTCTTCAGTTGCGCGACCGACGGCTCCAGCGTGGCCAGCTCCTTCGTCAGCGCATCGCGTTCGGCTTCGGCGGTGGCCTGCGCGCCGAGTGCTTCGCGCGCGAGCGCTTCGTCGCCGGACTGCAGCGCGCGCTTCGCGCCGTCTTCGTACTTCTTCGCCTTGTCCGCGGCAACATCGCGCTTGCTCTGCTGGGTCGCGACCTGTGCCTGGATCTCGATCAGCGAGTTCTCCGCCTTGCCGATGCTGTCATCGAGTTCGCGCACGATCTGGCGCGAGTCGCGCGACGGATCCTGCACCGAGTCGGCCGCGTCGTTCAGAAGACCCTTGAGCGTGCGCGAAATGCTGTCAAAAAGCGACATGAAAACCTCCAGAGAATGTAAGCGGCGCCGACGATGTCCGCGCGCCGTGACTGCCTTGAACTGCTACTTTACGCCGCTGCGCGCGAAGCTGCGCAACGTTCGGACCGGAGTTCGGGGCAGGCTCGCCGATTGCAATAGCGGGGCCCCGAATTGTCCGGATGCGATACCGGATTCGACGCTGTCAGGTGAATGCAAATTCGCGATGGAGATGAACTTGACGGCGGATATTACACCATCGGCTTTCTGTCGAAGCGCCTTGTACGAGGCGGCTGAGCGAGGAATTGGGTAGGGCTGCAAGAAGCCGGTTTCGAGCGGGTGTGTCGCGGTATAAAAAGGGCAGTCGAACGTGACACGCCGATGTAACGGTGTGAAACAGACGGGGTTCATTCGCGCGCTTTAGCGTAGTGACGCGAGTTCACGCTATGCGATACGACGCGAGCTTTTCTATGACGTGTGCTTTTCATAACGCAATTTCGTGACGCAATTCTGTCACGCGAAGCGTCCGCCTTCGGTGCTCGGGTCGCTGCTCGATTCGTCGTCGTCGGAAGTCTCGTCGATGCGCCGGCGTTTCAGCGAATTGCGCAGACGCGCGGGCGTGCCTTCTTGCCGTGGTGGCGATTGCCGCATTGAATCATCGGCTTCGGCGGCTCTCGCGGCGGTGAGACGCGCGACCGCTTCGGCCGTTGCCGCCGCTTCCGCGTCCTGTTCGGCGGCGAGCGCGGCCGCGACGCCGGCGGGCAGCAGCGGGGCGGGCTGGGTTGTGGCGGCGGACGGAGGGTTCACCGTTGTGGCTTTCATGTCGGTTTCGGGAGTGGCTTTGGGGCCACGTTCAGTGCCGTCTTCGGCCGCCGTGGTGCCCGCCATTTGCGCGACAACCGCGGCTTCGGTGGTCCCGCTGGTCTCCGTATCGCCGTCGTCCGCCTCACGCGCCTGCAACGCGGCCGGCAACGCCGCGCGTGCATGGCGCGTGCCACGTGCGACGCGCTGCAGCGCGACGTTCAGCGCATCGGGCGCGCGCGGCGCACGCAGCCGGTCGACGATGCTCGCGGCCTTCACCTGTTCGCTCGTCGCGCCGAAGCTCAGCACCGCGCGCCGCATCAGTTCGCTGACGCTGATGCCCAGATCCTCGGCGGTCGCGGTGATCGCGCGTTTCTGCGCGGTCGTGACGAATACGACGATGCGCTCGCTAGGCTTGGTCATGATCGGCTCGCAGGCTGGGTGATATCGGCGGGACGGCGCGGCGATCCGCGCCGCGTCCGGACCTCCGGACAAGGTACTGGGATCGGTGTTCCGGAACCCTGTGCGCGCATCGGTGCGGTGTCGCGCGCCGGGTTCATCATATGACGAGTTGCCGCGCAGCGAAACGGGCGCGGCGCGAAAATCCCGTGACATCAATGAGTTGTAGTGTTTGCGGGCGCTTTGTCCACAGGCCTTTCAACATTTTCTGTGTATAACCCCGCACAAGCCGCGCATCGCAAGGGGCCACAGCGGGCGCTGCGCGAAATTACAGAGCCTTACCGCGCAGCCGCATCGCGCGAAGGGAATTCTTACAAAAAAACTGCGTTGGACCTCGTGCGATTTCTTTAAAATGCGCTGTTACGTTTGCGCCGGGGCGGGGTTCCAACGGGGTCCGAGGCGTGCCGTGCGGCCGGCCGGGGGCAGGGCTCGCGCGGCGGCGTACGTTCCGGCCAGGATGCTCGATCACGACCATGCCCGCGCGTAAATCGCGGGCAGAAAGGCGTGCAGTTGCACGCCCACTATTCCAGTCATGCCAATCATCAAACGACCGCATTCCTCCCATTCTCCGGCCGGCGAAGACCGGGATTCCGACCAACGCACTTCAGGACGCAATGGCGCTTCGCGCGAACCCGCACGCCGCCGCCGCTCCATCGGCACGTCGCTCGTGCTGTGGTTCTTCGGCCTGATTGCGACGGCCGTCGTGGTGGGCGCGCTGATCGTTGGCTACGCGCTCGTCGTGATGGGGCCGCAATTGCCGTCGCTCGACGCACTCACCGACTATCGGCCGAAAGTGCCGCTGCGCGTCTACACCGCGGATCACGTGCTGATCGGCGAATTCGGCGAGGAGCGGCGCAGCCTCGTGCGCTTCCAGGACATCCCGGACCAGATGAAAAAAGCGGTGCTCGCGATCGAGGACTACCGCTTTTACGAGCACGGCGGCGTCGACTTCATCGGCATTCTGCGCGCCGGTTTCGCCGACCTCGCGCACGGCGGTGCGTCGCAGGGCGCGAGCACGATCACGATGCAGGTCGCGCGCAACTTCTTTCTGTCCAGCGAAAAAACCTATACGCGTAAGGTCTACGAGATGCTGCTCGCGTACAAGATCGAGCGCGCGCTGACCAAGGACCAGATCCTCGAACTGTACATGAACCAGATCTATCTGGGCGAGCGCGCGTACGGCTTTGCCGCGGCCGCGCGCGTGTATTTCGGCAAGGATCTGAAGGACATCACGCTGGCCGAGGCCGCGATGCTCGCGGGCTTGCCGAAGGCGCCGTCCGCGTATAACCCGGTCGTCAATCCGAAGCGCGCGAAGATCCGCCAGGAGTACATCCTGCAGCGCATGCTCGAACTCGGGTACATCACGAAGGACCAGTACGATCAGGCGGTCAAGGAAGAGATCCACACGAAGAATCCGGGCAACGAGTACAGCGTGCACGCCGAGTACGTCGCCGAAATGGTGCGGCAGATGATGTACGCGCAGTACAAGGACGAAACCTATACGCGCGGCCTGAACGTGACCACGACGATCGATTCGGCCGATCAGGATGCCGCCTATAGCGCGGTGCGCAAGGGCGTGATGGATTACGAGCGGCGCCACGGCTATCGCGGGCCGGAAGGCTTCGTGCAACTGCCGGCGCCGGGCGACGATCGCGACCAGACGATCGACGACGCGTTGACCGATCATCCGGACAACGGCGAGATCATCGCCGGCGTCGTGACCGACGCGAATCCGAAGCAGGTGATCGCGCAACTGGTCGACGGCACGCAGGTGACGGTGACGGGCGACGGCCTGCGCTTCGTCGCCGCCGCGCTGAGCCCGCGCGCGAGCGCGGCGCTGCATATCCGGCCGGGCTCGATCGTGCGTCTGATGGCCGACGACAAGGACAACTGGCAGATCACGCAGCTGCCGCAGGTCGAAGGCGCGCTCGTGTCGCTGACGCCGCAGGACGGCGCGATTCGCGCGCTGATCGGCGGCTTCGACTTCAACAAGAATAAATTCAATCACGTCACGCAGGCATGGCGGCAGCCGGGTTCGAGCTTCAAGCCGTTCATCTATTCGGCCGCACTCGACAAGGGGCTCGCGCCGGCGACGATTATCAACGACGCGCCGCTGTATTTCCCGCCGAGCACGCCGGGCGGCGATGCGTGGGAGCCGAAGGACGACGATCAGCCTGATGGCCCGATGTCGATGCGTCTCGCGCTGCAGAAGTCGAAGAACCTCGTGTCGATTCGCATCCTGTCGTTCATCGGCACCAAGTATGCGCAGGACTTCGTCACGCAGCGCTTCGGCTTCGATGCCGACAAGACCCCGCCGTATCTGCCGATGGCGCTCGGTGCGGGGCTCGTCACGCCGCTGCAGTCGGCGGGCGCGTATGCGGTGTTCGCGAATGGCGGTTACCGGATCAATCCGTATCTGATCAGCGAAGTGACCGATGCGCGCGGCGTGCCGATCTCGCGCGCGCAGCCGCTCGTGGCGGGCCGCGACGCGCCGCGTACGCTCGAGCCGCGTAACGCGTACATCATGAACAGCCTGCTGCATTCGGTCGCGACCGCGGGCACCGGCGCGGGTACCAACGTGCTGAAGCGCTCGGACCTGCAAGGCAAGACCGGTACGACCAACGATGCGAAGGACGGCTGGTTCGCCGGTTATCAGCAGACGCTGGTGGCGGTTGCGTGGATGGGCTACGACCAGCCGAAGAGCCTCGGCAGCCGCGAATTCGGCGCGCAGCTAGCGCTGCCGATCTGGGTGGAATTCATGCAGCGCGCGCTACGCGGCGTGCCGCAGTCCGAGCCGGCGCAGCCGGACGGCGTGACGGTGATGAACGGCGAGCTGTACTTCTCCGACATGCTGCCGGGAAGCGGCTTCGTCGCGAGCATCGGCCTTGATTCGGGCAACCCGCTGGCGGGCGCGAGCGATGCGGTGGGTGGCGTCGGGCCGGCCGGCATGACGCCGCCGGTGGTGCCGCCGCCGAGCGTGTCGTCGAGCGAGAAGAAGCAGATCATGGATCTGTTCGAATCGAACAAGCCGTAATCAGGGTGTAGTTCGAAAGCGTTGTCCGATGGGACTCATCGGGGTGTGCCGCGAGAGGTTATTCGTGGTGTGCTTCGGATGAGTCCTTTTTTTTGTATCTTCAATGGCTGCAAGCGAATTCGCTCGCGCATTCAAAAGCGCGGACAGAACTATTCTGAAAAACAAAACTAGTTATTGAGATAAGACGTTTGTCTGTTTTTTGATATAGATTGCGCTGATATAGTGGCCTCCTTTGATATGAATTTGACCATTCGGTACTTCTACCGAATCGCCTATCTGGAGGGCTACATGCTTGAATGTTCATTCAAATTAAACGATAAACCGATGAGCGAATTTAGAATTGGCGTTTTATCGTTTCCTGCTTATTCTGGGCAGGAGCGCTATATCAATAAAGTGTCTCTAACGTGCACGCCGGTATTGGGTGCCATTCCGGTCGGTCGATACTATATTTTTGATCGGAGATCGGGTGGACGGCTCGGTCCATGGAAAGACGCGCTCAACCTGAACGGCAATAACAAGAGCGAATGGTTCGCGCTTCATGCAATCGACGGGAATATCGACGATGACTCGGTTCTTTACAATGACATTCTTCGCGGCCAGTTTCGTTTGCATCCAAAGGGGAGGCCGGGCAGGAGCGAGGGGTGCATAACGATCGACCAGCAAAACGATTGGCAACATATCCGCTCGATACTTACCGATATGCCGAAGGAGGCAGTGCCCGGATCTGAACTAAAAGCGTATGGCGTGGTGACGGTGGCATGAAAACAATCCTGCTCTGGCTGGCTATGGGCGTAGCTTTCGTGCTAGCAATCTCCGCCAATGCAGTCTGGTGGATCTGGCATCCGGATACACCGTTGAACTTTTCAAATCCGCTATGGAAATGGGCGAAACGTATGTATGGCGTCACGACCGCATATCAGGAATCCGATCTGGCCTTCCTGATGTCATCGGCGGCAATCGCGCTTGGGTTCATCGCGATCATGCTGGCCTATCGGCATTGGCGTAAGAGGCGCGGTACGCGAAGACTCCATAGCTAGAGATTTCACAGTCCGCATCACATTTCCGCTCGATCAGCGCGCGAATGGATCGATGCACGAATCTGCCGCGTGCTCAGGTACTTAGTTGCGATCTCCAGGCCTTATCAACAGGTCTTTCAACACATTCTGTGGATAACGGCACGCGCTGTTAGTTTTCTTCCGTCGCGGTCGGCACGATCCGATGTCGCTTCACGCCGCTGCATTCGCACGTACCTCACGACACAAAGCGATTCGCTTCAAGCACTTAAGCGCTTAGCCCCCGCGTTATTCACAGCCCTGTCAACACAAACTGGGGATAACGTCGAGGGCAGCGGGGCGCTTGTCGCCGTGTCCAGTCAACCACGCGACGAGTGCTGTCTCATTTCGTGCCTCGTCGGCAAATCCCCCTACGTTCAATGCGTTAGCCCGCTTTTCAGACAGTTTTCAACAGGCTCATCAACACGAACTGGGGATAAATGCACGGCGCTCCGTAAGCAGTCGCTGGCCTAGTTGGAGGCGGTAGCGTTCGTGGTTCCAGCAGACGCAGAAGCGGCAGTAGATGCACCAGCAGAAGCGCCAGCCGCCGCCTGCGCGACCGGCGGATTCCCCATCGCCTGAAACAGCGCCGCGGTATCGGTCAGGCGCGCGCTCGTATAGCGGATCTCGTCGAGCTGCGCGTTGCGCCATTGCTGCTCGCTCGAACGCGTCGATGCAATCGGCACCGCGCCGAGGCGGTAGCGCGCCGATGTATCGTCGAATACGCCTTGCGCCGCGCGCGCGGCGACGTTCGCGGCATCGAGCGACTGCGCATCGTGTTCGAGCGACGCGAGCGTATCGGCGACGTTCTGGAATGCGGCCAGCACGGTCTGCTTGTACTGCGAGACGGTGGCCTCATACGAGTCCTGCGCCGCACGTCGCTGCGCGACCAGCGCGCCGCCATGAAAGAGCGGCTGCGACAGCGATGCGCCGATGCTCCAGATCGCACCCGCGCCCGACAGCGCGACCGGCCAGCTGAAGCCGCCTTGTCCCATCGACGCGGACAACGACAGGCTCGGGAACATCTGCGCGGTCGCGTACCCGACGTTGGCCGCGGCGGCCTTCAGCGCGGCGTCCGCGGCCTGAATGTCGGGGCGCGAGCGCAGCAATTCCGACGGCACCGCGACCGGCACCTGTTCGGGCAGATGCAACAGCGCGAGATCGATGTCATCGGGCGCGGCATCCGGTGTGCGGCCGAGCAGCACGGCCAACGCGTGACGTGTCGTGAGCCACTGCTGCTTCAGCGCGGGCAGGCTTGCCGACACACTCGCCGCACTCTGCTGCGCGCTCAATAGATCGGCATGCGATACCGCGCCGAGTTCGTAGCGCCGGGCCGTATCGCGTGCCTGGTCGTTGGCGAGTGTGACGAGCCGTTCGGTCGTGTCGATCTGCGCATGCAGCGCGGCACTCGTGATCGTCGCGGTGACGATGTTCGCGGCAAGCGCGCGCCGCGCCGCATCGAACTGGTAGACCTGCACGTTCACGTGCGCGGCGAGCCCTGCGTTCGCGAGACGCTCGGCGCCGAACAGATCGAACGTGTAATGCGCCTGCAACTGGCCGACGAACACGTCGTACAGAAACGTGTTCGGACCGATCTCGGGAATCGCCAGCGCGCGATTGCGGGTGGCTTGACCGCCCGCGTCGATCGTCGGCAGCATCGAGCTGCCGATCTGCGCGCGCAACTGTTCGCGCGCGGCGGCGAGATTCTGATCGGTCGCGGCGAGCGTTGGGCTGTTGCGCAGGCCTTCATCGACAAGCGCATTCAGCGCGTCCGAACGATACAGCTTCCACCATTCGGGCACCGTTGGCGCGCCGGCCACGAACTGCTGCGTGACGCCTTGCGCGGCCACGGTTTGCGTGGGCAGTGGTTCGGCACCGTAGTGCGCGGGTTGCGGCATCGCGGGCGCGTCGCCGTTCGGCCCGAACGAGCAGGCGGCGAGCGCGCACGCGAGACTCACTGCGAACGTGGCGCGGCGCAGCCTCGACAGGCCGCGCGGGCCGGCTGGGGGCGAGGCATTGGCCGGCCCGAATGCACCGGACAGCGCCGACGGATCACCTGCATCAGATGGACCGAAAGAAACGCACGAAGCGCTCAAATCGACCCGTGCGGAAGTACCCATACTTTTGCTCATGCCCAGTTGCCCCTCAATTGCCCGTATGCGCGACGCCGGAGCCGGCGGGCGGTGGCGGCTCTCGCTCATCGGTCCGCACGCGGAACGACGTTGCGTACAGCGCGGGCAGATAGAACAGCGTGAGGATCGTCGCGCTCGTGATGCCGCCCATCAGCGCGGTGGCCATCGGGCCGAAGAAATTCGAGCGCAGCAGCGGGATCAACGCGAGCACGGCGGCCGCCGCGGTCAGCGTGATCGGCCGGAAGCGCCGCACCGTCGCGCCGACGATTGCATCGAAACGTTTATGGCCGGCCGCGATGTCCTGCTCGATCTGATCGACCAGAATCACCGAGTTGCGCATGATGATGCCGAACATCGCGATCACGCCGAGCATCGCGACAAAGCCGAACGGCTGGCCGAACAGCAGCAGCGTGAGCACGACGCCGATCAGGCCGAGCGGCGCGGTCAGCACGACCATCAGCACGCGCGCGAAGCTTTGCAGCTGGATCATCAGCAAGGTCAGCACGGCGACCACCATGATCGGAATCTGCGCGTTGATCGATGCCTGGCCCTTGCCGCTTTCCTCGACGGAGCCGCCGATTTCGATCCGATAGCCGACCGGCAGCGTCGCGCGGATCGGGCCGAGCGTGCGGTCCACTGCGTGCGTGACGTCGATACCCTGCGCGCCCGGCGCGACGTCGGATTGCACGGTGATGGTCGGCTGACGGTCGCGCTCCCAGATCACGCCGTATTCGAGCGTGTTGCGTAGAGTTCCAAGCGTGCCGAGCGGCACCGGTCCATTCGGCGTCGGCATCGCGAGCGCGGTGAGTTGCGACGGGTCGACGCGTTCCGCGCGCGGCGCGCGCAGATCGACGCTGATCAGCTTGTCACGCTCGCGATACTGCGTGACCGTGTAGCCGGACAGCGTCATCGCGAGGAAGCTCGAAATGTCTTCCGAGGTCACGCCGAGTTCGCGCGCACGTTTCTGATCGATCTCGAAGTGCACCGAGCGCTCGGCCGGTTCGTCCCAGTCGAACTGTACGTTGCGGGTGCCGTGATTCGCGCGCATCGTCGTGGCAACGCGTTCGGCGATTGAGCGCACGGTCGCGATGTCGTCGCCGCTCACGCGAAACTGCACCGGATAGCCGACCGGCGGCCCGTTTTCGAGGCGCGACAGGCGCGTGCGGATTGCCGGAAAGTTATTCAGCAATTCCGGTTCGAGCCATTGCGCGAGTTTTTCGCGCTCCTTCACCGATTTCGCGGTGATCACGAACTGCGCGAAGTTAGGCTGCTGCAATTGCTGATCGAGCGGCAGATAGAAACGCGGCGCGCCGGTGCCGACGAAGCTCACCGTATGGTCGATTTCAGGGCGGCCCTTCAGCACCTGTTCGAGACGTTTCGCCTGGCGCAGCGTCGCATCGAACGATGCGCCCTCGGGCAACCGCACGTCGACGAGCAGCTCGGGCCGGTCCGAACTCGGGAAAAACTGCTGCGGCACCTGCGAGAAGCCGGCCATCGCGAGTACGAACAGCAGCACCGTGATCGCCAGCACGATGAAGCGCCGCTCGATGCACCAGCCGATCCAGCCGCGCAAACGCGTATAGAAACGCGTGTCGTAGATATCGTGCTCGTGGTCCTCGGGTTCGTGCGCGTGGCGCTTACGCTCCGGCAGCATGTGATAGCCGAGCAGCGGAATCAGCACGACGGCCGCGAGCCACGACGCGATCAGCGCGATCGCCGACACCTCGAAGATCGAGCGCGTGTATTCGCCGGTACTCGATTTCGCGAGCGCGATCGGCAGAAAGCCGGACACGGTGACGAGCGTGCCGGTCAGCATCGGAAACGCGGTGCTGGTGTACGCGAAGGCCGCCGCGCGCGTGCGATTCCAGCCCTGTTCGAGCTTCACCGACATCATTTCGACCGCGATGATCGCATCGTCGACGAGTAGGCCGAGCGCGAGTACCAGCGTGCCGAGCGACACCTTGTGCAAGCCGATGTCGAACAGATACATGCACAGCGCGGTCACCGCGAGCACGACCGGAATCGAAATCACGACGACCATGCCGGTGCGCACGCCGAGTGACACGAGGCTCACGATCAGCACGATCGCCACCGCTTCGGCGACCGCTTCGAGGAAGTCGTCGACCGAACGCGCGACCGCGTGCGGCATGCTCGACACTTCGACGAGCTTTAGACCTACCGGCAGCGCCGCGCGCAATTGCGTCATCTGCTGATCAAGCGCCTTGCCGAGGCGGATCACGTCGCCGCCGGGCTGCATCGTCACGCCGATGCCGAGCACCGGCTTGCCTTCGAAGCGCATCTGCGTGACGACCGGGTCGTCGTAGCCGCGCTTGATCGTTGCGATGTCGCCGAGACGGAATGTGCGGTTGTTGATGCGGATCAGCATGTCAGCGAGCGCGTTGACGTCGTTGAACTGACCGCTCGGGCGCACGAACACGCGGTCGTCGGTGGTGGTCAGCGTGCCCGCGGCGGCGATTGCGTTCTGCCCGTTGATCGCCTGACCGAGCTGTTGCGGCGAGATGCCGAGCCGCGTCAACTGCGTGTTGGCGATCTCGATATAGATGTGCTGATCGGGGTCGCCGAAGTAATCGACCTTGGCGACGCCCGGAACCCGCAGCAGCACCGTGCGCAACTGGTCCGCGTAGTCGTGCAGTTGCGCGGCGGAAAAGCCATCGCCTTCGAGCGTGTAGATATTGGTGTAGACGTCGCCGAATTCGTCGTTGAAGAACGGGCCCTGAATGCCCGACGGCAATGTCGTCGCGATATCGCCGACTTTTTTGCGCACCTGATACCAGGTTTCGGGCACCTCGCTGACCGGCGCCGAATCTTTCATCGTAAAAAAGATCAGCGATTCGCCGGGGCGCGAGTAGCTGCGCACGAAATCGATATACGGCGTTTCCTGCAGCTTGCGGCCGATGCGGTCGGTCACCTGCTCCTGCACCTGGCGCGCGGTGGCGCCGGGCCAGAAGGTGCGGATCACCATTACGCGAAACGTGAAGGGCGGGTCTTCGGACTGCGCGAGCCGCGTGTAGGCGAGGATGCCGAACGCCGTGGCGAGCGCGATCAGGAACACGACCAGCGCCTGATGACGCAGCGCCCACGCAGACAGATTGAAACGTGATTCTTCGGAGGGCGTGCTCATGAAGCGAAGTCCTCGGGATGCAGCGGCGCGATCGCGCGGACTTTCTCGCCGGCGCTCACCGTATGCACGCCTTGCAGCACGACGCTGTCGCCATCTTTCAAACCGTCGCTCACGACGATCGTGCGCTCGTCATAACGCGTGACCGTCACGCGGCGCAGTTCGAGCGTGCTGTCCGCCGCGCGCACGACCCATACGGCGGGCTCGCGGCCTTCGTGGAACAGCGCGGTGACGGGTAGCGTGAACACGCCATGCTGTGCCGATGCAGCGAGCGACACGGCCGGCGTGACATCGGCTGTCATGCCGAGGCGCACGTCGGAGCCGGGGTTCTCGAGCGTCAGGCGCGCGCGCCAGGTGCGGCTTTGCGGATCGGCGGCCGGCGACAGCTCGCGCACCCGCGCGTTGAACTTGCGGTTCGGCAGCGCGGCGAGCGTCACGTTCGCGTTCTGGCCGACCGCGAATGCAGCAAGCGCGCTTTCGGGCACGTCGCACAGCACGTCGACGTCGCCGCTCCACGCGAGGTTGTAGACGGCCTGGCCGGCGGACACGTTCTGCCCGGTGTCGGCCTGCTCCGCGGTGATGACGCCCGCATGACCGGCGACGAGTGTCGTGTACTGGAGCTGGTTCCTCGCGAGCGCCAACTGTTGCTGGGCCTGATCGCGTTGCGCGAGCGCGGATGCATACGCATTGGTGGTCTGTTCGAGCTGAGCCGGCGCAATCAGGTTTTCTTTCGCCTGGGCCTTGTCGCGGTCGAGCTGCTGCTGCGCGTAGACGAGGCTGTGCTGCGCGGCGTCGAGCTGCGCCTGCGCGCTCGCGGCGTTCTTCTGCGCATCGGCCGGATCGAGCAGCGCGACGACTTCGCCGCTCTTCACCGTATCGCCGAGCCGCACGCGCCGCTCGATGATCTTGCCGCCGACGCGGAACGACAGCGGCGTCGCATAGCGCGACTGCACTTCGCCGGGCAGCGATGCCGCCTGCAGCGCCTGACCGTCCGCGTGCACCGCGACGGCGACCACCGGCCGCGGCGCGGGCGCCACGGCCTCCTTCTTCGAGCAGGCCACGAGCGACAGCGCGCCAGCCAGCGCGAGCGCGCCGAGGAGGCCAGACAGACCGCGTTGCAGATGAGGGGGAGACTGCTGATGCATCGCTGACGATGCGGGAGAACCGGAACGCTTCACAAATACCCCAACTGGAGACAGCGAACGAACACGGCAAGCCGCGGCGGCCCGCCCATGAGGAGCTGTATGTCAGCTCATGCAATTGGCATACAGGTATGGCTTGGAATGATGCAGTGCATTCTAATACACGGCTGTATTTGAATGTATGCGTGAATTCGGATTCTTTTCGATGCTAGACTGGCGCCCATGAAACGGCAAAGATTGACCAGAGAGCAAAGTAAGGATCAGACGCGCGAGCGTCTGCTCGATGCTGCACAGACGACTTTCATCAAGAAAGGTTTCGTCGCGACGAGCGTCGAGGATATCGCCGAGGCCGCCGGCTATACGCGCGGCGCGTTCTATTCGAACTTCCGTAGCAAGAGCGAACTGTTTCTGGAGCTGCTGCGTCGCGATCACGAAACGATGCAGGCGGGCCTGCACGCTATCTTCGAGAGCGCGGCGTCACGTGAGGAGATGGAAGCGCGCGTGCTCCACTACTACAGCACGATTCATCGCGAGAACAGGTGCTTCCTGCTGTGGATCGAGGCGAGGCTGCTCGCGGTGCGCGACGGTCGCTTCCGGCTGCGTTTCAACGCCTTCATGCACGAGAAGGTCGAGCAGCTGAGCGCGTATGTACGGGAATTTTCGGAGCGGGTCGGCACGCCGATGCCGATGCCGGCCGAGCAACTGGCGATCGGTCTGATGGGGTTGTGCGACGGCGTGCAGTTTTTCTACACGGTCGATCCGCAGAATGTGCCGACTGAAATGGCGGAGACGGTGCTGGCGGGATTTTTCGCGCGCGTGGTGTTTGGGCGCAATGCGTGAGCGTCAGGCGCCGCGCGTGCGCGAATGCGCAAACGCGCGATCCTTCGGGACCGCGCGAGGTGAATCATAGACGACGAGAAATATAAGAATCAGTCGGTCGGCAATTGCGCGCAAACATCGACAGCGGGTGCCGTGCAGGCGAATGCGTATTGGCCGCCATCGCTCAGGATTTTCTCTCCGGCGTGCAGCGCGACCTTGATGTCGGGGCAGCGTTCGTAACCGATGTAAGCCGAACTGGCCGCGGCGGACCAGCAAACCAGCGAGAAGGCGACTTTTTCCAGAATTTGAAAACGATGTGTCATAGCGGTGATTTCCTTTGGCCGCTATGTTACCAGTTTCCTAGGGTTTATACCTAGCTAATACCCACAATAGACGTCGAAATAGTGGTGCGTCAGACACACCGCGTCAAACCTGACCGGAATGTCATTTGCAGGTCAGTATTGGGACATGTCGCGTCGATACAATCGGCTTCGTTGGGCAAACCCGCGCGCGTCGTTGCAGCACGGGTCGACAGGCGGCAAGGTTGCGCCGGCCCGGCTTTACCGACGCAGGAGTCGTCCCATGAATCAACTGCAGTCGATGCGCGTGTTCGTCAAGGTGGCGGACCTCGGCAGTTTCGTCGGTGCCGCGGGTGCGCTGGATCTGTCCACCGCGGTGGTCACGCGCCATGTGGCGGATCTGGAAGCGCGCCTCGGCACGCGGCTGCTCAATCGCACCACGCGCCGTCTTTCGCTGACCGAATCCGGCTCGACCTATTTAGAGCGTGTGCGCCATATCCTCGCCGATCTCGAAGGCGTCGAGCAGATGGTGGTCGCGCGCAATCACGAGCCGGTCGGCACGCTGCGTATCGTCGCGCCGGTCGTGTTCGGGCTGCATAGCCTCGCGCCCGTGGTGCAGTCGTATGCGGCGCGTTACCCGGAGGTCTTGCCGGATGTCACGCTGGCCGATCGCCAGGTCGATCTGGTCGAGGAGGGCTTCGACGTCGGCATCCTCGTCGCACGGCATATGCGCAGCGCGAGCATCGTCACGCGGCGGCTGACGACCGGCTACATGATGGTCTGCGCGACACCCGCTTATCTGGCGCAGCACGGCACGCCGACGCGCCCCGAAGATCTTCTCAAGCATCCGAGCCTGAGTCGGCCGTCCGAACAGGGTGGCGAGGAGCGCGTGTTCGTTGGGCCGGATGGCGAGGTGCGGGTACGGCCGGTCAATGCGATTGCGGCGAACAATACCGAGATGCTGCGGCAGTTTGCATTGCTGGGCATGGGCGTCGCGATTCTGCCGAGCTATCTGGTCGACCGCGATCTGGCTTCGGGACGGCTCGTGCGTCTGCTCGACGACTACCGTCTGCCGCCGATCGAAATCACCATTGCGTATCCGAGCCGGCTGCATCTGCCGGCGAAGGTGCGCACTTTCATTGACCACCTGGTCGAACATTTCCAGCCAGGCAGCGAGCCGGCGCGCGATTCACGCCGTATCGCGTCGACGCATGCGGTCGCGCGCACGGCCGAGCCGGATCCGGTCGCTGCAACTGCAATGGCTGATGAGGATGTGCTTGAAGCGCGCAGGACGACGCGCCGTATGCAGCGCGAACCGCGTACGCGGGTTGCTGCGCCGTCGCAATTCTGACGCAATTCAGAGGCGGTTCCGAGGGTGGGTAGACGCTCGGGCCTAGATCCCGAGCCCGGGACCATAATTGCCGCTGATCAGCCGGGTGACCGACGCGATATCGACGTAGTCCTGTTCCGGCATCCCGTCGAGCATCCCCAGCACCTCATTGCTCGCGCCGGCTTCGCGCGCGGCGTCGACGAGGCCGTCCTTGTTGGTTGGAAACCGGACTTCGCGGAGAACATCGGCGATCTGCAGATCAATCGGTTCACCGGGGATGGCCGAGGCTGTCATGCGCATGCTCCTGTGGCTTGCTGTTGTTATTGCCGCTGCGGGAACGAAAAGAGCCAGAAGGAACGAAAAGGGTACCGCCTCGCGTGCGATCACCCGGAAGCCGGCCAGCCTGAAACCGGCCGCGAATCGCAGCCCTACATCGCGGCCTTACTCCGTCACATTCCAGCACCCATCGCGGCACCCATCGTCAGCACGGCATCAAGTCGTCAGATGCTCGTGCTGGCCAGTCAGGCTGCGCTCCAGATGACGCGACTTCGGCAGCGCAATGTGCTCCCATTGCTGCGGACGGGTGTCGTCGGTGGCTGATACGCCCGGGGCCGGCGGCGCGACCGGCGCGGCATTCGCGCGTTGGGCTAGCGTGCTGGAATCCGTGCTGTCCGGCGCGGTGCGAATCGGCGCGGCAAAGCACGAAGCGGACAGCGTCACCATGATTAACAGTGTCGAGGTTTTCATCGCCCGACCTCCTAAGCTCATGCGGCGCTGACAGTTGAGCAAGCCCTGTGCCGTCCCCGCGTCGAAAGGAAAGCGCAAGCCACAGGCGGTGCGGCGCTGCGCGGCCCAGGCTCATCTACCATGTTAGATGGCAAATGCTGCAAGGCCCGCGCGTTTGCGACAAAACCGTATTGTAGATTTCAGATAATGGCACGAATGCGGCACGCCGGGGTAGCGCCGCTATCTGAGCGCGTCGAAGCGCGTCCATGGCCACGATGGCCGGTCGCGCATATAGCCGTTCAGCCAGTTCCACTGCGGATGCCGCTTCATGAACGCCTGCGCGTCGAACGGCCGCCCGCACGGATGACCCCAGCGCGCGGTGAACGCCATCGCGCGCGCCATTTCGCTGTCGGCCACCTTGCCGTCGTTCGCGCCCCACGGGTTGAACGGCCCGTGATCGGTGCCGCCGAAACGTGCGTCGTCGAGTTCGAGATGCCCGCAGATCGTGCGTGAACACGGATTGTCGTTGCGATCGAGATAGACGTCGTGGTGATCGGCGATCATCGCCTTCGCGAGTTCCGCATCGATGCTGCCGCGATGCATTTCCTCGAGCTGCATGAAACGCAGGCGTCGCGCGCCGTTCTTGCGCACGTCCGTGTAGTCCTCGCCTTCGCCGATGCATTCCTGGTTGCGAATCTTCAGATCTGTTGCGGTGTTATAGCCGCTGTAAAAGCCGTTCTTCGTGGTCTCGAAGCCGGAGTAGTGCAGCCCCAGTTCATAGCGCGCGATCTCGCCGGTCTTGGTGTCGCCGAGCAGCCAGCTGTTGGCATAACCGCCGTTGTTCGCGAGCGAAAACATCTCGCACCATTCGCCAATGCTGTTCGCGTACTGCGATGCGCGCCGCGAGCGATAGAACTCGGGCGCGCCCGCCGCGTTGTAGCCGGCAAAATTCGAGATCGTCGTTTCGGTGACCATCAGGCCGGCCGCCGTGATCCAGAAATCGGTGAGGCTCGAAATGCAGCCCGGCAGGCCTTGCATCAGGATGCGGTTGCCGCGGTCCGGCACGATGTCGAACACGACGTTGAACGCGTCGCCCGCCGCATAGCGGTCCCACGAGTTGTGCGCCATCACGATGCGGCCGTCGCGCGTCGCGTTGCCGGTCGCGATGAACGCGCTGCAATGATGGCCGCGCCGCCCGCGCCACGGTCTCGCGCCGAGTTGCGGTTGCTGCTGCGCGGCATGCGCCGGCCACCAGCTTTGCAGCAGATCCATATAGCCATTCCACGCGAGCACTTCGGCGAACGGCAACTGCGCGCCATCGGCGATGCCCTGGATTTCATCGGCGAATTCGCTGTCGAGCTTGCTCGCGAACTGATTCGTCGCGGCTTCGACGAAGGTGTCGAAGTCCTCGCCGGTATCCCATTTCGCGAGGTAGCGGGCGGTGCGGATCGCGTTTCTGATTTCGGCGGCGAGCAACTGGCCGTGCTGCTCACCGCGATCGTAGGGCTCGCCTTCGATATGCACGAAGATCCAGCCTGCCTCGTCACGGCGCACGGCCTCGGGGGACGGTTCGCTCATGTTCGCTCCGATCGCACGGGGCGCTTTCGCTACGCCCGCGCTTGCGTCACGCGCGCGCCGACGATGTCGGCGGCGGTCTGACCATTGTAGAAAATCCGTAGCGTTTTGCATCGCGCAGCGGCGTGCCGCACTGAGCACGAGCCGCGGCGTGCGCCGGACCTCAGCGCGACGGATTCATGCGGAAGTACGCATCGAGCAGCGAGGTCTTGTAGACCACGCCGGCGAGCTTCGGATGCGCGGTGCTTTCGATCACCGGCAGACGTTCGCCCTGAAACGCCATGAAGTGCTGCAGCGCGGCGCCGAGCGACATGTCCGGCGTCAGCACGTCGAAATGCGGCTGCAGATAGTCGGCGGCGGTTTTCGCCGCCGTGTCGCGATTGTCGAGCAGATCGGAGGTGATGTCCTTCAGCGCGACCACGCCGAGAAACGCGCCGGAATCGTTCGCCACGTATAGATACTTGACCGGATATTCGAGGAACACCCGCGTCATATCCTGCACGGTCGCGTTCGGCGGCACGACCGTTTGCGCGGGGCGGATCAGCTCGCGCATCTGCGTCGCGCGCAGCCGCGAGCGCTCCTGTTCCTCGCGGTTGCGGCGCAGCGTGATCTCATACATCGAGGTCTTGCCGATCGCGCGTGCGATGAAATACGCGACCACGCACGACACCATCAGCGGCAGCACGACCTGATAGCTCAAGGTCATCTCGAAGATCATCAGGATCGCCATCAGCGGTGCCTGAGTCGCGCCCGCGAGGAACGCGCCCATGCCGACCATCGCATACGCGTACGACGCGGACGTCGCATGCGGCCACAGTTCGTTCATCCCCTGGCCAAACAGCGCGCCGACCGCCGCGCCGACGAACAGCGTCGGCGTGAAGACCCCGCCGACCGCGCCGGAGCCGGCCGTCGCGGCGGTCGCCGCGAGCTTGCACACCAGCACCAGCACGAGCGCGGACCACGTCCACGGCGAATGCAGGATCGAGTTCACGACGCTGTAGCCGTTGCCCCACACCTCGGGTTCGCCGACCGAGATGATGCCGACGATCAGGCCGCCGAGCGCGAGCCGCAACGGCAGAGGGATCGGCAGCTTGCGAAAGCTCGCCTTCGACGCATCGAGCAGCCGCAGGAACTGCGGCGCGGCCGCGCCGCACAGCGCGCCGAGCGCGACGAACAGCAACACTTCGACGCCGGTCACGGTCGGGAACACTGGCATCTCGTATGGCGGCTTGTAGCCGGCGAATTCGCGCATTGTGATGTTGGCGACGACCGCCGAGACCAGCACCGGCCCGAAGCTTTCCATCGCGATTGAGCCCAGCACGATCTCGGTGACGAAGAACGCGCCCGCGATCGGCGCGCTATACGCGGAGGTGATACCGGCCGCCGCGCCGCATGCCACCAGCAGGCGCAGCCGCGGCGGATCGAAGTGAACCCAGCGGCCGATCAGCGACGACGCGAGTGCCGCGAGCTGCACCATCGGACCTTCACGGCCGATCGAGCCGCCGCTCGCGATCGTGAACAGCGACGACACGCTGCGCCACAGGCTCAGCCGCACCGGCACGACGCCGTCGCCGATCGCGACCGCTTCCATGTAGTCGGTGTGCGCGTGTTTGTCGGCGTGACGCCGCGCGATCAGCAGAAACAGCCCGGCGACCAGACCGCCGGCGGCCGGCAGCCAGATACGCGTGGTCCACGGCAGGCTGCGCGCGATTTCGACGAAGCTGCCGCCGCGGCCGGTCATCACGAATTGCAGCACTTCGATGCCGCGGCGAAACACGATGGTCGCGAACGCGCCGGCGATGCCGACGACGACCGACCAGATCAGCATCGTATGAGCTTCGGACAGCCGGAAAATGCGTTGGGCGCGGGTGCGCAGCTTCAGCAGGAATGAAAGCACGTCGACGGTACGGGGCTTGAAAGAAAGTTGAAAAACGCGCGCCGCAACGACAGCGCGCCCGCCTCGAATGGCGGGCGCGCTGCGATGCGCGAGCGTGGCTTGGCGGCGTGGGTCAAGTCGCCGCCTTGTCGAGTTCCGGATAGTGCCGGAAGATGCAGGCCTCGTTATGAGCGATGCGCCGGTTCGAATCCAGATACGCGGCGATGTTCGGTCTTGCGATCACCATGTCGTGCAGCGCGGCGAGCCGCGGATAGTGCTCGCCGAAGCGCTTCAACGCGCGTGGAAACGCATACAGCAGCCCGTCGATCAGCTGGAACATCGACAGGTCGACGTAAGTCAGCGTGTCGCCGACGAGAAAGCTGTCGCCGGCCGGATTCTGTTTCAGCACGCGCTCGAAGTACGACATGAACTTCGGGATCCGCTGATCGATGAAATCGTGCGCGCGCACTTTCGCGGCGTCTTTCTGATCCTCGTAGTAAAGGCCGCTCGAGAGCGGATGGTGAGTGTCGTGCGCTTCGGTGACGACATCGGCGATCGTCAATTGCAGGCCGTTCGCGACATAGCGCAGGCTCTCGACCGCGGGCGCGAGATTCAGCCGCGGGCCGAGATAGAACAGGATGTTGGCGGTCTGCGAGATCACCAGATCGCCGTCTTTCAGAAACGGCGGCGCGAACGGCGGGTAGGGTTCGTCGGCGCTGTCCATCACGGTCATCATCGCGCCGCTGCCGAGACCCTTCGACGGCTTGCCGCGCGCGACCTCCACATAGTCGACGCGGGCTTCCTCTAGAGCAAGCCGCACGAATTCGCCGCGGCCTTGCAGGCCGTCCCAGTAATACAGTTCCAAGCTCATCGATCGATCCTCATTCCGGTCGCCCAGGCGCGCCGCGTGAGAGCAGCCATCAGCGTGATCATTCGCGCGACGCGTGGGCGGGTTGCGGGAGCAAAGTTCGCAGCAACGAGTATGCCGTGTGATCGGCCCGGATGGGGTGCCAGAATGCGCAAAACCCCGCGCGCGGCGGGGTGTCGGTGAAGAAGGGGTAAGCCCGAGCGGCCTACCGGAACAGGTACTGGACGGCCCATGTGATGCCGAGTCCACCGGCAATCAGCCACACGTACAGGATCAGACCGGTTGTCAGTGCTCGCGGGCCGGCTTCGCGAATCTGCGAGATCCGGGTTTCAATGCCGAGCGCGGTCATCGCCATCGTCAGCGCGAACGTGTCGAGCAGGTTCAGCGTCGACGTCGCGCTCTGCGGCAGTACGTGCAGCGAGTTGATCACGACGCAGGCGAGAAAGCCGAGCGCGAACCAGGGAATCGCGAGCTTGCGGGGAGCGTTGCCGGCGGCGCTATCGCTGCCGTCCGCGCTGCCTTCCTTCGCACCGCGTGCCGCGCGGTTCACCCACAGGCCGACCACCAGCAGCACCGGCACCAGCAACATCACGCGGGTCATCTTGACGATCGTCGCTATATGCGTCGCTTCCGGGCTCACGTTGCTCGCCGCGCCGACCACCTGCGCGACCTCGTGGATCGTGCCGCCGAAGAACAGGCCCGCGCCGACCGTATCGAGATGCAGCCAGCCCGCCTTGAACAGAACCGGATAGAGGAACATCGACAGCGTACCGAACAGCACGACGCTGCCGACCGCCATCGCGCTCTTGTGCGGCTTCGATTGCAGCGTCGATTCGAATGCGAGCACGGCCGCGGCGCCGCAGATCGCGCTGCCGGCCGCCGTCAGCAACGCGGTGTCGCGATCGAGCTTCATGATTTTCATGCCGGCCCATGTGCCGATCACGAGCGTGCTGACGACGATCAGCACCGATTGCGTGAGGCCGGGCAGGCCGACCTGGGCGATTTCCTGCAGGCTCACGCGCAGGCCGAAGAAGGCGACCGCGATGCGCAGCAGCTTGCGCGCCGAGAAGTTGACGCCGGCCGCCCAGCTGGCCGGCATGCCGTCGCGCAGCGCGTTGCCGTAGATCGCCCCGGCGACGATGCCGACGATCAGCGGGCTCAGGCCGAGCCCCGCGATCGCGGGAATCGCGGCGATCCGCGTGACGGCGGCGGCGAACAGCGCGACGAACAGCACGCCGTTGAGCTGGCCGCGAGTGGAAAGCGCCGGCGACGCGGCGACGGGTGTGGCGCTGAGCGGAGCGGTGGGTGTCGACATGATCGTTGCCTATCGGTTTGACTGGCGTGATTGATTTCAATAGGGCTAATCCTAAATTAGATATATCGATATGAAAAATCGTGATTTAGAATGTGAAATATCGGACCAGTGGATATTTCTTCGAGATGACCCCGGATCAACTTATAACGTTCGCCGCCGTCGCCGAGCATCGCAACATCAGCCGGGCGGCGGTCGCGCTGCATCTGTCGCAGCCGGCGGTGTCCGGCCAGTTGCGGCAATTGCAGGATGAATTCGGCGAGCCGCTGTATCAGCGCGACGGCCGTGGCGTGCGTCTGACGCCCGCCGGTGAGCAACTGGCGAGCTATGCGTCGCGGTTGCGCGATACCTGGCGGCAGGCGCATGCGTATCGCGATGCGTTGCGCGGGCTCGAGCAGGGCACGCTGCGAATCGGCGCGAGCACGACGCCGGCGAGCTATCTGCTGCCTTATCTGATCGCCGAATTCCACCGCCGCTATCCGGACGTGACCGTGCAGGCCGCCGACGGCAACACGACCGAGATCGTCAGCGCGCTCGGTTCGGTCGATATCGCGATGGTCGAGGGCCCGCCCGGCGACGATCTGCTGCCCGACACCGCGGTGCATGCGTGGCGCGAGGACGAAATCGTCGCGATCATGCCGAGCGCGCATCCGCTCGCGCAGCAGGCAACCGACGGGCGGATCGGCCTCACGGCGTTCGGCGCCTGGCCGCTGGTGCTGCGCGAGGCGGGCTCGGGCGTGCGGCAGACCGTCGAGCGCGCGTTCGCGCGCGCCGGCGTGCCGATGCGCGTGGCGTTGGAGATTGCCGGTGTCGAAGGGGTCAAGGAGGCGGTGCGCGCCGGCATGGGTGTCGGCTTCGTATCGGCGATGTCGATGCGCCACGAGAACGGCGCGCTCTGCCTGCTGTCGTTGAGCCCGGAGCCGCTGACGCGCCGGCTGTCGATCCTCGTGCCGCATGCGAGCGCGCCGTCGCGGGTGGTTGAGCGGTTTGTCGCGCTGTGCCTCGCGCAGCAGGAAACGAACGCGGGCGGATGAGCCATGCGTGGGCTCGCGGCGTGGCTTTGCCGCGTGCCCACCGCGCCTGGGGATTTCCTCTATGGCGGGCGAGCGCGCTCCCGCGCACTATTCGCGCATCGGAAGCGCCTCGGCGCTTTTTTTCGAAATACGTTTGGAACCGGTTCCAAACGTTGTTTTCGTAGCAAGAATGACTGGATTTGACATGGTTGATGCAGTGGAGATCGTGATCGTCGCGAGCGCGTTCGGCATGGACGCGGTACGCACGGACGGTCATCTGAAGTGGGCGCAGGTGGCGAAACGGGCCGGCGCGGCGGGTTTCGAAGTGCGCCGCGAACTGTTCGCGAGCGACACGGACGCCGGTTTGTCGCAACTGCGTTCGCTTGGCGCGGCGCTGGCCGACCTCGGCCTGTGGTCGGTGTTCTCGACGCCCGCCACGTTGTACACCGCGCAAGGCCGGCTCGATCGCGACGCACTGCGACTCGCGCTCGACGAAGCAAACGCGCTCGGCGCGCGCTTCGTCAAGCTGCAACTGGGTGCTTTCAAGGGCGCGGCCGAAGGTGCGGAGATTGCTGCGCAAGTCGCCAAAGGGCTGGACGGCACGCGTCCGCGTTTGCTGGTCGAAAACGGCCAACTGGCCGAGGGCGGCTCGCCTGTGCAATTCGTCGGGTTGTTCGAAGCGCTCGCGCGCGAGGGCCATGCCGATGTACTTGGGATGACCTTCGACACCGGCAATTGGGCATGGCTCGACGTCGCGCCGCTCGAGGTGGCCGCGCAGCTTGCGCCGCACGTCGAGTACATCCATTGCAAGACGGTCGCGGGCGAGGGCGCGCGGCGCTTTGCCGTCGCGCCGGCCGGTGATGACGCGCAGTTTCGCGCGCTGTTGGAGCGTCTGCCACGCAAGGTGCCGCGCGGTATCGAGTTTCCGTTCGACACCAGCCGGATCGATGCGGATGCCGCGCATTACGTCGATTGGCTTGCGCGGATTTAGGCGATGGTGAGCCGCGCGTCGCGCGCCTGTTTGACGCGCCGGCGACAGCCGCGAACCCGATGCCAATCGTGATGCAACACCGGCCGCGCGAATCATGAAACCCGTAGCACCCGAAAGTCCGCGCACTACAAGTACGACCCCAGGCACCACGCAAAGCACTACACCAAGCACCACCCAGGAGCCCCGCATGACCCACCCGCACGCAGCCCTCGATGTCATCACCTACGGCGAAGCGATGGCGATGTTCGTCGCCGCCGAAACCGGTCCGCTCGCGGGCGTCGGGCACTTCACGAAGCGCATCGCCGGGGCCGATCTGAACGTCGCGATTGGTTTGTCCCGGCTCGGCTTCAGGGTGGGCTGGATGAGCCGCGTCGGCGACGATTCGTTCGGTCAGTACGTGCGCGACACGCTGACGAAAGAGGGCATCGACCAGAGTTGCGTCAGCACCGACGTGCGCTATCCGACCGGCTTCCAGCTGAAATCGAAAAACGACGACGGCAGCGATCCGGCGGTCGAATATTTCCGCAAGGGCTCGGCGGCGAGCCATCTGTCGCTCGACGATTACGTCGCCGATTACGTGTTGTCCGCGCGTCATCTGCACCTGACTGGCGTCGCGCCAGCGATCTCGGCGAGTTCACGCGAACTGGCGTTCCATCTGGCGCGCGAAATGCGTGCCGCCGGCAAGACGATTTCGTTCGATCCGAATCTGCGTCCGACGCTGTGGCCGTCGCGTGAGGCGATGGTCGAAGGGCTGAACACGCTTGCCGCGCTCGCTGACTGGGTGCTGCCCGGCATCGGCGAAGGCGAGATCCTGACCGGCTACACGCAGCCGGAGGACATCGCGAAGTTTTACCTGGAGCGCGGCGCGCGCGGCGTGATCGTCAAGCTCGGCGCGCAGGGCGCGTACTACCGCACCGCGACCGATGCCGCCGTGATCGCCGGGCAGCCGGTCGACAACGTCGTCGATACGGTCGGTGCGGGCGATGGCTTCGCGGTCGGCGTGATCAGCGCGCTGCTCGAAGGCCGCACGCTCGCGCAGGCGGTCGCGCGCGGCAACCGGATCGGCGCGCTCGCGATCCAGGTAATCGGCGATTCGGAAGGACTACCGCGGCGCGCCGAACTCGATGCGCTTGAACGGGCCGCTGTGTCGGGTCTCGCGAGTGCGGCATGAGCGCGATGCGAGAGGAGCTGGAGTGGAAGCCGAAGCTGGATGGCGTGCGGCAGGGGCGCGGCGATGAACGTGGTGACGAGCGTAGTGATGAATATGGCAACGAACGCATCGCAAGCATGACAGCACCACCACAACAGCACGACAGCAGCGCATCACAATCCGCATCGACAACAACATCGACAACAACACGAGCGCGCCCCACGCGCCCACCCTTTTTCATCATTGTTTCGGGACGCCGTTAAAGGAGACACCCATGACTTCATCGCTTGCGATTGGCCGCTGGTGGACGATCATGCCGATCGTGTTCATCACCTACAGCCTCGCGTATCTGGACCGCGCGAACTTCGGCTTCGCGTCGGCGGCCGGCATCAACGAGGACCTCGGCATCAGCAAAGGGCTCGCGTCGCTGATCGGTGCGCTGTTCTTCCTCGGCTATTTCTTCTTCCAGATTCCCGGCGCGATCTATGCCGAGCGCCGCAGCGTCAAGAAGCTGGTGTTCTGGAGTCTGATCCTGTGGGGCGGCTGCGCGGCGCTTACCGGCATGGTCAGCAATATTCCGTCGCTGATGGCGATCCGCTTCGCGCTCGGCGTCGTCGAAGCCGCGGTGATGCCGGCGATGCTGATCTTCATCAGCAACTGGTTCACGAAGAGCGAGCGTTCGCGCGCCAACACGTTCCTGATTCTCGGCAATCCGGTCACCGTGCTGTGGATGTCGGTCGTGTCCGGCTATCTGGTGCATTCGTTCGGCTGGCGCGAGATGTTCATCGCCGAGGGCGCGCCCGCGATCATCTGGGCGATCTGCTGGTGGTTCCTCGTCAAGGACAAGCCCGAGCAGGTGTCGTGGCTCACGCAACAGGAAAAGGACGCGCTCGCGCAGACGCTGCGCGCCGAGCAGGCCGCGATCAAACCGGTGCGCAATTACGGCGAGGCGTTCCGCACGCCGGCCGTGATCAAGCTGAGCGCGCAGTATTTCTGCTGGAGCATCGGCGTGTACGGTTTCGTGCTGTGGCTGCCGTCGATCCTGAAGAATGGTTCGTCGCTCGGCATGGTCGAGACCGGCTGGCTGTCGGCGCTGCCTTATCTGGCCGCGACGATCGCGATGCTTGCAGCTTCGTGGGCATCGGATAAACTCAACCGCCGCAAGGTGTTCGTGTGGCCGTTCCTGCTGATCGGCGCGATCGCATTCGCCGCGTCGTATGCCATCGGCTCGTCGCACTTCTGGTCCTCGTATGCGCTGCTCGTAATCGCGGGCGCCGCGATGTACGCGCCGTACGGCCCGTTCTTCGCGATCGTGCCGGAGCTGCTGCCGAAGAACGTCGCGGGCGGTGCGATGGCATTGATCAACAGCATGGGCGCGCTCGGTTCGTTCGTCGGCTCCTATGTGGTCGGCTATCTGAACGGCGCGACCGGCTCGCCTGCGGCATCGTATGCATTCATGAGCGTGGCGCTGGTCGCCGCGGTGATCCTGACGCTGGCCGTCAAGCCGGCCACCGCCGACACCCGGTCGAAAGGCTCGGCCACGCTCGCCACCCCGTCGCAAGGAAAATAAGCTGATGAAGAAGATCGTCGCCTGGAAGGCGCTGCCCGAGGATGTGCTCTCGTATCTGCAACAGCATGCCGAGGTCGTGCAGGTCGATGCCGCGCGGCACGACGCGCTGGTCGCCGCGCTGCGCGACGCCGACGGCGGTATCGGCGCGAGCGTGACGATCACGCCGGCGATGCTCGAAGGCGCGAGCCGGCTGAAGGCGTTGTCGACGATCTCGGTCGGCTACGACCAGTTCGACGTCGACGACCTCACGCGCCGCGGCATCGTGCTCGCGCACACGCCGGACGTGCTGACCGAATCGACCGCCGACACCGTGTTCTCGCTGATCCTCGCGTCCGCGCGCCGCGTCGTCGAACTGGCCGAATGGGTCAAGGCGGGGCAGTGGCGCGCGAGCATCGGGCCCGCGCAGTTCGGGCTCGACGTGCAGGGCAAGACGCTCGGCATCGTCGGCCTCGGGCGGATCGGCGGCGCGGTTGCGCGGCGCGCGGCGCTCGGTTTCAACATGAAGGTGCTGTACACGAACCGTCATCCGAATCCGCACGCCGAACAGGCCTATGGCGCGCGGCGCGTCGAGTTGGCCGAGCTGCTCGCGAGCGCGGATTTCGTCTGTCTGCAGGTGCCGCTGACGCCGCAGACCCGCCATATGATCGGCGCGGCCGAGCTGCGCGCGATGAAGAAAAGCGCGATCCTGATCAACGCATCGCGCGGCGCGACCGTCGACGAAGCGGCGCTGATCGACGCACTGCAAAGCGGCACGATTCACGGCGCGGGCCTCGATGTGTTCGACACCGAACCGCTGCCGGCCGACTCGCCGCTGCTGAAGCTGCCGAACGTGGTCGCGCTGCCGCATATCGGCTCGGGCACGCACGAGACGCGTCATGCGATGGCGCGCAACGCGGCGGAGAATCTGGTCGCCGCGCTCGACGGCACGTTGACGACGAACATCGTCAATCGTGACGTGCTGAAAAAGTGATGCCGAACGTGGCATCGCGGCGGGCACTGCCGGAGGCGCGGACATGAACGACGAGCCGATCGGCACGACGTCGTCTCGCCCAGCCGGCACGCCGCGCCGCGCGACGATCACCGATGTCGCGCGCGAAGCCGGCACCGGCAAGACCAGCATCTCGCGCTATCTGAACGGCGAGATCAGCGTGCTGTCGCCCGAACTGCGTGCGCGCATCGAAGCCGCGATCGCGCGGCTCGACTATCAGCCCAACCAGATGGCGCGTGGCCTGAAGCGCGGCCGCAACCGCCTGATCGGCATGCTGGTCGCCGACCTCACCAATCCGTATTCGGTCGAAGTGCTGCAAGGCGTCGAGGCCGCATGCCATGCGCTCGGCCTGATGCCGCTGATCTGCCACGCGGCGAACGAAGTCGAAATGGAGCGACGCTTTCTGCAACTGCTGACCACGTATCGTGTGGAAGGCGTGATCGTCAACGCGCTCGGCGTGCGCGAGGAAACGCTGCGGCCGGTCGGCGGAGGCGGGATTCCAGCCGTGCTCGTCGACCGGCAGGTGGAAGGGCTCGTCGCCGATATGGTCGGTCTCGACAACGGCGCGGCCGCTGAACTCGGTACACATCATCTGATCGAGCAGGGCTTCGAACATATCTGGTTCGTCGTGCAGCCGTTCGAACAGGTCAGCTCGCGGCAACTGCGCGTGCAGGCCTTCGATCGTGCGATGCATGCGCATGACGGTAGCGGAGGCCACACGCGCGGCCATACGCTGGTGCTGAATCTCGCGGATGCGGCCGACGTCGAGCGCAGCCTCGCGGAGCTGGATCGCGCGCTCGATGCAGTGAGCGGCGGCGCGCGCGACGAGCTTGACGGCAGCGGCAACGCGGTCGCGCTTGGCACCGGCGCCGGCACTACGGCCCGTGTTGCGCTATTCGCGGCCAACGCGCCGGTCGCGCTCTGCCTCGCGCTACATCTGAAAGCGCGTTACGGCGCGCACTGGCAAACGCGCGTCGCGCTGCTTTCCATCGACGACCCCGACTGGGCCGAACTCGCCGGCATCACGACGATCCGCCAGCCGACTTACGAGATCGGCTATCGCGCGGTCGAATTCCTGCACGAGCGCATTGAAGGCGCAAAGACGAACGCGCGCGATTGCCTGCTGACGGGCGAACTGATCGTGCGCGCATCGACTTCGCGCTGATCGCCGGTCAATCTGCGATCATTCGGGGCTGCGGCGCGCAGCGGTTGCGCGCCGGTGATCGCCGGAAAGCCGGCAAGGAAACTCATGCTCGTCGCACCGCTTACGCTTGCGAGCCTTGTGCTCGCCACGCTCGTCATCGCCGCTTTGCCGTTCCTGATCTATCGCCAGCTACGGCAGCCGCTCGCGCTCAGGCCGCGCGACGCGGTCGCCGGCGTCGCGGTGTTCGCGCTGTTTGCGATGGTGATCGAGCGCGCGCTGCATGACTATCTGTTGCGCGGCAACGCGACGACGGCGGCGTTCCTGTCGAATCCGATCGCGTTCGTCGTCTATGGCGCGCTGGCCGCGGGCGTCTGCGAGGAAGTGGGGCGGTTTGTCGGAATGCGGCTGCTCATAAAGCGGGCGATGGCGCGACCGGCGGCAAATCGGCGTGCGGGGACTACGAGCGTCGATTCGAACGCCGATGCCGGGGGGAACCCGAGCGTGAATCTCGACGCGGGCGCGGCGCCATCGCCGTCTTCCTCGTCGTCGCGCACGGCCGCGTTACGCGCGGACGATGGCGCCGCACTTAGCTACGGACTCGGCCATGGCGGCGCGGAAGCGTGGATGGTCGGCGTGCTCGTGCAGGCGCAGTGGATCGTGTTCGCGATCCTCGAAAACCGCGGTCGCCTCAACGATTACCTCGGCAATCTGCCGGGCGAAGCGGTGATGCGCGTGCATCTGATTCTCGCGAGTCTGACGCCGCAGCTTGCCGGCATCTTCGCGCTCGAACGGGTGATTGCGCTGGTCTTCCAGATCGGTCTGTCGGTGCTGATGTGGCGTGGCGTGCGGGCCGGCTCGCGCGCGATCCTGCCGCTCGCGATCGTCGTGCATGCACTGATCGACGTGCCGGCCGCGATGTCGCAGGCGCGTCTCGTGCCGCTTGCGATCGTCGATACGGTGTATGCGGTGGCGGCGGTGTTCGTCGCCGGATGGCTGATACGGACTTACCGGCGGCCGGCGGTGGCGTGAGGCGTGGGGCGGGTTGACCTCAGGGGCTTGGGTCAGTTTGCTGCCGGGCCGTGGACAGCCCGCGTCGGGCTCGCATGCCTCGCTATCCCCCAAGCCTTTCTCTAAAATGCGCCTACGTTTCGGGATCCCCGTTTCAGGATCCTCATTTTCCGGCGGCCTTGATGGAAGCTTACCAATACGACTGCGCGCATCCCGAGTTCGAAGAACTCGCGCGCGTCATCAGCGATCTGTTTCCCGAGCAGACGCAATTCACCGAGCGCGCGGCCGAAGACGGCACGCCCCAACTGACGATTCACTGGGTCGCGATGCGCTTCGGCTCGACCGCGCGTCGCATCGAGATGACGGTCGCGATCGCACCGGCCGCGCTCGCGCGGTATCGCGCATTGCCCGCGCGTTTGCGCGGACGCAGCTTCGCGGTGCTGCGCGCGTATGTCGAAGCGAGCCTCGGCTCGCTCGAGGAGATGTATGCGAACGGCGAGGCGGTGCCGCGCGAGGTCACGGTCGATCTCGGCGACGAGTTTGCATAATCGGCGGTGTGGCTCAGGTGGCCTGAGCCGTTTCGGAGCGGAACTAAGGCATGCTGGCGCGGCTTTAAGGCGGGCTTTGAAGCGGGCTCGAACGAGCTTTGAGCGGATATAGACCGCGCATGAATTGCACTTGAAGCCTTGAAGCGGTCCGGCAGTGCCCTTTAAAGCGCGTCAGTCCGCGAGCCGGTAGACCTTTGCGAAACGCGCGGCCTGCACGACGCCGTAATCGCCCGGTGCGTATTGCATCACCCAGTCTCCGGCCGTGCCGCGCAGCACGTCGCCGCCTTGGGCGGAACGGGCGAGCGAGAACGCTTCACTCATCTGGCGCGCCAGCACGACGGCCGGGCGGTTGCGGTAGGCGCCCGGTTGACCGTGGGCGATCGCAGCCTCGGCCGGCACGTATTTGGCGTCGAAGCGCTCGCGCGATACGACCCAGCGCTCGCCGGTCGAGCCGGTGATCAGCGCGTCGCCGCGCGCATAGCGGTTCGGGCCTTCGAGGCTCATCAACTGGCCTTCGGCGGCAGCGAATTCGACGCTTACCGTTTCGTCCTTGACGACGCGTTGTGCGTGCGGATCGTCACGCAGATCGAGATTCCTGAGTTCGGTCATGAAGCGGGAGGGTGGTTGGAGGAGCACGCATCACATATCGCGACGGCGAAGATCGTGCGGCGAGCCTCGAGTTCAGACCAGCCGCTTCGCTGTCACAGCGCACCCGAATCATGCCAGATGGGTTGGTGTCGCGGGGCGTTTTTGAGATACGGGTCGCCGCGACCGGTAGCGTGAAAACACAGAGAGAGATACCAACCTGCTACCTACCCGCGCCCCATCGATGACCCGCCCGCGACGTGGCAATCCACCTCGCGGGCACATGCCTGCGTTACTGTTTTGCGGCTGCGTCGCTAGCTGCCTCGGCCGCCGGCTTGCTCATCTTGCTCTTGCCGTGATGGCCGCGGTGGTGAGGCGCGCCTTCAGGGCCACCCCGATGGAACGTCGTATCGGCGAGCTTCTTCTGCTCCGGCGACAGACTGTTATATAGCGGATCGAACGCATCGACGAGCTTCTTCATGCCGTCCGCATGCGCCTGCGCGATCGTCGCGTACTGCTTCATGTCGTCGAGCGCGCTCACGGTGGTGGCCGCCTTGCGCTGCTGGAACAGCTGGCTCATCGTTTCGCCGTTGCTGCGCATCACGTCGGCGAAGGCCTTCCACTGCGTTTCCTGCGCGGAGGTGATCTTCAGTTGCGAATGCAGATAGGCGATGCGGTCTTCGACGTTGCGTTCGTAGCCGGCCTTCGCGGCGGGAGCCGAAGCGGCGTTCTCCGGCGTTGCCGCGGGCGCGGCAGTCTGAGCGAACGCGCTACCCATCGAAACGGCGGTAGCCAGCATAACCAGTGCTTTTTTCATCGAAACTCCTGATGTCTGTTCATGTTTGGGACCGGACGCGCGCGGATGATCCGTCACGCGCCGATAGGCAATCGCGGCATACGGCGAACCGTTGCCGCGGACGCCCGTCGCCGCTATTAGTAACACGATATTCCTACAATACGGTTCCAGTGCGACAAACGCTTACAACCGAAACGAAAGGGAAACGGGCGGTGGTGTCACCGTGGTCCAAGGCGTGGGGAGCTTTGCCGACGCTTGCTGCCGCTTGTTGCTGCCTGCTTTGTTTGATCTCGTCCTTTGATCGCTTCGCGTGATCGACCCGCGATCGTGTGTCGCGCAACTGTCACCAACTGTCGCAACATAGCGCCGCAGCTTGCCAAGTCGCGCGATAATCCGCGACACCTCCCGCCAACTTCCTTCCCCTTTCGATGAGACCTCCGCGCCTCGATCAGCTCGACGACCTCGACCGCAACCTCGTTGCGCTGCTGCAAGCCAATGCCCGCGAAAGCGTCGCCAATCTCGCACGCCAGCTAGGTGTTGCGCGCACCACGGTGATCGCGCGCATCGCGCGGCTCGAACGCAGCAATGTGATCGCCGGCTACAGCGTGCGGCTCGGCCAGGACGTGCTCGATTCGAGCATCGTCGCGTATGTCGGCATCATCATCGCGCCGAAGTACGGGCCGGCCGTGCAGAAACGCCTCGCGAAAATGCCCGAGGTGCAACTGCTGTGCGCGGTGAGCGGCGAGTTCGACTATGTGGCGTGGCTGCGCGCCGATTCGCCGGACCGGCTCAACGATCTGCTCGATCAGATTGGCGGTCTCGAAGGCGTCGAGCGGACGACGACGTCGATCATCCTCGCGCGCAAGATCGATCGCGGCACCGTGTGAGCCAGCACGCCTGACCCAACCGACAGGCCGCTTCGTTTACAGCATTTTTATGATTTTTCGACGAATCGACTGATGCGATCATCAAAACGTCGAAGTTGATGGTCATACCGCAGCATTTTGCGCGTATGAACTGTTTTTGCTTCTCCCTAAACTGTTGCTCAAGGGTTCGGCCCGCGGGCGCCATGCGTGAAGTACATCACGCGCGGCGCGCTTCACAGGCTCGACACAGGCACACAGATAACAAGGAGATGCACATGAAAGTAGCGATCGTTGGCGCAGGTTTGATCGGTCACACCATTGCCCATATGCTGCGCGAGACGGGCGACTACGAAGTCGTCGCGTTCGACCGCGAACAGCACGCGCTCGACAAGCTCGCCGCCCAGGGCATTCCGACGCGCCGCGTCGATTCCGCCGATGCCGCTTTGCTGCGCGCGGCAATCCAGGGCTTCGACGTGCTGATCAACGCGCTGCCGTACTACCTCGCCGTGAACGTCGCGTCGGCCGCGAAGGGCGCGGGCGTGCATTACTTCGATCTGACCGAGGACGTGCGCGCGACCCATGCAATCCGCGCGATCGCCGACGATGCGGACCACGCGTTCATGCCGCAATGCGGCCTCGCACCGGGCTTTATCGGCATCGCCGCGCACGAGCTCGCGAACCGCTTCAGCGAAATCCGCGACGTGAAGATGCGCGTCGGCGCGCTGCCCGAATTCCCGACCAATGCACTGAAGTACAACCTGACGTGGAGTGTCGACGGGCTGATCAATGAATATTGCCAGCCGTGCGAGGCGATTCGCGACAGCCGCACGCAGTGGGTGCAGCCGCTCGAAGGTCTCGAACATTTCTCGCTCGACGGCATCGAATACGAAGCGTTCAATACGTCCGGCGGTCTGGGCACTCTGTGCGAAACGTTGTCGGGCCGTGTCGAATCGCTCGACTACAAGTCGGTGCGCTATCCGGGCCATCGCAACCTGATGCAGTTCCTGCTCGAAGACCTGCGTCTGTCGAGCGACCGCGATACGCTGAAGACGATCATGCGCCGTTCGGTGCCGTCGACCGCGCAGGATGTCGTGCTGGTGTTTATCACGGTGAGCGGCATGCGCGATGGTCAACTGGTGCAGGAAGTGTTCACCCGCAAGATCTTCGCGAAAACGGTCTGCGGCGTGCCGATGAGTGCGATCCAGATCACCACCGCCGGCGCGATGTGCGCGGTGCTCGATCTGTTCCGCGAGCGCAAGCTGCCGCAGAAGGGCTTCGTGCGTCAGGAGCAGGTGTCGCTCGGCGATTTCCTCGCGAACCGCTTCGGCAAGCTGTATGAAGGGCAGTCGCTGGAGGCGATGGCGACGGTTTGAAGTGAATGAGGAAGCGGGCGGCGGCTAGGGCTTGCGTGGTGGGGCGGCGGTAGAGTCGGCCACCTATGAATCCCGTCTCCGGCAGAATCGCAGCCGCGCCGCAGCACCCAACGGCCCGCTGACTTACCGATAAAAAAGCCTCGCACTGCGGGGCTTTTTTCTTCTTGCGCAAGACATGATCCGCAGCGCGCTTCAGCTCGCTAGCCCACGATCCTCGCCACCAGCGCGTCATAATCCGCAGCGCTCGGCGCGGTGTTGTCGAACATCAGCAGATCGTCGCGAGCCGCGCTGCTCGGCACGAAGCGGCGCTGCCGGTATTCGTCCCAGTGCGCGAGCTTGTATGCGTCGTTAGGATTTGCCCGAGCGACGATCCGCTCGCGCGCGGTCTCGTCCGATGTATGAACCCACACGACGCGCAGCGTTACGTCGGGTGCCACGCCGAGCCACTGATGATCGAAGAGCTTCCTGTCACGCACTTCGCGCGACAGCGGTCCGACCACCAGCGCGCTCACGCCGAGTTCGAGATTGTCGCGCGCGGTGTCGATCAGCCCGCGATATTCGGGCTCGCGCAGATGTTCGAGGAACAGCGGACTGTCGCGGTCGTTGGCGTCACCGGTGAGCATCGCCATCGCCGCGGCGCTGTAGCCGCCGTACAGCGTGTCCTTGTCGAGCAGACAGAACGGCGTGCCGCCTGCTTTCATCAATGGACCGATCAGCTGTTTCGCGAGGGTTGTTTTGCCGGTCCCCGCATGACCGCAAAAGAAAACCAGCAGGGTCACGAACGCTTGTCCTCGGCGAGCGGAGTGGATGGCGTAGAACCAGCAGCGGAGCCGGAGCTAGCGGAGAGATTGGGCTGTTGCGGATCGCGTGCGAACTTGCCGTTGGTCTCCAGCCACATCACGTTGATGATGCCAAAGCCCAAGGCCACGCCCACGCCGAGAATCCAGGTGAAATACCACATCGCAATCTCCTTGAGCACGCATCCGGTAGTCGACGGGACAGGGCAGGGGCACCATGCCGGCAAACGAGGGCGGCGAGCCACCCGCATGCCTGCATTTCCAGCGATCATGAAGAAGAACGCGGCGCCATGCAAGAGGCGTGGCGTCGGCAGAGGGATCGGATGGATGAGCGGCCGGATGATCGAGCAAATAAGCAGCGCGGCGCCTCGCTGAACCACCTGGCTGGCGCAACGCGCGCGCGTTGCTATCATCACAACAGTCATACGAACGAGCGCGCCACGGCCGCCGCGCAACCGGGTGCGTACTCCCCGCGCGGCGCCTCGACACGAGGCACGAGCCGGGCCACCATCACGACACGGGAGAACCAGCATGCCGATGCGCCTGTCCTGCCATGGCCGAGCCACGCGGGTTTTCACGTTCGCTACATCGGCGATGAGGCTGGCCGTCACCTCGGTCGCCATCTTCGTTGCCAGGCTGCCCGCCACCGCGATGTCCAGGCTGGTCTCCATCTTCACCGCCGCATTCGCCGCCTTCGCGCTGCTCACGCTCGCCGGCTGCGCATCCGCGCCGGCCGAGCCGGTCCCGTTCAAGCCGGTGCCGCTCGAGCGCATCGTCAGATCGGGCTATACGCAAGCGGGTCCGGGACTCGTCGCGGTCGACGTGCGGCGCGAGCGCTCTCGCGACGTGGTCGTGCGTTTTCGCGATGCGCTTGTCTATATCGATGGCGAGCGCGTGACCGACCTGATGAATGGCGAGCATGTGGTCTTCTATCTGCCGCCGGGCATGCATCGCATCGGCGTGTCGACGCAGTTCGATCCGGTCGTCGAGCTGAGCTTCCTGGTGACAGCCGATCCGCGCTACACGAACCGCGCGTCGGTGACGTTCAACGACGATCACCGCATCGGTCTGAAGCGGGTCGCGCAATAGCATGCGCGATTCGCGTGCCGTTCATGCGCGTCACGCTCGCGTCGTGCTCGCGCGTTTTACTCACATGCGTCGCTCCAACGCGTCACTCACAATTAACAATTCGATACGCGCAGCCGGCGCGCGGCGCCTTAACATGGCGGCTGATACCACCCATGCGTCCGCGCGCTTATCCGTTAATGCAGACGGATGCCTCGCTTGTACGGCACTTACGAAATTCTTTCGAAATGCTTGTGTGTAAGCGCGGGCCAGTCTGTTTTGCTTGCAAGGTAATTCGAACATGATGATCAATTGCGCCGCCTATCAGGACGGCCAGAAGCTCGCAGACATCGATATCGACAGCATCAGCGACTACGTCTGTCGCCCCGAGTGTTTCGTATGGGTCGCGCTGAAGGACCCCACTCCCGAAGAACTCGCTGTGATGAAAGACGAGTTCAACCTGCACGAACTCGCAATCGAGGATGCGCAATACGGTCATCAGCGGCCGAAGATCGAGGAGTACGGCGATTCGCTGTTCGTGGTGATGCATACGGTCGAAATGGACGACAACGGCGAACTGCTGATCGGCGAGGTCGACGTGTTCGTCGGCAGCAACTATGTGCTGTCGGTGCGCCGCGGCACGCGCGCCGGCTTCCAGAACGTGCGCGCGCGCTGCGAGCGCGAGCCGCATCTGTTGAAGGAAGGCTCGGCGTTCGTGCTGTATGCGCTGGCCGACGACGTGGTCGACCGTTATTTCCCGATCATCGAGGCAATGAGCACCGAACTCGAAGCACTCGAAGATCGGATTTTCGAACGCAACGATTCGGCTGCGTCGCGCGCGATCGTGCAGGACCTGTACATGATGAAGCGCCGGCTCGTGATTCTGCAGCACCATATCGGGCCCTTGCAGGAAGCGGTCAGCAAGCTGACGGGCGGGCGCATTCCGAGCATCTGCGCGGGGATGCAGACGTATTTCCGCGACGTCTACGATCACCTCGAACGGATCGTCCGAACCATCGAGGGCCGCCGCGAAATCGTCGTGACCGCGGTGCAGGTGAACCTCGGCATGATCTCGCTGGCCGAGAGCGAAATCACCAAGCGGCTCGGCTCGTTCGCCGCGCTGTTCGCGGTGCCGACGATGATCGCGGGCATCTACGGGATGAACTTCGAGCGGATCCCCGAACTGCATTTCAAGTACGGATATCCGGTCGTTCTGCTGGTGATGGTCGCGATCGACTTCGTGCTGTACCGGCGCTTTCGCAAGGCGGGATGGCTGTAGTCCGCGCGCCGGCGGCTGTGCCGCTATAGCCCGTGCACGCGGCCGCGCATCGGATTCTCCATCTGAAGCCGCGGCGGCTGCGTTGCGGTTGCTCGCCATTTCCACTTGCACCGCGCGCAATAAAGGGCCAGCATAAGCAGCCCGCTCGTTGCGCCGCCGGTCGATTGTTTGCAGCGTGCGGCAACATTGCCACGCACGAACCAGGCGAGGACTTCCTTGCGATACGCTGGCCGCCGGCGCGTGAATCCCGCATGCCGGCGCGAATCGATCGCGCGCAACGCATCGCCGCATTCATCACGCGGCCGACGCGTTGCAACACCGCGAATCGTTGACATGCCAGAAGTTTTGCCGCAAAAATAGCCGTCGCAAACGTTTGCGCACCAGAAAAATACGGCTTGCTTCGCGAGCCTGACAACCTTGGAGATACGCATGAGCCATCGGATCCGTCGCCGCATTCTTGCCGCCGCAGTTCTCGTCACCGCTTCCGCCGTATTGCCGTTTTCCGCCGCGCATGCGCAGAACGCGCCGGCTCATAAACCCAAGGTTGCGCTCGTGATGAAGTCGCTCGCCAACGAGTTCTTCCTGACCATGGAGAACGGCGCGAAAGATTATCAGAAGCACAACCCCGGCCAGTTCGACCTGATCACGAACGGCATCAAGGACGAAACCGACACCGCGAACCAGATCCGTATCGTCGAGCAGATGATCGTGTCGAAAGTCGATGCGATCGTGCTCGCGCCGGCCGATTCGAAGGCGCTGGTGCCGGTCGTCAAGAAGGCGGTCGACGCCGGCATCATCGTCGTCAATATCGACAACCGGCTCGACGAGGACGTGCTGAAGTCGAAGGACCTGAACGTACCGTTCGTCGGCCCGGACAATGCGAAGGGCGCGCAGAAGGTCGGCGACTACCTGGCCAAGCGCCTGAAGTCTGGCGACGAGGTCGGCATCATCGAAGGCGTGTCGACCACCACCAACGCGCAGCAGCGCACCGCGGGCTTCAAGGCCGCGATGCAGGCGGTCGGCGCGAAAGTCGTCTTGGTGCAATCAGGCGAATGGGAAATCGACAAGGGCAACGCGGTCGCATCGGCCATGCTCAACGAGTATCCGAATCTGAAGGCGCTGCTCGCCGGCAACGACAACATGGCGATCGGCTCGGTGTCGGCCGTGCGCGCGGCCGGCAAGCAGGGCAAGGTGCTGGTGGTCGGCTACGACAATATCAACGCGATCCATCCGATGCTGAAGGACGGCCGCGTGCTCGCGACCGCCGACCAGTACGCGGCCAAGCAGGCCGTGTTCGGCATCGATACAGCGCTGAAGGCGTTGAGCGAGCACAAGAATCAGTCGCAGCTGTCGGGCGTGGTCGAAACACCGGTCGATCTCGTGACCAAAGACACGCTGAAGTAAGCGGCCGTAAGGCAAGTGGTCAAACGCGCGCCGCGCCCGGTGCGACAGATGAGCCGGGCGTCGGCGCGCCGCGCGAACTTGCTCTATGCGGCGACCGGCATCGCGGCCGCGCTTGCGGTATCACCGGCGGAGTTCGGCACGAAATGCCACAAAAGGGCCAAAACCTCGTAGTGGCCACGGTATCGCAAAGCGCTGAGCCGCATTTATTCAATGAACGCTCAAGAAACGTGCCGCGCCGCCGTTAATGTCAGAGATAAACGTCATGACGACCGCCGCGTGGTGAGAGGAAGCGCGGCGCTACCGATGCCAGCACTGTGTGCATCGGACCGGCATGACACGTGGCGCGAGCCGCGGATTCGTCCAGGCCATGACGAACCGTGCAAGCGCGACGGAACCAGGATCAAGATGGATTCAACCGACCACGACGCGTTGCCTGTCGTACTGTCCGTCAGCGGCATTGGCAAGACCTATGCCGAGCCGGTGCTCGCCGACGTCTCGCTGTCGTTGCGCGCCGGCGAGGTATTGGCGCTGACCGGCGAGAACGGCGCGGGCAAGAGCACACTGTCGAAGATCATCGGCGGGCTGGTCGAGCCGAGCGCGGGCACGATGCGTCTGGCCGGCGCGCCGTATCAGCCGGCGAGCCGCACCCAGGCCGAAGCGCTCGGCGTGCGCATGGTGATGCAGGAACTCAATTTGCTGCCGACGCTGTCGGTGGCCGAAAACCTGTTCCTGAACCGACTGCCGCGCGCGGGCGCGCTCAGCTTTGGCTGGATCGACCGGCGCCGGCTGCGCGAGAACGCGCGCGAGGCGATGGCGCAGGTCGGGCTCGATGCGATCGACCCGGACACGCTGGTCGGCGAACTCGGCATCGGCCATCAGCAGATGGTCGAAATCGCCCGCAATCTGATCGACGACTGCCGCGTACTGATCCTCGACGAACCGACCGCGATGCTGACCGCGCGCGAAGTCGATCTGCTGTTCGAGCAGATCGGGCGTCTGAAGGCCCGCGGCGTCGCGCTCGTCTATATCTCGCACCGGCTCGAGGAGCTGGCGCGGGTGGCCGAGCGGGTCGCGGTGCTGCGCGACGGACGCCTCGTGCACGTCGACGCAATGGCGAACCTGACCAGCGAGCAGATCGTCACGTGGATGGTCGGGCGCGAGCTTGGCGAGCATATCGATCTCGGCGAGCGCAATATCGGCGCACCGCTCTTGAAGGTCGAGCGGCTCGCGCGCGGCAAGGTCGTGCGCGACGTGTCGTTCGAGGTGCGCGCCGGCGAGATTTTTGGCATCAGCGGCCTGATCGGCGCGGGCCGTACCGAACTGATGCGGCTGATTTACGGCGCCGACCAGAAGGACGGCGGCACCGTGTCGCTCGCCGCGACGCCGGGCGCGCCGCCCACTCCGGTGCGCATCGACTCGCCGGCCGACGCGGTGCGCGCGGGCATCGCACTGATTACCGAGGACCGCAAGGGCGAAGGCCTGTTGCTGCCGCAGCCGATCGCGGCCAACGTGTCGCTCGGCAATCTCGGCAGCGTCGCGCGGCATGGCCTCGTCGACGCCCAGCGCGAGAACGCGCTCGCGCAGAAACAGATCGACGCGATGCGGATTCGCAGCTCGGGGCCGGCGCAGATCGTCGGCGATCTGTCGGGCGGCAATCAGCAGAAGGTCGTGATCGGCCGCTGGCTCGCGCGCGACTGCCGCGTGCTGCTGTTCGATGAACCGACGCGCGGCATCGACGTCGGCGCGAAATTCGATATCTACGGCCTGATGGGCGCGCTCGCCCGTGCGGGCCGCGCGCTCGTCGTGGTGTCGAGCGATCTGCGCGAGCTGATGCTGATCTGCGACCGGATCGGCGTGATGTCCGCCGGCAGCATGACGGGCGTGTTCGAGCGCGCGAATTGGAGTCAGGACGCGCTGCTCGCGGCCGCGTTCGCCGGCTACCGCAACCGCGACGCGCTGCTGCATCGGCTGGACACCACTGAAGCAGGGAGTCTGTCATGACCGATCGATCCTGGCGCGAAGCGGCGGATGCGAAGCAGGGTGACGTGCAAGGCGGAGCGCAGGGTGGACTGCCGGGTGGACTGCAAGCCGCGCCCGCGGCCGACCCGTCGGCGCCGCTCGCGAGCGGCAAACCGGCCGGCACGCGGCTCGGCTTTTCGAACTACCTGGGTCTGGCAGGCGCTTTGCTTGCGATGATCGTGCTGTTTTCGCTGCTGAGCTCGCACTTTCTGACTTACGACACGTTCAGCACGATCGCGAATCAGATTCCGGATCTGGTCGTGATGTCGGTCGGGATGACCTTCGTGCTGATCATCGCGGGAATCGATCTGTCGGTCGGTTCGGTGCTGGCGCTGGGGGCGTCGGTGGTCAGCGTGGCCGCGCTGAAATGGGGCTGGGGGCCGCTGCCGTCGGCGCTGCTCGGCGTCGCGGTCGCGGCGCTGACCGGTACGGTGACCGGCGCGGTGACGGTGGGCTGGCGGATTCCGTCGTTCATCGTGTCGCTGGGCGTGCTCGAAGCGGCGCGCGGCCTCGCGTACCAGATGACCAATTCGCGCACCGCCTATATCGGCGATGCGTTCGATTTTCTGTCGAACCCGATCGCGCTGGGGATTTCGCCCGCCTTCCTGATCGCCGTCGCGGTGATGGTGATCGCGCAACTGGTGCTTACGCGCACGGTGTTCGGCCGCTACCTCGTCGGCATCGGCACGAACGAGGAAGCGGTGCGGCTCGCGGGCGTCAATCCGCGGCCGTACAAGGTGATCGTGTTCGCGCTGATGGGCGCGCTGGCCGGGCTCGCGGCGCTGTTCCAGATCTCGCGGCTGGAGGCGGCTGATCCGAACGCCGGCGTCGGCATGGAGCTGCAGGTGATCGCGGCCGTCGTGATCGGCGGCACGAGTCTGATGGGTGGGCGCGGCTCGGTCATCAGCACGTTTTTTGGTGTGTTGATCATCTCGGTGCTGGCCGCGGGGCTCGCGCAGATCGGCGCGAACGAGCCGACCAAGCGGATGATCACCGGCGCGGTGATCGTGGTGGCGGTGGTGCTGGATACGTACCGCAGCCGCCGCAAGCGTGGGTGAAGGACGTGGCCAGGCTGCCGGGCAGCCGTGCCGCGGGTTGCGATGATGAATGAGTCGGTTTGTCTTCGATGAAGATGGGACCGGGGTAAGAGCTTTGCATGGGACGGGAGTCAGCGTTAAAGCGCTAACTCACGTCGACAGCGATGATGCTGCATGGGATCGGAGTAAGCGCTAAAGCGCTAACTCCGATCGACAGGAGAGCAACAGGTATGGCGACGATCAAGGATGTGGCAGCCGTGGCGGGCGTGTCGTTCACGACGGTATCGCATGTGGTGAACAACTCGCGGCCAGTGTCGGCCGATGTGCGCGCGAAAGTGGAGCACGCGATCCGTCAACTGCACTATGTGCCGTCGGCGGTCGCGCGCTCGCTGAAGGCGCGCGCGACGGCGACCATCGGACTCGTGGTGCCGAACAGCACGAACCCGTATTTCGCCGAACTCGCGCGCGGCATCGAGGATGGCTGCGCGCGCAACGGCTATTGCGTGTTCTTCTGCAATTCCGACGACGACCCCGCCAAGCAGCGCAACTACCTGCGCGTGCTGCAGGAAAAGCGCATCGACGGTCTGATCGTCGCATCGGCGGGCGACGACGCGGTGCTCGCGCAGACGCTCGCCGACTCTCACGAGCCGCTGGTCGTCGTCGATCGCAACATCGAAGGGCTCAACGCGGACCTCGTGCAGATCGATCACGAGAAGGGTGCCTATCTGGCGACCCGCCATCTGCTCGAACTCGGCCACGTGCGCATCGGCTGCATCACCGGGCCGGTGCAGACGGCCGTCAGCGCGATGCGCGTGCACGGCTTTATCCGCGCGATGGCCGAGCGCGGCATCGAGATTCCGCCCGAGGCGATCGTCGAAAGCGATTTTTCGGGGATGGGCGGGCATCGCGCGGCCGGGCAGCTGTTCGACACCGTCAAGCCGTCGGCGATCTTCGCGGGCAACGACATGATGGGCATCGGCGCACTGCGCGCGGCGGCCGAGCGCAATATCAGCGTTCCGCGCGACTGCTCGATTATCGGCTTCGACGATATCGAGCTTGGCCGTTTCACGTTCCCGTCACTGTCGACGGTCGGGCAGTCGGTGCGCGCGCTCGGCGACATGGCCGCGCAGACGCTGATCGAACGCATTGCCGCGGCGCCGGGCGCTCACAGCGTGCGGCCGCCCGCGCGCCGGCGTGTCGTGTCGCCACGGCTGATCGTGCGGGAATCGACCGCCGCATGGGTGGGCGAGGGACAGCGGGACCTCGCGGCTTGACTTGAGGGTAAGCGGCACGAGACTGGACCGAGGACATCTCGGCGCCGCGCCAGCGACGAGCGTCTTGGCAGCGGCGCGCACCGCGGCCACGAGCCGGCAGGCGCGCGCCGGCGACGGCAACCGGTGACAAGCCCGAGCCGCCGCGCGCAACGGAGGACAAGCAAGTGGCAAGCAACGAAATGCGCTCGCGCGTAACGGTGGTCGGCAGTCTGAACATGGACCTCGTGGTGCGCTCGCCGCGTTTGCCGCAGCCGGGCGAGACGCTGGCCGGCCGCACGTTCGCGCAGGTCGCGGGCGGTAAGGGCGGCAATCAGGCGGTCGCGGCCGCGCGGCTCGGCGCGCAGGTATCGATGCTGGGCTGCGTCGGCGCCGATGCGAATGGCGCGCAGTTGCGCGCCGGCCTCGAAGCGGAGGGCATCGACTGCGCGGCGCTGGAAACCGGCACGCAGCCAAGCGGCGTCGCGCTGATCGTCGTCGATGACGCGAGCCAGAACACGATCGTGATCGTCGCCGGCAGCAACGGCGAGGTGACACCCGAGACGATTGCCCGTCACGAAGCGGCGCTCGCCGCCGCCGACGTGGTGATCTGCCAGCTGGAAACGCCGCTAGCGTCGGTACATGCTGCGCTCGCCGCGGCGCGGCGGCTCGGCAAGACCGTGATCCTCAATCCCGCGCCCGCCACCGGACCGTTGCCGGCCGACTGGCTGCCGCTGATCGATTACCTGATTCCAAACGAACTCGAAGCCGCCGCGCTGACCGGCCTGCCGGTCGATTCGCCCGACGATGCGGCGAGCGCCGCCGCCGCGTTGCGCGCGGCCGGCGCGCGCAACGTGCTGGTCACGCTCGGCGCGCGCGGCGTGCTGGTGGCGCTCGCCGGCGCGGTCGCGACGCTGTACGACGCGCCGCGCGTCGAAGCCGTCGATACGACCGCGGCCGGCGATACCTTTATCGGCGGTTTCGCGGCGCAACTCGCGCAGCGCGCGAGCGTCGATACGGCGATCCGATTTGCGCAGCGCGCGGCGGCGCTGTCCGTGACGCGCGCGGGCGCGCAGCCTTCGATTCCGACCCGCGCCGAAGTCGACGCGTTGATCTGAACCGGCACGATCCTGCGTGGATCGACGTGGCGGATCGCCGCTTGTCGCAGTCGCACTATGCGGCGCTCAACTCACATCCCAGCGAATCCCCTCTATCGCGCAGTCGCGTCGTTGCTCCTCGCTGAGTGAACGGCTGCGCGGCTTCGGCTCGGGCATCGCGTATCCATCGCGCCGATTTGCTGCCGCTCCTCCGGCCTATGAACCCGTGTTTCGGCGAGCAGAAACGGGTCATTCGACGCTTCGTCGCCTGATCGCCTTCAGCATTCAATTTTCTTTCAAATGCGGCTAACGTCTTTCTTCATACCATATAAATGCTTCAAGTTGGTGACGGGGGTGCCGTAAACGCTGGCTAGAGCACCCGCTCGAAATAACGCGCGAACCGGGGCTTCGGACGGTTCACGCGACGCCATCTTTTTTGCAAAGCACAGGACACAGCATGTTGAATAAAGGCATCACGATCAAGGCGCGCATCGGTCTCACGATGGCGTTCCTCGCTGCGTTGCTGGTGGCAATCGGCGTCTTTGGTCTGTTCGGCATGGGCCGTTCGAACGACGCTTATAAGGACACGTTTACTAACGCGATGCCGAGTGCCGTCGATATCGGCAACGCGGAAATGTATGCGGCGCGCGAGCGTCTCGCGCTCGATCGCGCCGCGTTCATGGTCGGCACGCCGGAGGCGGCCGCGACGATCGATCGTGGGCGCATGCTGGGCGGTGTTTCCGACACGTGGTGGAAAAAATATCTGGACCTGCCGCGCGGCGCCGACGAAGACCGGCTCGCGCGGGTCGTGGCCGCGAAACGCACGACGCTGCGCGAGCGGCTGGACGTGTTCGCGGCCACGATAAACGCGAAGGATCAGAGCAAGGTGGCCGACGATGCGAAGAATCTGCAGGTGGCGTTCAACGACCTGGTCGACGCCGATGACGTGCTGCGCAAATACCAGTTCGATTCCGCCAAAGAGGGCTTCGACTCCGCGCAGAGCAGCTATGAGACGTTCCGCATGGTCAGCATCGCCGCGCTGGTGATCGGTGTGATCGCGGCCACGCTGTCCTATCTGACGTTGAGCCGCGCGATCGGCCGTCCGCTGGACGAAGCGCTGGGCCACTTCGACGCGATCGCGGCGGGCGATCTGCGCCGTCCGGTGGTGGTGACGTCACGCGACGAAATGGGGCAACTGCTCGACGGTATCGCACGGATGCAGCGCAGTCTCACCGAAACGGTGCGCAGCGTGCGCGGCGGCAGCGAGTCGATCGCGACCGCGACGCGGCAGATCGCCGCGGGCAACATCGATCTGTCCTCGCGGACCGAAGAGCAGGCGTCGGCGTTGCAGCAGACCGCGTCGAGCATGGACCAGCTGACCGGCACGGTCAAACAGAACGCGGACAACGCGCGCCAGGCGAGTTCGCTGGCGGCCAACGCATCGGAGATCGCCAACAAGGGCAGCGCGGTGGTGGGTCAGGTGGTCGGCACGATGGGCGATATCAACCAGAGTTCGGCGAAGATCGCGGACATCATCTCGATCATCGAAGGCATTGCGTTCCAGACCAACATCCTGGCGCTGAACGCAGCCGTGGAAGCGGCGCGCGCGGGTGAGGAAGGGCGCGGCTTCGCGGTGGTGGCGGGCGAGGTGCGCAGCCTTGCGCAGCGGTCGTCGGCGGCGGCGAAGGAAATCAAGGAGCTGATCGATACGTCGGTCGAGCGGGTGCAGTCGGGCTCGGCGCTGGTGGACGAAGCGGGCCGCACGATGACGGAGATCATCAGCGCGGTGCAGCGTGTGACCGACATCATGGGCGAGATTGCGGCGGCGTCGGAGGAACAGAGCAGCGGCATCGACCAGGTCGCACGCGCGGTTACGCAGATGGACGAGGTTACGCAGCAGAACGCGGCGCTGGTGGAAGAGGCGGCGGCTGCGGCGTCGTCGCTGGAGGAGCAGGCGGCTCGTCTGCGCAGCGCGGTCGCGGTGTTCCAGGTCGACGACAACGGCGCTGCGGCGCCGGCTGCTGTAGCGCCGCGGCGCGCTGCCGCTGCGGTCGCCACGCGTGCGCGCAAGCCAGTGCGGGCGGCCGCGTCGGCGGTGCCGGTGGCGAACGCGGTCAAGGCGTCGGCGGCCACGGGCGCGGCCGGTGGGACCAGCGCCGCTCCGGTGCGTGCGCCTGCGCAGGCCGCGACGACTGCATCGGCGGCCGGCGGCGATCAGGATTGGGAAACGTTCTAAGGATCCGGTCCGCTTTATATCGGCGGGGCCGCGTGCGGGCACGCTGGCGTGACATTGTGGTCGTTGCCGCAACCAGTTATGCGCTGCCGCGACCCGCGGCAAAAAAATAACGAGTCACAACGAGACCGCGTATGCGCCCGCATCCGCGGTCTTTTTACGGGCATCACAAAAATGGGACGTGCCGCGACCCGAACTCCTCGGGTTTCTACCGCTTGATCCCCAGCACTTTCCATTTGTCAAGCGTCGTTGATGACTCCGCGCGTTGCAATTCATCAATTGCACCCGAGACGGATTTCAATTGATTACAAAGTCTTTTCTGCGCCCGATATCCACTTCAAGTATGTGAACGCTGCGCCGTAAACGGTATTTAGAGCGTGAGTTCCACAAGCGCCCGGCATTTGTGTCATGCCGCTCAAAAACTCCACACGCAGCCTCTCTTCTTGCAAAGCACAGGATCAAGCATGTTGAAAAAGGGCATTACGATCAAGGCGCGCATCGGCTTCACGATGGCTTTTCTCGCCGCGCTGCTGATCGCCATCGGTGTTTTCGGTGTGATCGGCATGAGCCGTACGAACACCGCGTATCAGGGTACGTTCACTAACGACATGCCAAGCGCAGTCGCTATCGGCAATGCGGAAATCTTCGCCGCGCGTGAACGCATGACGCTCGACCGGGCCGTGTTGCTGGCCGGTACGCCGGAGGCGGCCACGGCGATCGAGCGCGGGCATGCGTCGCGCGGCACCTCCGACATGTGGTGGAAAAAGTATCTGGACCTGCCGCGCGGTGCCGAAGAAGACCGTCTCGCGCAGGATACGTCGGCCAAACGCGATGCGCTGCATCGGGAACTGGACACGTTTGCCGCGGATATCGCGGCAAACAAACCGGCCAGCTTCATCGATGACGCCAAGCGCCTGCAGGCGGCATACAACGATCTCGGCACCGCCGACGACGCGCTGAGCCAGCTCCAGTTCAATTCGGCCAAGCACGGTTACGACGCCGCGCAAGCCAGTTTCGAGGTGTTTCGCCTGATCAGCACGGGGGCCGTGATACTCGGCGCGCTCGCCGCGGTGTTTTCCTATCTGACGTTGAGCCGCGCGATCGGCCGCCCGCTCGACGAAGCGCTGGGCCACTTCGACGCAATCGCGGCGGGCGATCTGCGCCGTCCGGTGGTGGTGACGTCACGCGACGAAATGGGGCAACTGCTCGACGGTATCGCACGGATGCAGCGCAGTCTCACCGAAACGGTGCGCAGCGTGCGCGGCGGCAGCGAGTCGATCGCGACCGCGACGCGGCAGATCGCCGCGGGCAACATCGATCTGTCCTCGCGTACCGAAGAGCAGGCGTCGGCGTTGCAGCAGACCGCGTCGAGCATGGACCAGCTGACCGGCACGGTTAAACAGAACGCGGACAACGCGCGCCAGGCGAGTTCGCTGGCGGCCAACGCATCGGAGATCGCCAACAAGGGCAGCGCGGTGGTGGGTCAGGTGGTCGGCACGATGGGCGATATCAACCAGAGTTCGGCGAAGATCGCGGACATCATCTCGATCATCGAAGGCATTGCGTTCCAGACCAATATCCTGGCGCTGAACGCAGCCGTGGAAGCGGCGCGCGCGGGTGAGGAAGGGCGTGGCTTCGCGGTGGTCGCAGGCGAGGTGCGCAGCCTTGCGCAGCGTTCGTCGGCGGCGGCGAAGGAAATCAAGGAACTGATCGATACGTCGGTGGAGCGGGTGCAGTCGGGCTCGGCGCTGGTGGACGAAGCGGGTCGCACGATGACGGAGATCATCAGCGCGGTGCAGCGCGTGACCGACATCATGGGCGAGATTGCGGCGGCATCGGAAGAACAGAGCAGCGGCATCGACCAGGTCGCGCGCGCGGTCACGCAGATGGACGAGGTCACGCAGCAGAACGCGGCGCTGGTGGAAGAGGCGGCGGCCGCGGCGTCGTCGCTGGAAGAGCAGGCAGCCCGGCTGCGCAGCGCGGTCTCGGTGTTCCAGGTCAATGACGGCGGCGCGAACGCGGATCGCGAGCCGGCTCTGGCGACGCCGAAGCGCATTGCGTCGACTGGCGCGACAGCGGCACGGCCGCGCAAGCAGACGTCCACGAGCACGCGTGCGGCTTCGCCGGCCAAGGCGGCTTCGGCCGCTTCGGTCAGCGCTGAGACGCCGGCCAGCGCAAGCGCCGCGCCGGCGCCCGCCGCACCCGCGCGAGCGCCTGCCCGCGCCGCGACGACGGCATCGACCGCAGGCGGCGATCAGGATTGGGAAACCTTCTAACGTTTCGCTTTTACATGGGTTCGCTGCTGCGCTTATGCACCGGGCGAACCCATGCAACATCCGTTCCCAGACGCGCGCGTTCCTTCAGCATCCCGACGCGCGCCGGCAACACCTTGATCCGAGTTCCGAAGACCGCGCATGCATTCGCATGCGCGGTCTTTTTTCATGCCGCACGGGTGAATTAACGTTTGCGGGGCGTGCGCGCTTCCCTGGCGCGTGCCGCGATCCGGTACATTGACGGGCACGGCCACGCCCGAGGTCCGCGGCAGTCGGCACCCGCGACACGTACTTCCCACATAGTGTTACGCCCTTATGAACCCTCCATGCGCCAGCCAGAAAGGACCGACATGACGCCACACGACCTTGTGCAACGCCTCGTCGACGCACGCCGGCAGCATCGCCCGATCGATGCCCCCGCACCCGACAGCCTGCCGCCCGATGCGGCGACCGCCTATGCGATCCAGCAGGCGGTCATCGCGGGGCTCGGCGAGTCGACCGGGGCGTGGAAAATCGGCGCGAAGGCGCCGGGCGGCGCCGCGTCGGGCGCGCCGATCCCCGCGTCGCTGGTCGTGCCGTCGCCGGCACGGCTCGCGCAGGCCGGCTTCTTTCGGGTGCTGATCGAACTGGAAATCGCGTTTCGCTTCGACGAGACGATCGAGCCGCGCGGCCAGGCGTATGCGCGCGACGAAGTGCTATCGAAGGTCGGTGTCGTGCTGCCGGCCATCGAGATCGTCGATAGCCGTTTCAGCGAGTGGCCGAACGTCGCGCCGCTCGCGCAACTGGCCGATGCGCAGAACAACGGCGCGCTGGTGGTCGGGCATCCCGCCGCTTACGCGGGACTCGCGCGCGGCTTCGATTTCGTGTCGCCGGAGCTGGAGCTGAGCTTCAATGGCCGCTCGGTGCTGCCGGAGGCGACCGGCAACCCGGCCGGCGATCCGCGCGAATTGCTGGTGTGGTTCGTCAACCATTGCGCGGCGATGGGTATCACGATCGAGCGCGACTGGACGCTGACCACCGGCTCGTATGTCGGCGCGCACAAGGTGACCGAACCCGGCATCGTGCGCGGGCATATCGACGGACTTGGTGAAGTGGAGATCGAACTGACCTGAACGAGCGGAACCAGGCGGCGTTGCGTCGCTTGTAACCGTTGATTACCACGCATCATGCAAACGGCTGCTCCAAGGAAGGGGCGGCCGTTTTTATTTCCGGCGGCGCGAAAGGATTGCGGGCTGCAAATCGTTAACTGAAAGACCCGGAAAGACGCGGAAGGATCGCGGACGAACGGGATGGCGAGCGGCAAAAGAACAGGCGGCACGGATGTAAAGCGAGGATGAACTCGACGCCTGCGTTGCAACTTTGTACGCGCCTATCCGTATACACCTATGAAGGCATCGCGATACATGGCCGTGATCCAGTCATGTAATGGCTTGCTTCGCTGGCGCGGCGCGGAACCAAACTCATCGCGTGATGACGAATCGGCTGAAGCCGTGGCTCAACCGTGGTTCAACGTGTCACCGCAGCGTGCACAAGGTGCACAAGGTGCGCAAGCGAACATCGGATATGTAACAGCTTCGAATGCATGTCGACCGGATAGCCGTGGCGCGCGTTGTGGATGATAAGCGCGGGATCGAATGAGTGACATCGACGCTTTCGCGGACGAAGTGTGCGTGCGCAGACAGCGATCATTCGAGCGCGGAGCGAGGGTGCGGGAACGGGATGTGCAATAGCAGGGCGGCGCAATGCAATTGCTGCATGTGACGCAGCATTGCAAAAAGCTCGGGCAGGATCACTGAACAGAGATGCGCGATTGAACAGAACGGCAGTGCGACGGCAGTTCGACGCACAGCGCGGCTTGAACGGAGCGTGAACGAATCATGCGCGAATCATGCGCGGATCGTGTCGAGGTGAAGCGCGCGGAACGCGCGATTTGCCGCAGCGTGAGTGCAAAATTGTAGGTGGTCGAATCGGTGTTTCCAAGTGAGGAATGTAGGGAGGCGGGTACGGCGCGATTTTCGCAACGTAGTCCGTGAAAAAAAATTTAAAAGGGTTTAGGATGAATTCGAGCGATGTCGTTTCCGAATAGCGCGCCGCGCACGACATCGCTCCAGACTTCGGCGAGGAGGTAGCATGGATATCTACAGCAGTTTCGCGACCCGCTTCGAAAAAACGAGGGAGGATGAACTCTCGCTCGAGGAGTATCTCGCGCTCTGCAAAGACAATCCCGCCGCGTACGCCACTGCTGGCGAACGCATGCTCACGGCAATAGGAGAACCAGAACAGATCGACACTCGCAACGATCCGCGTTTATCGCGAATCTTCGCAAACAAGGTCATCAAGGTATACCCCGCGTTCCGTGAGTTCTACGGAATGGAAGAGGTGATCGAGCAGGTGGTCGCCTACTTCCGGCACTCGGCCCAGGGGCTCGAAGAGAAGAAGCAGATCCTGTATCTGCTGGGGCCGGTCGGCGGCGGCAAGTCGTCGATTGCCGAACGGTTGAAGCAACTGATGGAACGCGTGCCGTTCTACGCGATCAAGGGCTCGCCCGTCAACGAATCGCCGCTCGGGCTGTTCGATTACGAGGAAGACGGCCCGATTCTCGAAGAACAATATGGCATTCCACGCCGCTACCTGAAAAGTATCCTGAGTCCGTGGGCGGTCAAACGCCTGCATGAGTACAACGGCGACATCCGCAAGTTCAAGGTGGTGCGCCGCTATCCGTCGATCCTTCGCCAGATCGGTATCGCGAAGACCGAACCGGGTGACGAGAACAATCAGGACATCTCGTCGCTGGTCGGTAAGGTCGATATCCGCAAGCTCGAACAGTACGCGCAGGACGATGCGGACGCGTACAGCTATTCGGGTGGCCTGTGCCTCGCCAATCAGGGTCTGCTCGAATTCGTCGAAATGTTCAAGGCGCCGATCAAGGTGCTGCACCCGCTGCTCACCGCGACCCAGGAAGGCAACTTCAAGGGCACGGAAGGGTTCGGCGCGATTCCGTTCGACGGCGTGATCCTCGCGCACTCGAACGAGTCGGAATGGAAGGCGTTCCGCAACAACCGCAACAACGAGGCGTTGCTCGACCGGATCTTCGTCGTCAAGGTGCCGTACTGCCTGCGCTATAGCGAAGAGGTCAAGATCTACGAGAAACTGTTGCGCAATTCGTCGCTCGCCAGCGCAGTGTGCGCGCCCGGCACGCTGAAGATGATGGCGCAGATGTCCGTGCTCACGCGTTTGCAGGAGCCGGAGAATTCGAGCCTGTTCTCGAAGATGCAGGTCTATGACGGCGAGAATCTGAAAGACACCGATCCGAAGGCGAAGTCGTACCAGGAGTACCGCGACTTCGCGGGCGTCGACGAAGGCATGACCGGTGTGTCGACGCGTTTCGCGTTCAAGATTCTGTCGCGCGTGTTCAACTTCGATTCGACCGAGGTCGCGGCCAATCCGGTGCATCTGATGTACGTGCTCGAACAGCAGATCGAGCGCGAGCAGTTCCCGCCGGAAACCGAGCAGAAGTACCTGTCCTTTATCAAGGACGTGCTCGCGTCGCGCTACGCGGAATTCATCGGCAAGGAAATTCAGACCGCGTATCTGGAGTCATATTCGGAATATGGTCAGAACATCTTCGACCGCTATGTCACGTATGCGGACTTCTGGATTCAGGATCAGGAGTTCCGCGATCACGACACCGGCGAGAGCTTCGACCGTGCCGCGCTGAACGCCGAGCTGGAGAAGATCGAAAAGCCCGCGGGCATCAGCAACCCGAAGGACTTCCGCAACGAGATCGTGAACTTCGTGCTGCGCGCGCGTGCTGCCAATGCGGGCAAAAACCCCGCATGGATCAGCTACGAGAAGCTGCGCGTCGTGATCGAAAAGAAGATGTTCTCGAATACGGAGGAACTGCTGCCCGTCATCTCGTTCAATGCAAAGGGTTCGGCGGAAGAGCAGCGCAAGCACGAAGACTTCGTCAATCGCATGGTGGCGAAGGGCTATACGCCGAAGCAGGTACGCTTGCTGTGTGACTGGTATCTGCGTGTGCGCAAGTCATCATGATGCGCTGATGATGCCTGGCGTGTGCCGCCCGTACGGTCTGACCGTACGGGCAACCGGCGAGGCGCGGGCCGCTTGGACGTAGCGTGGCTGCCCAGACGGCGCGCGTCTCGCGCACCGGAAATTAGAGCGGAGACCTGGCGTGCTTCATCAAATCATCGACCGCAGGTTGGCTGGCAAGAACAAGAGCATTGCGAATCGCGAGCGTTTTTTGCGTCGCGTCAAGAACTACATTCGTCGCGCCGTTTCGGAAGCGGTGCGCGACCGCAGCATCAAGGATATTCAAAACACCCAGAGCATCACCATTCCGCGTAAGGACATCGCGGAGCCGTCGTTCCGGCACGGGCCGGGCGGCAAGCGCGAAATGGTGCATCCCGGCAATTCCGACTACATCCGCGGCGACAAGATCCAGCGCCCGCAAGGCGGCGGCGGTGGTGGCGGTGGCAGTCAGGCCAGCAACGAGGGCGAGGGTCAGGACGACTTCGTGTTCGAGCTGAGCCGCGAAGAGTTCATGCAGTACTTCTTCGACGATCTGGAGTTGCCGCGTCTCGTCAAAACCCATCTGATGGCCGTGCCTACGTGGAAAAGCATCCGCGCGGGCTGGGCTGCCGAGGGCACGCCGAACAATATCGACGTGGTCCGCTCGCTGCGCAGCGCGCTCGGCCGGCGCATCGCGCTCGGCGCGCCGCTCGTCAACCAGCTGCATGAGATGGAGCGGCAGCTCGACGAGATGAAGGCCGACCCCGCCGATCGCCGCGAAGAAATCCGCGTGCTCGAAGAGGAAATCCATCATCTGCGCGGGCGTATCTGGCGGATTCCGTTTATCGATCCGTTCGATCTGCGCTACGTGAATCGCGTGAAGCAGCCCACGCCGTCGAGTCAGGCGGTGATGTTCTGCGTGATGGACGTATCGGGCTCGATGGACGAACAGCGCAAGGATCTCGCGAAGCGCTTCTTTATCCTGCTGTACCTGTTCCTGAAGCGCAATTACGAGCGCATCGAGGTCGTGTTCATTCGCCATCACACGCGCGCCGAGGAAGTCGACGAAGACACGTTCTTCCATTCGACCGAAAGCGGCGGCACCGTGGTGTCGAGTGCGCTCGAACTGATGCGCAAGGTGATGGACGAGCGTTATTCGCCGACTGAATGGAACATTTATGGGGCGCAGGCTTCGGACGGCGACAACTGGACCGACGATTCGCCGAAGTGCCGCAAGATACTCGCGGATGACATCCTGGAGAAGGTGCGGTATTTTGCGTATATTCAGGTGACGCCCGAAGAGCAGAACCTGTGGCTCGAATATGCGCAACTGGCGTTGAGCCAGCCGCATATGGCGATGAAAAAGGTCGAAACCGCAGCCGATATTTATCCGGTGTTTCGTGAGCTGTTCGAAAAGCAGGCGGCAACATCGTAACGGCAGGTTCGTTGCGAACGCATCGCTGAGCGACACGGCGCGCGGCCAATCGTATGACAGAACTTTATCGGTCGTATGAAACGGCGCCGCGACGCAACCAAGGCGTGCCGCAGCGATAGTCGAGGCAGGCCGAGGCATGGGCGGAAACGGTAGCCGCTCGTGCCGGAGCAGTCCGCAGCGCTGCAGCACGGGACACACCGGAAAGCCCAATCAAGGGCAAAGGGAAGTCCGTATGAACGTAGCCGATAGAAGGCCTCTGCCGTGCCCGTCCGACTGGACCTTCGAATTGATCGAAGAGTACGACTCGCACATTGCCCGTGTTGCGGAGCAATATGAACTCGACGTCTATCCGATCCAGCTCGAACTGATCAGCGCCGAACAGATGATGGATGCGTATGCGTCCGTCGGGATGCCCGTGAACTACCGTCACTGGTCGTTCGGCAAACACTTCCTTTCCACTGAAAAAAGCTATCGTCGCGGCCAGATGGGCCTCGCGTACGAAATCGTCATCAATTCGAACCCTTGCATCGCGTATCTGATGGAAGAGAACACGATGGCGATGCAGGCGCTCGTCATCGCGCATGCGGCCTACGGCCACAACTCGTTTTTCAAGGGCAACTACCTGTTCAAGCTGTGGACGGACGCGCACGCGATCATCGATTACCTCGTCTATGCGAAGAACTACATCGCGGAGTGCGAGGAGCGCTTTGGGCTCGATCGTGTCGAGGAACTGCTCGATTCGTGCCATGCGTTGATGAACTACGGCGTGGACCGTTACAAGCGGCCGCAAAAGCTGTCGCTTCAAAAAGAGTTTGCCGCGCGGCGCGAACGCGAGGCGTATCTGCAATCGCAGGTCAACGAACTGTGGCGCACGCTGCCCGCGCGCCATACGCCGTTACCGGAAGAAGTCGAAGAGCGTTATCCGCCGGAGCCGCAGGAAAACCTGCTGTATTTCGCGGAGAAAAACGCGCCGCTGCTCGAGCCGTGGGAGCGCGAGGTGATCCGCATCGTGCGCAAGATCGGCCAGTACTTCTATCCGCAGCGCCAGACCCAGGTGATGAACGAAGGCTGGGCGACGTTCTGGCACTACACGCTGCTCAACACGATGTACAACCAGGGCAAGCTCGAAGACGGCTTCATGATGGAGTTTCTCCATTCGCACAGCAACGTCGTCTATCAGCCGCCGGTCACGAAGCCGTATTACAGCGGCATCAACCCGTACGCGCTCGGGTTTTCGATGATGAGCGACATTCGCCGCATCTGCGAGGCGCCCACAGACGAAGACCGCAAGTGGTTTCCGGAGCTGGCCGGCAGTCCGTGGCTGCCCGCGATGCACTACGCGATGCGCAACTTCAAGGACGAGAGCTTCGTCGCGCAGTATCTGTCGCCGCATCTGATTCGCGAGATGCGCCTGTTCTCGGTACTCGACGACGACATGCGCGACGCGCTCGAAGTGTCGGCGATTCACGACGACAGCGGCTACCAGTACGTGCGCCAGGCGCTGTCGCGGCAGTACGACATGCATCATCGCGAGCCGAACATCCAGGTGTGGTCGGTCAATACGCGCGGTGACCGCAGCCTCACGCTGCGGCACTTCATGAGCGACAACCGGCATCTGTCGTCGGATAGCGACGAAGTGCTCAAGCACATGGCGCGGCTGTGGCAGTTCGACGTGTATCTGGAAAGCGTCGATGAAAACGGCACCGTCAGAAAGCGCTACGAGTGCCGCTATGTGCCGCCTGCCGTGAGGATGTGACGTTTCGGCACAAAGCCAGGCTAGCGTAGTTTTTGTAAGCCTGTTTGTTCGAGTCGTACCATCTGCTTTCATTCGAAGCCCCCGCCAGTCGCAAGACTGGTGGGGGCTTTGTCGTTGTTGCAGCGCACATTGCCGCGCGGGGCAACCCGATCCCTACCCAGGGATTTCATGCACTTAGCTAACAAAAGCCAATCGTTTGCTTTCGTCTATGTAAAAATCCCGCACACGTGGCGAGGACGGTTCGCGCGGCAACTCCGCGCATCCGTCCGACGTGCGCGTGATCAAAGGCGGCGCTTCGACCGCCATCTTCGTTTCAGACAAAGGACAGACACCAGCATGAATGACTTCACCGGCCAATCCGTCGTGGCCACCGACCACGACACACGACGCCGCATTTTCGCGATCGTCGGCGCGTCATCGGGCAATCTCGTCGAGTGGTTCGACTTCTATGTGTATTCGTTCACGGCGCTCTATTTCGCGCCGTCGTTTTTTCCGAGCGGCAATACGACGACCCAGTTGCTGAACACCGCCGGTGTGTTCGCCGCGGGCTTCCTGATGCGGCCGATCGGCGGCTGGTTCTTCGGCCGGCTCGCCGACAAGCGCGGCCGCCGCACCGCGATGATGGTGTCGGTGTTCATGATGTGCGGCGGCTCGCTGGTGATCGCGCTGCTTCCCACCTACGCGCAGATCGGCGCGCTCGCGCCGGCGTTGCTGTTGCTCGCGCGGCTGCTGCAGGGGCTGTCGGTGGGCGGCGAATACGGCACCAGCGCGACGTACATGAGCGAGGTCGCATTGAAGGGCAGGCGTGGCTTCTTCGCGTCGTTCCAATACGTGACGTTGATCGGCGGCCAGTTGTTTGCGCTGCTGGTGCTCGTGATCCTGCAGCAGGCGCTGTCGACCGAACAGTTGAAAGCGTGGGGTTGGCGCGTGCCGTTCGTGATCGGCGCGATTGCCGCACTGGTCGCGCTGTATCTGCGCAGATCGCTCGACGAAACCACGACGGCCGCAACCCGTGAGCGCAAGGATTCGGGCACGTTGCGCGGGCTGTGGGAGCACAAGGCCGCGTTCATGACGGTGCTGGGTTTCACGGCCGGCGGCTCGCTGATTTTCTATACGTTTACGACCTATATGCAGAAGTATCTCGTCAACACGGCGGGCATGCACGCGAAGACCGCGAGCTCGGTGATGACCGCCGCGTTGTTCGTCTACATGCTGATGCAGCCGGCGTTCGGCGCGCTGTCGGATCGTATCGGCCGGCGCCGCTCGATGCTGTGCTTCGGCCTGTTCGCGACGATCGGCACGGTGCCGCTGCTGCATGCGCTGAAGGACGTCAGCGATCCGTACGCGGCCTTCGGGCTGGTTGTGCTTGCGCTCGCGATCGTCAGCTTCTATACGTCGATCAGCGGCCTGATCAAGGCGGAGATGTTCCCGCCGCAAGTGCGCGCGCTGGGCGTCGGGCTCTCGTATGCGGTTGCGAATGCGATCTTCGGCGGTTCGGCGGAATACGTCGCGCTGTGGCTGAAGCAGGCCGATGTCGAGACGATGTTCTTCTGGTACGTGACGGCGATGTGCGCGATCGCGGGCCTTGTGTCGCTGCGCATGCGCGATCCGTCGACCGAAGGGTATCTGCGGCACGAGCCGTGATTGATGGGCATGCTGTTGCGACGTGCCGCAATGCGCCGCAAACCGCGCGGCGCTCGCGGCACACGTGGCGCTTAGCTGACGACGATGCGCGTGCCCCACGCATGCAACAGATCACGCAGCGTCTCGGCCTGTTCCATCTTCGCGCCGCTGCGTAAATGAATCTGCAATGCGCGGCCGGCGATACCGTCGACCGGCTGCGCGAGCCACAATTCCACTGCGAGTCCGAGCCCTTCGGGCTGACTATCGACGACCGGCTCGATCACACGCGGTCTGAAACACGTATTGTCTGGCATGGCTAACGACCTTCGATGCGATGATGGGCGACTTCATCGTAATCAGTGGCGCGCGCACGACCAAGTAATGAATCCGCGTTTGCAAAGCAGGGAATGCTTAGCAGAAAGGCGCATTAACCCGGCGCCTTAACCCTGCGCCACTCCACGCATTAACGAGGCGCCTGAGTTTCACCATTTGCCCGCCGCCGCATCCATGTGCCCGCCGCCGCTCACACCGGTTCGGACCGGTCACTCACCAGTTCATCGACGAACTCCTTGACCGCGCTCGCCTGATCCGCCGCAACCGACGGCGCGGCCGACACCGCCGCGACCGCCGCCGCGGCGCCAGTCGCCACACTGCTTGCCACCGTAGTTGCGGCCGTCGCGACCGGCCCCTCGCCACGCAGTGCCGCACGCGCCAGCATCAGCAAATGGTAGTAAAGCCGCGCGCTGAAGCCATGTTTGTACGCGAACAGATGCGCGAGAGCGACCCGCAATCCCGCGCGCGGCTGACGGTTTTTCGCGTGAATCGACACGACGATCGGCACGAGCCGCCGCAATGCCAGCCGCCGCGCCGGTTCCAGCCGCGCCGGCAGATCCAGCGATTTGACGAACCCGTATGCATTGAGCGGCGCGGCCGAGGTCGTGCCGCGCGTGCTGTGCGAAATCGACATCGCGGTCTTGCGATACACCGACACGTAGTCGTGCAGGTAGTACACCTGACGCGCGGCGAGGCATAGCTCGGTGCCGAACACGAAATCGCAGCACATGCCGTACTGTTCGCTGTAGCCGATGCGCTTGACGAGCCGCGCATCGGCCATCCAGCCATTGTTTGGAAACATCTGGATCAGGCCGGTGCGGCCCGCGAGCGGCTGGATGCCTTCGACGTCCGCCGTGCGCCGGAAATCCGCATTGAGCCGCACGCTGGCATCGAAGTCGATCACGCCGTTGTGATCCGCTTCGTACTGGTCGCCGAATACGGCATCCAGTTGCGGATGCCGTTGCCACAGCGACACGAGCTTTTCGACTGCATCGGTGGTGAGCAGATCGTCGTCGTGGATCAGCAGAATCTTGTCGCCGCTCGCGCGCGCGAACAGGCTCGCGACGTTGCGCGCCTGACCGAGCGGCGGCTCGTTTTTCGTATAGCGCACGCGCGGCTCGTCGCCGTAGCGTTGCGCGACCCGTTGCTGTGTGTGCGCATCGGTCGAGTCGTCGCCGATCAGAATCTCCAGATTGCCGTAACGTTGCGCGAGACAGGAGTCGATGCACTCGATGAGCAGATCGGCACGATTGCAGGTCGGCAGACAGATCGACACGCGCGCAGCCGGAGCGGAGGGGCGTACAGAAGAGGGCTCGGAAGCAGGTCCAGAAGCGAGCCCGGCAATGGGCAGCCGACCGGACTCGGGAGCGTGCTCGAACGCAGTGGGGGAGCTTGACGGATTGGACATGGGCGTCGCCTTTTAGCAATCGGAGAGCGGCAACCGGTTCGCTGGGCACACGTCGCCGCACGCAGCAAATTAGTCCAATACGTCGAAAAAATAATCGGCAAAAATGGAGAAGAAATGTTTGCTTACAGAAAGGCGGCGGAAGGAAAAAATTGATGCGGCCTGGCTGTGCAGTGCAGCAAAGCCGCGCGTGAGCTGGGAATTATTTTTTTCAACTGACTGACGGCTCGCCCTCGCCGGGTTGCTTGCCCGGATGGTCCGCGGGTGATTGCTTACGGCCTTCGTCGTGGCGCTCGGGCATTTTGCTGTGCGCATTGTCGTTATGCACCGCCTGGTGCGGATGCGCGAGGTCCCCGGTCCGCTGCTCCGTTTTGCCTTTGGATTCGTCTTTGACCGCGCTTTTTGCTTCGCTTTTGGTTTTTTCGCTGGCTTTGCTCATGGCTGCTCTCCTTGAAGGATGACAGCCTTGCGGCAGCAAGGTACGGACCTGAGCGGGAGAAATCCGGCAGCGGGCAGAGGCTCGGCCACAGGCGACGCCAGCGCTGACGCTACTCGACCGCTTCGCGCGGCGCGCTGGCCGTCAGCGACATGATGAAATCGAGAAATGCGCGCACCTTTGCCGGCGGATGACGCCGCGACGGATACAGCGCATACAACGGATAAACCTCGTCGCCCCAATCCGGAAACAGCTCGACCAGCTTGCCGCTCGCGAGCAGCGCGGGCGCGCCGAGCGCCAGAACCTGCGCGATGCCCTGACCGGCGATGCACACGCTATGCAGCGTGCCGACGTCGTTGACGGTCAGACGTCCTTGCGGCGTGATCGCGAGCTTCTTGCGGCCGCGATGAAATTCCCAGCCAAACGGATAACCGGTGAGCGGATCACGAAACTTGATGCACACATGCCGGCCGTTTTCGAGTTCGCCCGGATGCGACGGCTGCCCATGCTTCTTCAGATACGACGGCGCGGCGACGGTCAGGACGCGCGTATCGAGCAGCTTGCGCGCCACCAGTGACGACACCGGCGGCTCGCCGAAGCGGATCGCGACATCGAAGCCGTCCGCGACCAGGTCGCCCAGTTGATCGCGCGTGACCAGTTCGAGTTGCAGATCGGGATGTTTGTCGATGAAGGCGCTCAGACGCGGGCCCAGCACGAGCCGCGAAAAGGACGGGTCCATATTGACGCGCAGACGTCCGCGCACCGCGCTTGCACCCTGAGCCGCGGATGCCGCCGCTTCCTCCAGCGCGCCGAGCAGCGGCACGATCTGCTCATGGAAGCGCCGCCCTTCGTCGGTCAGCGTGACCGAGCGCGTGGTGCGGTCGAACAGGCGAATGCCCAGGCGCGCTTCGAGCCGCGCGACCGATCGGCTCACGCCCGATTGCGACATGTCGAGCGCCACGCCCGCCGCCGCGAAGCTGCCGCAATCGACGATCGCCGTCAGCACGCCCACGCCGTTCAGCATGCGCTCGTCAAATGGCATCGGGGTTCCTTGACTGGTAGCCGTAGATGCCCGACATGCTAACGCAGAAAGTCTGCTTCGCTTCACACACGTATCCATGCACGTATGCACGCACGTACGCTCGCGCGCGAGGTCTCGAAGCGTCGGGTCGCCGGAGTAGAAGCGTCACACCGTGACGCAATCCGTCTCAACCCGCGCGCTGCCGCTCAACGTCCCGCGCTTTGCGCTGCCTGGCCACGAATCACGCGCGTGCCAGAGGGGTCGTCGAGATGGCGGAAGATCCATGCGGACACCAGCGTGATCGTGCCGACGCATATGAACGCGAGGCGAAAGCCGAGCGCCGCCGAATCCCACTGCGCGGAGAACAGATTCACGAGCCCGCCGCCGATCGATACGCCCAGACCGATCGCGAGCATCTGCACCATCGAGAACAGGCTGTTGCCGCTGCCCGCGTCTTCGCGTGTCAGGTCCTTCAGCGTGACGCTGTTCATCGCCGCGAACTGCATCGAGTTGGCCGCGCCGAATACCGCGAGGATCGCGATCTCGACGATGAGCGGCGTGCCGTGCGAGATCACTGAGAACGCAACGATCGACGAGCCGACGATGATCGTATTGACCAGCAGGAACGTCTCATAGCCGTAGCGGCGCACGAGCGGCGCGATCCAGCGCTTCGCGAGCGTGCCGGCGATCGCCGCGGGCAACATCATCAGGCCGGAATGCAGCGGCGTATAACCGAGCTGCAATTGCAAGAGCAACGGCACAAGGAACGGCACCGCACTGGAGCCGATCCGGCACACGAGGTTGCCGATCAGGCCCACGCTGAAATTCGGCTCGCCGAATAGCGACAGCCTGAAGAGCGGATTGCGCCGGCTTTTCGCGTACGGAATATAGGCAAGCGCACTTGCGACGGCCAGTGCGAACAGCCCCGCCGACCAGGCCGTGCGGTGCGATGCAACCGGCGTCTCGAACGCCAGCGAAAACGCGATCATGCACAGCGACAGCAGAGCGCAGCCGAGCACATCGAACGGTGGCGCCTCGGCTTCTTCGTGCGACGGCAGGAAGCGGTGCACCGCATACAGTCCCACCGCGCCGATCGGCACGTTGATCAGAAAGATCCAGTGCCAGCTGATCGCCTGCACGAACCAGCCGCCGAGCGTCGGGCCGGCAATCGGCCCCAACTGCCCGGCAATCGACGTGAACGCAAGCGCCGAAACGTACTGTTCGGCCGACACGCTGCGCAGGATCGCGAGCCGTCCGATCGGCAGCAGCATCGAGCCGCCGAGACCTTGCAGCACACGCGCGAGCACCAGCTCGCCGAGCGTATGCGCGGTCGCGCAGCAGACCGAGCCGAGCACGAAGACGAGGATCGCGGCGAAGTACACGCGGCGGGTGCCGAAGCGGTCGGCGAGCCAGCCGGAGGCGGGGGTCAGCATCGCCATCGTCAGCGTGTAGGCGACAACGACCGGCTGCATCGCGAGCGGCGCGACGTTCAGGCTGTGGGCGATCGACGGGAGGGCGGTGTTGACGATCGTCGTGTCGAGCGACTGCATGAAGAAGCCGGCGGCGACGATCCACAGTAACGCGGAGTGGGTGGAATCCTTGGTCATTTTTTCAACGGCGCGCGCGGTGGCCGCGGCGGCAGCGGTCGCGGCGTCAGCGCCGCCCGCAAACAGAATCGGGAATTGCGTCATCTTATTGACATCCGCGTCAATCGGGAACCCCACTAGGGTCGCTGACTGTTATCGACATTACCGATAAGCAGCGCGACAATGACGCATGCTCAATCCGATCTGGCTGAAGACCTTTTCGACCGTCGCCGCGTGCCACAGCTTCACCGAGGCCGGGCGGCGGCTCGATCTGACGCAGTCGAGCGTCAGCGAACATATCCGGCGGCTCGAACAGAGCGTGGGCCGGCGGCTGTTCGTGCGCGACACCCATTCGCTCGCGATGACGCCCGATGGCGAAGCGATGCTCGCGCACGCCAGCGTGATCCTGCAGGCGCTGTCGCGCGCGGAATCGCAGTTTCGCGCGCCACGTCTGAAAGGGCGAGTGCGGCTCGGCTCATCGGACGATATCGCGCTCGGTCCGCTGCCCACTGTGCTCGCGGCGTTTCGCAACGCGCATCCGGACGTCGAACTCGAAATCACGATCGGCATGACGGGCCGGCTCTATGAACTGCTCGACGCCGGCTCGATCGATCTGCTGGTCGGCAAGCGCCGGCTCGGCGACCGGCGCGGCGTGCCGCTTTTCACGGGCCGGCTCGAATGGCTCGCGCGGGCCGGCACGCTCGTCGATCTGAGTCAGCCGCTACCGCTGATCCTCGTCGCCGAGCCGAGCGTCACGCGCGCGGTCGTGCTCGACGCGCTGGCCGAGGTGGGCGCGAGCTGGCAGATCGTTTGCACCAGCAGCAGCCACTCGGGCTGCATTGCCGCGGCGCGCGGCGGGCTCGGCATCACCGTGCGTCCGCAGTATCTGGCCGCGCGCGGCCTCACGGCGCCGCTGAATGCAGCCGCGCTACCGGCGCTGCCGGCGGTGGAATTCATCGCGCTCGCCGCGAAGCGCCTGAGCCGTCCGGCCGGCACGCTGCTGCAATTGCTGCACGACAGCGATCTGCGCGGCTCGTGGATCGGCGAGTGAGGTCGAAGAGTGACCCCGCAGCGCGGGATGCGCGTTAAGCGGGCAGCTTGCGGAACGAAATCGCGAAGCGGTTCCATGCGTTGATCGCCGAGATCACGAGCGTCAGGTCGACCAGTTCCTCGTCGCTGAAATGTGGGCGCACCGCGTCCCAGGCCGCATCCGGCACATGGTCTTGCGCGACTAGCGTGAGCGCTTCGGTCCACGCGAGCGCCGCGCGTTCCCGGTCAGTGAAGAACGGCGTTTCGCGCCAGACGACGAGGGTCGCGAGGCGCCGATCGGTTTCGCCGCCCTTGCGTGCATCGGCCGTGTGCATATCGACGCAGAACGCGCAGCCGTTGATCTGCGACGCGCGCAGCCGCACGAGATCGGTCAGCGATTTTTCGAGTCCCGATTTGTTGATGCGGTCTTCGAGACCGAGCATCGCCTTGATTACGGCGGGGTTGGCTTTGTAGAAGTCGAGACGGGGTTCCATGATGGGCTCCTTGGTGACGTTTGATTGAGATGGAAGACGGGCAGTGCGCGCTTGATAGCGGCGGCACCGTGTCAGCTCAGACGTCAGCTTAGTCCCGGAAATGGATTCGAAAAATGACCGGTTTTGACTATTTTCAGGTAACCACTTGAGGCCGGCCGGCAGCGCGCCGAGCATCCTTACCGCCGGCAATGGCATCGTTGCCGCGTGCCGGTCGATTCGGTAAGGTGGGTCATCGATCCCCGCTGATCCCGCGTTCAGCGCCGCTACCGGAGAACCCGTTCCATGACCACTCCCGCCGATCCCGCCGTCGAGCCCGCTCCTGCTGCTTCATCCTCAGTGCCGATCCGCACCGACGTGCTGATCGTCGGCGCCGGTCCCGTCGGTCTGTTCGCGGCCTTCGAGGCCGGCGTGCTTGGCCTCTCGTGTCAGATCGTCGACGTGCTGGGCGAGGTGGGCGGGCAGTGCATCGAGCTGTATCCGGACAAGCCGATCTACGACATCCCCGCGATTCCGTCATGTACCGCGCGCGAACTGGTCGAGCGGCTGCTCGTGCAGATCAAGCCGTTCGACGTGCCGATCCATCTCGAACAGCGTGTCGAAACGGTCGAGCAGCGCGATGACGGCCGTTGGACCGTGCGCACGCAGCGCGGTCTCGTGTTCGATGTCGCGGCGATTCTGCTGGCGGCCGGCAACGGCGCGTTCGTGCCGCAAAAGCTCGTGCTTGCCGAGGCGGTGCCGCTGGAGCGGCGTCACGTGCACTACAGCGTGCCGCGGCTCGCCGATTTCGCCGATAAGGTCGTGGTCGTCGCGGGCGGCGGCGACTCGGCGCTCGACTGGGCGCTCGCGTTGCGCAACGTCGCGCGGCGCGTGACGCTCGTGCATCGGCGCGCGGGCTTCAGCGCGGCCGATTCGAGCGTCGAGCTGATGCGGCGCGCGGTCGAAGCCGGCGAGATGGATTTCATCGTCGGCGCAATCGCGGGGCTCAATGTCGAAGACGGTGAGCTGAAATCGCTGACGCTGCGGGGTATCGACGGCGAAACCCAGCTCGAAGCCGAGCATCTGGTCGCGCTGTACGGACTCGTCGCCGATCTCGGCCCGATCGCGCAGTGGGGGCTTGCGATTCACGGCGGACGCATCGATGTCGATACCTCCAACTATGAGAGCTCGCGCCCGGGCATTTTCGCGGTCGGCGACATCGCGAACTATCCGAACAAGCAGAAGCTGATTCTGTCCGGTTTTCACGAGGCCTCGCTCGCATTGCGCAAGGCGTACGCGTACGCGTATCCGGAGAAAAAGCGCGTGCACGTGCATTCGAGCTACGACGCGAAGCTGGCGGAAAAGATCGGCGCGGCGGGCTGAGCGCGCACTGAGTGCACATTGGGCGCGAATCGGCCGCGGGCTGGGCTTTTCAGCACAAACCTGCCGCCGGCCGAGCTTTGCGCGACTTCGTTTTGCGACCTGTTATTTGCCGGCCGGTTCGCTCGCCGCCGCCGCGGCGCTCGCGGCCTTGTCCTTTTTCTTCGCTTCATGATGGCCGATCGCGCAGCCGGCCGCCGCGCCCGCGACCCCATGATGCCCAGCGACGTGACCCGTCACGCCGCCCACCGCCGCGCCCTTGGTGCAGCCTTCGGCGTGAGCGAAGCAAGGCGCGAGGCTCAGCGCCGCCACCACTGCGAACGGTTTGACGAAGCTTCGGATCGAGCTGGTGAAGAAGTATTGTGATTGAGCGTTTTGCAATTGAGGCTCCTTCTGGTTTGATATTGCAACGTGCGGCCCGAGGCCGCGGAGCGGCGATGCTGCCGTAATTACGGTCTAGCAAATGCGGGGCCCGGCGTTTAAGCTCTGCGTCTCATGAGCCCGGCGATGAGCCCGGCGGCACGATGCCGGCAGTACGAAACGTGCGTGCTCACGTGTCCGTTGCGTGCGCATGCATGCGCACGGCCTCGTGCATCGCCACTGGATCACGCAAGCCGATGCAAGCCGGAGCAAGCCGGCGCGCCGTGCCGGGTCCGGCGTTTGCTTGTCAAGAAAAACCCTATACGTGCATGCCATGACCCAGCTCGACGTCTCTTCTTCCCGCGAAAATGGCGCGCCTGCCCGGATGCAGGCGCAAGCCCCGGCGACTCCGCCAGTCCGAGCCGACTACTCGTCGCTCGTGCAGGCGATCGAGGATTACGCGATCTTCCTGCTCGACGCGAGTGGGCACATCGTCAGCTGGAATGCCGGTGCGCAGAAGCTGAAGGGCTATGCGGAGAGCGAGATCGTCGGTCAGCATTTCTCCCGCTTCTATACCGAGGAGGCGGTCGCGCGCGGCTGGCCCACCTACGAACTCGAACAGGCCACGCTGACGGGCCGCTTCGAAGACGAAGGCTGGCGCGTGCGCAAGGACGGCACGACCTTCTGGGCCAACGTGATCATCACGTCGGTCTACGACGAAGCGGGCAATGTGACGGGCTTCGCAAAGATCACCCGCGATCTGACCGCGCAGCGCGAATACGTCGAGGCATTGCGGCAAAGCGAGGAGCACTTCCGTTTGCTGGTCGACAGCGTCAAGGATTACGCGATCTTCATGCTGGATCCGCAAGGCTTCGTGATCAGCTGGAATTCGGGCGCCGCGCGTATCAAGGGCTATACGCACGATGAAGTCGTCGGCCGGCACTTCTCGCTGTTTTATCTGCCGGAAGAGGCCGCGGCCGGCAAGCCGGCGCGCGAGCTCGCGATCGCGCGGCAGATCGGCACCGTCGAGGACGAGGGCTGGCGCGTGCGCAAGGACGGCACGACCTTCTGGGCCAATGTGATCATCACCGCCGTGTATGACGAAGCGCGGCGGCTGCGCGGCTTCGCGAAAGTCACGCGCGATCTGACCGAGCGGCGCCGGCGCGAAGAGCTCGAACGTTCCGGCGTGCGCATGCGCGAATTTCTCGCGACGCTCGCGCACGAGCTGCGCAATCCGCTCGCACCGGTGCGCAACGCGGTCGGCGTAATGCAGATGGAGGCTGGTCTCACACCGGTGCTAGCCCGCGCGCGCGATCTGATCGATCGCCAGGTCACGCATCTGACGCGGCTCGTCGACGATCTGCTCGACGTCGGCCGCATCATGTCCGACAAGGTGGAATTGCGCATTGCGCGAGTCGATCTCGCCGAGCTGATCGCGCGCGCGATCGAAGCGGCGCGGCCGTTTACCGATGCGCGCGACCAGCACGTCGTCGCGCATGTGTGCGCCGAAGCGGTGGTGATTCGCGGTGACATGACACGGCTCGTGCAGGTGTTGCAGAACCTGCTGCACAACGCGTCGAAATTCTCGCCGCACGGCAGCACGATCGACGTGCTCGGCCGAATCGATTTCAGCATGGCGGTGCTCGAAGTACGCGATGCGGGCTGCGGCATTCCGGTGCGCTCGCTCGACAAGATCTTCGAGCTGTTCGCGCAGGAGAAGGACAGCCAGGGCCTTTCCGAAGGTGGGCTCGGCATCGGTCTCACGCTCTGCAAGTCGCTCGTCGAGATGCATGGCGGCAGCATCGTCGCGAGCAGCGAAGGGCTGGGGCTCGGGGCGACCTTCACGTTGAGTCTGCCGCTCGCGTCCGCGCAGGCCGACGCGGCGCACGACGATACGAGCCCGGCCGCGCCCGAGATCCAGCCGCTGCGGGTGCTGGTGGTCGACGACAATCGCGACTCGGCCGACAGTCTCGCGATGCTGCTCGAACTGAAGGGCCATGAGGTGCGCATCGCCTATGGGGGCGAGCAGGCGCTGCAGATCGCGCCGCGCTTCGCGCCGCATCTCGCGCTGATCGATATCGCGATGCCGAAGATGGACGGCTATGCGACGCTCGCGGGCATGCGCGCAATGCCCGAGCTGGCCCGCACGATGTACGCGGCGATGACCGGCTTCGGCCATGCCAGCGATCTCGAACGCACGCGCGAGGCGGGCTTTCACGCGCATCTGGTGAAGCCGGTGGAGATGGCGGTGCTCGATGTGGTGCTGGCGCAGGCGGATGAGCGCTTGAGCGGCAACGGGCCGGATTAGCCGGCGCGTGCGTCTCGCGCGCTCGAAGGATGTTCGGGCGCTTGCCGGCCGCGTTCAATCTCCCACTCTGCGGCACGGTGCTTGCTGTTGCTCTGCATACGTTCATGCCCGCCGTTCACTGGCGGCCCGAGGGTCGAACCGTTGCAGGGGAGGCACGATGCTCGACACGCGCGACCATGCGGCCAGCGTCAACATACGGCAGTCACGACACCATCACGACAGCGATGATCGCGCGCGACAGTCGCCGACGACTGCCGTGCCGCTCGATGCGTTTCTGCGCGATGCACGTTTCGATCCCAACGATCCCGCCGCGCTTGGCGGCATGCTCGGGGCGCTGATCGAGCGCGGCTACGATCGCCCGCCCTGGTTGCCGTTGCCCGCGCACGGCGACACGCTCGCGCGCTGGCGCTCGCTCGCAGCCGTTGCCGCATGTGATCTCGGTCTCGTCAAACTGTTCGAAGGCCACACCGATGCGCTCGCGATCCTCGCCGAACTGCACGGCCCGGTACCGCCTGACGCGAGCCGCTGGGGCGTATGGGCCGCCGAGGCGCCGAACGCGCGTGTGCAGGCGACGGCAGCGAAGGCTACGGCAGCTGAAGGGGCCGCGCGCCTCGGTGAAGCCACCGCGCAACTCCGCCTTCGCGGCACAAAAGCATGGTGCTCCGGTGCCCACGCCGTGACCCATGCGCTCGTCACCGCGTGGCTCGACGACGAGCCGGTGCTTGCCGCCGTCGCGATGGATCACACGTCGATCTCGATCGACACATCGAAATGGCAGGCCGTCGGCATGCAGGCGACCGCGAGTGCGGACGTCACGTTCGACGCGACACCGGCGACACTCGTCGGCGCGTCGCATGCGTATGTGCGCCGTGCCGGCTTCTGGCACGGCGGCGCCGGCATCGCCGCGTGCTGGTACGGGGCCGCCGCGCAAATCGGCCGGACGCTGTGCGACGCATGCGCGCAGCGCGCCGACCCGCATCGGCTTGCGCATCTCGGCGCAACCGACGTTGCTCTTGCGGCCGCGGCGGCACTGCTGCGCGATAGCGCGGCGTGGATCGATGCGCATCCGCAAGCCGATGCGCGCGGCGTGGCGATGCGCGCACGTCTTGCGGTCGAAGCGGCCGCGAGCGCGGTGATCGAGCATGCGACGCGCGCACTCGGCGCGGCGCCGCTATGCCGCGACGCGCGCTTTGGGCGTGCACTCGCGGACCTGCCGGTGTTTCTGCGGCAAAGCCATGCGGAACGCGATCTCGCCGGGCTCGGTGAACTGCTGGCCGCGCCAGTGAGCGACGACAGCGGCGAGAACGACGAGGGCGCAGCCGCCAGTCCATCCGCCGCGACGCGATGGTCACTGTGACACCCGCTTGCTGAACGCGCGAAAGGATCGCTGATATGAACTCGACGACGCTGTACTTCGACGAACTCTACCGGCGTAGCGACGATCCGTGGCGGCTGCGCGAAGGCTGGTACGAACGCCGCAAGCGCTCGCTGACGCTCGCGTTGCTGCCGCGTCCGCGTTATCGCAACGCGTTCGAACCGGGCTGCGCGAACGGCGAGCTGACGGTCGAACTCGCGAAGCGCTGCGATACGCTGCTGGCCGTCGATCTGCACGAACGCGCTGTGACGCTTGCGCGCGAGCGGATGGCCGGCGCCGCGCACGATAAGGAGCCGTCGCACGTACGCATCGAACGACTGACGGTGCCGCGCGAATGGCCGACCGAGGCCGGACCGTTCGATCTGATCGTCATCAGCGAATTCGCGTATTACCTCGACGCGGCCGAACTCGACACGCTGGCCGCGCGCATCGCAGCTTCATTGACGACCGACGGCACGCTGCTCGCGTGCCACTGGCGCCGGCCGTTCGCCGAGGCGCTCGAATCCGCCGATCGCGCGCACGCGCTATTCGATGCGCGCTGCGGGCTCGCGCGTCTTGCGCATCACGACGAAGCGGATCTGTTGATCGACGTGTGGTCGCGCGACGCACGCTCGGTCGCGCAACGCGAGGGGCTTCTATGATCGGCGTGATCGTTCCCGCGCATAACGAGGAAGCGTTGATCGCGCAATGTCTCGCGGCCTTGCTCGAAGCGGCGCGGCATCACGAACTCGCTGGAGAAGTCGTGCGCATCGTCGTCGTGCTCGATGCGTGCAACGATTTCACCGGCGCGATCGCGCGCGCTTATGGCACGCAGACGCTGACGCTGAAAGCGCGCAACGTCGGCATCGCACGCGCGGCCGGCGCGGCGCTGCTGCTCGCGCAAGGCGCACGCTGGCTCGCGTTTACCGACGCCGACAGCCGCGTGGCGCCAGGCTGGCTCGCCGCGCAGCTCGCGCTCGGCGCGGACGCTGTGTGCGGCTCGATCGCCGTCGATGACTGGAGCGCGCATCCGCTTAGTGTGCGCGAATATTTCCGCAAGACCTATGTGGATGCCGATGGTCATCGTCATGTGCATGGCGCGAATCTCGGCGTGTCGGCGGACGCGTACCGGCGCGCCGGCGGCTTTCCGCCGCTGAAGTGCAGCGAGGATGTCGCGCTCGTCGACCGGCTGATCGCGAGCGGTGCGCGCATCGCATGGAGTGCCGCGCCGCGCGTGACCACGAGTGCGCGCACGGCCGTGCGTGCGCACGGCGGGTTTGGGGATACGCTTGCCGAGTGGGCTGCTGCGTGATGGGCGCGGTGGTGGTGGGGCGCCACGCGTTGCGTGTCGCGTATCGCGAGGCATCGCCGCAGCCGCCGAGCTGTCACTCTCATGAGCCACCGGCGTCACCGCCAGATCGATGCACGGCACCGGCACGGCACCGCCACCGCAATCAGCCGCGAGGAGGGCACACATGATGGACGCGATCTTCGTTCTGTTCGGCGAAGGCCGGAATCTCGACCCATTGCAGATGGGGCTGCGCGCAATCGTCGTATTCGTGATCGCGCTCGCGCTGATTCGCGTGTCGGGGCGGCGCTCGTTCGGACAACGCTCGCCGTTCGATCTGGTCGTCGTGATCCTGCTCGGCGCAACGCTGAGCCGGGCGATCGTCGGGGCGTCGCCGTTCATCGCGACCGTGGTCGCGTCGTTCCTGATCGTCGCGTGTCACCGGATGCTCGCATGGGCCTGCATGCGTTCGCGCCGTTTCGAGCGGCTGGTGGGCGGCGTCGAGCGCGAGGTGTTCAGCAACGGCGTGTTCAACGCGCGCGAAATGCATGCGGCGCTGATGACGCGTACCGACATCGAGGAAACAGTGCGGCAGAAGACCGGCTCACGCTCGATGGACAACGTGGCGGCGGCGATTCTCGAACGCAATGGCGAGGTGAGCGTGATCCGCAAGCGCGCGTAGGCGCGCGGTGCTACAGGATTAGCCCCGCACGCCCCGCGAGATTTCCTCGCCCGCGCTACGCGGCAAACGCAGCGTGACCGGAATCGATGCGAACGAGCACAGTCCGACTACGAGGAACGCGGGCCAGAAATCCGACCACATCATGGTCGGATGGCCGTTGAGCAGGCGCGCGATCTGCAGCACAATCCCGCCGATCGTCACGCCGAGACCGAGCGACATCTGCTGCACGACGCTGCCGAGACTCGTCGCGCGGCCGACGTCGCGGCTCTCGATCTCCGCGTAGGTCAGCGAATTGAGGCTCGTGAACTGCAGCGCCGGGAAAAAGCCGCCGAGCAGCACCACGAGCCAGATGAGCCACGTCGGCGTATGCGGGAAGAACAGCCCGCAGGCGGCAATCGCGATGCCCGACAGCGCCGCGTTGATCACCAGCACCGAACGGAAGCCGAAGCGGCGCAGCACGCTCGAGGCGATCGTGCGCATGAACATGCCGCCGAACGCCGATGCGCAGGTAATCAGACCCGACTGGAACGCGCTCATGCCGTGACCTTCCTGCAGCATCAGCGGCAGCAGGAAAGGCATCGCGCCGAGACCGATACGAAACAGCGAGCCGCCGAGCACGCTTGCCTGGAACGTCGGCACCTTGAAAAAGCGCAGATCGAGCAGCGGCAGCGCGACGCGCTGCGCGTAGATGACGTAGACCACGAGCAGCACCGCGCCGATTGCGCACATGCCGAACGCGTCGATATTCGGAATCAGCTCGCCGCCGACCAGCGACAGGCCGAGCAGAAACAGCACCGCACCCGCCGCCGACAGCACGAAGCCGATCCAGTCGAGCGGACCGGGGTCGGGCTCGCGCGTGTTGGCGATATAGCGATTGGTCAGGTAGATGCCGAGAATGCCGATCGGCACGTTGATGAAGAAAATCAGCCGCCAGTGCAGATAGGTGGTGATGAAGCCGCCGAGCAGCGGGCCGGCTGCCGGGCCGAGCATCGCCGGCACGCTCAGATAGTTCATCGCGCGGATGAAGTCGGCCTTCTCGACGACCCGGAAAATAATGATCCGCCCGACCGGCACCATCATCGCGCCGCCGACGCCTTGCACGAAGCGCGCGAGCGTGAAGGTGCCGAGCGAGTTCGACGCGGCGCACAACAGCGAGCCGGTCACGAAGATGCCGATCGCCATGCGAAACACGGTACGCGCTCCGAACTTGTCGGCGAGCCAGCCGCACACGGGGATAAACACGCCAAGCCCGAGCACATAGCTCGTCACCGCGATTTTCAGCGTGACCGGATCGCGCCCGAAATCGCGCGCCATCGCCGGCAGCGCGGTAACGATCACGTTCGCGTCGACGCTTTCCATGAACATCGCGCACGCGACGATAAGGGGCGCAAGCAGGGCTTTCTGGGCGGCGGTCATGACGGCGAGGCTGCGGCGATGCGCCGCAGGCAAAGGCGTAATTATTGCACCTGAACGGTGCGGATTGGTGCGGATTGTTAATACCGGGCTTGCCGATATCGCCCTTTTACCATTTCTGAGTTTGACGCGATGGTGTGGCGTGCAACACCACACGCTTTTTATTTTTTGTTGCGCCGCGCCATAAGAAGACTATAATCGGGTTATTGCTTAGGTGAAAACCCTAATAACCAAACGAGGAACTAGTCATGAACACCGCATCCAACGCTGTCCGTTCCACTCCCGCCACCACCACGCTGTTCGGCAAGCTGCGCGCGCTGGCGCTGTACGCGCTGAACCTGCATCTGCAGAACTGTGCGGTGCTTGCTGAAGCGTATCGCCGTCCGCTGTAATAGATACCGGCGCGGGCCGCCAAGGCCCTATGCATCACAACGATGCCCGCTCGAACAGCGGGCATTTTGCTTTCTGATCGCCTTCATCACTTGTCGTTTTCCCTTACTCCTGCGCAAACCCCGATGTCGTGAGCGCGGCCTGGAGCATCACAATCCCGTCCTGCGGCCGGTTCGCCGCGCAACTGACCCCGTCAGCAAAATCGCGCGCGCTGTCAACCTTTTGCCCGCTTTGCCGTTATCACTTTGTAATCGTCGAAACAGGCGATACCGCGCGCGACGACCCGTCGCCGCTGCTCCTCTCGCAAGGCCCGCATTGACCATGTTTCATCGACTTCAACACAGCTTCGAGCGCCCGGGCGTGATGCTCCGCCAGGCCTCGAAAGCGCTGTGCAGCCGGGGACTTCTGTCACCCGTGCTCGCGCTCGTCATTTGCGGGCTGCTGCTGGTCGTGCTGCAGCATCTGTCGGAAGCGGTCGACTATCGCTCGGTGATACGCGAATTGCGCGATCTGTCGGCGGGTGAGTGGGCCGGTGCGCTTGGTGCGACCGCGCTCAGCTATCTGGCACTGGTCGGGCGCGATGCGGTCGGGCTGCGCTATCTCGGCACGAGCGTGCCACGCGCCGCGCTGTGGGTCGGCGCGACCGCGGGCTCCGCGCTCGGCAACGTGACCGGTTTCGGCGCGCTGACGGGCGGGGCGGTGCGCGCGCGCGTCTATGGCGTCGCGAACGTGACGCCGGTGCAGATCGGCCGCATGACGGTGTTCACCAGCGTGTCGCTCGCGCTCGCGCTGGTGCTGATGACCGCGCTCGGCATGCTGGGCATGGCCGGTCAGCTGGCGCCGATGCTGCACCTGAGTCCACCCGCGCTGCGCTGCGGCGGGGCCGCGCTGCTGCTCGCGCTGGTGCTCGCGGCTGCCGCGTGCCGCCGCGACACGCGGCCGGTACGCACGCGCTGGCAATGGCTGTCGTTCGATATTCCGGCGCGCCGCGATCTGCTCGCGCAGGTCGCGCTCGCGGTGCTCGATGTGGTCGCCGCCGGCCTTGCGCTGTGGGCGGTGCTGCCGCACACGAACGTGAGCTTCGTCGGCTTTATCACTGTTTATGCGGCCGCGATGCTGCTCGGCCTGATCGGTCATACGCCCGGCGGGGTCGGCGTGTTCGAGGCGGCGATGGTATTCACGCTGAGCGGCAGCGTGCCGATGCAGCAGATGGTTGCCGCGCTGCTTGCCTATCGCGCGATCTATTTCGGCGTGCCGCTGATCGTGTCGGCGGCGCTGCTGGCGGGCTTCGAAGGCCGCGCGCTGAAGAGCCGCCTGTCGCTGCTGCAGGCAGAGCGTGTGTCGGAACTCGCGCCGCTGTTTCTGAGCCTCGTCACGTTCGTGGTCGGCGGCATGCTGGTGATTTCGAGCGCGACGCCGGCGTTCTGGCAACGCATTCATGTCCTGCGCGGCATCGTGCCGCTGTGGGTGCTCGAAAGCTCGCAGATGCTGTGCAGCGTGCTCGGCGTGCTGCTGCTGTTCGTCGCGCGCGGCCTGCTGCGGCGGCTCGACGCCGCCTGGTGGATGACGCTCGCGCTCGCGGTGGCGAGCCTCGCGCTGTCGCTGACCAAGGGTCTCGCATTCGTCGAGGCGGGCGTGCTCGGCATGCTGATCGTGCTGCTGCTCGCGACGCGCAAGCGCTTCAACCGCCATTCGTCGCTGTTTGCCGAGCGCTTCACCGCGGGTTGGCTCGTGTCGGTCGCGATGGTGCTGATGCTCGCGACGTGGGTGATGCTGTTCGCGTTCCGTGACGTGCCGTACACGCGCGATCTGTGGTGGCAATTCGCGTTCGACGAGCGCGCGCCGCGCGCGCTGCGCGCGACGCTGGCGGCGAGCCTGTTCGCCGCGACGTTCTCGTTCTGGCAGTTGCTGCGTCCGGCGCCGGGCCGCTTCGTCAAGCCGGCGCCCGAGGATCTGCACGACGCCGCGCTCATCGTGCGCGCGCAGGAACGCAGCGATGCCGGCCTCGCGCTGATGGGCGACAAGAGCTTCCTGTTTTCGGAGTCGCGCAAGGCGTTCCTGATGTACGCGAAGTACGGCCGCACATGGGCCGCGCTGCACGATCCGGTCGGGCCGCGCGACGAGTGGGCCGGCCTGATCAGCAAGTTCGTCGCGCTCGCGCATCAGCATGGCGGGCGCGCGGCGTTCTACCAGGTGCGCGCGAACGCGTTGCCGCTGTATCTCGACGCGGGCCTGACGCTGATGAAGCTCGGCGAGGAAGCGCATGTCGTACTCGACGATTTCGATCTGAAGGGCTCGCATCGCGCGCATCTGCGCTATGCGTTAAAGCGCGGCGAGCGCGATGGCTTCACGGTCGAGGTGATCGATCAGGCGCACGTGCCGGCTTCGCTCGAAACGTTGCGCGGGATTTCCGACGGCTGGCTCGGCAGCCGCGATGCGCGCGAGAAGAGCTTCTCGGTCGCGGCGTTCAATGACGAATACCTGGCCGCGCAATCGGTGATGCTGGTGCGTCAGAATGGCGAGCCGGTCGCGTTCGTGACCTTCATGACGACCGATCTGAACACCGAGGCGACTGTCGGCGTGATGCGCCATGTCGAAAGCGCGTCGCCGTACGCGATGGAATATCTGTTCACGCAGCTTGCGCTGCATCTGAAGCAGGCGGGCTTCCGTTCGCTGAGTCTCGGCATCGCGCCGCTGTCCGGCATGCGGCCGACGCCGCTCGCATCGCGTTGGCATCGCGTCGCCGGCATCGTGTGGCGCTTCGGCGGCCGTTTCTATAACTTCCGCGGTCTGCGTGCTTTCAAGAGCAAGTTCCAGCCGCACTGGGAGCCGCGCTATCTCGCGGCATCGGGTTCGGTCGGCGTGTTCTTCACGCTCGCGGACCTGTCGTTGCTGGCAGGAGGCCGGCGTTCATGACATTGCATCCGTTGTTCCGGCTCGCGATCGCGGCCGGCGTTCTGAGCTGCGGCGCGCTCGCGCAGGCGGCAACCACCACCGTGCCCGGCGGCCGCTATGGCGACGTGCAGGTGACGCAGCCCGATGGGCCGTTGCGCGGCTTCGTCGTGCTGTATTCGCAGGCGAGCGGCTGGAGCGCGGCCGATCAGCAAAGCGCAGATGCGCTCGCGAAGGCCGGCGCGATGACCGTCGGTGTGGATACCGCGCGTTACGCGCAACACCTGAAAGCGAGCAAGGAAACCTGCCATCAACTGGTGGGCGACGCCGAAGCGTTGAGTCATCAGCTCGAACGGCAGTCGCAGTCGAGCCGCTATTTCGCGCCGATCGTCGCAGGCACAGGGCAGGGCGCGACGCTCGCGATGCACGTGCTCGAACAGGCTCCGTCGAATACGATTGCCGGCGCGGTATCCATTGCTGCCGACCCGACGCTCGACGCACGCTTCCAGCCATGCCCGCCGGATCCGACCGTGATCCGCGACAAGGTACCAGGCTTCGTCGAAAAGGCGAATACCGGCGATGCCGATCGCGCGCGCCTCGTTGCGCTGGTCACGCCGCATCTGCAATCGCTATCGACGAACGCTGACGACGTGTCCGATCTGCCGCTGATCGAACTGCCTGCCGCGCACCCGAACGGCCTGATGGCGATCGTGATTTCCGGCGACGGCGGCTGGCGCGATCTCGACAAGACGATTGCGCAGGCGCTGCAGAAAGATGGCGTGTCGGTGATCGGCTGGGACAGCCTGCGTTATTTCTGGAGCGAGAAGCCGCCCGCGCAGACGAGCCGCGACCTCGCGCGCGTGATGCAAACCTATGGCGCGCGCTGGCACGCGCAACACATCGCGCTCGTCGGCTATTCGTTCGGCGCCGACGTGATGCCGTTTGCGTACAACCGTCTGCCGGAAGAGTTGCGCGCGAAGGTATCGCTGATCTCGCTGCTCGGCTTCGCACCCGACGCCGATTTCCAGATTCGCGTCGGCGGTTGGCTCGGCATGCCCGCCAGCGATAAGGCGCTGAACGTGAAGCCGGAGCTGGCGCATCTGCCGCCGTCGATCGTGCAGTGCTTCTATGGCGAGAACGAAGCCGACACGCTGTGTCCGACGCTGGGCAAGACCGGTATCGCGGTGATTCGCACGTCGGGCGATCATCACTTTGGCGGCGATTACGACGCGCTCGAGCAGCGCATTCTCACCGCGTTCAGGAAGCAGAGCGGCGTGCAGAATTGAGCACCGTGCGGTGCATTGAGCGAGGCGCGCAACCGAACGCGTGCCATCGCGCAGGCACAGCAATGCTGAGTCCGAGGGATTGACAAAGCCAGGCAACTCGACGAAGATCGCCGCCATGAACTGCCTCGACATCCGTATTGCGCTGATTATTAGCATCATTCATCGAATGGTGGGTTAGCGCGCGTCGAATCGCAGTGACACATAAACCCGCCAGCAGAGGCGGGTTTTTTTATGTCCGCTTTCCTGCCTGCCTCCTGGCGACTCCGCAGTCGATCGATCCCGATCGCAGCCACTTCGTTATTGCGTCGCCGCTGCATCGTATGTTGCCAACCAGGAGCTTGCCTTGCTGTTAACCGAACTCGACCAGGCCGCCGCGGCCGCTGAGCGCGTTGCGTCTTGCGACGACTACCTGAAAAAGACCCTGACCGCGCGCGTCTACGACGTGGCGCGCGAGACCGAACTCGAACGCGCACCGAACCTGTCGGCGCGCTTACGCAACCCGGTCTATCTGAAGCGCGAGGATAACCAGCCGGTGTTCTCGTTCAAGCTGCGCGGCGCGTACAACAAGATGGCGCACATTCCGGCCGATGCATTGGGGCGTGGCGTGATCACCGCATCAGCGGGCAATCATGCACAGGGTGTCGCATTGTCGGCGGCACGTCTGGGCGTGAAAGCGATCATCGTCGTGCCGGTGACCACGCCGCAGGTAAAGGTCGACGCGATCCGCACGCATGGCGGGCCAACTGTCGAGGTCGTGCAGTCCGGTGAATCGTATAGCGATGCGTACACGCACGCGGTCAAGTTGCAGCAGGAGCGCGATCTGACCTTCGTGCATCCGTTCGACGATCCGTATGTGATCGCGGGCCAGGGCACCGTCGCGATGGAAATCCTCAGCCAGCATCAGGGCCCGATTCACGCGATCTTCGTGCCGATCGGCGGCGGCGGTCTCGCGGCGGGTGTCGCCGCGTACGTGAAAGCGGTGCGCCCGGAGATCAAGGTGATCGGCGTGCAGACCGACGATTCGTGCGCGATGGCCGCGTCGCTGAAAGCAGGTGAACGGGTGACCTTGAACGAAGTCGGCCTGTTCTCCGACGGCACCGCGGTAAAGCTGGTCGGCGAGGAAACCTTCCGCCTGTGCAGCGAATATCTCGATGAAGTCCTGCTTGTGAATACCGATGCGCTGTGCGCGGCGATCAAGGACGTGTTCCAGGACACGCGTAGCGTGCTCGAACCCGCGGGCTCGCTCGCGGTGGCCGGTGCGAAGCAGTACGCCGAAAGAGAAGGCATCGAGAACCAGACGCTGATCGCGATCACGTCGGGCGCGAACATGAACTTCGACCGCATGCGCTTCGTCGCCGAACGCGCGGAAGTGGGCGAAGCGCGCGAAGCGGTTTTCGCGGTGACGATCCCCGAAGAGCGCGGCAGCTTCAAACGCTTCTGCGAACTGGTCGGCACACGCAGCGTCACCGAATTCAACTACCGGATCGCGGATGCGAACTCGGCGCATATCTTCGTCGGCGTGCAGATCAAAAATCGCAGCGAGTCCGCGCAGATCGCCAGCGCATTCGAAGCGCACGGTTTCGCGACCGTCGATCTGACCTTCGATGAACTGTCGAAGCAGCACATCCGCTATATGGTCGGCGGCCGTTCGCCGCTCGCGCATGACGAGCGGCTGTTCCGCTTCGAGTTTCCGGAGCGGCCGGGCGCACTGATGAAATTCCTGTCGTCGATGGCGCCGGACTGGAACATCAGCCTGTTCCACTATCGCAACCAGGGCGCGGACTACAGTTCGATCCTCGTCGGTATTCAGGTGCCCACGAACGACAACGAAGCATTCGACCGCTTCATCGAGACGCTGGGTTATCCGTGCTGGGAAGAGACGAAAAACCCGGTGTACCGGCTTTTTCTCGTCTAGCTGAGCCGGGCTGGGCGGATCGGGGTTTACGCGGGGAGTGTGCCGTCCCGACATATCGGCGCATACCTCGGTCGAACCGCGGGGAAATCCCGCCCAGCCTGCCTTTGCGTCCGATCATCAGCCGTTTCGCGCACCCGCGCACCGTAACGTTTATCTCATAAAGCGATACGGCCTATCCGTTTTATCGCGTTGCGCGATACACGCCCCGATCGTCACACTGAGCGCAAATTTCATCGCTGCATTCAGGAGACATCCATGCGCACTCAAGTCGGCATCATCGGTGCCGGGCCGGCCGGCCTGCTGCTTTCCCACCTGCTTCATCTGCGCGGTATCGAATCGGTCGTGCTTGAAACGCGCAGCCGCGATCAGATCGAATCCACCATCCGCGCCGGCGTGCTCGAACAGGGCACGATGGACCTGCTGACCGAGACGGGTCTCGGTGAGCGCATGAAAGCCGAAGGCGCGCTGCATCATGGCTTCGAGCTGGCGTTCGATGGCAAGCGTCACCGCATCGATCTGACCGATCTCACAGGTCATGCGATCACGGTTTATGCACAGCACGAAGTGATCAAGGATCTCGTCGCGGCGCGCATGGCCGCGGGCGCCGAGCTGCGTTTCGGTGTATCGGATACGTCGATTCACGGCATCGATACCGATACGCCGGCGATCCGCTACCACCACGAAGGCGAGAAGCACGAACTGCAATGCGACTTCGTGATCGGCTGTGACGGCTCGCAAGGCGTGTCGCGCGCGGCAATTCCACAGACGCTGCGTCGCGACTTCGAACGCGTCTATCCGTTCGGCTGGTTCGGGATTCTGTGCGAAGGGCCGCCGTCGTCGGACGAACTGATCTACGCGCGTCACGAGCGCGGCTTCGCGCTGATCAGCACGCGCTCGCACAACGTGCAGCGCATGTACTTCCAGTGCGATCCGAAGGACTCGGTCGATCACTGGTCCGACGATCGCATCTGGGCGGAACTGCATGCGCGGGCCGACTCGCACGACGGCCAGAAGATCATCGACGGCAAGATATTTCAGAAGAACATCGTCGGCATGCGTAGTTTCGTTTCGGCGACGATGCAGCACGGGCGCCTGTTCCTCGCCGGCGACGCCGCGCATATCGTGCCGCCGACAGGCGCGAAGGGCATGAACCTCGCGGTTGCCGACGTGAATGTGCTGAGCCAGGCGCTCGACGCGTTCTATAAGGAGAGCCGCACGGATCTGCTCGATCGCTACAGCGAAACCGCGCTCAAGCGCATCTGGCGCGCCGAGCATTTCTCGTACTGGATGACCAGCATGCTGCATCGTATCGAAGGCGCTTCGCCGTTCGAGCAGCAGTTGCAGATTGCCGAACTCGAATATGTGACGAGCTCGCGCACGGCAGCAACGGTGCTGGCGGAGAACTATGTGGGTATCGCCGGCGCGCACATGCAATCACGGCGGTAATGGCTGAGTAACGCGCGGGGCCTTCGATCGATCGGCAGGCTCCGCCGCAGCGCCGTTTCGCGCTGTGTTGAAGCAGCGCGCAAGATCACGAGCGCAACAACGCCATTTCGTTGTGCAACAGCGCCAGCAGGTCCTCATCGGTCGGCCGCGTGCCCCAATGCCGCGCGCCAGCCACCGACGCGATCGCCATCCACGAATGCGGCGGAAACCATTCGCGCAGCAACGTGCCGTCCTGACGCAAACAGAGTTGACCAGTTAGCTCGCTGTATTCGGCGCAGATGACGGCACCGTCGACCTGCGCCATCACTCGTCTTGGATCGTTATTCAGCACGTCGTCGCTCCTGTCGATGAGTTGGCGCGAATGCCAGTGATGCGGGCGTGCAACGGCGGCGTGGGCCACGCCGCCGTTGCGTCATCAATGGCCGTGGTCGTGATCGTGCCCATGCCCGTGCCAGCCGTTGTCGTGCCAGTCGCCATGCGGGCCGCGCGCGTCGTGCCATTCGCCGTGATGGCGTTCCCATTCGCGACGTTCCCAGTAGCGGTGACCATCGTAGTAACGATCGCCATACCAGCCCGGTGCGATCACGACCGCGGCCGGCGGCGGGGGCGCATACACCGGCTCGGGCTGCACATAGACGGGCGGCGGCGCTTCGACCACCGCGGGTGCGACCGCGATGCCCGGCACACCGATATTCACGCCGACGTCGACGTGCGCGAAAGCGGCCGACGATGCGCCGATCGCGAGGCCGGCGACGAGCGTCAACGATATCCAGCGGTTGCGTGAGTGACTCATGTTCTATTCTCTTTGTCGATGTTGTCGGTGGAGTAAAAGACCCGCACGCCGTGCTCATGAGATACGCAAGGTGCGCTCATCAGCATGGGCTGTGCGTGCTCTGTCGAGTGATCAATAGCGGCCGTGGTCGTCATAGTGGTGGTCGTGATCGTAGTGAGCGTGATGCTCGTCCGGGACCACGATGCAGCCGCTCAACGTGCCGCCGAGCGTGGCGGCCAGAATGACCAGAGCGAAAATTTTCTTCATGACGTTACTCCCTGTTTGCGTGTGTGGGTTTATGTGAATTCGAGTGAACCGCTTGCGTTTGAACGAACTCTACTGAGCAGCGCGGTTACCGGTGTGTTTGTGTGTAACAGGACGTGTCGATACGCATGCACGGCAATGTCGCGATGCGAATGGAATGAATGGCGTAGATCAAACGTGGACAGGCCGCGTTCAAATGACAGGCGATTGTTAAGCCGCTGTGCAAACCCTTGAACGGGTTATGAAAAGAGCTGCATTCAGCAACGCACGACGCGCTCGCTGATGTCGAATGACTGTTGGATCAGTGGTTGAAGAAAGCAGGGCGTGCGTTTTTGTGGTGGATCTATCGCGCGGATACATTCAGTTGCAGACTAGGGCGATGACGCTCGTCGGGGCAACCTGAACGATATGAACAACAACGCGCGTGTCGCGCCATCAGCTTCTCTTAAGCTTCAGTGAGGTAGGCGCGAGCAGGTAAGGAGGCGAAGGGGACGAGGGCGACGAACGGAACCAGAGAGAGACTGCATCGAATGCGAGTCTCGCGCGCGTTTTACCGCGTAGCCGCAGGCTCCGTAGCGGTCGCATCGCGATAGCCGAGCCGTGTCGAAATCGCGAGTCCTGCCTGCTTCAGCAGCGCGACATAGTGCTGCTTCGTGTCGGCACCGCAGCGCATCGTCGGAAACGAAATCGACAGACCCGCGATCACGTGGCCGAAGCGGTCGAACACCGGCACCGCGATGCATCGCAGACCTTCTTCCTGTTCCTCGTTGTCTTCGCCATAACCCTGTTCGCGCACGTGCGGCAGAATGCTCAGCACCGCTTCGGCACAGGTCAGCGTCTTCTGGGTCGACTTGCGGAATTCGATGTGGGCGAGCACGTCGCGCGCGTCGGCCGGCTCCATCCACGCGAGCAATACCTTGCCGATCGCCGTGCTATGCAGCGGATTGCGCCGGCCGATCCGCGACTGCATGCGCAGCCCGTAGTCGGCGTCGATCTTGTGGATATAGATAATCGCGTCTTCGTCGAATGCGCCGAGGTGAATCGCTTCACGCGTCATCTGGCCGATGCGGCGCATTTCGGTATCGGCCTCGCGCACGAGATCCACGCTTTCGAGTGCCTTCGCGCCGAGTTCGAACAGACGGATCGTGAGCCGGTAGCGTTCGGTTTCGGCTTCCTGGGTCACGTAGCCGAGCGCCTTCAACGTCTGGATCACGCGATGCACGGTGGTCTTCGACATGCCGAGCCGTTGTGACAGCTCGCTGATGCCGATCTGCCCGGTGTCTCCAATCGCGCCGAGAATCGCGAACACGCGACCGACCGACGACGCCGACTCGCCGCGTTCCCCGTTGTCTACATCGAGTGTCGATGCGTCGGCGGCATCCTTGCGCGCGTGGCCGCGTGCTTTCTGTCGTGGCTTGTCCTCGGTGCGAGGCCGCGTGCTGTCGAGTGACGCATTGTCGTGCGATCTAGCCAGATGCGTTTGCGTTGCCGCCATGTCTGTCATTCCCTGTCTGTGCCAACCGGCGGCGATTCCAGCCGCCGGCGCAAGAGCATAGCGCTTCGCGCGCTAGCGCGCGAGCCATCCGCCATCGACTGCCAGTGTATGCCCGTGCACGTAGTCCGACGCGGACGAGGCGAGAAAAACCACCGGTCCCGCGAGATCGGCCGGCTCGCCCCAGCGGCCGGCCGGAATGCGGCCGAGAATCTCGCCGTTGCGCTGCGCGTCCTCGCGCAACGCGGCGGTGTTGGCGGTCGCCATATAGCCCGGCGCGATCGCGTTCACGTTGATGCGTTGCGCCGCCCATTCGTTCGCGAGCAGCCGCGTCAGACCCAGCACGCCGCTTTTCGACGCGGTGTACGACGCGACCCGGATGCCGCCCTGGAACGACAGCATCGACGCGACGTTAATGATCTTGCCGCCGCTGCCCTGACGCACGAACTGGCGCGCGGCCGCCTGTGACAGAAAAAACAGACTCTTCAGGTTCACGTCCATCACCGCGTCCCAGTCGTCCTCGCCGAATTCGAGCGCATCGTCGCGGCGGATGATGCCCGCGTTATTAACGAGCACATCGATGCGGCCGAATGCTTCGAGCGCGGCGCGCACGATGTCGTCGACCGGCGCGATCGACGACAGATCGGCACGGACGTCCGCGAAACGGCGCCCGGCGGCTTTGACGCGCGCGGCCGTTTCGCCCGCATCGGCGCGGCTCACGCCGACGATGTCGCAGCCGGCTTCGGCGAGTGCGATGGCCATGCCGGCGCCGAGCCCGGTGTTGCTGCCGGTGACGATGGCGACCTTGCCGGTCAGATCGAAAGTGTTCACTGTGTTCAAACTCATTGGGTGCGAGGTGAATCGTCGAAACGGGGAGGCTGCGTAGAACAGGCCGGGCACCGCGGAGCCCTCAGCGCAGATCGCGGATCTTCAGATGATCCATGTCGCTGAACACCTGGTTCTCGCCGACCATGCCCCAGATGAACGTGTACGCGCGCGTGCCGACCCCCGAATGGATCGACCAGCTCGGCGAGATCACCGCCTGCTCGTTGCGCACGACGATATGCCGCGTCTCGTGCGGCTCGCCCATCATGTGAAAGACCGCCGCGTCGTCGGCGACATTGAAATAGAAATACACCTCCATGCGGCGCTCGTGCGTATGGCACGGCATTGTGTTCCACAGGCTGCCCGGTTCGAGCTTGGTCATGCCCATCGACAACTGGCAGGTCGGCAGCACCTCGGGCACGATGAATTTATGGATCGTGCGGCGGTTGCTGGTGGCAGGGTCGCCGAGCGTTTCGGGCGATGCCTCGGCCAGCGAGATCGTGCGGGTCGGATAGGTGGTGTGCGCGGGCGCGCAGTTCAGATAGAACTTCGCCGGATTCGCGGCATCGGCGCTGCCGAACGCGACCGCTTGCGCGCCCTTGCCGATATAGATCGCTTCTTCGCCGCGCACGGTGTGGCGCGTGCCGTCGACGTCGACCCAGCCGTCGCCGCCGATATTGATCGCGCCAAGCTCGCGCCGCTCCAGTAGATAGTTCACACCGATCGACTTGCCGAGCGAGGCGGGCACTTCGACCGCGCGCTCGACCGGCCACACGCCGCCGACGATGATCCGGTCGATATGGCTATAGGTGAGCTTCAGTGCATCGCGCTCGAAAATCTGCTCGACCAGGAACTCGTTGCGCAGTCCGGTGGTGTCGAGTGTTTTCGCGTATTCGCTGTTGATGGCCTGTCTCACTTCCATTGATCTTCTCCAGTCGATTGTCGGCGCCCGCGCGGCGAGGCTGTATGCCGAGACTGTAACGCAGGAATTCGCATTTCGGAACGTTGGTCCGAAAATATTGATGTGCGTCCTCAAGCCCTGTACGGCCTGTAGATAGGTAGCGGGTAAACGATAGGACGATATGCGAAAAGAAATCGGAACAGTGTTCCTTTCAAGGTGCTATATTGCGCCGGACAGGGAGAGCCCGGCACAGAACGGGACATAACCCCGGGTAATCCACCCGTCAACGGGACATGAAAGTCCACGGAGGAGGCATGAAAATCAAGAAGGCCATCGACCGCATTCCTGGCGGCCTGATGCTGGTGCCGCTGTTGCTCGGCGCCTGTGTGCACACGTTCGCGCCCGGCGCGGGCAAATACTTCGGCTCGTTTACCAACGGCCTCATTACCGGCACGGTGCCGATCCTCGCGGTGTGGTTCTTCTGCATGGGCGCGACGATCGATCTGCGCGCGACCGGTGTCGTGCTGCGCAAATCGGGCACGCTGCTCGTCACCAAGATGCTGGTCGCGTGGATCGTCACGCTGATCGCATCGCGCTTCATTCCCGTCGACGGAATCAAGACCGGGCTGTTCGCCGGGCTGTCGATGCTCGCGATCACCACGTCGATGGACATGACCAACGGCGGTCTGTACGCAGCCGTGATGCAGCAGTACGGCACGAAGGAAGAGGCGGGCGCGTTCGTGCTGATGTCGGTCGAATCGGGGCCGCTGATCAGCATGATCATTCTCGGCGCGACGGGTGTTGCGTTCTTCGAGCCGCGGCTGTTCGTTGGCGCGGTGCTGCCGTTTCTGATCGGCTTCGCGCTCGGCAACTTCGATAGCGAGCTGCGCGAACTGTTCGGCCGCTGCGTGCATCCGCTGATTCCGTTCTTCGGTTTCGCGCTCGGCAACGGCATCGATCTGAACGTGATCGTGACGAGCGGCGTGCCCGGCATCCTGCTCGGCCTCGGCGTGATTGTCGTGACCGGCATTCCGCTGATTTTCGCCGACCGCTGGATCGCCGGCGGTAATGGCGCGGCGGGCCTGGCTGCATCGTCGACGGCGGGGGCTGCGGTCGCGAATCCGTCGATCATCGCCGACATGATTCCGAGCTTCAAACCGCTGGTGCCGGCCGCGACCGCGATGGTCGCGACCGCCTGCCTCGTGACCGCGATTCTCGTGCCGATCCTGACCGCGTTGTGGGTGCGCCGGCATCACGCGGGTAAAGCGTCGAGCGATGAATTTGCGGCGCCGCAAGCCGCGCCGCTCAACGAGCGCGACGCGCACGTCTGACGTCAATCGGGGCGGCTCGCGACAAGCGCGCCGCCCGTCCGCCATAGCGCGCGCTTCAGCGCGCCGCCAGCTTCGCTTCCAGCATCGCCTTCACGGCCGGCCATTCGTCATCGATGATGCTAAAGCGCACCGAGTTGCGCTTGCGTCCATCCGGCATGATGCGCTCGTGCCGCACCACGCCTTCCTGCTTCGCGCCGATACGCAGAATCGCCGCGCGCGACTTGTCGTTGAGTTCGTCGGTCGTGAACTGCACGCGCACGCACTGCATCACGTCGAACGCATGGCGCAGCAGCAGATACTTCGCCTCGGTATTCACCGTCGAGCGCTGCGCGGATTCCGCGAGCCACGTATGGCCGATTTCGAGCTTGCGGTTCGCTCGGTCGATCTTCCAGAAGCGCGTGCTGCCGACGATCCGGCCGCTCTGTGCGGACTCATCGCGCCGCACGATCACGAACGGCATCACGGTGCCCGCCGCGCGGCCAGCCAGCGCGCGGGCGATATAAGCGTCGATGCTCGCCGGGCCGGGCACGACGGTCAGCTTCAGGTTCCACAATTGCCCGTCGGCGGCGGCACCGACGAGCGCCTGCGCATGATCCTCGCGTAACGGCTGGAGTTCGACGCTCGAGCCCGTCAGCGTGGGCTGCATCGATTCGGCAGAGATTTCGTTCATGGCAATAAAAAGGTCCGCGAGTGAAAGACTCGCGGACCTGATGATGGATGGGTCGAACCGCGTGGCTGGATCGCGCGACCGAACTGTTTGATCGAACTGCGTTATCGATCTGCACGATCCACCGTGCAATTGCACCGCGGCAGGAGACGGCGCGCGGCCAACCCGCGCCGCCGCGCCGTCCCTAATCCGCGGTGTTAAGCGGACATCACCGTCACCGCCTTGGTGACGAGATACGCTTCCATCGCCTCCGGACCGCCTTCCGAACCGTAGCCCGAATCCTTCACGCCGCCAAACGGCATTTCCGGCGTCGGCGTGGCCGGCTGGTTGATCCACAGCATGCCGACTTCCATCTGCTGCGACAGCATATGCACGTTGCTGAACGACTTCGTGTACGCGTAGCCGGCGAGGCCGAACGGCAGACGGTTCGCTTCGGCGATCGCTTCTTCCAGCTTGTCGAAGCCGCGGATCGCGGCGACCGGGCCGAACGGCTCGTTGTTGAACACGTCGGCATTCAGCGGCACGTCGGTCAGCACGGTCGGCGCGAAGAAGTTGCCTTCCGAACCGATGCGCTCGCCGCCCGTTGCGACTTTCGCGCCGGTCTTGCGTGCATCGGCGACGACGTTGGCCATCGCGCTCAGACGACGCGCATTGGCGAGCGGCCCGAGCGTCGTGCCGTCGGCCAGACCGTCGCCGAGCTTCAGGCTTTCAGCATGCTTGACGAGCGCCGCGGCGAATTCTTCGCGGATGCTGTTGTGCACGAGGAAGCGCGTCGGCGAGATGCAGACCTGGCCCGCGTTGCGGAACTTCGCAGCGCCGGCTGCCTTGACGGCGAGCGAGACGTCGGCGTCTTCAGCGACGATCACCGGCGCGTGGCCGCCGAGTTCCATCGTGGCGCGCTTCATATGCAGACCGGCGAGCGACGCCAGTTGCTTGCCGACCGGCGTCGAGCCGGTGAACGTGACCTTGCGGATCACCGGATGCGGGATCAGGTAGCTCGAGATTTCAGCCGGATCGCCGAACACGAGGCCGACCGTGCCGGCCGGCACGCCGGCTTCGACGAACGCCTGCAGCAGCGCAGCCGGCGACGCCGGGGTTTCTTCCGGGGCCTTCACGAGAAACGAGCAGCCGCAGGCGAGCGACGCCGACAGCTTGCGAACGACCTGGTTGACCGGGAAGTTCCACGGCGTGAACGCGGCGACCGGGCCGATCGGCTCGCGCAGCACCTGTTGCTGGGCGGCGAGGTTGCGCGACGGCACGATACGGCCATACACACGGCGGCCTTCGTCCGCGAACCATTCGATGATGTCGGCCGCGGCCAGCACTTCGATGCGCGCTTCGGCAAACGGCTTGCCCTGTTCCTGGGTCATCAGGCGGCCGATGTCGGAGGCGCGCTCGCGCACCAGCGCGGCAGCCTTGCGCATGATCGTCGCGCGCTCGTTGGCCGGCACCTTGCGCCATGCTTCGAAACCGCGTTGCGCCGCTTCGAGCGCGCGGTCCAGATCGGCGATGCCGGCGTGCGCCACCTTACCGATGGGCTGGCCGGTCGCGGGGTTGATCACGTCGAGAGTCTTGCCGCTGGCAGCGTCGCACCATTCGCCGTTGATCAGAAGTCGGGTATCGGTATAGCTCGAGATGGCCATGCTGGGTTCCTGTGAGTGGGACAACAACGGGCCGCGTGCGGTCGCGAAGCGGGTAGCGACACGACCGGCGCGGCCATCGGTAAATTTGCCAAACAACCATCTTAGCTGATTGCGCGAAATCGCACCGGGCGTGGCTCCGGCGCGGCAGGCGTGGCACGCGGCTTGCTGCGGCCTTGGCGCCGCCGTGGCCTCCGGGCCGGGACGGAATGCGCCGCCGCTACCGTTCACCATGCGCGGAAGCGCGCCTGGCCTGCCGGGTCGAGAGAATCGGCAGGCCGGAACCGGTGGTATTCGAAACAGGGCCGCCGGCGCGAGCCGGTTTTTTTCTTCTATGCTTTTATATTCAGCCGTTCAATTCAGCGCTACACGAGGACATCGCCATGCCAACCGGAAAAGTGAAATGGTTCAACGACGCAAAGGGCTTCGGCTTCATCACCCCCGATGACGGGGGCGAAGACCTGTTTGCCCATTTTTCGGAGATCCGCAGCGAAGGTTTTAAATCGCTGCAGGAAAACCAGAAGGTCAGCTTCGAAATCAAGCAGGGCCCCAAGGGCAAACAGGCAGCCGATATCAAGCCGGTCTGACGCCGGCCTGGCGTCGGTCCTGTCGAGCGAGGCCTCGCCCGGCGCTCGCCGCGCGGTGTGCCCGCGCTCGACCGATATGCGAGGTGGTAGGCGAGGTTGATATGGACAGGCAGACCGCTTACGCCGACATCGAACGCAACGGCGGTGCCGCGTATGCGAAAAACTTCGCCGCGCGTTATCCCGAGCATGCGTTGACGCCGTTCTGTCATCGCTATCTGTTCGAGCAGATGCAGCGCGACGAAGCGGGCGCCGGCGCCGCGTCGGCGACACCCGATGCTGCCGCGCCCACCGCAACGCCCGACGGCGAGCGCGGCTTTGCATTGAAGTCGCTCGCGCGGATGGAGGCGTCGTCGCATATCGCGCAGGCAGCGGCGAGCGCGTCGCGCGACGCCGCCACCGCTGCGCATAGATCGGCGCGCGCGGCGCGCCGCTCGTCGTTCTGGACGATGATCGCCGCGCTCGCGTCTGCGCTCGGCGTAGTGGTAAACGCGGCCCTCAACCTCGGCTGGCTCGAATGGGCGAGACATATCGTTCGGTGAAGATCCCGATGAATAGGATCTGAGGAGGGTGCCGGATGCGCTGCTCGCTGCGCTGCGCAAAGCCAGCCCCACGCGGAGCCACACTCACTCCCCATCATCTACCACAAGAAAAAGACAGTCATACGCGACTCGAAACTAAAAGTCGGAACGATGCCGTTCGGGGCGGGAACGCAGTATGATTCCTCAGGTTTCCTTCAGCTTTGATCCGTACCATCTATGCGCTCCATCTGTCCGCGTCCGGGCAGTCATGGTTCCGATAGCTTCCCGACAGAAAATTGAAAACGCCGCTCAGGCTTGCTGGAGTCTCCATGAAAACTCTGTTCTTGCAGGCCCCGTCATTCGATGGTTTCGATGGCGGTGCAGGTTCGCGCTACCAGGCCAAACGTGAAGTCAAATCGTTCTGGTATCCCACATGGCTCGCGCAGCCGGCCGCTCTGATTCCCGATAGCCGCGTCTTCGACGCGACCGCGAATGGTGCATCGGTCGATGAAACACTCGATCTCGCGCAGCAATACGATCTCGTCGTCATTCACACCAGCACGCCTTCTTTCCCGACCGACGCGCTGTTCGCGCAGCATCTGAAAGAACGCAAGCCGTCGATCCTGATCGGCATGGTCGGCGCGAAGGTGGCGGTCGATCCCCACAACTCGCTGACGGCGACCGACGCGATCGATTTCGTCGGCCGCGAAGAATTCGATTACACCTGCAAGGAAATCGCCGAAGGCGTGCCGTTCGCGCAGATCAAGGGCTTGAGCTATCGCGCGCCCGACGGTTCGATCGAGCACAACGAAGCGCGCCCGATCCTCGAGAACATGGACGAACTGCCGTTCGTCGCGCCAATTTACAAGCGCGATCTGACGATCGCCAACTACTTCAACGGCTATCTGAAGCACCCGTACGTGTCGCTTTACACGGGCCGAGGCTGCCGCTCGAAGTGCACGTTCTGCCTGTGGCCGCAAACGGTCGGCGGCCATCGCTACCGCGTGCGCTCGGTCGAAAACGTGCTGGAAGAAGTGAAGTGGATTCGCGACAACATGCCCGAAGTCAAGGAGATCATGTTCGACGATGACACCTTCACCGACTTCAAGCCGCGCGCCGAGGAAATCGCGCGTGGCATGGGCAAGCTCGGCGTCACGTGGTCCTGCAACGCGAAGGCGAACGTGCCGTATTCGACGCTGAAGATCATGAAGGACAACGGCCTGCGTCTGCTGCTGGTCGGTTATGAATCCGGCGACGACCAGATCCTGCTGAACGTGAAGAAGGGTCTGCGCACCGACATCGCGCGCAAGTTCGCGAAAGACTGCCGCACGCTCGGCATCAAGGTTCATGGCACCTTCATTCTGGGCCTGCCTGGCGAGACGCCGGAGACGATCCAGAAGACCATCGAGTACGCGAAAGAGATCAACCCGCTGACGATTCAGGTGTCGCTCGCGGCGCCGTATCCGGGCACGACGCTCTATAACCAGGCGGTCGAAAACGGCTGGCTCGAAGAGAACAAGGTCATCAATCTCGTCAGCAAGTCCGGCGTGCAACTCGCGGCGATCGGCTATCCGCATCTGTCGCGCGACGAGATGTATCACCAGCTCGAAAACTTCTATAAGCGCTTCTATTTCCGTCCGTCGAAGATCTGGGAAATCCTGCGCGAAATGCTGACGAGTTGGGACATGATGAAACGGCGCCTGCGCGAAGGCGTCGAGTTCTTCCGCTTCCTGCGCGCGCACCAGGCGTGAGTACCGCGCATCTGCTCGCCGTCACGCTGGCCTACGCGTGCGCGGCGGCGGCTGCGATCGGCATCGGCTATACCGTCTTCGCGAGTACGCTGATCGGGCGTTTCTTCGCGCGGCCGGTGGCCGAGCCCACGAGCTTTCCGCCCGTCACGATCGTCAAACCGCTGCATGGCACCGAGTGGGCGCTGCTCGCGAATCTGTCGAGTTTCTGCGAGCAGGACTATCCGGGGCCGGTGCAATATCTGTTCGGCGTGCACGATTCGGCGGACCCCGCGCTGCAAACCGTCGACGAACTGCGCCGTCTGCATCCCGATGCCGATATGACGGTGGTCGCGGATGCGCGTCTGTATGGCCCGAACCGCAAGATCAGCAACATCCTCAATATGCTGCCGCAGGCGCGTCATGACGTGCTGGTGTTCGCCGACAGCGACGTCAGCGTCGGCCCCGGTTATCTGCGTCACGTGATCGGCGAATTGCAGCAGCCTGGCGTCGGGCTCGTTACCTGCGCATATCGCGGCCAACCCGATCCGGGTTTCTGGCCGAAGCTCTCCGCGATTGCGACCAACTACCAGTTCCTGCCCGGCGTTGTCACCGGGCTCGCGCTTGGCCTTGCGCGCCCGTGCTTTGGCCAGACCATCGCGATGCGGCGCGATACCTATGAGCGCATCGGCGGCTTCAAGCCGTTCGTCCGCTATCTGGCCGAGGATCACGCGATCGGCGAGGCGGTGCGCGCGACGGGTGAAACCGTGGCGATTCCGCCGTTCGCGATCGCGCATGCCTGCGTCGAATCGAGCGCGAAAAAGCTGATCACGCACGAACTGCGCTGGAGCCGCACGATTCGCCGCATCGATCCGGCCGGGCACTTCGGCTCGGCACTCGTCCATCCGTTGCCGTTTGCACTGCTCGCGCTGGCGTTCTCGGGTGGCGCACTGTGGGCGTGGCCGCTCGCGCTCGCCGCGATGGTCGCGCGGCTCACGTTGAAACTGCTGTTCGATCGTGCTTTGCGCAAGCCGTGCCGCGATCTGTGGCTGCTGCCGTTATGGGATATCGTGTCATTTGCGATTTTCGTCATGAGCTTCCGCTCGTCGCGGGTGATCTGGCGGGGCTTCAGTTTCAAGGTCGACGGCGACGGGGTGCTGTCGGCGGCACAGGACGAATGACGAACGAACGGCGGATTAGCACGCAATGATCGATCAGGTTGGTAACCGGCGCCATGCAAGCGGCCCGGCGGCACAGGCGTGGACAAGCACACTGATGGCAGGGCGGGTGGCGAGGCGAGCAGCACCGCGGCAACCCGCGTACACCGTGGCACGAATCATGATGCAGCGGTTACGTGTCTCCTTTGCCCGTGAGGTAAGCGCGTGATGAAGCATCTCGGCCGCGCGGCCGCGCTCCTCGGTCTGGTGCTTTCCTTATGGCTCGTCTGGCGCGATGACCCGCGCGCGGTACTCGGCGCATTGCGCGCGGCCGGCGGCGGCCTCGTGCTTGCCGCGCTTGCGCACGTGCTGCCGATGATCGCCAACGCCTGCGACTGGCGCTCGCTGATTCGGGGCGCGAACCGCCCGAGCCTCGGCAAGATGCTGCACCTCGTGTGGGTGCGCGAATCGGTCAACTGCATGCTGCCGGTCGCGCGGATCGGCGGCGAACTCGTGTCGTTCCGGATGCTCAAGCGCTGGGGCGTGCGGCCGTCGACGGCGGTGGGCAGCATCATCGTCGATATGCAGCTCACCGTGATCAGCCAGTTGATGTTCACGATGGTCGGCATCGGCTTTCTGTTCGCGCATGCGCAATCCGGCGCGTTGCGGCTCGCTTCCCAACTCGCGTGGGGCATCGTCGTACTGACGCCGTTGCTGCTGCTGTTCGCGCTCGTTCAGCACGCGAATCCGTTCGAGCGCATCACGCGCGGGCTCAACCGGATGACGAGCGGCAAGCTCGCCGCGCTGGTCGGCCAGTCCGCGCAGATCGATCAGTCGATCAAACTGATCTGGCGACGCCGCGCGGTCGTGTTGCGCTATCTGTTCTTCTGGCAGCCGTTGCAATGCATCCTGACGGCGCTCGAAATCTGGATTGCGCTGTACTTTCTCGGCGCGCGCGTGACGTTCGTCGAGGCGATCGTGATCGAATCGCTGATTCAGGCGATCAGCAGCGCGGCATTCTTCGTGCCGGGCGGCCTGGGGGTGCAGGAGGGCGCGTTTATCGTGATCGGTGGCGCGTTAGGGATCGATCCGGCCACCTGTCTGGCGCTCGCTGCCGCGCGGCGGATTCGCGATCTGCTGATGTTCGTGCCGGGGCTCATCGCGTGGCAGTTTTCGGAGTCACCTGGGAGCGGGGCGGTGGCCGCCGTCCAGGGCGGTGCGCGCGCTGAACTGGCCGAGCAGCGTTCGGCCGTCGGCGATTCGAACCGGCACAGGACCGGGCATTGAATCCGCCGTCGAATTAGTTCGTCGCTAAGGAAGCGACCGCGCGCCTCTAGCGCGCCTCTCCATAAGCCGGAAACGACACCCGCACCGCGAGCCCTCGTTCGCCGATCCCCGCACCTAGCTGCAAGCTCGCGCCGAAATGTTCGGCGATCCGCGCAACGATCGACAGGCCCAGCCCGCTGCCCGTCGCCTGATTTCCGGTCGCGCGAAAAAAGCGATGCGTCAGCCGCTCCAGATCGGCCGCCTCAACACCGGGACCATCGTCGCGCACGCTCACCTGCACGCGGCCATCGGCATGCTGCACCGCGACTTCGACGACCCCGCCCGCGCGCCCGTACTTGATCGCGTTATCGAGCAGGTTGTCGATCAGGATGCCGATCAGCACCGGCTCCGCGTTGATCTCGGCGAGCATGTCGCCGATCAGCATCACGCTGATGTGTTTCTGCCGCGCGCTGCACTCGCTGGCGAGCAGCGTGTGCTTCGCGATCGCCGCCGGCTTTAGCGGTTCGGTCGGCGCTTTCTCGTGCTGATCGAGCCGCGCGAGCAGCAATAGCTGTTCCGCGAGCCGCGCGCTGCGATCGACGCCCTGCACGACGCGCTCCATCGCGAGCCGCTGCAATGCGATGTCGGGCTCGGCGAGCGCGACTTGCGCCTGCACCTTGATCGCGGCAAGCGGCGATTTCAGTTCATGCGCGGCATCGGCGGTAAACGCCCGTTCGCGTTCCAGCGAATCGCGCAGCCGCACCAGCATCTGGTTGATCGCATCGACGAGCGCACGCACCTCGACCGGTGTGCGGCCGATGCCGACCGGCTCCATCCGGTTGATGTCGCGCGCGCGGATCGCGGCCGACAGCACCTGCAACGGCGCGAGACTCCAGCCGATGCTGAACCACACCAGCAGCGCCAGCACCGGCAATGCGATCAGCGTTGGCCGCGCGATGCGGCGCGCGACACCGCTGACCAGATCGCTGCGCGTATTGGCCGGTTCGAACACACGCACGCTGTGACCGCGCGTGCCATCGCGCAGCGTGAACGAGTGATAGGTCTGGCCGCCGAGCGTAACGTCCTGCGCGCCGCTCGCCGACGGCAGCGGCATATTCCAGGCGCCGAGCGCGCGCAATTGCGGGCTGCCCGCCAGCACCTCGCCGTTCGCCGTGCGCACCTGGAACAGCGCGTCGCGCGGCAGCGTATCGTCGTCGTCGAGATTGCTCGCGCCGGGCTCGCCGCCTTTTTCTTCTTCACGCACGTCGATGCGTGCGTTGGCGAGCGTGTTCAGATTCGTCTCGTCGAGCAGCGCGAGAATCTGCGCAAGTTCAGCGAGCCGCGCTTCTTCCCATTCGCCGACTTCGCGTGTCGCCTGGCGGTAGCTGGTGACGAGTGCAACGCCCCACACGATCGCGATGCTCGCAAGCACGAGCAACACGAGACGCCGGCGAATCGACGGGCTCATCATGGTTTCTCCATCACGTAGCCGATATTGCGCACAGTCTTGATCAGGCTCGCGCCGAGCTTTTTACGCAGATTGGATACATGCACTTCGATTGCATTGCTTTCGATTTCCTCCTGCCAGCCATACAGACTTTCCTCTAGCCGCGAGCGTGATTGCGGAATGCCGGGGTTCGTCAGCAATTGCAGCAGGATCGCCCATTCGCGCGACGTGAGCGGCACGTGCGTTGCGTCCACCTCGACCGTGTGCGCGGCGGGGTTCACTGTCAGATTGCGGTAACGAATCAGATCGATACTGCGACCTTGGGCACGGCGTAATAGCGCGCGGCAACGCGCGATCAGTTCGGTCAGATCGAAGGGCTTGCCGAGATAGTCGTCGGCGCCCGCTTCGAGACCGCCGACCCGGTCGACCACCGTGCCTTTCGCGGTCAGCACGAGCACCGGCACGTCGTTGCCGGCGTCGCGCAAACGCTTGAGCAGTTCCATGCCGCTGACGCGCGGCAGTCCGAGATCGAGGATCAACAACGCATATTGCGTGGTGTCGAGCGCAAGGCCGGCTTTATAGCCGTCATGAGCCCAGTCGACCGTGAAACCGGCCTGACGCAGGCCCGCTTCGACACCGCTGCCGATGAGCTCGTCGTCTTCTACGAGGAGTACACGCATGACGCAAAGATTCCGTTTCGTGTGGTTTTATTGCATAACGCCTACGATGGATGTGCAAGCGCGCTCGTGCATCCGCTGATGCGGCGCGACAGCCGCGCGCGCAGCGCCGATGCAATTCGTTAGCAGCTTCATACCACGCGAATGCTTAAGGTTTCCTTCAGTTCCAATCGATAGTATCGACCCGCTATCACCGGTCGTCGCAGCGCGTGCAAATCACGCGTCACCAACGGTTGTCAGCGCATCGAAAACCGATCGTAAGGATGGCGACGAATCGATGCGGAATGCTTTTCATGCGAATCGATAGTATGACCGGACGGCACCGATGAATCCCGTGGAATGCCGCCGTGCATCGATCGGATCGCGAGACCATGCACGAGGCACGTTATGAAGCCAGCCACCATCGATATGCTGCGCGCCCATCTGCTGGTCGCATCGCTGACGGCTATGGGCATCGAAGTACTGTTGTGCATCGCGTTGCCACTACTGCCCATTTCCCCGAGCTTTTTCACATCTACCCCGTTCCGGCTGTTTGCGCTTGCGGCGATCGTCGGCGGCGTGGTGGTCGCGCGCGAATTCGCGCACGCCGAGTTCGCGCGCGCGGTAAGACGCCATCACGCGATTCCCGCGCACACCGGCACATGGCAGGTTGCGGCGGCAACGGAGTGCCCGCGGCACTGGCTCGTCGTATTGCACCTGCGGCTGACGGGGCAGCCGTTCGTGCTGGCCGCGCATTGACGGACCGTGACGATGGCGGCGCACGTCGTGACCGCATGCCAATGGATCCTGCTGGCCGGCTGTATCGGCGCGTCGATCTATGCGCTCGCCGCCGCGCTCGCGATGCCTTTTTTCAGCGCGCGCCATAAGTCCAGCTATCACGGCCGGGTCTCTCGTGTGTCCCGCGAGTCTCGCGCATCCTCAATCGAATGCTGGTCCGATGCTGCACGTGGCGCGCATTCCGCCGCGCTCGCTGCAGCGCCGCCGTATGCGCGGGCAGTTCCGTTCGCGCAGGCCGGCGTCAGCGTGCTCAAACCGCTGTGTGGTGCCGAGCCGCGTCTGTACGAAAATCTGCGTACTTTCTGTGAGCAGCGTCACGGGCATTTTCAACTGGTGCTGGGCGTGTCGTCGCCGCGCGATCCGGCGATCGCGGTGGTGCGCCGTTTGCAGGCCGCCTATCCGGCGTGCGACATCGAACTCGCGATCGATGCGCGCGTGCACGGCAGCAATCTGAAAGTCAGCAACCTGATCAACATGGCGTCGCGCGCGCGTCACGACGTGATCGTGATCGCCGATAGCGACATCGCCGTCGATGCCGATTATCTCGACAGCGTCGCCGCGCCGCTGGCGGACCCGGGCGTCGGTGTCGTCACGTGTCTGTATGTCGCGCGCGGGGTCGGCGGTTTCTGGCCGCGCGTGGGCGCGCTCTTTATCAACGAATGGTTCGCGCCGTCGGTGCGCGTCGCGCATGCGATCGGCTCGCGCCGCTTCGGCTTCGGCGCGACGCTCGCACTGCGGCGCGCGACGCTCGAACGCATCGGCGGATTCAGCGCGCTGAAGAACTGTCTCGCCGACGATTACTGGCTCGCCGAACACGTGCGCGCGCTCGGTTTGCGAACCGTGCTGTCGCGCGTGATGGTGGCCACCGACGTCATCGAGCCGACCTTCGGCGCGCTGTGGCAGCGCGAAACGCGCTGGCTGCGCACGATCCGCTCGGTCAATCCTGCCGGCTTCGCGTCGCTGCTGATCACGTTCCCGACGCCGTGGCTGGTGACGAGTGCCGCGCTGACCGTGTCGCTGGCGACGCGCGCCTGCGCGCATACGCCGTTCGCCGCGGTCATCGCGTGCGGCTCGGCGACGGCTATCTGTTTCGGCGCGCGTTTGCTGTTGCACCTGCGCGCCGCGCGCCGCGAGCGAACGTTCTGGCGCGATTTGCCGCTGGTGCCGTTGCGCGATACGCTGATCGCGCTACAGTGGCTGTTCAGCGCGTTCGGCTCACATGTGGTGTGGCGTGGCGCGCGCATGCAGGTCGGCACGCCGGCCGCCGAACGTGGCGGTCAGCTCGACAGCTTTACGTGAAGGGAGATTCGGCAATGCCGGCCGCCTCAGGCCGACCGACGCGCGCACTGATTACCACCGCCGATGATTTCGGTCTGCATCCGCGCGTGAATGCCGCGGTCGAGCGCGCGCATTGCGATGGCGTGCTGAGCGCCGCGAGTCTGATGGTCGGCGCGCCGGCCGCGAGCGATGCGGTCGCGCGCGCCCGCGCGCTGCCGCAACTGCGCGTGGGCCTGCATCTGGTGTTGGCCGACGGTGCCGCGCTCGCGCCGCGCGCGCAGATTGCCGCGCTGGTCGACGCGAACGGCCGCTTCGGCAGCAACATGGTGCGCGACGGCGTGCGCTTTTTCTTCTTGCCGCATGTGCGCAAACAACTGGCGCGCGAGATTCGCGCGCAGTTCGACGCGTTTGCGGCGACCGGGCTCACGCTCGATCACGTGAATACGCACAAGCATTTTCATCTGCATCCGAGCGTGCTCGGTCTGATTCTCGAGATCGGCCGCGACTACGGGATGAAGGCGATGCGCCTGCCGTTCGAAGCGAATGCGCCGCTGTGGCTGCGGCCTTGGATCGCGCAGGTGAAGGCGCGGCTCGATCGTGCGGGCGTCGCCCATAACGACTATGTGGTCGGCATCGCGGCGAGCGGGCGGATGGACGAGGCGGCATGGCTCGCCGCGCTCGGCGATCTGCCGGCCGGTGTCGGCGAGATCTATTGCCATCCGGCGCTCGCCGGCGACGCATTGAGCGATGGCATGCGCGACTATCGCCATGCGGACGAATTGCATGCGTTGCTGTCGCCGCGGGTGGCTGCCGCGATTCAGGCGATCGGCGCGCGGGTCGGTGGGTTCGCGGACGTGCTGGCGTAAGAGCGTAGTCACGTAGCGGCCGTAGCGACTATTTCGAGCCGCATGCACAGCATTGGCGGGGCGCATGAAGGCCATGCCACGCCACGCCTCCCACGCCTCCCACGTCCCCACGCGCTACACAGCCCGCTTCCTCATCAACAGCTTCAGCAACACCGGCAGCAACAGCAGCACCAGCGGCAACTGCACGATCAGCCCTGAAATGATCGCGATCGCGAGCGGCTGCTGCATCGCCGAGCCTTGCCCCAATGCGAACGCGAGTGGCAGCAGCGCGAGGATCGCGGCAATCGTCGTCATCGCGATCGGCCGCAGGCGGTTGCGGCCAGCCAACTGCAACGCGTCGTCAAACGGCATCTCGTCGTCGCGCACCAGCGCCTGCAATTCGGACACGTAGAAGATCGCGACCTCGGTCACGATGCCGATGATCATCGTCATGCCCATCATCGCGGAGATGTTCAGCTCGATGCCGGTGATCCACAGGCCGATAAACACGGCGCCTGCCGCGAGCAACGGCATCGCCAGCACCGCGAGCGCGACGCGCAGGCGTTCGTATAGAAACAGCAGCAGGCCGAACACCAGTGCGATCGCTGCGCCGAACACGGTCAGCAGGCCCTTGAACGCGATCTGCTGTTGCTGATAGAGCCCGCCGAGTTCGTAGTAGACGCCGTTCGGCAGCAGGTTCGCGTCGCCGAGCGCCTTCTGCACGTCGGCGATCGTCGAGCCGAGATCGCGGCCATCGATGCGCGCGGTCACCGCCACCATCCGCTTCAGATTCGAACGGCTGATTTCGGGTTGGCCAGTGACCACCACGCGTTCGGCAACGCGCTTCAACGCAAACAGATGCCCGTCCGGTGCGCGAATCTGTAATTGTCCCAGTTGCGTATCGGTGAGTTCGCGCGCGCCGCTGACGCGTACGCGCACGCCGACCGTTTTCGGGCCGCTCTGGAACTGCGTCGCGACGTTACCTTCGAGCATATCGGTCACCGCCTGCGCGATCGCTTGCGGGTCCATCCCTTCGGCCGCCGCGGCCGCGGGCAGGATATGCAGTTCGATCGCATCGCCCGCCGGGTTGATGCCGTCGTTCACATCGACGATGCCCTGAATCTTGCCGATACGCGCGGCGACTTTGCGCGCGGTCGTATCGAGCGTATGCGCGTCGTCGGAGAAGATCTTGATCTGCACCGGCTGCGGCACCGCGGTCAGATCGCCGATCAGGTCCTCCATCAGTTGCGCGAGTTCGATGCTGACACCCGGCACCTGGCTTTCGATCTGCGCGCGGATTTCCTCCATCACGGTGTCGATCGGTTCGCGCTTGCCGGACTTCAGACGCACGAAGAAATCGCCCTTGTTCGGCTCGTTCAGATCGCCGCCGAGACCCGCGCCGGTGCGGCGCGAATAGGTCGCGACATTCGGATTCGCGCGGATGATGCGCTCGATCTGCTTCATCAGCCGGTCCGTTTCGGTGATCGACGTGCCCGGCTGCGTGTGATAGTCGAGCACGAAGCCGCCTTCGTCCATGCTCGGCATGAAGCCGCTGCCGACGCGCGTAAACGCGAACGCGGCGACGATCACGAGCGGCAGCACGCCGATCAGCACGAGCGGCGGCCGTGCACTGACGCGTGCGATCAGCTCCGCATAGCCGCGCTTGAGCCACGCGGCGAAGCGGGTGTCCTTGTGCTCTTCGGCATCCGCGGGCGTCAACCAGTGGTCGCACAGGATCGGCACCGCCAGCCATGTAACGAGAAACGAAATGAACAGCGCGCTCGCCATCGTCACCGACAGCGCCTTGAAAAACGTGCCCGTCACACCCGATAGAAACGCGAGCGGCACGAAGATGATCAGCGTCGCCGCGGAAGAGCCCGCCAGCGGCCGCGTGAATTCGAGCGCCGCCGCCATCACGCGGCCGTGAAACGCGTGCGCGCCGGCCTCGCGCATGCGCCGCGCGATGTGCTCGATCATCACGATCGCGTCGTCGATCACGAGGCCGACCGCCGCGGCCATGCCGCCCAGCGTCATGATGTTGAAGCCCATGCCGAACACGTCGAGCAGCAGGATCGTCGCGGCCATCACGACCGGCACCAGCGCGACCGCGATCGCGGTGATCTTCCAGTTGCGCAGAAACACGAACAGCGTCAGCGCGGCAAGCACCACGCCGATCATGATTGCGTCGCGCACGCTCGTGGCCGACGCGATCACCAGTTCGCTCTGGTCGTACCAGTTCGACAGATGCACGCCGGCGGGCATCTGCGGCTGGAACGCGGCGAGCTTCGCGCGGATCGCCCGCGCCATCGCGACACTGTTCGCGCCCGGCTGCTGATAGATATTCAGCAGCACGGCGTCCTCGCCATCGGCTGTGACGCGCATCCATTGCGGCACGACGCCCTGACTGACCGTGGCGATGTCGCCGAGACGGATCTGCGCTGCGTTGGCATTGCCGGCGGTGGACACGACGACGTTGCGCAGTTCGTCGAGTTGCGTGATCGTCGTGTTGGTGACGACGAGGTACAGCTTGTCGTGATCCTCGATGCGGCCGTTCGCCATCAGTACGTTGCTCGCGCCGATCGCTTTCGACACATCCGCGAGCGACAGCTTGTACGCGGCGAGGCGCACCGGATCGATCGCGACTTCGAATTCGTCCTGCGCGCCGCCGGTCACCTCGACGCGCGCGACGCCCTCGACCGACGACAGCAGCGGACGCATCTGGAACTGCGCGAGATCGCGCAGCGCGGCAAGCGACTGCCGCGTCGACGTGAGGCTGTACGCGAGCACCGGAAACACCGTCGGGTCCATGCGCCGCACCTGCATCGTCGTGCCGGGCGGCAGCGTCGCGAGAATTTCGCTAATTGCCGATTGCGCCTGCAACGTCGCCTGCGCCATGTCGGTGCCCCAGTCGAAGTTCAGCGAGATTTCCGCCGCGCCCCGGCTCGTCGTCGAATCGACATCGCGCACGTTCGGTACGCGGCGCAGCGCTTCCTCCACCGGCATCGTGACGAGCGTCGCCATCTGTTCGGCCGGGCGGTCGCCGGCATCGAGCGACACCACCGCGCGCGGAAAGGACACGTTCGGAAACAGCGAGATCGGCAGACGGAACGCGGCGAGTGCGCCCGCGATCGCGAGCAGCGCGATCACGAACAGCAGCGAGCGGCGATGCGTCTGCATCCATTGGCCGAAATTCATCGTGGCGCGTCTCCCGCGGCGCGCACCGCGATGCCGTCTTTCAACTCATAGTTGCCGCTGACGACGACGCCGAGCAGCGGATCGAGCGGACCGTCGACGCCGTAGCGCGCGCCGTTTTCGACCGCGATCGTGACCGCGACGCGGCGCGCGGTGTTGCGCGACGTGACCTGGAATACGTACGCGTGATCGCCGTCCTTCAGCACGGCCGCGCGCGGCACGATCCAGTGCATGCCGGGGTGCGTCGCGACGTCGGCGGCAACGCGCGTGCCGGGAATAAACGCGCTCGACGCGAGCGGCAGGTTCGCGCCGATGTCGACCAGTTGCGACGACGGATCGATCGCGGCGCCCACGAATACGACGCGGCCTTCGAGCGTCGTCTTCGCGAGGGCCGCGGACAGGCCGCGCAGCGTCACCGTGTCGCCTGGATGGATCGCGGCTGCGTCCGCCGGCTCGACGCCGAGCATCACGTTCGCACGCGCGGCGCGGGCATCGCTTGCGTCGCGTGCATTCGTGCTCGCGAGTTGCAGGATCGCCGCGCCGGCCTGCACCTGGTCGCCTTGTGCCGCCGACAGTTGCAGCACGACACCGTCGAACGGCGCGGTGACGGTCTTGTTGCCGCTTGCGATGCCGGTCCGGGTCTGCGCGGCGAGTGCTTCACGCGCATCGTCGGCGGCCTTGCGCGCGCCGGCGAGCTGCGATTGCGTGGCGAGCCCTTTGTCGTATAACGATTGCGTGCGGGCGAGTTCGCCTTGCGCGAGCGTCAGCGCGCTTCGGGCCTCGCTGGCCCCGAGTACCGCGGCGGGGTCCGCCTGCACGACGAACAGCGGTGCGCCGCGCCTGACGGTTTCGCCGGCCTGCACGCGCATCTCGGTGATACGCGCGACGTAGGGCAGATTGACGGTCGTCACGTTCGACACCGAGGCCGCGACGATACCGAAGCCGCGCACCGGCTGCGCGATCGTTGCGCGTGCTGCTGGCACGGTTTGCACGGCGACGGAGGGTTGCGCTTCGGCGTTCGCGCTGTCGTTGACGCCGCCGTTTACGTTTTGATCCGCGTGGACCGGATAAACATACGCGTACAGCAACGACGCGCACACGAGCATCGCGGCGGCCACGGTGACGCTCCGCCACGGCCCGCGCCGCGGCGGCGGAAAAGGATTATTTCGCATGGATGTCGATGAAAGTCTGGGCAGAAGAGAAGGCGCTAGCGGGCGCTTCGGAGATCGCGCTGCCGAGCAGCGCCTGCAAGCCGACGCGCTGTTCGGCCAGCGCTTCGTGCAGCGTCGCCACGTCGATGCGTTTGGCAAGCGCGGCGCTTTGCGCATCGGTATACGCGCCGAGCACGAGATTGTGGTCGGCGTAGGCCGCGCCGGCGAGCTGCGCGGCGTGTTCGACATGCGGCAGCGCGGCTTCGGTTTCCTGCAACTGGCGCGCGAGAATCGCGCTGTCTTCGCGTAGCCGCGCGACCTCCGCGTACGCCTGGTTCAAACGCGTCTGATACTCGTCGCGCAGCCGCTGGCGGGTCGCCTGTTCGATCGCGATATTGCCCCGGTTGCGGTTGAAGATCGGCAGACTCAGGTTGATCTGAAAGCCGCTCGTGTAGATGTTCGACGTATCACGCGCGCGCACGAAGCCGACCGACAGGCTCGGAAACTGGCTCAGAATCGCCGCGCGATATTTCTGCTCCTGAGCCTCGTAGCCGGCCTGCAACGCGATCAGGTCCGGGCGGCGGCGCGCGAGCCCGGCAAGCGCGGCATCGAGCGTGGCGTCGTCGAGCGGCGCGATGGTATCGCTGTCCTGCGTCTGCAATTGCAGTTGCATATCGGGCGCGAGACCGAGCAGCGCGTTCAGATCGTGATGCGTTTGCGCGGCCGCGCGTTGCGCGTCGCGATACTGCTTTCGCGCGTCGCTGTATGCGATGAGCGCGGCGTTCAACGTGTCGTCGGTCAGATTGCCGTCGCGGCGCGCCGCGGCCATCCGTTCGTAGCGCGTGCGCGCGAGGTCGCGCTGGCGTTGCAGTAACGGCAGCGTGTCCGCTTCGAAGCGCGTCTTGATGAACAGTTGCCGCGCCTGCGCGACGACCTGCCACTCCTGCCATAGCAGGCCGAGATCGGTCTTCGCGACCGTCGCGTCGGCGGACTGCTGGTTCGCGCTACGCAGCACGATCGCCATCACGTCGATGCTCAGGCCATAATTGAACGCGCGCGTGGTGCCCACGGCGCCCGGATAGTCGCTCGATACGCTCAGTTGCGGATCGGGCAGCAAGCCGGCCGAATACGCCTGCGCGCGGGCGATGCCGAGATCGTCGCGGGCGAGTTTCAGATCGGGATTGTTCGCGACCGCGAGCATCGCGACTTCGTCGCTGTCGAGACCGTCGGCGGGATCGAAGCGATGCGCGGCGAGTTCAGGCAGCGGCATGCTCGACGAATCGATGCGGATGCGTTCGAGCGACTGCGCGGAGGTCGATGTGTCCTGTGGCGCCAGCGGTTCGCGGTGGTAGGTCGCGCAGCCGCCCAGCAGCAGCGCGCCAAGCACGGCGAGCACGATGGGCGCTTTAGGCGCTTTAGGCACTATAGGTGCGATAAGCGCTTGTTGCCGGCGCGCACGGCGAAGGCGTCGCGCCGGAATGTTGGGACGAGCCCTTGGCAAAGCCGCCGCAACGGCATCAAAAATCGGCAAAATCGGGCTCCTGTGCGTCATGTAACGAGGTCGGGCGAATCCGGCTGGATGCCGCTCGACCGGAGCCGATTCTGCGAAGAAGGCGCTTAAGACAGGCTTAACGTGGATACACGTGGATGCACGCGCGGTTTGCCGCGATGCGCCGGGCCCACGGTCAGCGTTCCGTAAGGAATCGTTAAGCCGCCGGCGCCGATAATGCTGCGGGAACAACCGCACGAAGGAGAGGCCATGCGCCTGCTATTGGTCGAAGACGACGACATGATCGCGGAGACGGTGCTCGGCGCGATGCGCCGCGCCGGCTATGCGATCGACTGGGCCGAAGACGGCCGCGCGGCCGAACTGTCGCTCGATAACGACGTGTACGACCTCGTGCTGCTCGATCTGGGGCTGCCGAAAAAGGACGGTATCGACGTGCTCAACGCGTATCGCCGCAACGGCGGCGGCGCGCCGGTCATCATCCTGACCGCGCGCGATGCGATCGACGAACGCATCCGCGGACTCGACGCCGGCGCCGACGACTATCTGGTCAAGCCGTTCGATCTGGACGAACTGGCCGCGCGCATCCGCGCGCTGCTGCGGCGGCGCACCGGCCACAAGCAGCCGGTGTACTCGCACGGCGAGCTGACGCTCGATCCGGCCGCGCACGAAGTCACCAAGGACGGCACGCTGCTGCCGCTGGTGCCGCGCGAATTCGCGTTGCTGCAGGCGCTGATCGAGGAGCCGACGCGCGTGTTCACGAAGGCCGAGCTGGAAGAAAAGCTGTATGGCTGGGGCGAGGAAGTCGGCAGCAACACGATCGAAGTGCATGTGCACAGCCTGCGCCGCAAGATCGGCGCGGATCAGATCGTGACGGTGCGCGGCGTCGGCTACCGGCTCAAGCGATGCGGATGACGTCGATCCGCCGCTGGCTGCTCGGCTGGCTGATTTTCGGCACGGCGGCGGCGTCGGTGGTCGCCGCCTATGCGATCTTTCATACCGCGCGCCGCGAGGCGAGCGAACTGTTCGACTACGAATTGCGCACCGTCGCGCTGTCGTTGCCGTCGAACTTGCGAGGCGCCGCCGACGGCGCGCAGCCGGAGCCCGACTTCGGCGATCTCGCCGACGACCGCATCGTCATCGAAATCTGGGATCGCAGCGGCGCGTCGATCTATCACTCCGCGCAGGCGCCGGTATTCGCGCGTCTGCCGCCCGGCTTCAATACGGTGGAACTCGGCGATGCGCACTGGCGCGCGTTCGGCGCGGAGCAGGGCGAGCGTTATGTGCAGGTCGCGCAGCCGGTGTCGGTGCGCGAAGACCTCGCACTGCAGCTCGCGTTGCACACGCTGTGGCCGCTCGCGGTGCTGTTGCCGGTGACGATCGGGCTGGTGCTGCTGGTGGTCGCGCGCGGGCTCGCGCCGATAGGCGGACTCTCGCGCGCGCTGGCGACACGCTCGATCGATTCGCTCGAACCGCTGCGGTTCGACGGCAACGTGCCGGTCGAAATCCGGCCGCTCGTCGAAGCGCTCAACGATCTGCTGCAACGGCTCAATACGGCCTCGCAGGCGCAGCGCACGTTTATCGCCGATGCCGCGCACGAATTGCGCTCGCCGCTTGCCGCGCTGAAGCTGCAATTGCAGGCGGCTTCGCGCGACGGCTCGTTAAAGGGCGAAGGGCACACGCTCGAACGCGTCGAACATCGCGTGAACCGCATCATCCACCTCGTGCAGCAACTGTTGACGCTCGCGCGCGAAGACGCGCAGCCGGCCACGTCGATGGAGCCGGTCAGCCTGCGTCGCATCGGCGAGCAGGCGGTCAGCGATTTTTCGTTGCTGGCGGAAATGCGCGAGATCGATCTGGGTCTCGAATGCGAGGGCGAGCGCATGCCGAACGACACCTATACGGTGCTCGCCGAATCGCACGGGATGAGCGTGCTGCTGGGTAACCTGATCAACAACGCGATCCGTCACACGCCGGCGGGAGGCCGGGTGGACGTCGTGCTCAGGCGCGACGGCGAACGGGTCGGCTTCGAGGTGGTCGATAGCGGCACCGGTATTGCGCCCGCCGAGCTCGAGCGCGTGTTCGACCGTTTCTATCGCGGCGAGGGCGCGAAGGGCGAGGGCAGCGGGCTCGGACTCGCGATCGTCGCGCGGATCGCCGGGCGTCATCAGCTCGCGCTGTCGCTGCGCAACAACATCGGCCGCGCCGGCCTGAGCGTCGCGGCGTCGGGCCTGCACGCGTACGATGCGAACCCGCCCGCGAGCGGCGCCAGTTGACGATTCGCGTGGCACTAATTGTTGTAATAGTTGTCGCAAGCGTGTTTGCACTCACTGCTACAATCGCACTTTTACGAATCGACAGATTGGTTGTGCACTATGGGTTTCGAACAACTCGCTGAACTGAAGAAGCAACTGGCCGCCGCGCGCGCTGCCGCCGAGTCCGCCGCCAGGCCCGATCGCAAATCGGCTGCGCGGCCCGCTTCGAAGCCCGCTGTCAGGCCGGATGCGACGCCGGGTTCGAAACCGGAGTCACGCGCTGAAGGGCGCTCCGAATCACGTTCGGACACGCGCCAGGATGCAGGCCAGAATGCACGGCCGGAATCCCGGCCCGGTTCGAAACCCAATACGAAAGGCGGTGCGCGTCCGGAGCGCAAACCCGGCGCACGGCCTCCCCGCCAGCACACGCAGCCGCGCGGCGCGGCACCCGCAGCACAAACCCGGCCGCCCGCCGCGGATGCCAAACCGGTGGACCCGGTCGTTCGCTCGATCGGCCGTCTGCAGAAACGTTTCCCGAATGCGTTCCCGAAGAATCCCGCGCCGAAGCTGCCGCTGAAAATCGGCATTTTCGAAGACCTGGTCGTCCATGCGAAAGACCTGTCGCTGACCGAAGCCGAGTTGCGCGACGCGATCAAGACGTGGTGCCGCGGCGGCCGTTACTGGAAGAGCCTCGTCGACGGCGCGGCGCGTATCGATCTGACGGGCGCGGCGGCCGGACAGGTCACCGCGCAGGAAGCGGCGGGCGCGCAGCGTCTGCTCGCGCATCGCGCGGCGCGGGGCGCGCAGAAGGCGGCGGAAGCGGCGAATTCTGCTGAAACTTCGAGCGAAACGCCGAGCGAAACCCCGACCGTGACGCCGAATGCGGATGAAAGCTCCGCAGCAGGCACGCCGGATGTAGCGGCGCCCGCTAACGCAGCGCCTGCGCCTGCTCCCGAAAACGCCGAAGCGGCAGCAGAACCGGCCGCCCAGCAGGCCGAAGCGCAAACCCCCGCGCAAGCCGACATTCAGCCAGAGCCGCAAACGGCCACCGCCGCACCTACTCCCTCGCAGGCATAACTTCCGCAACGGCCTCGTTCACGAGGTCTCCACGGGCCGCGCAGCCGTCAGACGGCTGCGCACGAAGCCCACATGCTCGCGCAGCACATAGAACGCATCCGCATAAGCAAGCGGCATGCGCAGACTATTCAACGCCACTTCAATTTCGTCGAGCCGTGCGAGCAGCTTCGCGCGTTCGTCGTCGGTGGCACCGGCGAGCGCATGCCGTTCGATCGCGATCAGCGAGCCGTAATAGCGATAGATGCGCGAGCGCACCCGCCAGCGATAGAGCGCCGGAATCACGCGCATCGCCGGCACCAGCAACACGGCGAGCGGCAACAGCAGGACGAGCGCGCGATCGCCGATGCTGGCGAGCCAGAACGGCAGCGTGCGGTACAGAAAGCCCTTGCCGGTGCGGTAATAGCGCAACGCGTCTTCGCTGATCGGATATTCATGCTCGACCGGGTTCGGAAACTGTCCCGCGCGCTGCAGCAGCCCCGCCTTGCCATGCACCTCCTGCGCGGCCTCGATCAGCAGATCGGAAATCGCCGGATGCAGATTGCCGCGCGCGACCAGCTCGACGGTCGGGCTGATCAGGTGCACGGTCTCGGGCGGAATCCGCCGTTTCAGATCGAGCACGCCCGGCGGCAAATCGATCTGGTCCAGAAACGGAAAGAGACGCGTATAGGCGTTCGCTTCGTCGAAATTCATCACCGATACGCCAGGCACCTTGAGCAGCCGCAGCATCAGGCCGCGCGTCGCAGAGTCGCCGCTCAGGATCGCCGCGTCGACGTTGCCCGCCACCAGCTGGGTGGCTGCCTCCAGACCGTCGCTCGGCACCAGCGTGGTCCTGCCGCCGGGCTCGATGTCGTTCGCGGCGAGTAGTTGCAGCGCGAGCAGGCGCGTGCCGCTGCCTTCGCGGCCGATCGCGACGCGCTTGCCTTCCAGATCGGATAGCTGCGTGAGCCCCGCGCCGCGATAGAACACGACGACCGGCACATAGAACATGCTGCCGAGCGAGATCAGCGACGACGTATCGATTCCCTGCGCGACGCCGCCTTGCACCAGTGCGAGGTCGACGTGCTGTTGCGGATCCATCAGCCGTTTGAGGTTCTGCACCGAGCCGTCCGATTCGAGCACGTTCAGGCGAATGCCGTTGCGCGCGAGAATTTTCCTGTACTGGTTCGCGGTGACGATAAACGAGCTGTCGCGCGGACCCGCGCTGATCGTGATCGTGCGCGGCGGCGCCGGATTCACAACCCAGACGACCAGCACGACGATGAACGCGACCAGCAGTGCCGTGACGAGCCAGGGCAGCAGATGGTCGCGCCATTCGGCATGCGTGTGCTCGCCATGAAACTGCGGGGTACGCGGACGCTGTGCTTTCATCAACACTCCGTGCCGGAAGCGGGGTTCCCGCATTGTCGCCTGTGCGCGGCGGCTTGACCGTTGGCGGTTTGCTCTATTGACCGGGCGGTTGGTGTGTCTTCGGGGTGTTTCGGCGCTTGTCCGACGTGCCTCCGGTGGGCTTCCCACTATGCGGCCTGGCGGCGGAAAAATGGGGGGGCGTGGCATAATTCGCCGCAAATCGTGGTCTGGCAATCATCGGCCATTACTTTGCAGCGTAGTAGCTGTCGTGCGCATGTTGAATCGTTGGCATCTGAAGATCGGCGGTTGGCTGGGATTGCTCGCGATCCTGATGACGACGCTCGCGCCCACGGTTTCGCAGACGCTTGCCGCGCTTGACCGCGGCGGCGATGGGATGGCGGCCGCGCATTGCCAGATGGCGTCGATGGACGACATGGCGTCGATGCCCGGCATGCAGATGGGGGACACCTCGGCGGATGCGTTGCCCGATGCATCGCCGCAGCCCGTGCAAACCGCCGCGAATACGTCCGGCGACTCCGCCGGCAAGCACACCGGAATGTCCGCCGGCGACGCCTGCGGTTATTGCAGCCTGCTCGCGCATCTGCCGGTGATGCCGAGCGTCGACACGCTGTTCATCGCCGCGGTCCGCGCGCGCCAGCATACGGTCGCGGCGCGCTTTAACAGCGTGCGCCGCGTCGAGCCGCTGACCTTCGCGCAACCGCGCGCCCCACCTGCTATCTGCTGATTCGAATCCCTACGACGTGATGCGGTGAATCCGCATCGCGAAGGCTTGCGCACGTCCATCGGACCGCCTGCGCGGGCATCGTCACAACCGATCAGACAGGATCAGATATGCACACTCCAACGACGCGCGGCGGCCAGACGCCGCGCGTGGCGCCGCTCGCCGCGGCTGCCGCCGCTTATGCCACTACCTGTGCCACCACCTATGCCGGATATGTGACCCGTGCCGCCGATAGCGCGCGCGCCGTGTGCCGCAGATCGGGCCGCGCAACAAGGCTCACCGCAGGTCTCGCGTTCAGCCTCGCATTGGGCTTATCGACCGTGCCATCCATCGCGCGCGCCCACGCGATCGCGGGCAATCGCGTGTTTCCGTCGACGATGGCTGTCGACGACCCCGGCGTCGGCGACGAAGCCAACTTCGAATACGGCCATCAACGCGTGCCTGGCGACGACGGCGATCAGAGCATCAACACCTTCAGCTTCGAGTACGACAAGCTGATCACGTCACGCCTCGCGGTATCGATCGAAGGCGGCTATGTGATGCAGAACAACCCGCGCGCGAGCGGTTTCGACAACTTCGGCGTCGGCCTCAAGTACCTGCTGTACGTGAACGACGCGCATGAGTTCATGACATCGATCGGCGTCGATGCCGATCTCGGCGGCACCGGCAGCCGCGCGATCGGCGACAACTTCTCGACGATCTCGCCGACGATCTACGCCGGCAAGGGCATGGGCGATCTGCCCGATTCGCTCGCGTATTTGCGCCCGGTCGCGATCACCGCCGAGGCGGGGCCGTCGCTGACCACCGGCGCCGGCCAGCCGAATGCGTTCAACTACGGCTTCACCGTGCAATACAGCCTGCCGTATCTGCAGCAGCACGTGCACGACGTGGGCTTGCCGCAGCCGTTCGCGAACCTGATTCCGCTCGTCGAGGTTCCGCTGTCGCGCAGCCAGGGGCAGACGACCGGCACGGTCAATCCGGGCTTCATCTGGATGAATCGCTATGGACAGTTCGGCGTCGAAGCGCAAATTCCGATCAACCGCGCGAGCGGTTCGCACGTCGGCATTCTGGTGCAGGCACATCTGTTCTTCGACGACATTGCGCCGACGACGATCGGCAAACCGCTATTGCACTAACGCAGGAGAACGACGATGAACAGCACACTGAAGTATCGCGCGATGCGCGTGGTCGCCTTGCTGGCCGGTATCACGCTGGCCGGCGCGGCTTTCGCCCATGTGTTTCCACAGAAGCAGGAGCCGGGCGCGGGCGCGACGGTTGCCGCGCCGAGTCAGGTGAAGGTGACGTTCGACGGACCGCTGGAACCGGCGTTCAGCTCGCTCACCGTTACCGATGCGAGCGGCAAGACGGTCAGCACGCAGAAGTCGGCGGTCGATGCGCAGCTACCGGCCGTGATGACGGTGCCGCTGCCGTCGCTCGCGGCCGGGCACTACACCGTGCATTGGGTCGCGGTCGCATCGGACGGACATCGCACGCATGGTGATTATGGGTTCGACGTGAAGTAGCGAAGGGGCCGGCACCGCGTGATAGGTCCTTTGGAGGATCGGTCGCGCGGTGCCCGTGCATCGATAGTCGATGCGCCGAAGCGATAAAGCGAAACAAGCACGATAAAGGCCGTGAATTCGCTGAACGTCAAAACGAAGCATTGGTGAATTAACTAATTCGAGATAATAAAAATCAATCGGACGACTTTGATTTTTTAAAGGTGTTGCAAGTACGCATCGGATTTTGCAATAGGTGACATTTAAGAGCGCATGGATGCGATACCGTACTCGACGGTATTCTTCCTCGGCGCAATGCAGCACCGGCCGGAGCGCTTTTCATCGCTGGATGAAGGCAGCCCCGAAGGCGGCTCGACGCGCCTGCCGTTCAGCCATGAGTTTGGCTATGACGCGCCGTGGAAATATCAAAAACACAGTTCGATCAAAATCCGCTTTGAAGAACGGGCGAATCGAACCGTGATTGATTTCCGAATTTCCAACGGGGGGTCATCCTTTGAAAACATCCACCAGATTTGGCGCGCTGGCGCTCATTTCCGTTGCGGCAGCATTGAGCGGTTGCGCGACCGAATCGTCGCAGAGCTTGCCGGTGCCGGTCATCAGCAGCGCGCAAACGCCTTATGCGGGCAAGCCGGTCGAAATCGCGCTCGGCAAATTCGATAATCGCTCGAGCTATATGCGCGGTCTGTTCTCCGACAACATCGACCGTCTCGGCAGTCAGGCGAAGACGATTCTCGTCACGCATCTGCAGCAGACCCATCGCTTCAATGTGCTCGATCGCGACAACCTCGACGAGATCAAACAGGAAGCGGCGTTCATGAAGAAAGCGCAGAACGTGAAGGGCGCGCGCTTCGTCGTGACCGGCGACGTCACCGAGTTCGGCCGCAAGGAAGTCGGCGACCAGCAGCTGTTCGGCATCCTCGGCCGCGGCAAGAACCAGATTGCGTATGCGAAGGTGAATCTGAACATCGTCGACACGACCACTTCCGAAGTCGTGCTGTCGAGCCAGGGCGCCGGCGAATACAGCCTGTCGAACCGTGAAGTGATCGGCTTCGGCGGCACCGCGAGCTACGATTCGACGCTCAACGGCAAGGTGCTCGATCTGGCGATTCAGGAGGCCGTCAACCGTCTGGTCGAACAGGTCGATGCCGGCGCGCTGCGGGCGGCGAACTAGAACGGTCAACGAAGGGCGTGATCGCGTGCGAGCGGGGCGCTGAAGCGCGTGCGAACCGGTCGCGCCTGAACCGTGCATCGACTCTCGCGCGTCGGCCTCATGCATTGACTTCTTGCATGGACCTCACGTTAGCCGCGCCTAAAGCGCTCAACCGTGCAACGCGGCCTCGCGCGCCTGTCATGCCGCGCGTCGCCGCGCCATCCCCAACAACTATTGATTCGTTTCCCCAATGAGAACCACCTTCATCATGAAAAGCGCATGGCTGCCGCTCGTTGCCGCGGCAGCGATGCTGGCCGGATGCGCGGCGTCTGGACCCGCGCCGCTCTACCAATGGGACGGCTATCAGCCGCAGGTCTACGAGTACTTCAAGGGAAAGTCGAGCCCCGAGCAGCAAATCGACGCGCTCGAACAAGCGCTGCAGACGATCCGCGCGAAGGGCAATACGCCGCCGCCCGGCTTTCATGCGCATCTGGGCATGCTGTACGCGAGCGTCGGTCACGATCAGCAGGCGAAGCAGGAGTTTGCCGCCGAAGAGCAACTGTTTCCCGAATCGTCGACGTATATGGACTTCCTGCTGAAAAAGCCCAAACAACCCTAAGAGAACGCCATGCTGAAACTGATTTCCGTGAAGCTCGTATCGGCGCTGTCGGTCCTCGGCCTGCTGGCCGCATGTGCGACCCAACAACCGCACGCGACGGACTACACCGCCTTCAAAAAAGCCCAGCCGCATTCCATTCTCGTGTTGCCGCCGGTGAACGACACGACCGATGTCAGCGCGTCGACCAGCATGCTGTCGCAGATGACACTGCCGCTCGCCGAATCCGGCTATTACGTGATTCCGGTCGCGGTGATGGAGGAGACGTTCAAGCAGAACGGTCTGACCGCGCCCGTCGATATCGAGCAGGTCGCGCCCGCGAAGCTACGCGAGATCTTCGGCGCGGACGCCGTGCTGTTTTCGAAGATCTCGGCGTATGGGTCGATCTACCGGCTGGTGGATGCGACCACCGTGGTCACCGCGTCGGCGAAACTCGTCGATCTGAGAACGGGCGACGTGCTGTGGCAGAAAGTCGCGACGGCCAACGGCAACGAAGTCGGCGCGAATGCCGGCATCAACGGCGGGCTGATCGTGATGCTCGTGCAAGCGGCGGTCAAGCAGGTCGCGCATTCGCTGACGGACGAAGCGCACGATGTCGCTGGATTGACGAGTTCGCGGTTGCTGTCGGCGGGGCCGCCGAATGGCTTGCTGTACGGACCGCATTCGCCGAAGTTTGGCTCGGACTGAACGGCGTCGGTTTGTTGAGCCGGTATGCGCGAGCGTGCTGGCTTTTTCCTCCGGCGCTCAGGTCCGTTTGAACAACTGTCGCGCGAGCGAACACATCAGCATGGTGGCCGGCGATTCGTCCTGTAAGCGGCGGCTCATGATGATCGGCGACGCAGCACTGGCCGAAGGAATCCGCCGGTACACGACACCATGCGCGCGCAGACCTTCCACGCTCTCCGGCACCAGGCACACGCCAACTTGCGCCGCGACCAGTCCCAGCGCGGTCTGCAATTCCCTCACTTCATGCACGGCCTTCGGTTCCAGCGCCTGATCGTGCATCGCCGAAAGCTGTTGGTCCGCGTAACTCGGCCGCGGTGTGCTCGGATAGACGATCAGCGTTTGCTCGGCGAGCGCAGCGAGCGTCAAGGGCTTCTTTTGCCGCGCGAGCGGATGGTCCTGCGGCAACGCGGCGATCATCGGTTCCTCGACGAGCACTTCGCGCGCGAGTTGCGCGTCATCGAAACGCAGACGGCCGAAGCCCACGTCGATACGGCCGCCCTTGAGCGCGGCCAGTTGCTCGATCGTGAACATTTCGATCAGCGACAGCTCGATATGCGGCGCGGCCTCGCGAAATGACCGGATGACGGCGGGCAGCGCGCCATACAGCGTCGACGGCACGAAGCCGATCACGATGCGCTCGGCCAGTTGCGCGAGCCGGCGCGTGAGCGGCGCGAGTTCGTCGGCTTCATCGATCAGACGCTTCGCCTGCGTATAGAAAATGCGGCCGGCTTCGGTGAGCCGCAATGGCCGCGAGCCGCGCTCGAACAGCGGCAAACCGACGCTTTCCTCGATCTGCTGGATCTGTCGCGACAGCGGCGGCTGTGTCATATGCAGACGGTTGGCCGCCCGCGTGATGTTCATTTCCTCGGCGACCGCGATGAAGTAGCGAAGTTGGCGGAATTCCATGCATACCCTGTGGACAGAGGTTTATCCGGAGCCCGGCATGTTGCCGTCTGGACGTGCGTCGTTATCGGAAGATACTTAAAATCGATCGCGCATATTCTATTCCGCAATTTTTTCCGGCATTGATCTTCGTTGCGATTGTTGCAATCGCAGTGATTTGTGCGTGCGGCGATCGGCGAGGTTCACGGCGCCTCGTGTTTGAACCTCGGGCGTCGGCCTTGAGTGTCGACCATCAGCTTCAACTATCAGGCTTCACCTACAGGCAGGACCATCGAACATGACGAATCTGATGCATTGGCGGCTGTTGGTGGCGATCGCCGATACGGGCTCGGTTTCCAGCGCTGCGGCGCGATGCGGTATCACGCAGTCGGGCGCGAGCCAGGCGATCAGCCAGTTGGAGGACATGCTCGGCATCAGGATACTCGTGCGCGACCGGCGCAAGACCACGGTGACGGCGATCGGCGAACCGGTGATCGAACGGGCGCGCCGCATGCTGGCCGAATGGGATTCGATCAAGGCTCTGGCCGACGCGTCGCGGGGGATGCATACGGGTCGCATCAAGCTCGCGACTTTTCCGTCGGTGTTCACGAAGCTGTTGCCGGGTCTTCTGCAATCGTTCAGGGAGCAGCATCCCGGTGTCGAAATCATCGCGCTCGACGGTACCGACGAAGAAATCGAGACGTGGCTCGCGGCCGGCACGATCGACGTCGGTGTCGTGATGAATCCGGCGGCCGGGAGCGATGCGTTCGTGCTCGGCCGCGATGCGTGGGTCGCGGTGGTGCCGACCGCGCATCCGTTGGCGCGCCGTTCGAGCAGCGTCGCAATCGCGCTTGAGATGCTGATCGATCAGCCCTTCGTCGTCGCGACAGGCGGGTGTCATCTGAACGGCCAACGGCTCGTCGAAAGTGAGGGTTTCGCGTTGTCCGACGTGCGCATTTCCGTGCGCGACTGGCCGACGGCCTTCGAGTTGATTCGCGACGGGGTGGGCCTGTCGGTCGTGCCGGAATCGATGTTGCCCGGCAATCAGCAAGGGCTGCGGATCTTCAGACTCGACCGGCCGATCTATCGGGAATTTGGTCTGATCAGTGCGGAAGCGGCTCGCGGTGCACCCGTGGTGCAAGCGTTTTTCGAGCACATTCGCAAGAGCATGCTGCCAGGCCCACGCGGTTCCCGCGGCGCGGTTGGCACCGTTAGCCGTGTGAGCGAAGCCACGTCATAAGCGTGGCTAATGAGGGCTTGGTCGAATCCGGACTTTACGCGCGCCTCTGCGGGGCCATAGCATTGGCTGTTCATCGCGACGAACGCGGCTGCAAGGCCGGCCGGCTACGCTGTGTTCGCCGTTGTTATCGCCAACTACGTCCGACTATGGTCGACTATCGCTCAACAGGGAGCAGCACTTGAAACTCTATTTCGCGCCCAACGCATGCTCGTTCGCGCCGCACATTATTCTGCGCGAGCTGGGCGTACCGTTCGACCTGGTGCGCGTCAACAACCGGACCAAGCAGACTTCGGAGGGGCGCAGTTTTCTCGAGGTCAATCCGAAAGGCTACGTCGCCGCATTGGCGTTGAGTGACGGCGAGGTCCTGACGGAGGGGCCCGCGATCCTGCAGTACCTGGCCGATCTGAAGCCCGACACCATGCTCGCGCCGGCCAACGGCAGCTGGCAGCGAGTGCGTTTGCAGGAGAGCCTGAACTTCATCACGTCGGAAATTCATGCGGGCTGTGCGCCGTTATTCAGCCCGGACATGCCCGGCGAGGTGAGGACGTTTTTCAAGGAAAAGCTCTATATGCGCCTCGATTCCGTCGATGCCGCGCTGTCGCGGCAAGACTATCTGATGGGATCGTTTAGTGTCGCCGATGCGTATCTGTACACCGTGTCGTCGTGGTTGCCGAGGTTCGATATCGACATCCAGCGCTGGCCTTCGCTGGAGCGTTTCGTTGCGCGCGTTAGCGCGCGGCCGTCGGTGCGCGCGGCGCTGATGGCTGAGGCGGCGATGCCTGAGGTTTGAGCGGTTCGTGGTGGAGAGGTGAAGGGGTGCGGTGCTGAAGTGCTGTAAGCGGCGGCCGGCTAGAGGCTGCGCGTTACTTTTCCGGAAGCGCAAGCGCGGCTTGTCGCCGCTGATCGGTGCGCTGATCGATGTATTCACGGTCTGTCACCAGCGTGTTCGTCGTGCCCGCAGTACCCTGTCTATAAAGGGCTCGCTTTGACAAACGAGGGCATGTTTCAGCTGCTCGATCCGTCTCTCACGATATCCATCCCGCTGATCATCGCATCCCGCGAACATGCATGCGTTCGCTGTCGTTGAACCGGGCGATTCGCTCGCAGCGATGTTGCCCACGCTCGCCGCCATGCAGCTCGGCACGCGCGTCTCGCGGAGCATCAGCGCCGCGATTTTCAGCGAGGGCTCTTCGTCTGTCGCCTCTGCCTCTACATTGAATAAACCGCGTGCGCATTCGTTTAATCAAGACGTGACAGCGGCGAATATCGAAGGAGGGAGATCGTGTGGCACGTTCTTCTGGATACGCTCGGCGCACTTGCGGTACTCGCGAGCGTGACCGCGCAGATCATGATGCTGCGCAAGCAGTGAGTGATCTGCGTCTATTTCACTGCGCCTGTTTGTCCTGTTTATTACATCGGCGCGCAAAGTCAGAGTGAGGCTTTGATATGCTTCGCAAGTTGACCAGGCATTCGCGGGTTGACGAGGCATTAATGCTTGCGATGCAGTACACGCAATGAGCAGCGCCCGCTTATGCGTCCTAAAGCCGCCGAGCTTTGCAGACATCGTCGCATCCGGTAGATCATGCGTAGCACCACGTCCGGCGCGTACGCCGTCCCCACACCTTCCGCATGCCTCGCGCATCGTCGGATTTCAATATGTGGCACCACACACCGCCACGATCACCAGCCGATGCGCCCCAGGCCCACGCCCAAGCCGAAAACAGTAAGCGATCCCATAACCAAATAACCACGACACAAAGCACGCCCTCCGCATTCAACCACTCCGATTGTTCGCCGCAACCGGCCTATCAATTCGTTTCGAGCCACTTTATCCGGACGATGCCGATGTCTACATTGTCTCCAGTGACGGCGCCACTGCATCTGCAGCTTCAGCGGCGCGAACCTCGCGACTTCTCGCGGCGGCGCGCTGGCGCAAACCAATCTGAAAGGACACGATCATGAGCAAGCTCACAGGCAAAGTAGCGGTAGTAACGGGTGGTTCGAAAGGCATCGGCGCGGCGATTGCGAAAGCATTGGCCGCGCAGGGCGCGTCGGTGGTGGTGAACTATGCGTCGAGCCGCGCGGGCGCCGAAAAGGTGGTCGCCGATATCGCCGCGGCGGGCGGCAAGGCAGTGGCGGTAGGTGGCGACGTGTCGAAGGCCGCCGACGCGCAGGACATCATCGATACGGCGATCGAAACGTATGGCCGCCTCGATATTCTCGTCAACAACTCGGGCATCTATGAGTTCGCGCCGATCGAAGAGATCACCGAAGCTCACTTCCATAAGCACTTCGATATCAACGTGCTCGGTCTCCTGCTGGTGACGCAGGCGGCGGTCAAGCATCTCGGCGAAGGCGCGAGCATCGTCAACGTGAGCTCGGTGGTAAGCCGCATCACGCCGCCGAACGCGGCGGTCTATACGGCCACCAAGGGCGCGGTCGACGCGATCACCGGCTCGCTCGCGAAGGAACTCGGCCCGCGCAAGATCCGCGTAAATTCGGTGAATCCGGGCATCGTCGAAACCGAAGGTACGCATGGCGGCGGCATCATGGGTTCCGATTTCGAAACGTGGGCGATCAGCACCACCCCGCTCGGACGCGTCGGTCAGCCTGAAGATATCGCCGACGTGGTCACGTTCCTCGCATCGGACGACGCGCGCTGGCTGACCGGCGAAAGCCTGATCGCGAGCGGCGGTTCGCGTTAAGCGTGACTTTTTTGGCAGCAGGGCTGGCAATGCTCGCATAGCGTGCCAGGCGTGATAAGTGAGCGGCGCGGCCGGTAGTACGAAGGCCGCGCCGCTCGCTGTTTATTCATAACATTGCCGCGCAACCGCAACCGCAACCGCAACCGCAACCGCAACCGCAACCGCAACCGCAACCGCATCGGCGCTTGGGGACCGCCGTGTTCTACACACGCCCCCCTTCGCCGCCCCCCACCTCATCCGCCCCCACCAACTCCACCGCAAAAAACGCATCGAGCAGATTCGACCCCGGCCGCTCGGCCAGCCGCGTCAGCGATTCGATCATCTGCACCTGGCAATCCTGTAACGGCACCATCCTGATGCGCCGCGATTCCTTGAACTCCGCGCGCGCGATCACGCCGACCCCCATGCCTTGCGCGACCGCTTCCTCCAGTGCCTCGCGCCCATCGACGTAAAGTACCGGCTCCACCTGCAGCGATTCGCGCACCAGTTCGATTTCGAGCAGTTGCTGCGTGACCGATTGCGGCTCACGGAAGATCATCGGCTGTTTGACCAGTTCCGCGTAACTGAGCCGGCGTTTCTTCGCGGCGGGGTAGCTCGCCGGCACCATCGCGGCCAGCGGTTCGCGCCGCAGCACGCGCGACTCCAGCCGGCTATGCACCTGCGGCGCGGCGGTGATGGCGGCGTCGACCGCGCTCGATAGCACGCGCTGCATGCACTCGGCCGCGTTCGCGATCGACAGTGTGACGATGATGCCCGGATGCCGGCGACGAAACGCACTGATCAGCGCGACCGCCAGATCGGGCGCGTCGGCGGCGAGCGATAGCGAACCCGATTCGAGCCCGCCTGCCGATTCGAGCAACTGACGCGCGTCGCGCTCGCAACTGAGCATATGCCGGGTGACGCTGAAAAGCCGCAGACCCAGCTCGGTCGTCTCGACGCCGCGCGGCCCGCGCTCGAACAGCTTGACGCCGTAATCCTGCTCGAGCCGGCGCACGTGATCGGACACCGCCGGCTGCGTCAGCGACAGTGCCTGCGCCGCTTTCGAAAAGCCGCCGTGTTCCGCGACCGCATGAAACGCCCGCAATTGCGCATATTGCACATGTGCCTCGCTGCAAAGCCGTTGGATAAGTTTTTACGATATCGACATCGATTATATCGATTTTACCTATGACTGGCCTTTCGATACTGTGTGACGTATCGACATAGCGAATACGGAGTTCCAGTCATGGAAAGCACGCCCGGCGGTTCAGCGGCGAAATCGGTGGCAGCCGCCGCGGCGGCGAGCATGACCCTCCACGGCACGACCCGGCGCGCGCGGCCGGCCGGCGGCGAGCCTTATCTGCTGACACCGGGGCCGCTGACCACCGCGCTGTCGACCAAAGAGGCGATGCTGCGCGACTGGGGCTCGTGGGACGGCGACTTTCGCGCGATGACCGCGCAATTGCGCGCGAGCCTGCTGCACATCGCCGGCGACATCGCGGGCGATTACGACTGCGTGCCGCTGCAGGGCAGCGGCAGCTACTGCGTCGAAGCGATGCTCGGCAGCCTGATTCCACGCGATGGCCACACGCTGGTGCTCGCGAACGGCGCATACGGCAAGCGCGTGGCGACGACGCTCGGCTATCTGGGCCGCGCCTGCACGCTGCTCGACAAGGGCGACTATCTGCCGCCGCGCGGCGTCGAAGTGGCGCGCATGCTCGACGCGGACCCGAGCATCACGCATGTCGTCGCGATTCATTGCGAAACCAGCTCCGGCATTCTGAATCCGCTCGAGGAAATCGCCGCCGTCGTCGCAAAGAAAGGCCGCAAGCTGCTGATCGATTCGATGAGCGCGTTCGGCGCGGTGCCGCTCGACGTGCGGCAGATCGTCTGCGAGGCGTTCGTGTCGTCGGCGAACAAGTGCATCGAGGGCGTGCCGGGGTTCGGCTTCGTGATCGCGCGCAAGAGCGCGCTCGCCGACACGAAGGGCCGCAGCCATTCGCTCGCGCTCGACATCCACGATCAATGGGACGTGATGAACCGCACCGGACAGTGGCGCTTCACGCCGCCCACGCATGCGGTGGCCGCGTTTGTCGAAGCGCTGCGTCTATACCGGCTCGAAGGCGGGCAGCCGGCGCGGCTCGCGCGTTATGCGAACAATCGCGACGTGCTGGTGGCCGGCATGCAAGCGCTCGGCTTCGAGCCGCTGCTGAGCGCGCATTGGCGTTCGCCCGTCATCGTGACGTTTTTCTCGCCCGCGCATCCATTGTTCGAATTCGCGCGCTTCTACGAACTGATGAAGCAACAGGGCTTCGTCATCTATCCGGGCAAGCTGACGGTGGTGGACAGTTTTCGCATCGGCTGCATCGGTCAGGTCGACGCGCATGTGATGCGAAGCGTGGTCGAGGCTTGCGCGTATTCGCTGCGCGCGATGGGCGTCACGCACGCGGCGCCGTCGGCGGCCGCGCTAGACGAGCGCGATGCGCTCGCGCAGGCCGCCTGAGACCAATCCTTCGCGCTCGCGACTCGCAATCTATTTCAAGGACCAAAGCAGATGAAACACGTCAAGGCAGTGATTTTCGATTGGGCCGGCACGGTGGTCGATTACGGTTCGCGCGCGCCGATGGGCGCGTTCGTCGAGACCTTCGCGCAGTTTGGCGTACCGATCACGATCGACGAGGCACGTGGGCCGATGGGCATGGCCAAGCGCCCGCATATCGCGGCGCTGATGGCATTGCCGCGCGTCGCGCGGGCATGGGCCGACAAGTACGGCCACGCGCCGGCCGATGCCGATATCGACGCGGTGTACGACGTATTCGTACCGAAGAACATCGCGGTTGCCGCGAGCTATAGCGCGGTGATTCCGGGTGTCGCGGAGGTCGCGAGCGCGTTGCGTGGCGACGCTATCCGCATCGGCACGACCACCGGCTATACCCGCGAGATCATCGACGAAATCGTGCCTGGCGCGGCTGCGCAGGGCTTTTCGCCGGACAGCATCGTGTGCACCGGCGATACGCCGGAAGGACGGCCGTCGCCATACATGATCTATCGCACGCTGCCGCAACTGGGCGTGTGGCGCGCAAAAGAGGCGATCAAGGTCGACGATACCGAGGTCGGCATCGAGGAAGGCATCAACGGCGGCACATGGACGGTCGGTGTCGCGGTCAGCGGCAACGCGTTCGGGATGAGCGAGGCCGAGGTGAAGGCGCTGCCGGCCGATGAGTTTGCTACGCGACGCCATGATGCGATCGAAAAGCTGAAGGCGGCGGGCGCGCATTACGTGATCGACAGCGTCGCCGATCTGATGCCGGTCGTGTACGACATCGATGCAAGGCTCGCGCGCGGCGAGCGGCCTTGAAGCGGCTTTGACGCCGATTTGAAGCCGCGGTAGCAACGGAAAGGTAAGGGCAGCGCGCGATGGCACGCTACCCAAGCCACCTCACTCGAAAAAGCCAACCGCCAGATCGATGAATTCGCGCACCTTGCGCGGCACGAACTCGCGGCTCGGATAGACCAGCGAAACGGCCACGTCGCCATTGAGCACCTTATAGCCGTCGAGCACGCGCACCAGCGTGCCCGCGCGCAATTCGTCGGCGACCATCTCGAGCGGCAGCAACGCGATGCCCATCGCGCCGAGCGCCGCCTGCTTCTGCATGATCATGCTGTTGACGGTAAACGACGCATCGACCGCGATGCTTTCGTTGCGTTGGTCCGCGTCTTCGCCTTCGTCTTTACCGTCGCCGCCGTCGCCATTGCCATCGCGGAAGATCCACGTCGGCGCGGCCGTGTTGAACGGCGCGGCAATCAGCCGGTGTCGCGCAAGTTCCGCCGGCTTTTGCGGATGCCCGGCCTGCGCGAGATACGCGGCCGCGGCCACCGGCACCGCGTGCGAATTGATCAGCCGCCGCACCACCAGCGATTCCGAGCGGATCATATGCTCGGTCACGATGCCGACGTCGAAACCGCCTTCGAGCAGATCGACGCGCTTTTCGGTCAGCGTGACGCGCAGATTCACCTGCGGGAAACGCGCCTGATAGGCGGAGAAGAGCGGCGTCAGGCGAAACAGCGAAAAGCTGCCGAGCGCGACGATCCGCAGATCGCCGGCTACGTCGCGCGACGCGGTGGTCGCGCGCGACTCCACTTCGGCGAGTTCGGCGAGCAGCACCCGGCAGCCGTCCGCGTATTGCGCGCCGGCTTCGGTCAGCACGACCTTGCGCGTCGTGCGCTGGAACAGGCGGATGCCGAGATGCTGTTCGAGACTGGAAACGTGGCGCGTCACCACCGATGTCGACACGCCGAGTTGTGCCGCGGCCTGCGCAAAGCTGCCGACGTCGGCAACCTTGACGAAGGCCTGCATGGCCTGGAAAAGATTGATCATCTGAATGCGAGAAACGTCTTGTTGTGGTCAGCGACGGGGGCTGGAAAGCGGGCAACAGCGGGCCAGGTAGCGGCCCATGCAGCGACCCAGGCAGCGGGCAAAATCCAGGGCCGGACGGCCGTTCACGGTATACTCCCGCGTAACTTGCCTGATCGCGAGGCTTGCCCGATACTCTGCTGTTCCCTCCAAATCTCCCCGTACGTCGAGTTTAACGCTACTGTCTATGAGTACAATTCTTGAAAATGTTCCGGTTGGCCAGAAGGTCGGCATTGCCTTTTCCGGTGGCCTCGACACCAGCGCCGCGCTGCACTGGATGCGCCAGAAGGGCGCCGTGCCGTACGCCTACACGGCCAACCTCGGTCAGCCCGACGAAGACGACTACGATTCGATCCCGCGTCGCGCGACGCAATATGGCGCCGAAGGCGCGCGCCTGATCGACTGCCGCGCGCAACTGGTCGCCGAAGGCATCGCGGCGCTGCAGTGCGGCGCGTTCCATATCTCGACGGCGGGCGTCACCTACTTCAACACCACGCCGATCGGCCGCGCGGTGACCGGCACGATGCTGGTCGCGGCGATGAAGGAAGACGGCGTCAACATCTGGGGCGACGGCAGCACGTATAAGGGCAACGACATCGAGCGTTTCTATCGCTACGGTCTGCTCGTGAATCCGGATCTGAAGATCTACAAGCCGTGGCTCGACCAGCTGTTTATCGACGAACTCGGCGGCCGCGCGGAAATGTCCGAATTCATGCGCCAGTCGGGCTTCGACTACAAGATGTCGGCGGAAAAAGCGTATTCGACCGACTCGAACCTGCTGGGTGCCACGCACGAAGCGAAGGATCTCGAAAGCCTCGAATCGGGTATCCGCATCGTCAACCCGATCATGGGTGTCGCGTTCTGGCGCGACGACGTGCAGATCGCGAAGGAAGAAATCACGATCCGTTTCGAGGAAGGCCAACCGGTCGCGCTGAACGGCAAGACTTTCGCGAATCAGGTCGAACTGCTGCTGGAGGCGAATCGCATCGGCGGCCGTCATGGTCTCGGTATGAGCGACCAGATCGAGAACCGCATCATCGAGGCGAAGAGCCGCGGCATCTATGAAGCACCGGGTCTCGCACTGCTGCATATCGCGTATGAGCGTCTCGTCACCGGTATCCACAACGAAGACACGATCGAGCAGTACCGCGAGAATGGCCGCCGTCTTGGCCGTCTGCTGTACCAGGGCCGCTGGTTCGATCCGCAGGCGATCATGCTGCGCGAAACCGCCCAACGCTGGGTCGCGCGCGCGATCACCGGCGAAGTGACGGTCGAACTGCGTCGCGGCAACGACTACTCGATCGTCAGCACGAAGTCGCCGAATCTCACGTATCAGCCGGAGCGTCTGTCGATGGAGAAGGTTGCGTCGACGTTCTCGCCGCGCGACCGCATCGGTCAACTGACGATGCGCAACCTCGATATCACCGATACGCGCGACAAGCTGCGCATCTACTCGCAGGTGGGGCTGCTGTCGTCGAACGAGACGTCGGCGCTGCCGCAGGTGAAGGGCGACAACGAGTAACGCAGCGTTTGCATGAGCGGGCTTCAGTGAAGTCCGCTCGCTCAACACGGCATCAAGAATGGGCCCGCTCGCAAGAGTCGGCCCATTTTTATTGGGCTTCATCCGACTGCATTTCACTGCACTGGCGCAGTGGGCAGACCCCAATCGTCTGCGGAATAGCACGCGGCGTTTTGACGCCAGCGGACCACTTTATGCTCAAGTTTCACGCGCCTATGCCGTTGACATGGCCAGAACCTATTATGGAAAACCCGCCGTGCAACTCGCTTACAGTAACGACCGCCTCGCCAGCCGGATGCCCGCGGAGCCGCCCGTCAGCAGCGAGGCCGAGGTCGAGTCTTCGGTTATCGAATGGCTGTTGCACGACGATCAGGTGATGCGCGAGTGCTTTACGCACGCGGCCGAAATTCTGAAGAGCGTGACCGGCGCGGCGATTACCGCGATCGTGCTGCTCGACGAGGAGCATCAGCACTATCGCGCGGAAGTCGGCATGGCGATGCCGCTCGTGACGCGCGCACGCTCGCTCGCCGACTATGCGGTGCGCGACGCGGAACTGTTCGTGATCGAGGACGCGCATGCCGACAGCCGTTTCGGCGAATGCATGCTGGTCAAGCGTCATCCGTTCGTGCGGTTTTACGCGGCGATCGCGCTGCGCGCGCCGAACGGCGAGATCGTCGGCGCGTTGTGCGCGATGGACCCGTCGCCCGGCCGGCTCGACGAAGGACAGCGCGGCGTGTTCCATCATCTGCGCGCGATGGTCGAGAACGATCTGAAGATGCGCACCGCCACCGCGATCGATCCGCTCACGCAGCTCTATAACCGCCGCTTCCTGCTGGAGAGCATCGCGCGCCGCTGGAAGGAAGCACGCGATGGCGACGTGATGGGCTCGGTGGTCGTCGACGTCGACTGGTTCAAGCAGTACAACGACACCTACGGTCATCAGGCTGGCGATCATTGCCTGCGTGAGGTCGCATCGGTGATGCAGGCCGCCGCCGATGGCGAGCGCATCATGGTCGGTCGTATGGGCGGCGAGGAATTCGGGCTGCTGGTGCTCGAAGCGCGGCCGTGCATGCTCGAAGACACGCTCGAAACGCTGCGGCAGGGCGTGATGAATCTCGCGATCGAGCATCGCGCGTCGCCCCTCGGTGTGGTGACGGTCAGCGTTGGCGCATCGCTGACGCGCATCAGCGATCTGTCGCGTCCCGCGCATCGCGATGGTTTTGCGACTGCGGACCGCGCGTTGTATAGCTCGAAGCACAACGGCCGCAATCGCGTGACGATGGCGTAGCTTGCTGCTTCGCTCGAATTTCTCTTACGGCACGCGCAAAAAATTATTCGCACAGGTTACGCGTGCATCGATCGTCCATCAGGTTTTCTTAAGGTTGTGCTGCTCAGATAAAGAGTCGAACAACGGCGAGAACAACAATGATGACCCGTGGACGCAAGCATGGCCGCGTAGCCGACAAACAGCAGTACCGGTCGATCTATGTTGTGGAACTGGCGCGTGGCAGTTCCTATATCGCGAGCACGTTGAGCGCCGAGAGTCTGCATGCGGCGATTGCCGAAGTGCTGCGTGATTTCGCGCTGCAATACGGCGACGACGCGCTGCCGCTGTTTCGCGAACTGCTCGCGGAAAGCCTCGAAGACCGCGGCAACGTGGCGGCGGCGCAGGCGGTGTGGGATTTCGAGCCGCGTAAATAGCGCCGCCCGTTAGCGGTCCGCTCAGACACCCATCAGCCACCGATCAACTGCAACCCCGCCGGCAGCGCCTCCCCGAATACACGCCCTTCGTCGGCGTTATCAAGCGCGACCGTTTCGCTGACCATCGTGATCCACGCGCGCGGCGCGGTCGTCGCTTCCAGACGCCGCACGAGCGTGGCGCGCAGATCGTCGGCGAGATCGCGCGAGCGGTCGCCGGTCATGCGCGCGATCTGCACGGCCGCGAATGCCGCGGGATCGACCTTCTTCCAGTCGAGCTTCAGGATCGCGTCGAGCCATTGCGCGGCAACCTCGGGCGGCACGACGCTATGCGCGCTGCCGTAGAACGGCTGCCGCGCACCGATACGCCCGACCGCCCACCAGCTCTGATGATTTTCCGACGGCTTTTGCAAACGCGCGAGCACCGCCTCGCCGAGTTCGATCTTGCGTTCGGCCGGGATCCGTTCGAGCGATGCGCCGAGCCGCACCATATCGGCGAAGCCGGTCTTCGCGACATCGAACGGCAGCTTGTGACGCGATTGCGCGGCCTTCTGCAGATAGTCCATGGCCTCCAGAACGCGCAGTTGCGCGTCTTCACCGAGGCCGCCGGCTGCGCGGCGCCACAGCGTCCACCATTCGGACCACACCTGACTGTCGCTCACATACTGGATGCCGTCGTCGAACAGCGACCACAACTGCTCGACACGCCATTCGTCGAGCGGATAGCCGAAGCCGGGCCGCACGCAATAGCCGGCGAGATTCAGCCATAGCCGTTCGTGATCCGCCGAGCGGCGCCGGCGACGCGCGCGTTCCCACAGCGCGCCGAACAGTTCGCGCAGCAACGCGCTGTTCCAGCTGTCGCGCGGGCCGAGCAGATGTTCGAGCTGCGCGCGCAGCCGTTTGATTTCCTTCGGATCGACATTGTGTGCGCGCGCACCGAACGAGCGGTCGATCAGTTCGATCGCGCGATCGAGCGCGGGGTGACGTTCGGGCCCACCAGTGGCGCCGAGGTTCACCTGCGCGTCTTCGCGGCGTAGCTGGAATTCGAGCAGCCAGCGCTGCGCGGGATTGTCGAGTTCGATGCAATGGACGTCGAGCGTGCCGACTTCGGTCAGCGACGTGGCGATACGCACCGCGGTTTCGCGCGCGCCGTCACCATCGCGCGGCTGCACGACGGTGGCGATCGGCGGCAGGCGCACGAAATCGCCGTCCGCGAGATCGATCAGTTCGCCTGGCTGATACACGGTGTCCGCGCTCGACGACACCAGATGGAAGCGCACCGGGTGACCGAGCCGCAGCGCGAAGGTGCGATCCGCGATCAGGATCTCGTGGCCTTCCTCGGTGCTGCGCGGCAGCAGGCAGATGCCGCGTGGTGTCGGTGCCTGGTTGGCGTCGCTATCCGGTTTGGCAGCGGGTGCGTCGTCGAGCACGAGGAAATAGCTGCGCGGCGAGCCGCCGCCGATTTTCGGCGCGAAGCCCGCGCGCGCCAGCGTATAGGCAACCGCGCCGCGCGCGACAGCGACGTCGGGATTGTCGTTGTGCAGGACGTTGAGCGGCGCGCCGCGCCAGCCGCCGAGCGTGTCGGCGAGGCGCCTTGACAGCGCGTCGGCGCGGAACACGCCGCCGTTGAGCAGCAGCGTGTCGGGGATGGGCAGCGCGGCTTCGCTGCCGTTCGTATCAGCATCACCATCGGCTGACGACGCGGAACCGAGCGCCTTGCGCGATTGCGCGGCGAACCGGTCGAGAAACGCCGCGATATGCCGGGTAATCGCCGCATCGGTCGCATAGGGCAGGCCGAACTCGACGATCGCGCCGCGCGCTCGACCCGGCCGGTCGTGCGCGGCGACCTTCGGAAAAAAGCCATCGACGATGATCTTTTCCGCTTCATCACGCGTGAGCTGAGCGGTGCGCGCGCCGCCGATCAGCTTCGAGCCCGCGCCGAGCAGCGTCACCGATGCCGACTCCGGCGCCTGCTCGCCGAGCAGTTGCTCCTTCACGGCGCGGCAACGCTCGACCAGCTGCGACAGACTCGCAGCCGATAGCCGCTGCGGCGCTTGCGCATTGCGACCAGAAGCACCCGACCCACCCGGCAAGCGCGCCTCGACCAGATGCGCGAGCGCGAGATCCATGTTGTCGCCGCCGAGCATCAGATGATTGCCGACGCCGATGCGCGTCAGGCGCGGCTCGCCGTCGTCGCCCAGCGCGACTTCGATCAGCGTCAGATCGGTCGTGCCGCCGCCGACGTCGCAGATCAGCACGAGACGCGTATCCGCAAGCTCGCCGGCAAGGTTCTCGCGATGATGAAACAGCCAGTCGTAGAACGCCGCCTGCGGCTCTTCGAGCAGCCGCAGCGACGGCAGCCCCGCGAGCCGCGCCGCTTCGACGGTCAACGCGCGTGCGCCTTCATCGAACGACGCCGGTACCGTCAGCACGACGTCCTGCTGTTCGAGCGGTGCATCCGCAAAACGCTGATTCCACGCGGCGCGCACGTGCGCGAGGTAGCTCGCGCTGGCATCGACCGGCGACACCTTGCGGACTTCGTCGGGTGCACCCCACGGCAGGATCGGCGCGACGCGATCGACCGACGCATGCGACAGCCAGCTTTTCGCGCTCGCGACGAGCCGCCCCGGCACCTGCGCACCGAGCAGGCGCGCGAGCCGGCCGACCACGACCGGCGAGCCCGCATCGCCGTCGATACGACCCATCGCTTGATGAGACCACGGCAATTGCAGATCGGCCGCGCTCAGTTCGCCGTCTGCCGCGTGATAGCGCACCGACGGCAACAGTGGCCGCGCGGCGACTTCGCCGGGGCTCACCAACTGCTCGATCTCGAAGACGCGGATCGTCTGCGATCCGCGTTCCGCATATGCCAGCACCGTATTACTGGTACCGAGATCGATGCCGACGCTGTACCGCTTCATCTCAGTCATTCATCCATCTCATTCAGCCATGCGCGCTGCCGCGCACGTCGAATTCGACTTTCCAGCGTTGATCCGAGCCGCGCGGGATCGCTTCGAGTTCGAGCGTGCCCGCCTCGGTCACGCGCGCATGCAGCTTGACCGGCACGACTTCGCCGGCGGTGCGGCCGGCCGCGGGCAGCGTCGCCTCGATTTCCTCCAGCTCCTGCAATTCCTCGGGGCCCCAGTAGTCGAGCAGCGTGCCGACCTGATCCTGGCGACGCACCGACGAGCCGAAGAAGCGGAAATGCACCGGCTCGCCGACCACCAGGCCGAATTCCTGCGCGGGCAATTCGGCGTCGGTGCCTTCCTCCATGCCGAACGGCGCGACGCACAGCGCCTGCACCGGCGGTTCGAGGCCGGGCACGGCCGGCATCGCCGATTCGATTGCGATGTAGTACGCGCGCGCGGTGCCGCCGCGAATCCGCACGCCGCGGCCGCGCCGCACGTAGCCGTAATAGGCCGCGCCGCGCGCGACTGCCAGATCGAGATCCGCGCCGCCGAGCAGACGCGCGGGCGCCGCACCTTCGGCCGCGAGCCACTGATTCAGCGTGCCCATGATCCGCTCGACCAGCAGTTCCGACTTGAACACGCCGCCGTTGAACAGCACGGCGGTCGGGTGCAGGAAGCTCGCGTTTTGCGCGACATGCTCACGCAGTCCTTCGAGTTCGGCCAGCGCGCCGACCTGACGGCCGAGGAAGGCCGCCAGATGCCGCGTGATACCCGCGTCCTGCGCATACGGCAGGCCGAGCTGCGTCAGACCGACCCGTGCGCGGCTGACCGGACGCGCGGCGCTGTCCACCTGCGGGAAGAAACCTTCGAGGATCGTCTGCGTGAGTTCGGCGCGCGTCAGTTCGGTGCGGATCGAGCCGCCGATCAGCTTCGAGCCGCGGCTCGGCACGACGAGCGGCACGGTGTCGGTGGCGGGATCGCTGAGCAGCGTTTCCTTCGCCGCGCGGCACGCGTAGGTGAGGGCGCGCAACTGCCATGCGTCGGCCTGGGTGCCCTGCGCGGCGAGCTTTCTCGCGACCACGTGCGCGAGCGCGAGGTCCATGTTGTCGCCGCCGAGCAGGATGTGATCGCCGACCGCGACGCGATGCAGTTCGAGATTGCCGTCGCGCTCGATCACCGCGATCAGCGACAGGTCGGTGGTGCCGCCGCCGACGTCGACGACGAGGATGATGTCGCCGACCTGGACCTGCTTGCGCCACTGGCCGCCGCTTTTCTGGATCCAGCTATAGAGCGCCGCCTGCGGTTCTTCGAGCAGCGTCATGCGGGTGAAGCCCGCTGCGTCGGCGGCTTCGGCGGTCAGTTCGCGCGCGGCCGGATCGAACGACGCGGGGATCGTCACGGTGATGTCCTGATCGGCGAACGGCGCGTCCGGATGCGCGTGGTCCCAGGCTTCGCGCAGATGCGTCAGATAGCGCACCGAGCTTTCGAGCGGCGACACGCGCGCGACTTCGGGCGGCGCATCGTTCGGCAAAATGCCCGCGCGACGGTCGACGCCCGGATGGCACAGCCAGCTCTTCGCGCTCGATACGAGCCGGATCGGCGTGCCGGCGCCGCGGCTGCGCGCGAATTCGCCGACCGCGAATTCGCGCTGGCCGGTCCACGGCAGATAGAGATCGCCCGACGCGAGTTCGTCGGGATGCGGCAGGTACAGGAACGACGGCAGCAGCGGCAGATTGTCGATCGCGCCGGGGCCGGTCAGCTGCGCGATCGGCAGCACATCCTGCGCGGTTTTCTCGCCGTCGCTCGCGTGCGTGTCCACGTAGGACATCGCGCAGTGCGTGGTGCCGAGGTCGATGCCGATCGAATAGCGTGCGTCGCTCATAGTTCCACCTCCGCCGGCGCGATGACCTTCGCGTTATGGCCGTCCGCGAGCTTCGGCAGACGCACGTCGTCGACGCGCCAGCCGCGATGGCTGATGCTGCCGTTGAACGGCGCGCTGCCGACCACGTTGCCGGTCAGGCGGATCGCGCTCGCGTCGAAGCCCTCGGCGAGCGTCACGCGGCTGCCTTCGGCTTCGTCGCGCACCGGGCGGATCGTGAAGTGCTCGCGCAGCGTCGCGCGGCAGCCGTCGTGGACGAGGCGCGCGGCCGCGCCGATATCGGCGTCGCTATAGGCCTTGATGTCTTCCTCGACGAAATCGATGAAGCGCGCGTCGCGTTGCAGCAGACCGAGCAGTTGCAGCGCGGCGTCGGGCGTGGCTTCTTTCAGGACCGGCGCGGGTTGCGGTTTCGGCTGCGGGGCCGGTGCGGGGGCGGGAGCGGGTGCTGGCGCCGCGCTGGCTTTTTCGCCGATTTTCTCGCCGTTTTTTTCACCGTTACGCAGACGCAGTACGTCGGCGGCGAACCCGCCATTGCCGAGAATGCTGAAAAACGTGCCGACGGCCAGTGAAATCCGGCCGAGGAAGGAAGGGTTCGAATCGCTCATAAAGGCTCCTGATCTGCTCTGTCAAAGGACGAGCTGTCCTTGCCGCGCCGCGGGTGCCGGGCGTTGAAGCGTCGGCGGGGCCGCGGGGGCCATGGTGTCGTGGGTCGGCGGCGCTGCCGGTGGACATGCCTGCGCGCACCGTGTGGCTGGGCACGGAGCCGGTCAGCCATGGGGGCGTGAGCCGTGCTTTATGCAGCGGGTCGGCCGCGCCCGCGGCGCGCGCAAAACCTGTATTTTGCCTTGCGGCGCACCCCAACGCGGACAAAGCCGGCAATTCTAGCGGGCAATCGGGTGGGATTGGCGGGGAGTTGAGGGGCGGAGGGCGGGGCTTGAGCTGCGGGATTGGGTGGATCCACGGCAGCCGGGTGCCGCTGGGTGCCGTTGCTGGGAGCGGTGCGGAGATTGGCTATGACTTGTTCCTGCCGTAGCTGCCGTAGCTGCCGTAGCTGCCGGAACTACCGGAACTACCGGAACTACCGGAACTACCGGAACTACCGGAACTACCGGAACTACCGGAACTACCGGCTGCCGTCGCGGCAGCCGGCAAAAGGTATCAGGCCAACCTCGGAGACCGCGGCCTTACGACCTCTTCGTATCCTTCGAAGCGGGCTTCGGTGCCGGCGCGGGCCGCGCCGGGCCGGCCGCATGCATGTCGGGCCGCGGCGGCTGGCCGTGCGCGGCCATCGCCGGTCCCGGTCCGCCCGGATGCCCGACCGGCGGACGGCCGACACCCGGATGCTCGCCATGCTCACCGCCGGCGTGTTCACCGCCGACCGCATGCCCCGGCAGATGGCCGTCATGGCTAGCCATCACGCGATGCAATTCCTCGCGACGATGCAAGACATCCGCGCGATGATCGCCATGCGCATAGAACTGCCGATGCCGCGCGCCATTGGGACCAACGACCCAGATATACGTATCGCCGCCGACGATCACGACATCGCGGTCGACCACGTTGGCGACATAGACGTCGGTCGGCAGCGGCTCATACTCAGGTTCGACGACCACGGGCGCCGGAGGCGGCGGCGTCAGCGCGGTCGCGATGACTTCATTTACCTTGTTCGGGTCGATCACGAGCTGGCCTTGCTCGTTGGTCGCACAGCCGGCGAGAAACGCGGCGCACGCAGCCGATGCCAACAGGACGTTGGTTATGGTTTTCAACTTCGAATCCCCAGTTTGTATTGATTATTTGTCGAACGACGATTTCTTAACGACCGGTATTTTTCGTTCTTGATATATGAATCGCCGGACGGAGAATTTTTATAGTTACGTCGTATTACACGACACGAATAACTCGAATGACGAGCGAACGAAAATTGATGCTATGCGGATCAACTTGCGATGAAAATCGCCGGCGTTATTCACGCGCGCGCAAGCACACGTGCAAGCCGCGAAGCAAACTGCGTCACGCTTCGCCCGACTGGTTGATTCAATCGAAGAAAAGACAGAAAAATGCCTGAAAACTCAGGCATTTAAAGCATACTTAATTGCCATCCGCATTGCCGTTTTTCGGCTTTGTTTCATCCCAGTTCATCCGATGGCGATTAACCGTTTCCGTATGCCGCGAATCGTCCTCGGTATGCAGGTAAAGACTGGTCGTATTCAGCGATACATGGCCGAGATTGTCGCGGATCGTGCGCAGATCGACGCCGCCGTCGGCCTGGTGCGAACCGGCGGTATGGCGCAGCCAGTGCGCGGACGCGCGTTCGAGTTCGTCGGCGCGATCGGCGAATTCCGGGCCGCGCTCGCGCAGCCAGGCCGCCGCGCCGGCAAAGATGCCCTTGATCGCATCGTGGATCGCCGAGCGCGACAGACAACGGTTGCGACCCTTGAACGGCATCACCAGCGGCGTTTCCTCCGCGCGGGTCGGCAGCGCCGCAAGGCCGTTGAGCGTGCGATAGCTGCGCAACTCCTGGATCAGTTCGGCGGACACCGGTACGATCCGCTCCTTGTCGCCCTTGCCGAGCGTCTCCAGCCACCACTGGTCCTGGCCGTCGGCGCCGAGTCGTCTGAAGAACTGGCCCATCTGGCCGCCGGCAACTTCCGAAATCCGCATGCCCTGCAAATAGAACAGCGTGGTCAGCCAGCGGCAGCGCGCGTAATACGCGCGTTGCGCATCGCTGTCGCGCGGCAGTTGCTCGACGAACAGCTTCACTTCGTCCCACAGCGACGTCGACAGATAACGCGTGACGCGCGGCGCCGAGCGTTTCGCGCGCTGCCGCAACAGCGCCATCGGATTGCCGCGTAGATAACCGGCGTTGACGAGCCACGTGAACATCGCGTTCAGAATGATCAGCGCCTGGCGCTGGCTTGCCGGCGACAGCGGCCCGTTGAACGGCCGCCAGCGCTCGTCGCCGCGCGGATACTTGCCGCCGTTGGCCGAGACCCAGCGCGCAGCCGGTTGCGGATCGGCGATGAACGCCTTGAACAGCAGCAGGTCCTCGTGCGTCAGCGACGACAGCGGCTTGCCGAGCTGCACGACCGCCCATAGCAGCAGCCGTTCGGCTTCCTTGCGGTAGTTGTCGAAGGTGGTTTTGGTGTCCGCGTAATTCGACAGCCACGCACGCACCGCATCGAGATCGTTGCGTGCCGACAGTTGCGAGTTTTCGGCGGCGCCGCGGTTGGTGCCGTCGCGGCCATCGAGGATGGCGGGCACGACCAGCGCTTCGACGGGTTGGACGGTGGCGAGCTCGGCGTGAGAGGCAGCTTGTGGCACGGCTTTGGACACAGTTTGGAAAACTCCTTGAAACGCCGCGAGGCTGGCGCGGAACACTATCACACAGCGGGCTTCGTCCGGCGTAAAAGCATCGTCGGCGCAATAGCCAACGAGCCGGCGGGACAATGGGTCAGCGAGTCAACTTGCTATCGGCATGGCGGCGCGAGCCGCAGCGCAGGGATGCGCGCGCGACGCTATAGTCGTCACCTATGACCGGCATTGCCGTAATCGAATTCTATTGAACTTTGCGCTCGCCTATATTCGAATAGTCTACGCGCGCCGAACGCAGCCACGAGTGCATCAAGCAGTGCTTTATCGTGGCATCGGCCGGCTGGCTACACCGACAACTTTTCCCCCTCGACCCAGGATCCATGCACGATGAATTGATAGCACGGTAGTCACCGTAGATGAGCGCACTGCCGGGCTTGCCCGGCTGGCTGGCAGGTTTTCAGATCGTCAAATTGCCATGGAAGCCTGACACCATGGCAACCGCATAACGGAGACATCCTCCAAAGGAGAGAACGCATGTCAAACGAAGCAAAGTGCCCGTTCATTCATTCCGCCGGCGGCGGGACAACCAATCGCGACTGGTGGCCGAAGGCGTTGCGCCTCGACCTGCTGAGCCAGCATTCGAACCGTTCCAATCCGCTGGATAAAGACTTCAACTATGCCGAGGCATTCAGGAGCCTCGACCTCGCCGCGGTCAAGAAAGACCTCGCCGCGCTGATGACCGATTCGCAGCCGTGGTGGCCCGCGGACTTCGGCCACTATGGGCCGCTCTTCATCCGCATGGCATGGCACGCCGCCGGCACCTATCGCATCGGCGACGGCCGTGGCGGCGCAGGGCGCGGCCAGCAGCGTTTCGCGCCGCTCAATAGCTGGCCGGACAACGTCAGCCTCGACAAGGCGCGCCGTCTGCTATGGCCGATCAAGCAGAAATATGGCCAGAAGATTTCGTGGGCCGACCTGCTGGTGCTGACCGGTAACGTCGCGCTCGAAACGATGGGCTTCAAGACCTTCGGTTTCGGCGGTGGCCGCGAGGACACGTGGGAACCGGATCAGGACATCTACTGGGGCAATGAAAAAACCTGGCTCGGCGGCGACGTCCGCTATGGCAAGGGCGCGGCCGGCAAGCAGGATGACGAAGGCGTGCTGGTCGCCGACGAGGAGTTGCACGGCAGCGAAGTGAGCCGCACCGACACGGGCCGCAATCTTGAAAATCCGCTCGGCGCAGTGCAGATGGGGCTGATCTACGTGAACCCGGAAGGCCCGGACGGCAATCCCGATCCGCTTGCAGCCGCTGTCGACATTCGCGAAACCTTCGCCCGCATGGCGATGAACGACGAGGAAACCGTCGCGCTGATCGCCGGTGGCCACACGTTCGGCAAGACGCACGGCGCGGGGCCGGCCGATAACGTCGGTCCGGAACCGGAAGGCGCCGGTCTCGAGAACATGGGCCTCGGCTGGAAGAACAGCTTCGGCACCGGCCATGGCGGCGACACGATCACGAGCGGTCTGGAAGTCACGTGGACCGCGACGCCGACGCAATGGGGCATGGGCTTCTTCCAGAACCTGTTCGGCCACGAATGGGAACTGACGAAGAGTCCGGCGGGCGCGAACCAGTGGGTCGCGAAAGACGCGCAGGCGACGATTCCGCACGCGCACGATCCGTCGAAAAAAATCGTGCCGACGATGCTCACGACCGACCTGTCGTTGCGCCTCGACCCGGTATACGAAAAGATCTCGCGCCGCTTCATGGACAACCCCGACGAGTTCGCCGATGCGTTTGCGCGTGCGTGGTTCAAGCTGACGCACCGCGACATGGGTCCGCGTGCCCGTTATCTCGGCCCGGAAGTGCCGGCCGAGGAACTGGTGTGGCAGGATCCGGTGCCGGCCGTCGACCATCCGCTCGTCGACGACAAGGATGTCGTCGCGCTGAAGCAGAAGATCCTCGCCTCGGGCCTGTCCGTCGCGCAACTGGTGTCGGCCGCGTGGGCCTCGGCCTCGACGTTCCGTGGTTCGGACAAGCGCGGCGGCGCCAATGGCGCGCGCGTCCGTCTCGCGCCGCAGAAGGACTGGGAGGCCAACCAGCCTGCTGAGCTTGCGAAGGTGCTGAAGGCGCTCGAAGGCATCCAGAGCGAGTTCAACGGCGCGCAGTCGGGCGGCAAGAAGATCTCGCTGGCCGATTTGATCGTGCTGGCGGGTGGGGCTGCCATCGAGCAGGCCGCGAAGGCTGGCGGCCTGCAGGTGACGGTGCCGTTCGCGCCGGGTCGCACCGACGCGTCGCAGGAGCAGACCGACGTTGAATCCATCGCGATGCTCGAACCGGTGGCCGACGGCTTCCGTAACTATCTGCGGAGCGGTCTGAAGGTGTCGGCGGAAACGCTGCTGATCGACAAGGCGCAACTGCTGACGCTGACGGTGCCCGAGATGACGGTGCTGATCGGCGGCCTGCGTGTGCTCGACGTTCACACGGGCTCCGAAGCGCACGGCGTGCTGACGAAGCAGCCGGGAACGCTCACCAACGACTTCTTCCGCAACCTGCTCGATATGGGCACGGAATGGAAGCCGCTGTCGGCTGCCGCGGATGTGTTCGAAGGGCGTGACGCGAAAACCGGCCAACGCAAGTGGACTGGCACGCGTGTCGATCTGGTGTTCGGCTCGAATTCCCAGCTGCGCTCGCTGTGCGAAGTCTATGCAAGCGATGACGCGAAGGAGAAATTCGTGCGTGACTTCGTCGCCGCGTGGAGCAAGGTGATGAACCTTGATCGGTTCGATCTCGCGTGAACCGTCGCTGCCGGGAGATAGCAGTGGGCGGCGAAGCAGAGGTTGTGGTTTGTTGACGCTGTTTCGCTGTTTTCTCCGCTTTTTGCGGCGTTGGGTTGGATAACCGCTACGTGAACTGAGGCGTAGGTTCCGACGCAGTTTTTCAGCATGTGGGGCGATGGCCGGTAGAGCGGCCATCGCCCCTTTCTTATTTGCGTTTATCCGCGCGCCGGCCAGCGGCAGCGGTGAGTTCTGACGTAGCCGCATCGTGATGCCGTGGCAGCGGGGCCGGCGCGTGCGTTCGCACGACGCTCTTCAATTGCGGCATTCCCCGTTGAGGGGATACCGCCTCTGTTCGAAGTTCCGCCGCGCCGCTCAATAACACACCGAATCTTCGGCCACGCGTAATTCGATCGTGCGGCGCGCAGCACCGGCCCCGCCACCCGCGAGCGCGCGCCGATACCACGTGTGAAAATGCCGCATCCCGTCTTCCAGCGGCGACTGGTACGGCCCCGCGTCGCTGACGCCGCGCTGGTGCAGACGCAGGCGGCCCGCGTCCATCCGCTCGGCGATTTCGTCGTCTTCGATCACGGTTTCCAGGTACGCGGCGCGCTGTGCGTCGACGAAATCGCGCTCGAACGCGGCGATTTCCTCTGGATAGTAGAACTCGACGACATTCAGCGTTTCCTGCGGCCCGCGCGGATAGAGCGTCGATACGACCAGCGTATGCGGATAAAGCTCGATCATCTGCGTCGGGAAATACGCAAGCCAGATCGCACCGAACGATGGCGCGTCGCCGCCGCGGTAGTCGAGCAGGTGATCGTGCCACGTGCGATACACATCCGAGCCAGGCTGCGCGAGGGCGTTGTGCACGCCGACGCGTTGCATGCTGTAGGTATCCGCGAACTCCCAGTCGAGATCGTCACAGCTGACGAACTTGCCGAGCCCCGGATGAAACGGCGCGACGTGATAGTCCTCCAGATACACCTCGATAAAGGTCTTCCAGTTGTAGCGGCATTGGTGCGTCTCGGTGTGGTCGAGCACGTAGCCGGAAAAATCGAATTCGGGGCGGGCGAACACACGGGCCATGTCCTCGGCGGGCTCGCGCGGTCCTTCGTATAGCAGGCCGTGGCAGTGCTTCAACGCGAAGCGTTCGAGATGGCGGCACGGCTTGCGCTCGAACTCGGGCGCGCCGATCAGCTCACCGTTGCCGTCGTAAGTCCAGCGATGCAGCGGGCACACGATATTGCCGCCCGTCGCCGCGAGATTGCCGCTCGCCTGCACCGGACCACCGACGTCGCCCGTCGCACCTCCGAGCATTAGCGCCTGGCGATGACGGCACACATTCGACAGCAGTTGCACGCCGCCCGCGTTGCGCACCAGCACGCGGCCGCCTTCGTCCTGCGGCAGTCGCCGCCAGTCGCCGGGGTTGGGCACCGACTGTTCGTGGCCTACGTAAAGCGCTGAATTCGCGAAGATGCGCGCCATCTCGAGTTCGAATAGCGCTTCGTCGAAGTAGGCGCTCGGCGGCAGTTGAAGCACCCCGTCGCCGATATCGTCCGTCGTGGCGAGATGGGGCAGGTTGCTGATGTCGTTCATCGATCGATTCCTTTTGTTGGAACGTCGCACGCTTGCATACGCGTTTAACCACGTTGAGCCGCGTTGGTTCGCACGAGGTTGCGCCGCTGCGCGCAGCTCCGTTGTTGTCGCTTGCGTGGTTGGGCGTTCGTGTTCAGGCGGGCGCTTCTGCGTCGTGGTCCCTGTTCAGACGGGCGATGCGCTCGCACTTGCTCAGACGCGGACAGGTGCTGCACAGCTCGCCGTCGCGTCGCCGATAGTGGTAGCAGCAGGTCTGTCGATCGAGCGCGAGCGCGCGCGAATGGTCGCTGCGTGCGTAAGCGAAGAAGCCGCTGCGTTCGTCGAGTGAGAGCGCCGCGAGCCAGCGCGCGCCGAGCGCTTCGAGCTGCACGTGATGCCCGTCACGCTGCCAGTCGGGACGCACCGCGCGCACCGCGAGTAGCGCCGCGAGCACGCAATCGGCTTGCATGCATGCTGCAGCGTGTGCGTTGACAGGGATGACGCGCGACAGCTCGTCGAAGATGCGCTTGCAGCAGGTGGAAATTTCTTGCGCGGCCCGTTCGATCAGCGCATTGGTTTCGCCGCACGCCGGTTCGTGATCGGGTACGCGTACTTCGCGCGTCCAGCCGTGTTCGATCGGCTGTTCGAAAGAGGCGAGCGATAACACGCGTTGCGCGCTGTGCACACCGATCACGCTCAGATAGATCGGCTGCCAGATCAGAATGCCCCAGCAGCGCAGCGACCAGTACATGCGCCCGGCTTCCGGGTACGCATCGCGCCAATGAGCGAGCAGCGCTTCGAGTGCGGCGCGATTGCCGTCATGGTCACGATCATCGTCATTGCTTTCGCCGGGAGCTGGGTAGCGGTATACAGCGCGCGACGAGGCTTTGTTGCAGTCGCACGGAGCGGCGCTTGCACGATCCGCGATCACGCCGCTCAGTCCAGGCACGACGGTGGCGGCGAGCCGCAGCAGATCTCGCAATGCAGGGCTCGCCGTCATACTCAGGCCTCGACCGGTTCAACCGGCGTGCGCGGGCCGGCTTCCTGGCTCGCTGCGTGGCCCGCTTCGCGTCCGGCCTCGCGCCGTCCCGCCAGCGGGTTGCGCAGATTGCCCGCCATCTTCAGATTGCCCGCCGGGTCCGACAGATTGACCATCTGCAGATTGTTGCCGAGTTGCAGGCGGTTCAGGCACGAGTGCAGGAACTCCGGCGCGAACATATCGTACTCGGCGTATTTCCCCGCGAGTTGCGGATGCGCGTGCTGATAGCGCGTGACGCAGCGCGCCACCGTGTTCCAGAACACGTCCTCGCTACAGCAGCCGTGCTCGACGAGAATCTGGTTCATGTAGCGGAAAAAGCCATCGAACACGTCGATGAAGATCGCGAGCAGTTTCACGCGCTCGGGCACGTCGACCGCGAGGCGCTTCACGTTGTCGGGAAGCTGCGCGTCCTTGTTCAGGATCGCGGATTCTTCCGCGATGTCCTTCATGATCGCGCGCACCGGAACGTGGTTGTCGAGCACCAGAATCAGATTTTCGCCATGCGGCATAAACACCAGATCGTACGTGTAGAAGCAATGCACGAGCGGCGCCAGATACGCTTGCATATAGCGTTCGAGCCAGGCTTCGGCGCCGAGCCCGGATGCTTCGATCAGCGCGGGCAGCAGTGCGCGTCCGTGACGGTCGGTGTGCAGCAGTGCGGCCATCGTCATCAGGCGCTGGCCATCGCCCGCGTGCACGAGCGGGTTCTCGCGCCACAGCGCGGAAAACATCTTCTTATAAGGGGTATCCGCTTGCACCGCGGCTTCGTAATAGCTGTTGCGAAAGCCGAGCGACGCCACTTCGCGCAGGATCGTGAAGCCCTGGCCGCGCAGATACGCATCGCTGCTGACGAGTCCCTTGATGTAGTCGTTGATCGCCGGCGTGCCCGACATGTAATACGGCGACAGGCCGCGCATGAAGCCCATGTTGAGGATTGACAGCGAGGTCTTCACATATCGCTTCGAACGGTCTGACACGTTGAAGAACGTGCGGATCGATTGCTGCGCGATATAGCGGTCGTCGCCATAGCCGACACAGATGATCCGATTGGTCGCCGCATAGGACGCAAACGCGATCGACAGCTTGTTGAACCATTGCCACGGGTGCGCGGGCATCAGGTGATAGTCGTCGAAGCGGCAACCGCGCGCTTCGACTATCTGCCTGAAACGCGCGACCGCCGGCGCACCGAGTTCTTCGTCCAGCAGCCGCGCATAGTCGAGGTCCGCCGAACAATGAAAGGCCGCGTTGTCCTTGTGAACGGCCAGCCAGATGATCTGGATCGTCGAGCCTGCTTCGGGGGCGAACGCGCGGTAGTCGCCCGCGTCGAAGCCGAGCCGGCCGTTGTTCGCCACGAAGCCGGGATGACCTTCGGTCATCGCGGTCTCGATCTCCTGAAAATCCGCGTTCAACAGTTCGGGTGTGTCCGGGCCTTCCTTCACCGCTTTATAAGCAGCGCCGTACAGCGTGCTGCTGATTTCGTCGAGATAGATCGGCAGCATCTCTTCCTTGATACCGAGGCGCGCTCTCACGTCGAGAATGAACGCGAGCGCATCGAGTGGCTGCTCGGCGCCGTCCTTCGTGCACGCGATCGATTCGGCGCGAATGCTCCAGTGGCGCAGTGCGAGCTGGCGTGCTTCGAACGTATAGACCCGCGAGCCGTCGTCCGATTTCACTTCATAACGCGCGTGATGTTCGCCTGGCGCTTCGCCGACGTGCTGCGGCTCGACGATCAGTTCATGCGCGTATTCGGCCAGCGCCTTGCGCACGAGCATCCGGTTAGCGTGTTGCCAGACTTCGGGCGTCAGATGCGCGGTGGCTTCGCGCGGATTGAGCGTTACGTGTTGCATCGCGTGCTGCATCGTGATCGATTGGGTCATCGCTGTTGGTCCTTTTTCAGGGTGGCTTGCGTGGCGGCGTTAAAGTCCGCGCGCGTGCAGAACGCGAGCGCGGCGGTTTTCTCGCGGAACGCGACGTTCTTCGCATGGACGAATCCCATCGCGCGATTCAGTGCATGGATGCGGGTGTTGCGCGCGTCCGGTTCGACGACGATGCGTACAGCGTTCAACTGTTCGAACAGGAACGTCATCAGCGCGCGGAACACGCGGTGCGTGTAACCGGGCACGGGTGTTAGCGCGGGTCCGACGAACAGATGCATGCCGACATCGCCGGGTAGCGGGTCGTAGTGCTCGCCGGCTTCGTCATGGGCGGGATCGTAGGTCTCGAACAGGAATGCGTTTTTGCCATGCTCGCTGCCGATCCAGGCCTGCGCGTGCGGCGAATCCTGAATGGCTTGATAGAAGGCGGCGACTTCGTCGACGCTCTTGTCGCGCATGTTCCAGAACGCCGCGCGTTCTTCGACGAACCAGCGATGCAGCGTGGGCGCATCGCGTGGGGTGTCGATCGCGCGGATGTCGAAGCCGTTCACGCTCGCGGCGTAGTTCGGGTGACGCGCGGTTATCGCGGCGCGGCTGTCGTTCGCATTCGCATGGCGCGTGGCAGGCGAGGGCGCTGTGAAGCGCAGTGCGATTTCATTGGCAACGATATCAGTTCGCATGGGCAGTGGCTCCGGTGTCGGCAAGCTCGGGGGAAAGCGTCGTCGCGTGGGCGAGCGCGGGCTTTGGTAAGGGCACTGCATTCGCGGCCGGGGTGCGCTGTGGCTGATCGAGCAGCCAGATGCTGACGAGCGCGCACAGCACAAGTCCCACCGCGGCGATAAAGAACGGCGCACGCAAGCCGGTTTCATCAACGATCGCGCCTGCTGCGAACGACGCCAGCAACACGCCGAGGTTCTGGAAGAAGTTGATCACGCTGAAGTCGGCCGCGTACGACGCCGGCGTGCTGAGCGCGAACATCGTCACGTCGAGCTTCACGACGATCTGGAAGAAAGCCCAGCCGAACAGCACACGGCCGATGACGATCGCGAACGGTGCTTCGACGCCTTGCAGCAGGAGGCCTATCGTGCACAACAGCAGATTGCCGATCATGTGATCCGGCAGGCGCCGGCCCGCATCCGCGATGCGCTTGTTGATACGCAGCGCGACGAGCGCAACCATGCCGGGAATCGCGAACACGGCGCCCGACACGAGCTCGCCCGGCGAACCGCTGACGCTCTGCCAGTACGACGACATGAACGGACGGATCAGGTACACGCAGAAGTCGAACGCGAGCATCAGCAGCGCGAGCCGCAGGATCGGTAGCCGCTCGCGCAGCGTGCGCGCGGTGCCGTGTGCGCCGGGGTGCGTTTCGTGCGCGAAACGGCAACGTCGGTTGATCGCGTGCGAACGGATCAACCAGATGCAGATGGCCATCTGCGCGAAGTCGCCGGCGGCCATCGCGAAGATGCAGGTATGTGCATCCCAGACCTGCATCACGAAGCCGCCCGCCAGCGCGCCGGCGATCGCGCCGAAGTGCACGACCACGGAGAGCAGGCCGATCGTGTGCGCGTGCGATTCCTTCGGTTCGAGCCGCATCATGTACGGATACATCAGCAGATAGCTGCTTTTGCACATGAACATCGCGAGCGACAGTACCCAGAACAGCGGTACCGTCGGTGCCCAGTAGCTTGCGATCGACAGCACGCCGGCCGCGCACTGCGTGTAGACGAGCAGATGCATCGCGTCGAGCCGCTTCGCGATGCGTGCCCATACGGGCAGCGTCAGCATCACGACGATCGAAATAAACGCGACATAGGCGCCCGTATGTACCGGGCTCGTTACGCCATAGCGCGCGGCAAAGAACTGCGGGTAGAACGGGATCAGGATCGCGTCGCTGACGACGGCGAAGCTCGTCATCAGGATGATCATGCTGCGCAGTGTCATTCGGCCTCCAGCGGCGCTTTGACGAACGCGTCGGTGTCCGGCACGGAGAAGTCCTGCAAGGCGATGCGCCGCTCGATCCGGTAGTGTTCGACGCCGGTGATTTCGCGCAGGATGCACGAATTGCGGTAGCAGCTCATGCCGAGATCGGGATTGGTCAGGCCGTGGCTATAGAGCCCCGCGTTCTGCACGAAGATGTCGCCGCCGTTTACGTCGATCGCATAGTTGCGCGACAGACGATAGCGGCCTTTGTCGTCCCAGCGGATGCGTTCGTGAATGCCGTCGATAAAACGCGGCACGTTCTGCGTATAACCGGTCGCGAAGATCGCACCATCGGTCACGTGCGTGTATTGCACGCGTTCGTCGCGCTGCACGAAGCGCAGCCGGTAGTGGTCGCCGGCGTGGTCGTATTCGCAGCCGGTCAATTCGGAGTTCGTGATCAGACGCGCGTTCCGATGACCGCGGCTGCGGCGATCGTCGAGCAGGTCGTAGATCTGGTTGATCAGCGACGCGTTCACGCCTTTGTAAAGGCTGTCCTGCTTCGCGATGATGTTTTCGCGCACACCGTCCGGCAGATTGTAGAAATAGTCGATGTAGTCCGGCGAGATCATCTCGAGCGTCAGCTTGGTGTTCTCCATCTGGAAGAAGCGCGGCGAACGCGTGATCCACGTGAGCGAGTAGTCGTGTTCGTCGCTTTCCTTGAGCAGGTCGTGGAAGATTTCGGCGGCGCTCTGGCCGCTGCCGATCACCGCGATCGAGCGTCTGTTCTGCAATTGCTGCTTGCTCGCGACGTATTGCGCGCTGTGGATGCAATGCTCGCGTACGTCGTCGCAGCACGACGGCAGTTGCGGCACTGAGCCCACGCCGATCACGAGCCGCTTCGCGCGATACACGAACGGTTGGCCGGTACGGACGTCGCGTCCGCTCACGACGTAATGCGCGCGCCCGGCATCGTATTCGACACGCTCGACGTTCGAGCCGAACGCGATGCTGGAAAGCTGCCGAATCGCCCATTTGCAATAGCGGTTGTACTCGGCGCGGCTCAGGTAAAAGCGCTCGCGGATGTAGTACGCGTAGAGCTTGCCTTCCTGCTTGCAGTAGTTGAGGAAGCTGAACTTGCTCTGCGGATCGGCGAGGCTGACGAGATCGGCGAGGAAGGGATTCTGCAATGTCGTGTCGTCGATCAGCATGCCCGGATGCCAGTCGAAATCTTCATTGCGCTCGAGAAAGAGGCCATGCAGATCGGCAATCGGCTCGGCGAGACACGCAAGGCTCAGGTTGAACGGGCCTAGACCAATCGCGATGAAGTCAAGCACGGCGGGCTCGGTCGACGCATGTGTCGTCTGCCTCGCATGGATATTAGTCGTACTCATGTTTAGCTTCCTGTTTGGCCGGCTAGGACCATGTTGAGATGCTTCATCGATGAACGGAAATCAGTTGGGTTTTCGGGCGGCGGTGCAATCGGGCATCTGTGACATCGAACGCAATTTAAATGAGAATCAATCGCATTTGTGTTCGGCGAATCATAGGAAGTTTGGCGAGCGATGGCAAGAGTGAATCGCAACGTTCGAAGGAATCCAAACTAATCGATCGATTCGCGATGCATGAGGTAACGGGGCGCCGTATCTCCGGCAAAGCCCTTCTGTATCGGCACAAACTCGGGATGGCAAAGCGCTTGCTTTGCGTGCGCCGCATCGGTCCTTCGAATAGCTCATTTCTTACAATTTCGTTCGCCGGAAAACCCTCTCGACGGTGGGGCTTAATGCGCGTCAGATCGCTTCGCCACGCCGCGCGGACGTCTGCTGGGCCACGATACGTTCTCCGCAAGCCCTTTTCAATGCTCGCGTAATGCTTTCAAAAGCCTGGAGGCTTTGCTAATATCGCGCTCTCGTCACAAATGAGAATCAATCGCATTCTCAATTAATGGAGGCGCTCGCTCGCTGGCAGACATGAAAAATCAACTAACCACACGCCCAAAAACCACACTTGATCGTCCTTTGCAGCTTGCGGTCTGGCTGACTTTTGCTGTCGCGGCGCAATCCGCGTTGGCGCAGAGCAGCACCGGAGTAGCGGCGCCAGCGCCTGCGTCGGCGCTATCAAGCAGTGCGGCAGCGGCAACAGCAACGGCAGGCGCGGATGCATCGTCGGCGGCAAACGGAAGCGAACAGGCATTGCCCGTCGTGAAAGTAAGCGCGACCACCGAGGCCGATTCGCCGATGCATCTGCAAACGCCCGTGTCGATTGGCGCGCTCGGTGCGCGCTCGCAGCTCGACACGCCGTTTTCGACCACTGTCGTGACCGGCGAAGAACTGGCCGACCGTCAGGCGAACAAGCTCGGCGATGTGTTCGCCGTCGACTCATCGGTGACCGACAGCAGCAATCCGTACAGCGCGTGGGCGACCTACATCTCGATCCGCGGTCTGCCGATCGACTGGCAGAACGGCTTTCGCATCGACGGCAATCCATTTATTTCGTATGGCATCACGATGCCTTATGAAAATCTCGAACGGGTGGAACTGCTGAAGGGACTCGGCGGCTTCATGTACGGGTTCGTGGAGCCGGGCGGGGTGGTCAATTACGTGACGAAGAAGCCGGCGGCGCAGCCCGTGACGAGCGTGTCCGTCGGTTACCGGATGGATAGCGTGTTCAGCCAGCACGTCGACCTGAGCCGGCGCTTCGGCCCGGACGATATGTTCGGCGCGCGCATCAACTACACGCACGAGGCGGGCAAGACCTACAACGCGGGCGATATCAACCGCAATTCGCTGGCGGTGGCGCTCGACGGTCAGCTCACGCGCGACCTCGGCGTCTACTTCGACGCGATCTATCAGCAAAGCCGCTCGAGTGGCCAGACCCCCGCGATCTATACCGGCAGCTATGTGGGCACCGAATTGCCCGCCACGATCAGCGGCGGCAGCAATCTGCTGGGCGGCACCGATCAGCATCTGAACACGAACCTGCAGCTCTACACGGCGGGCGTCAAATACCGGATCACGCCGAACTGGTCGTTCAACACGTCGGCGAGCTACAGCAAGTCGTCGCGCGATCGCAACGAGAGCACGCTGACGCTGCTCAACCAGGCCGGCGACTACACCGACAGTCGCTGGAACGGCGACGAAGGCCACCAGGACATCTACTGGCAGGGCGTATTCGAAGGCAACGTGAAGACCGGCATCTTCGCGCATCAACTGGCGCTCGGCGCATCGTGGCAGCGTCAGACCAATGACTACAGCGCGGTATCGCACTTTTTCACCCTCGGCGACGGCAATCTGTTCCAGCCGAATCCATGGCGCTACTACTCGGGCGCCGGCCTCGACAAATACCGCGCGAGCGAGATCACGCAGAAGGCGCTGTTCGCCAGCGATACGATCGCGCTGACTGAGCGCTGGTCGTTGCTCGCGGGCGTGCGCTACACCAACTACGATCAGCAGAGCTACAACCTCGACGGCACGCTCGCGTCATCGTATGGACAGAACGGCGTGCTGACGCCGACCGCCGCGCTGATGTACAAGCTCCAGCCGAACACGACGCTGTACGCGAGCTATGTGGAGTCGCTGGAGCAGGGCGCGATCGTCAACGACATCTATGCGAACGGCGGAGCGTTGCTGCGTCCGTTGCGCTCGCGTCAGTACGAAATCGGCATCAAGAGCGAGCAGGCACGCTGGAGCGCGACGGCCGCGGTGTTCCGTATCGAACGCGGCGCCGCGTATGCGAACGACCAGAACGTCTACGTGCAGGACGGCACGTCGATCTACGAGGGGATCGAAGCGGGCGGCAGCGTGCGCGTCGGCCGCGGCTGGCAGGTAGCCGGCAACCTGATGCTGCTTGATACGTGGTACGCGAAGGGGCAGTCGTATAGCGGCAATCGCGTCGCGGGCGCGCCGCAGTTCGTCGCCGCCGGGCGCGTTACCTACGACGTACCGGGAGTGCCGGGCCTGCAGGTCGGCACCGACGCCAAGTTCACCGGCAGCACGAAGGTGCGGCCGGCGGGCAACCTGGAGACGGGCGGCTATCTGATCGTCAACGCGGGCGCGAGCTACATGACTCGTGTCGGCGGACACGACGTGACGCTGAGAGCGGCGATCGACAACATCACGAATCGCCGCTACTGGATGTACCAGTATTCGGACTACATCGCGCCGGGCGATCCGCGCACGGTCAGTCTGAATGCGAAGATCGACTTCTGATCGACGGTGCGGTGTACAGCGCGGCCGGTTCCGGACAAACAGCACGAACGACGGTGGCTACGCCGGGCGACCGTCGCCGATAGCCGCTACTGCTTTCATCTGCCGTCGCAGTACGGACTGTCGTTGCTGCGCATCGCGAACGAAATTCGTCTCGCGATGGAAACGACGACCTATGCTTTAAGCGATGCGACCCGCGCGCTCGATGATCTGCTCGACGGCAAGCTGAGCGTCGCAGCGGCCTCATCTGCACGACAGCGGCGCGATGAATGCATGACGTGTAACGCATGATGAACACCCGCGCCAGCATCGACGGACCGGCCACGAATCCACCCTAGCGGAGAATCGCCATGTACCAGAACATTCTCGTCGCATTCGACGGCAGCAGTTCCTCGAAACTCGCGCTGAAAGAAGCGGTCAGCTTCGCCACGTTGACGAAGGGCGTCGTGCATCCGATCTATGTGCTGGACAAGACGCCGCTTTTTTCCTACGCCGGCCACTACGATCCGCTGACGCTCGTCGAGGCGCTGCGCAAGGATGGCGAATCGTTGCTGGAAGAGGCGCAGCAGACCTGCGCGGCGGCGGGCGTGCCATGCCATCCCGAACTGGTCGAATCGAACGACCCATCCGATGACGTCGCCAACGTGATCCTGCGCCACGCCGAGCAGATCCATACCGATCTGCTCGTGATGGGCACGCATGGACGTCGCGGCGTGCGGCGTCTGGTGATCGGCAGCGTCGCGGAGCGGGCCTTGCGCTTCTCGCGCTGTCCGGTGTTGCTGATTCGCGAAGAGGGCAAGCAGGAGGCCAGTACCGTCTAGCCGGTCACGAGCCTGAGTGCGCGGGCGTGAGCGTTAGCCGAGCGCATCGGCGGGAATCTGTATCGAGATTCTGAAGCCGTGGCCCGGCGAACTCGAAAACGACACGTTGCCGCGCAGTTGCCGCACGCGTTCGCGGATCCCGAGCAGGCCGAACGCGTGCCTGTCGCACGGCAGGTCGAGTTCGGCGCCGTTGCCGTCGTCCTCGATATCGAGCGACAGCGTCGGGCCCGCGCGCGTCATCTCGACGCGCACGAGACCTGCGTTGGCGTGTCGCGCGACATTGGTCAACGCTTCCTGAACGATCCGGAACAGTGCGGTCGATGCAAATTCGCTGAACTCCGGCTCGGCCGGTTCGAGATGAACGCTCGCGCGCACGCCATAGCGTTTGGTGAAGTCCTCGGCCAGCCATTCGAGCGCGGCGGCGAGCCCGAGATCATCGAGCAGCGGCGGGCGCAGGTCGGCCGCGATACGTCGAAGCGCTGCCGCCATCCCGTCGATCTGCAACTGGAGTTCATGGGTTTGCGACGCGAGCGGCGCGGTCGCGGGCTGCTGATGCAGATTCGCTTCGAGCAGCGCGACGCTCATTTTCAGCGCGGTCAGCCGTTGCCCGAGATCGTCGTGGAGTTCGCGCGCCATGCGCTTCTGCTCGTTTTCTCGGGCGATCTGCACATGGGTGGATACGGCGTTCGCGCGCTCGAGTTCCGCGAGGCGCATGCGCGCGGTCAGATCACGCGTGATCTTGGCGAAGCCGAGCAGCGCGCCGGATGCATCGTGCACGGCGGAAACCACGACGTTGGCCCAGAACCGCGAGCCGTCGCGACGCACCCGCCAGCCCTCGTCCTCGACGCGGCCTGCCGCGGCGGCGATGTCGAGTTCGCGAGCGGGCTTGCCGGCGGCGATATCTTCCGGGGCATAGAAGGTCGAGAAGTGCCGTCCGATGATTTCCTCGGACGTATAGCCTTTGATGCGCTGCGCGCCGGGATTCCAGCTCGTCACGCGCCCGGACGGATCCAGCATGAAGATCGCGTAATCCTGCACCGCTTCGATCAATAGAAAGTAACGGTCCTCGACGGGCACGCCCGAGATCGACGCCGCACGGCCGAAGCGGAAAGACTCGCCAGTCGACTGACCCATCGCTCCTCCGCGTGGCGCGGCATCGGCTGCCGCAGGTCAGTCAGTTATATCAGGTCGGCAGCGCGGGTTCCACTGCGCATGAGCCCGAACGCGCCCGCGATGTGCCACTTCGTCTAGCCGCCGGCTCGCTCAGATCCGCGCCAAGGCTTGCGCGTCGACGATACGGATCGTCTTGCCTTGCGCGCTGACGAGGCGTTCGCGCTGAAACTTCGAGAACATCCGGCTCACCGTTTCGAGCTTCATGCCGAGGTAACAGCCGATTTCCTCGCGCGTCATGCGCAGATGGAATTCGGCGGCCGAGAAGCCGCGCGCCTTGAAGCGCTTCGACAGGTTCAGCAGAAACGTCGCGACGCGCTGCTCCGCCGTCATCGTGCCGAGCAGCAGCATCTGGCTCGATTCGCGGACGATCTCGCTGCTCATCATCTGATAGATGTGATGCTGCATCGGCTTCATCTCGCGACAGATCGCCTCGAGCTGCGCGAACGGAATGATGCACACGGCACTATCTTCGAGCGCGATCGCATCGCAGTTCTGCTTGCCCGCGCCGACGCCGTCGAGGCCGAGCGCGTCGCCGGCAATCTGGAAGCCGGTGACGTGCTCGCGGCCGTCGCGATGCACGATCACGGTTTTGAACGATCCGGCGCGGACCGCATAGATGCTCTGGAATGGGTCGCCGGTCCGATACAGCGCGTCGCCCCGTTTGACGGCACGCGTCGTGCAGATCACCTCGTCCAGTTTCGCGAGTTCGCTGGCGCTCAGACCGGGCGGCATGCAGACCGCGCGCATCGAGCAACTGGAGCAGCGCGGCGTGCCGGCTGTTCCATGCGTGCCATTCGTGCGTTGAATGCCGCGGCTCGTCGCGGCGCCGGACTGGGTCGCGTGGATCGGCACCGTGGTCATAGCGCGGGATACCGGGTATGCCGGGTCTTGAAGTTCGCGGGCGGTTGCAACTTGCATGATCGTCTCCGGCTGGCTACGCAAAATGTGCACGGCGTGCATTCGCAAGGGTTTCGACGGTGTGGCAGGCGAGTTCGAACTCCGCGGTCTTGTCGAAGAAGAAATCCGCGCCGGCCGCTTCGCACGCACGGCGGCATGCGCTCGCGCAATGGTTCGTCAGCACGATGTTGACGATGGACGGCCGCGCGCGCGAAAGCGCTTCGATCAGCATCAGATTCGTCTTGCCGGCAAAGCACGGATCCAGCACGGCAATGTGAGCCTCGCTCGCGACGATGATCTCGAACGCGCGCTCGACGCCGCCGCACTCTCCGGCGATCTCGACGCCGGGCGTCAGCGCCAGCAGCCGCGCGAGGCGGCGTCTGACATCGGTCGCGTCATCGACGAGGAAGACTCTCGATACGGTGGCGGGCGTGACGGTGTCCATACCACCAGTATTGGTGGTGCTATCTCAAAAAAACATCAGCGCTGCCTTAAGCGACACCAGGAGTTCGGGTAGCGGATGTAGGAATATTCCTGGTCCGAGACAAGGAGTGGAGCGGAGGGGAAAAACGAGAAGAGACGGCCGACGTGCCTGGATATCACCTAGATATCGTTTTCATCGTCGAACAGCTTGTGGTGGATCGCATAGCGCACGAGCCCGTTCTCGTGCGGCATCTGCATTTTTTCGAGGATCCGCGTTTTGTGCGTGCTGATCGTCTTCACGCTGACGCACAGTTCGTTGGCAATCTCCGTGATGCTCTGGCCGCCGACGATGCGACGGAACACGTCGAATTCGCGATCGGACAAACGCTGATGCGGCAACGCGTCGGCGGGCTCCTGCAGATTCCTTGCGAAACGTTCGGCCATCGCGAGGCTCACATAGACGCCGCCCGACGCGATTTTCGTGACCGCGTCGACCAGCTCCGCGCTCGCGCTTTCCTTGGTCAGGTAGCCGGATGCGCCGGCCTTGAACGCACGCACCGCGTACTGCTGCTCGGCATGCATCGTCAGCACCAGAATCCTCAGCCCGGGTTGCTCGTCCCTGATCTGCCGGATCAGTTCGATGCCGTTGCGTCCGGGCATCGACAGATCGAGTACCAGCACGTGCGCATCGGTCGAGCGGATCAGCGCGATCGTCGTCGCGCTGTCGCAGGCTTCGCCCGCCACGTCGAAGCCGCTCGCTTTCTGCAGGATATGGCGCAGCCCGTCGCGCACGAGCGTGTGGTCGTCGGCCAGCGGCACCTTGATCATGGGTCGAACTCTTCCTGTTGCATCGATTGCAGGGGAAACGTCACGGTCATTGCGAATCCCGCGTCTTGCGCGGTGTCGATCCGCATCGATCCGCCGAGCCGGTGCGCGCGTTCGCGCACGCCGATCAGGCCGAACGGCTTGGTCTGGCTCGGGTGCACCGCGTGCGCCGCGGCGCCGCGTCCATTATCGGCGATACGCAGCAGGCAGTGCGTGCCGCTCGTGTCGAGCGTCAGTTCGACGGCGCTCGCTTGCGCATGGCGGACCACGTTGTTCAGCGCTTCCTGGACGATGCGAAACAACGCGGTCGCGCCTTGCTTCGAATAGGCGGCGTTCAGCGGCTCGATGCGGCGCACGATGTCGATCCCGTAGCGGTTCGTGAAATCGTTGGCGAGCCATTCGATCGCGGCGACGAGGCCGAGGTCGTCCAGCATCGTCGGGCGCAGGTCGGCGGCGATTCGCCGCAGCGACGCCACCGCCGCATCGATGGCGCGGCGCATGTCGTCGAGCTGCTCGGGGATCTCGCCGTCGAGCAGCGAGTCGGCGCCTGGCAACGCCTCGTCGGCGCGGTCGATCAGCGCCTGTTCGAGCGCCGCCAGATCCATCTTCAGCGCGGCCAACTGTTGACCGAGATCGTCGTGCAGCTCGCGCGCGATACGGTGCTTTTCCTCTTCCCGCACATTCTGCAGATTGGCCGACAGCTGGCGCAGTTCTTCGCGCGACTGCTTCAGCGCGTTTTCCGCTTCGACCCGTTTGGTGACGTCGCGCAGCATCACCGTGTACAGCTTGCCGCCGTCCTCGTGGAGTTGCGAAATCGACGCCTCCAGCGGGAATTCCTCACCGTTCGCGCGCAAGCCCGGCAATACGCGCTGACCGCCCATGCGCGTGTCGGACGCGCCGGTGAGCCCGAATCGGTCGACATGGAGCGCATGCGCGACCCGGAAGCGCTGCGGAATGAAACGCGCTAGCGGGGTGCCGAGCGCATCGGCCGCGCTGATGCCGAAAATCCGTTCGGCCGCCGGGTTGAAGAACACGATGTTCTGGGCATCGTCGATCGTGACGATCGCCTCCATCGACGAACGGATGATGCCCAGCATGCGTGCTTCATTGCGTCGAGACCCGGCCAGCGCGCGCGACGCGGCCGCGAGCCAGATCAGCATGGCGAGCAGCGCGGCGATTGCGATGCCGACGGTGGCGATGATCGTGACGAGGTGTTCGTGCGCCTGAGCGGGTGTGATGATGCGGGTGAAAGCCAGAGTCAACGCCAGTGTCAGCGCGGCTGCGAACACGCACGCGAACAGGCATGGCAACGATGGGGCGGCCAGCGAGGTTTTTCGGGCCGCTTGCGATGGTTGGACCGGCTGGCGGGTTTTGGCGGCCCGGCCATGTGTCGGCATTCGGTCCATTTTTTTATTCAGTGCTTTCAATGCGATAGCAGAACCGGCACGGTCATCGATTGCAGTATCGTGCGCGTGGCGCCGCCCAGCACCATTTCGTGCAGACGCGAATGCGCGTAGGCGCCCATCACGATCAGGTCGCAGTCCAGCTCGGACGCCTGCGACAGCAGCGCGTCGCCCACCGGCGTGTCGTTGTCGATGTTCAACTCGCGCACCCTGGCCGTCACGCCATGATGGGCCAGCGTGTCGGCGATATCCGCGCCCGCGATCCGGTCGCGCGGCGGTTGATCGCTGGTCGCGTGGACCGTCAGCAGCGTCACCTGTCCGGCATGGTCGAGAAACGGCAGCGCGTCGTGGATCGCCCGGGTCGCTTCGCGGCTGCCGTCCCACGCGATCAGCACGTGCCGGCCCGGCGCGGCAACGGTGCCGCCGGACGGCACCACCAGCACAGGCCGGCCCGCCGCCAGCACGACATGCTCGACGAACTGCTCGGCGATGAAGGATTCGGGGTCGCTCAGGTCCGTTTGCCCGAGCACGATCAGATCGGCGACACGGGCGTGCAGCGGCACGACGTCGTTCGCGTCGCCGTTCGCGGCGATCCACTGACCGTCGACTCGCGCACGCGCGAGTTCCGCGTGAAAGAGCCGCTGCAGCGCGCCGGCTCGCTCGTGACGCAGGCGTTCGTGTTCCGCGTAATAGTCGGCGGTGCCGGCCATCACGACAAACGCATGGCGCGGCGGCACATAAGTCGAAAACAGACCGGTCAGCCGCGCATGAAAGCGATGCGCCAACTGCAACGCGATTTCGAGCCGCGGATGCGCGCGTATGCCCGCATCGAGGTGAACGAGGATGCTTTTGTAGCTCATCGCCGGGACTCCGTGACAGAACGACACAGCAGGGGACAAAGCGGGCGGCCGCCCATCGTGCCATCGAGTCTATGGGCCAGGCGGGCGCGGTCGTTGACGCAGATCAAGCGCCGTGAGGTTGGATGAGCTTGAGTACCGCTTGACGCAGGTCAAGCGCGACGAGCCGCGCATCCTTACAGTGAGATCATCAAACAGTCATACATAACCGGCCTTGCAATCCTATGCTGTGTTCTGGAGGACAGCGATGATGATCCCCGAATCCGACCCGCCATCCAATGCGCATGCGCCGCAAGCCGCGACGCCCGCGCGACGCGCCCGCGCAACCGGCGTCGTGCCAGATCAGCGGCGCGATCCACAGCCGTGGGATACCAGGCGACGTTCGCGCGACAGCGCCGGCACGACGCGCGGCGCAAATATGCAGCCGCCGTCGGACCCCTGGCTCGCCTACACGACACTCTGGCAGACGAGCGCAAACGAATATGCGAGCCAGAGCCTCGCCAACTGGCTTCAGCCTGTCTCTCTCTATGCGCAGCACGAGGCGCAATGGTTCGAAGAGTCCTACCGCGCGTTCACCGCATGGTGCGCGTGGTGGCAGGCTTCATTCGGTATCCCGCCCGCAGCCGCGCCGTTCGCTGGCGGCGTCAGCGCATGGTGGTGGGCGTGTCACCGCGCGCTACCGTTTGCTGGCATCGCGTAGCGGCGCGCATTCGCAACGCCGGGCAACGAACCGGCCATTTCATTTCGAACTCTGCAAGGAGAGGCAAGCATGGGAACAGGTCGTGTGGCACTGGTCACGGGCGGAATGGGAGGGCTGGGCGCGGCGATCAGCCGGACGCTTCATGACGCCGGGCTGACGGTCGCGGTGTCGTATTCGACGCGCAACGATCACGTCGCGACGTGGCTGCAGTGCGAACGGGACTCGGGGCGCAAGTTTCACGCCTACGAGGCCGACGTGGCCGACTTCGATTCATGCGCGCGCTGCGCGCAACAGGCACTCGAAGAACTCGGCGCGATCGACGTGCTGATCAACAACGCGGGCATCACGCGCGACAAGACGTTCGTCCGCATGAGCCGGCAGGATTGGGATGCGGTGCTGCGCACCAATCTCGACGGCCTGTTCAACATGACGAGGCCGCTGCTGCCCGGGATGATCGAGCGCCGCCAGGGCCGCATCGTCAATGTCGGCTCGGTCAATGGCTCGCGCGGCGCTTACGGGCAAAGCAATTATTCGGCCGCGAAAGCGGGCCTGCATGGCTTCACGAAGGCGCTCGCGCTCGAAACCGCGAAGCACGGCGTGACGGTCAACACCGTTTCGCCCGGCTATCTGGCGACCGCGATGGTCGAAGCGGTGCCGCGCGAAGTCCTCGAAACGAAGATCCTGCCGCAGATTCCAGTGGGGCGACTGGGGCGCCCGGAAGAGGTGGCGGCGCTGATCGCGTTTCTCTGTTCCGATGCGGCCGCTTTTATCACCGGCGCCGATATCGCGATCAATGGCGGCATGCATATGCATTGAGCCGCGCTACCGGGCGTTACCAGGCATCAACACGCATCAACACGCATCAATACGCACCACCACGCATCACACCTCACGTGTCGTTCTGGCTATGGGAGAAATCCGCCATGAAAGCACTCGTTTATCACGGTCCCGGCAAAAAGTCGCTCGACGAGCGGCCGATGCCCGAACTCGCCGCGTCCACCGATGCCATCGTCAAGGTCACGCGCACGACGATCTGCGGGACCGATCTGCACATTCTCAAAGGCGATGTGCCGACCTGCGAACCGGGGCGCATTCTCGGCCATGAAGGCGTTGGTATCGTCGATCGTCTCGGCGATGCGGTGAGCGGGCTATCGGTCGGCGATCACGTGCTGATCTCGTGCATCTCGTCGTGCGGCCGCTGCAACTATTGCCGGCGCGGCATGTATTCGCATTGCACGACGGGCGGCTGGATTCTCGGCCATCGGATCGACGGCACGCAGGCCGAGTACGTGCGGATTCCGCATGCGCAGAGCAGTCTGTATCGCATTCCGGCGGGCCTCGACGAAGAAGCGCTGGTGATGCTGTCCGATATCCTGCCGACGGGTTTCGAATGCGGCGTACTCAATGGCAAGGTTCAACCGGGCTCTACGGTGGCGATCGTCGGCGCGGGGCCGATCGGGCTCGCGTCGCTGTTGACCGCGCAGTTCTATTCGCCGGCTGAGATCATCATGATCGACCCCGATGCGAACCGGCTCGAAGTCGCGCGCCAGTTCGGCGCGACCGCGTGCATCGACAACGGGCGCACCGATGCGGTCGCCGAAGTGATGCGGCTGACGGAAAGCACGGGGGCCGATTGCGTGATCGAGGCGGTCGGCATTCCCGCGACGTTCGAACTGTGTCAGGCGCTGGTCGCGCCGGGCGGCACGATCGCCAATGTCGGCGTGCATGGCGTGAAGTGCGATCTGCATCTGGAAAAGCTGTGGGATTGCAATATCGCGATCACCACGCGTCTGGTCGATACCGTCAGCACGCCGATGCTGCTGAAGACGGTGAAAGCAGGGCGGCTCGATCCCGCACGGCTGATTACGCATCGGTTCAAGCTGGCCGACATGCTGGCGGCGTATGAGACGTTTGCCGGCGCCGCCAGTACGCATGCGTTGAAGGTGTTGGTCGAGGCGGAATAGGGGTGGTGATAGGCGTGTCGATGGCGACGCTACACGCTAATGACGAGGTCCGTGTATTTGGACAGGTGAGCGTCCGACGTCAGCAGACGTAACGGTTCCGATAGTGCCTGTGCAACCAGCAGCCGGTCGAACGGGTCCCGGTGAATATCGGGCAGATCACGAACCATCGCCGCATGAACCGCCCGTACCGGCAACTCCGTGAAACCGCTCGCTTCAATCTCGGACACCAGCAGGTTGACGTCCACATGAAGCTTGCCGAGACCCGCCTTGATCGATGCTTCCCAGATACTCGCGCTGCTGACAAAAACGTCGGCGGCGTCGAGTATCAGTTTGCGCGCGGCTTTGGTGAGCTTCCGGTCGTCCGTGACCGCCCAGAGGAAAACGTGGGTGTCGAGCAACAATCGCATCAACGGCCCTCGAACAAGGCAATCACGTCGTCGGGCAGCGGTGCATCGAAGTCTGCCGCAATGCGCACTTTTCCTTTCATCCCGCCAAACCGGCGCACGACCTTGACGGGCTCCATGGGCACGAGCCGCGCCGCCGGCTTGCCGGCCTTGGCAATCACGATCTCCTCGCCATTGGCCGCGGCATCGACCAGACGTGAAAACTGGGTCTTTGCCTGATGAATGTTGATGGTCTGCATGTCTGCTCCTAGTGGACTTAGTCCATGTTAGTCCAGTGATCGAAGGAACGTCAAGCGATGATCAATGTTCCCCTCGCGCGCGGTTTGCGCGCAGAGGTTCGGTTTCCGGTCAAAAACCCGCTTCCCGCCGCCCGCTGCCACCTCACGGTCGCGTTCGCAAACGACGCTCCGCAAGCACCAACCGCACGTCTATACTGTGCGTCGTCAATGAACCCGCCAACCAACGACGAGGCATTGCCAGCCTCCCGTCACAGGTCGGCGCCGGCCTCTTCACATGCGCATCCGCATGGATACCGACCTGTCATCACCGCAGCCGTCCCGGCTTGCGCGCATCCTCGAAGTTCTCACTGTTTTCCTGAAGCTCGGGCTGACGAGCTTCGGCGGTCCGATCGCGCATATCGGTTACTTTCGGCGCGAATTTGTCGAGCGCCGCCGCTGGCTCGATGACGAAGCTTTCACCGATCTGATCGGCCTCTGCCAGTTCCTGCCCGGACCGGCGAGCAGCCAGGCTGGGTTTTCGATCGGTCTGCTGCGCGCGGGATGGGCCGGCGGGCTTGCCGCATGGTGCGGCTTCACGCTGCCGTCGATCGTCGTGATGCTGGCGTTTGCCGCCATCGCGCCGGATCTTGCCGGCCCGGCCGGCGCGGGTGCGATCCACGGGCTGAAACTCGTCGCGGTCGCAGTCGTCGCGCAGGCGGTGTGGGATATGGCGCGACGTCTGTGTCCGGACCGGCGCCGCGCGGCGATCGCGCTCGCGTCCATCGCGTTGCTGAGTCTGCTCGACACCGCGTTCGCGCAACTGATCGTGATCGGCGCCGGCGCGTTGCTTGGTGTCGCGTTATGCCGGCCCAACGCAGCCGACGCTGCGAGTCGGGCGCCCTCGCAGCATCGGCACCATTTTCAGGTGTCGCGCCCAGCGGGCATCGCCGCATTGATAGCCTTTTGCGCGCTGCTTTTCGCGCTGCCGCTGTGGACCACGACCGCCGGCTCGCAAAGCTTGCGCGTGTTCGACGCGTTCTATCGATCCGGCGCGCTGGTATTCGGCGGCGGCCACGTGGTGCTGCCGCTGCTGCAGCGAGCGACCGTCGCAACCGGCTGGATTGCGCCCAACGATTTTCTGGCCGGCTATGGCGCGGCGCAGGCGGTACCGGGGCCGCTGTTCACGTTCGCCGCCTATCTCGGCTGGATGATGAACGCTGCACCCCGGCATTGGAGCGGCGCGCTGCTCGCGACGCTGGGCATCTTTCTGCCGGGCCTGCTGCTCGTCGTCGCGGCGCTGCCGTGGTGGCAGGCGCTGCGCGCGCGGGCGACGATGTCGGCCGCGCTGGCGGGGGTGAATGCCGCGGTCGTCGGGCTGCTGGCCGCCGCGCTGTATTCGCCGGTATGGACGAGCGCGGTGCTGTCGCCCGCCGATTTCGCGATTGCCTGCATCGGCTTCGTCATGTTGACCCGCTGGAAGACGCCGCCGCTCGCGGTCGTCGTGTTGTGCGTCGCGAGTGGGGTCGCGCTGGGCTTGCTACATCACGGCTGAGCGTGCTTTTCACGCTTCACGACGCCACCACGATTTAACCGGGAAAACGACCCACGACGCACCGTCCACGAGGCAACACAGGCGGTGCCGTCCCCACGCAAGGTTTACCCGCGCTTGACACTGTATTTTGGATCCAGGATATTGATACACGATTTCGATACGATTTCTTTCCGAACAGGCTGGTCCCGCTGGTCTCTTTTCCTGGGAGTTCCACATGTCACCGATTGCCGCCCGGCTCGAACGTCTTCCGTTCAGCCGCTTTCACTTCACGCTGCTGCTGATGGGCGGCCTGGGCTTCATGTTCGAAGCCATCGACGCGGCGATCATCGCGTTCATCCTGCCCGTCGTTCGCACCAAATGGCACCTGACCAGTTTCGAGACCGGGCTGCTCGGCAGCAGCACCTACGTCGGTTTTCTGGTCGGCGCGCTGCTCGCCGGCCTGCTGGGAGACCGTTTCGGCCGACGCATCGTGATGATGTGGTCGCTGACGTTTTTCTGCGTACTGACCTTCATCAATGCCTTCGTCAACGACTGGCACACGTTCGCGCTGCTGCGCGCGATCGCCGGGATCGGCATGGGTGCCGAGGGCGCGATCATCGCGCCGTTCCTCGTCGAATTCGTCAGCAACCGCTATCGCGGCGCCTTTACCGGCGCGCTGGCCGGATTTTTCTCGTTCGGCTTCGTGGCCGCCGCACTGATCGGCTACTTCGTGATTCCGCTGAACCCGGAAGGCTGGCGCATCGCGCTGATCATCGTGTCGTTGCCGGTTGTCGTGCTGCTGTGGTGGCGCCGTTCGCTGCACGAGTCGCCGCGCTGGCTGGAACTGCACGGTCGCCACCAGGAAGCCGAGGCGGTCGTCGCCGACATCGAGCGGCAGATCGAGCGCCGCGGCGTCGTGTTGCCGCCGGTCACGCCGGTCGCGGGCAGCGCGCTCGGCTTCGAGCAGGCTGGTTCGTTCTTCGGCAATCTGAAACTGCTGTGGAAGCCGCCGCTCGCCAGAACGACGCTGATGAGCTGGTGCCTGTGGCTGTCCGTCACATTCTGCTCGTATGCGTTCTTCGTGTGGATTCCCGGCCTGCTGGTGCAGCACGGGATGACCATCACCAAGAGCTTTTCGGTGTCGATCATCATCTATCTCGCGCAGATTCCGGGCTATTACTCGGCCGCGTACTTCTGCGAAAAGCTCGGCCGCAAGACGACGATCGTTTCCTATATGGCGATGGCCTGCATCGCGGGTCTGTGGCTCGCCAACGCCGGTAGCGACACGTCGATCGTGTTCGCATCGACCTTCATGTCCTTCGCGATGAACGGCGTGAACGCGGGCGAATATGCATACACGCCCGAAGTGTTCCCGACGCATCTGCGGGCGACGGGTATGGGCGCGGCCTCCGCGTTCGGCCGTATCGGCGCGATCTGTTCGCCGATGCTGGTGGGCTATATCTATCCGCTGTGGGGCTTCGCCGGCGTGTTCGGCATGACCACGGTGATTCTGCTGATCGGCGCGTTCGCGGTGATCTTCCTCGGCGTATCGACGCATGGCCGGACCCTCGAAGAGATCGCTGAAACCGAATACGGCGCGCTGCGCACCGAAGCGGGCAGCGGCGAGCTTCGCACCGCCAAGTGAGGAGGCTCGGGTGAGAACCGCAACGAACGGAAACGCCGCGTTGATCCTGAATGCGATCGCGCGCATCGCGAGGCTGCAGCAGGCAAGCCCTTCGATCGAAGCTGGCGGCGACGCCGGCTCCGATCCGGTCTGGCATGAATTCGAACGCTCGCTAACCGAAGTCTTCGGGCAACGGCTCTTTACCGTGCTCGCGTACGACCAGACGTCGAGCCGGCTCGGCCGCCTGCATAGCAACCGCCTCGACATCAACCCGGTCGGCGGCCTGAAGCGCGTCACGCAAAGCCGCTGGGCAGCGCAGGTGTTGCACGGCGGCGAGTTTTTCATCGGCTCGACCCGCGAGGACATCAAGTCTGTGTTCTCGGAGTACGAGCTGCTGTGGTCGATCGGCTGCGAAAGCGTGCTGAACATTCCGGTGCGCAAGAACGGCGTGACGCTCGGCACGATGAATCTGCTCGGCGAAGCGGGTCTGTACGACCATGCCGATCTCGAGCTGGCGTCGATCTTCGCGCAACTGGCGGTCGCGCCGCTCGAAGATCAGGTGCAACGGATCCGCGGACTCGCGGACCCGGATTTCATGGAGCAGGTGTAGCACTCGGGGCGGGGTGGCTGTGGGTTGGCCGCGGGTTGGCCAATACCGCGCTCCGCCGGTTGTTTTCGAAGCATCTGACAGGCCCGCTCGCGACAGGCCTCACATCAGGCGTCACACGTGTCACACGTAAGTCCCAGGTAGATCCGATCCATAACAACGATGCCGTCCGCCGCGGCTTTTTACGGGTAGCAAGGAGACTGATATGAAAAATCGTATGACTGCTTTGGCCGCCGCCGCGTCGGCGTTCGTCGTTCTGTCGTCCGGGCCCGCGCAGGCCGCCGGCCCCCAGACCGTCAAACTGGGGCTCGCGGCGCCGATGACCGGCGCGCAGGCGCAGTACGGCAAGGATTTCGAATCCGGCGTACAGCTCGCGATCGACGACTTCAACGCGACGAAGCCGGTGATCGACGGCAAGGAAACGAAGTTCGTGCTCGAAGCGCTCGACGATCAGGCGGACCCGAAGACCGGCACCGTGGTCGCGCAGAAGCTCGTCGACGACGGCATCAAAGGTATGCTCGGCCACTTCAATTCGGGCGTGACGATTCCCGCTTCGGCGATCTATTCGCGTGCGGGCATTCCGCAGATTTCGACGGCGACCGCGCCGGCTTATACGCGTCAGGGCTTCAAGACGACCTTCCGGATGATGACCTCCGACACGCAGCAAGGCGGCGTGATGGGCAAGTACGTGGTCGACACGCTGCACGCGAAGCGCATTGCGATCATCGACGACCGGACCGCTTACGGCCAGGGCCTTGCCGAGCAGTTTGAAACGGCGGCGAAAGCGGCGGGCGGCAATATCATCGTTCACGAATTCACGTCCGACAAAGCGGTCGACTTCAAGGCGATCCTGACCGGCATCAAAGCCAAGAACCCCGACTTCATCTATTACGCGGGCGCGGATACGCAATCCGCGCCGCTGCTGAAGCAGGCCCGCTCGCTGGCGATGAAGGCGACGTTCGCGTCGGGCGAGATGTCGAAGACCGACGACTTCATCAAGATCGCCGGGCCGGCCGCCGAAGGCGCGATCGTGTCGCTGGCGGGCCTGCCGCTCGAACAGATGCCGGGCGGCGCCGGTTTTACACAGCGCTATAAAGCCAAATTCGGCACCGAGCCGACCACTTACGCGCCATACACGTACGATGGCGCGATCGCGATGATGCAGGCGATGCAGAAGGCCAATTCGTCGGACCCGGCCGTCTATCTGCCGGTGCTCGCGAAGACCGACATGAAGGGCGTCACCAGCGACCATTTCGCGTATGACAAGTACGGCGACCTGCGCGACGCGATTATCACCGTGTACAAGAGCGAGAACGGTCAGTGGAAACCGGTGACGGTGCTCGGCTCGAAATAACGATGACCACAGTGGACGGTGTGCCGCCGTCCACCTTCGTTTTATCCACTCGAACCATTTAATGACCCAGAACGCCCGCAACGCCAGCACCACAATCCCTGATGTCGTCGTGATCGGCGCCGGCATCGTCGGCCTCGCCTGCGCATGGTCCGCGCTGCGCGATGGCGCGAGTGTCACCGTGATCGATCGCGATTTCGAAGGCGATCGCACGTCGCACGGCAACGCGGGCGGCATCGCGGTGACGGAGAGCACGCCGATCGCGGTGAACGGGCTGTACACGAAAGCACTGAAGTGGCTGTTCGATCCGCTGGGCCCGCTGTCGCTCGACTGGAAACATCTGCCGACCGCGTGGCCGTGGTTCAACGCGTTCCGGCGCTCGGCCAACCAGCAGCGCTTTCGCGAGATCTCGCTGGCACTCGCGAGCCTGAACAACCGCGTGTACGACGACCTCGTGCCGATGTTCGAGGACATCGGCGCGATGGACCGCTTCTACCGGCGCGGCGCGTTGACGGTCTACGAGACCGACGAAGCGTTCGCGGCCGATCAACACGAGTGGGCGTTCAAGCGCGAACTCGGTGTGCGCTGGCACGCGCTGTCCGCCGATGAGATTCGCGCGTACGAACCGTCGCTCGCGCCAGTGTTCCGGCACGGCGTGTTTCTCGACGACTGGTCGCATATCGGCGACCCGAAGGGGCTCGTCACGCAATTGCGCGCGCGGGTGATGCAGCTCGGCGCGACATTGATCGAGGGCGCCGTGACAGCGCTCGATCTGAGCGACACGCTCGCGCCCGCGGCGGTGACCGGCACCGGCGAACGGGTGAAGGGCCGCCGCGTGGTCGTGGCGACGGGGGCATGGTCCGCGTCGCTGGCGGCGTCGATCGGCGATCGCGTGCTGCTCGACAGCGAGCGCGGCTACAACACGACGCTTCCGGCGCATGGCATCGCGCTGTCGCGCGAAGTGATTTTCGCCGAGCGCAAGTTCGTCGCGACGCCGCTCGACATCGGATTGCGTATCGGCGGCGCCGCCGAATTCGCGGGTCTCGCGGCACCGCCGAACTACCGGCGCAGCGATGCGTTGCTCGCGCTCGGCAAGCGCTTCCTGCCGGACATCAACGATGCCGGCGCGGTGAAGTGGATGGGGCATCGCCCGGCCACGCCGGATTCGCTGCCGGTGATCGGCTGCTCGCCGCGCACGTCAGCTGTGATTTACGCGTTTGGCCACGGCCATCTCGGCCTCACGCAAGCGGCAACGACCGGCGCGCTGGTCGCCGATCTGCTCGCCGGCCGAACCTCTGGAATCGACCTTGAACCGTACTCGATCAGCCGCTTCAGGAATTGACGAGGCCGCCGCGACCTCGATTGATCCGCGGGACCTCCCGCCTCTCATTGTCTGTTTTTATCTGTTCTAAAAAGGAGTCGCCATGAAAGTCAACTGGCAAGGTGTTTTCCCCGCTGTGACCACGAAGCTCAAGCCCGATGGTTCGCTCGATCATGACGCTATCAAATCCGGTTTGAACCGGCTGATCGACAGCGGTGTCGGCGGCGTCGTGATGATGGGGATGGTCGGCGAAAGCGCGCAGCTCACGCAGGAAGAAAAGCGCACGGTGATCCGCCTGGCGGCGGAAACCGTCAACGGCCGCGTGCCGGTGATCGCGGGTCTCGCCGAAACCAATACGGCCAGCGCGGTCCAGTATGCGAAGGACGCAGAGGCGCTCGGCGTGCAGGGGCTGATGGTGTTTCCGGGACTCACGTACAAGTCGGACCCGCGCGAAACGGTCGCGTACTACAGAACCATCGCGCAGGCGTCCAGCCTGTCGATCCTGCTCTACAACAATCCGCGCGGCTACGGCGTGGACCTGACGCCGGATGTCGTCGCCGAACTGCTGAAGGAACCGACGATCGAGGCGCTGAAGGAAGAGACCTACGACACGACGCGCGTGACCGACCTGATCAAGCGTTTCGGCGAGCGCCTCGCGGTGATCTGCGGGGTCGACGATCTGGTGCTCGAATCGGCCGCGCTGGGCGCCAAATGCTGGGTGTCGGGGATGGCCAACGCGGTGCCGCGCGAATCGGTCGAGCTGCTGAATCTGGCTGTGGCCGGCAACTATGAAAAGGCGCGCAAGCTGTATCAGGCGCTGATCGATCTGTTCCACCTCGATACGCACGTGAAGCTCGTGCAGTACATCAAGCTCGCCGAGAACATCACGGCCGGTTACGCGGAAACCGTGAAGGCGCCGCGTCTCGCGCTGGAAGGCGAAGAGCGCGCGAAAGTGGTGGCGATCGTCGAGAAGACGCTGGCGGACGTACGCGCGCTGTCGAAGTAAGCGAGAGGGCTCTGAATAGCGGACGCCCGCGAACCGCTCGACGGCGTCCGCCTCGCCAGGCTATCTTGTGCATCACGTTCCCGACGGACCAGCTCCATGAAATCAACCTTCTTTTGCATCGACGGACACACCTGCGGTAATCCGGTGCGTGTCGTCGCCGGCGGCGCGCCGCGGCTCGACGGCGCGAACATGATCGAGCGGCGCGCGCACTTCGAGCGCGAATTCGACTGGATTCGCACGTCGCTGATGTTCGAGCCGCGCGGCCACGAAGTGATGTCGGGCAGCATTCTTTATCCGCCGACGCGGCCCGATTGCGATATCGCGATTCTGTTCATCGAGGTGAGCGGCTGTCTGCCGATGTGCGGCCACGGCACGATCGGCACCGTGACGAGCGCGATCGAACACGGCCTCGTGCGGCCCCGCGAACCGGGTGTGTTGCACCTCGATACACCCGCGGGCCTGGTGGTCGCGCGCTATTGCATGGACGGTGACCACGTCGATTCTGTGCAACTGATCAACGTGCCGTCGTTTCTACATTCAACGGATCTGACGGTCGATGTCGACGGGCTCGGCGAAATCCGCTTCGACGTCGCGTACGGCGGCAACTTCTATGCGATCGTCGAACCGCAGGCGAACTACGCGGGCCTGCATGCGCTGAAGCCTTCGGACATCCAGCGCCTCAGCCCGATCCTGCGGCAGAAGGCGAACGAAAAGTATTCGTTCGTTCACCCGGAAAAAGCCGAAATTCGCGGACTGAGCCACGTGATGTGGACCGGCGAGCCGACCGTCGAAGGCGCGAGCGCGCGCAACGCGGTGTTCTACGGCGACAAGGCGATCGACCGCTCGCCATGCGGCACCGGCACGTCGGCGCGCATGGCGCATCTGGTCGCGAAGGGCAAGCTGAAGATCGGCGAGCGCTTCGTGCACGAAAGCATCATCGGCACGCTGTTTACCGGTGTGGCGGAAGAAGCGGCCAAGGTCGGTGAGTTCGACGCGATCATTCCAAGCATCGAAGGATGGGCGCGTGTCACGGGCCACAACACGATCTTCGTCGACGATCGCGATCCGCTTGCCAAAGGCTTTCTGCTGAAATGACCGCCTCATGATCGATGAGGCGATCGATCAAGTGATCCACCGTGGTCCCGCATGCGCGTGGGCCGCGAAACAACTCGCAGGGGAATCCGAATGCTGATCCTGAAAAACGCGCGCGTGCTGGACATCAATCACGAACACGACACCACGCCGTATTCCATTGTTATCGACGGGGACGTAATCAAGGACGTCACGCGCGAACCGGTGTCGATCGAAGGCGCGCAGGTGATCGACGTGGGCGGCAAGACGGTGATGCCGGGCATGATCGATTGCCATGCGCACGTGATTGCATCGGTCGCGCACCTGGGCAATAACGGCCGCTTGCCGAACACCTTCGCGGTGCTGCGCGCGGTGCCGATTCTCGCCGGCATGCTCAATCGCGGCTTCACGACCGTGCGCGACGCGGGCGGCGCCGACTATGCGCTGTCGCGCGCGATCGAAGAGGGCGTGATCGCCGGGCCGCGTCTGTTCGTCGCCGGCAAGGCGCTGTCGCAAACCGGCGGTCATGGCGATTTCCGCGAGCGCTTCGATAACTCCGATCCCGATCCGTGCGGCTGTCATCGCAACCTCGGTGCAATTGGCCGGATCGTCGACGGCGTCGACGAGGTGCGCAAGGCGGTTCGCGAAGAGATGCGCGCGGGCGCGCACCATATCAAGATCATGGCTTCCGGCGGTGTCGCGTCGCCGACCGATCCGATCGGCAATCTGCAGTTTTCGGTCGACGAGGTCAAGGCTGTCGTCGAGGAAGCGGCGTCGCATCAGACCTACGTGATGGCGCATGCGTACACCGCGAAAGCGATCGCGCGCGTGGTCAAACTGGGCGTGCGCACGATCGAGCACGGCAATCTGATCGACGACGAAGCCGCCGCGGTGATGGCGGAGCACGGCGCGTTCGCGGTGCCGACGCTGGTCACCTACGACGCGATGAGCAAAGTCGGCGCGAAGTCGGGCATCGCCGAGAGCACGCTCGCGAAGAACGAGAACGTGCGCCTGCAGGGCCTGAAGGCGCTCGAACTGCTGAAGCGGGCTGGCGTGAAGATGGGACTCGGCACGGATCTGCTCGGCGATATGCACGAATTTCAGAGCGACGAGCTGACGATTCGCGCCGGCATTCTCGGCGCGTTCGAAACGCTTTGCCAGGCAACGGCGGTCGGCGCGGAAATCGTCGGGCAGCAGGGACGTCTCGGTGTGGTTTCGGCCGGCGCTTACGCGGATCTGCTCGTCGTCGACGGTGATCCGCTGAAGGACATCAGCGTGCTGACGGGGCAGGGCGAGCGCATCGGCGGCATCATGAAAAACGGTGCATGGGTGCGCGAAGCGTTGCTGTGACGTTGACCGTGACGCTGGAATTGCTCATTGGATTTTGGATCCGAAAGCCGACGCCGTGATAGCATGGCCAATGTATCCTGAATCCCATCAATGAAGCCGATCATGCCTCCGCTCTCCGCCCGACGTCCTGTCAAAAACACGTCCACGATGAATGAAATCGTCGCCGAGGAAAGCACGCGAAAAATCGTCAGGCCCACCACGGTCGAACTGGTCACGACCGCGGTGCGTCAACGGATTCTGAGCGGCGAACTGGCGCCGGGCGAAGTGTTACGCCAGGAGGCGCTGGCCGAAGAACTGGGCGTGAGCCGCGTGCCGGTGCGCGAGGCGATCACGCGTCTGACCGCCGAGGGGCTGCTGACCAGCGTGCCGCACAAGGGCGCGTATGTGGCCGAGTTGTCGATCGACGAAGTCGAGGAGACCTTCGATATCCGGCTGCGTCTCGAACCGTGGATCTTTTCCGAAGCGATTCCGCGTATCACCGAGGCCGAAATCGGCAAGGCCGAGCGGCTCGTCAACGACATGGACAATGCGGATTCGGGCGTGTGGGGGCAGTTGAACTGGCGTCTGCACGAAACGCTTTATCTGCCGTCGAAGCGCGATATCACGCTGCAGATGCTGCGGGTGCTGCACGATCGCAGTGACCGCTATTTCCGCTTCCAGGCGGTACAGGTGCCGATTCGCGAGCAGTCGCACGACGAACACATGGCACTCGTCGACGCGTGCCGCAAGCGGGACGCGAAGCTCGGTGCGAAGCTGCTTGAGCAACACGTGAAAACGGCCGCGCAGCAGATCATGTCGGTCGTGCGGGCAGTCGTCGCGCGCTGATTGCGCTTATTTCCTAGACGGTAAACGAAATGCTCGCGGGCCGTGACGTGTCCGCGGCATCGATCGTTACTGTCGACGTGCATAGTGCGATGCGGGAAAACGCCTGCTCGTCGACGGTAATCACCGGCACGTCGAGCGAATAGAGTTCGTTGGCCGTGATCGCGCCGATCGCGATGATCAGATCTCGTTCGCACAGAATGATCCCAGCCGGGCCCGTGCGATTGCGCAATGCTTCGGCCAGCACGCTGCTGCTGGAACTCGATCCGCGGGCGCGCGGCATCACTAGTATCCGGTCTCGCAGGCTTTGTCCGTGGTTCGGATGCGTGCGGTCGATGATCGTGCCGGCTTCGGCGTCATAGCCGCCCCAGAAGCTCAACGGGGCCAACGAGAGCGGGATGCCACGCGCGTTGCCGCGCACCAGCACGTCGCCTGTGAGCGTAGCGGTTGAGAGGTTCATGTCCTTCGCTCCAGCGGACTCAATGGACTGATTCATCGATGCAAACTCTCCCTTCGAACGCCGAACGCACGCACTCGCTCATGCTGCCGAACGCGACCGATACGCCGATATTGCTCGGCGCATAGTGCGCCCACTTTCCGGAATTGGTCATCACCAGTCCGTTGATCCGCTTCATCACCGGCGTGATGTACGTGCAGGTGTCCACGACGATTTGCACGCCACGCTCGCTCAGTTTCCGCGCGAGTCCTTCCTCTTCCATCTGCCATAGCACGAAGCGGCTCGTATTGACGTAGAAGTCGCAGCGCAACGGCCCCGCGTGCGCGTCGAACAGCGCGCCGAGCTTGCGGAATTCGTCGACTGAAAAATGCGGCGTGCCGAGACTGATCGCGGCGAGCGTCGAGTCGGCGCGCGCGTGGTTCCACTGACGGTGGATCGCGAGCAGATCGGTCTCGCTCACCGCGATGGTCCGTTCTGCCCGGCCGTGTTGGAGTGCGTCGTCGAGCGTCGCGGCTTCCGGTGTGATGCCGACCGCGTGAAACAGCGCGACCGCGCCGCTCGATGCGGCCGCCGCGCCCAGACTTTTCAGTTCGTCTTCGGTCGTATCACCAGGCAAGCCGGTGATCGCGGCAATCGTCGCGCCGGCCGTTTGACCGAGCACGAAGCCGAGCGCCGCGAAATACGCGTCGCGGCGCGGCGAAGCGGCGAAGTTAGGCGCTTCGAGCACCAGCCGCGCGGCGCGGTTTTCGGTGACGTGCAGACCCGCGTACGGCACACGCCCGGTGATCGCCGCGGCCAGATCGAGAAAGTCGCCGTAACGGCTGGTTCTCGCGCCGAGCACCGAGTTCGCGAAAACGATCGCGTTCGATTCGGCCCACGCGATCTGTTCGCCCAGGCGAGGGCGGTGTTTGAGCTGATACGGCGCGCAGGTGAAGGTCGCTTCGCAGCCGAGTTCCAGATGCGCTTCCATCAGCCGCTTCGCGGCACGTGCGGTATCGGGCTTGCCGCGAAACAGTTCCGGGTGGATCAGATCGAGCGAGCCGACGTTGAGCGTGGTCGGCACCGCCACGCGCGTGCCCGATGCAACGAAGCGCTCGACGAAATCGAGACTGACGTCGCCGTGATACAGACAGCCATCGATATGCGCGGAACAAATATCGACGAGGCTGCGCGCATTCATCACATGCGCGGTAGCGATCACGATGCGCATCGCGAGCGCCGCGCCCGCGCCCAATGCACCGTTCAATATCGCCTCGTCACGCTCGGTCAACTCAAGCATCGTTGTCTCTTTGTGCTCTCTATGTATCGAACTATCCGGCGTTTTGCCGGGTCTCGCCGTTGGCGATCTTAACGCATCCGGCTGCGCGGATTAAGCGACGCCGGCTGATACGCGATGTGTGGCGCGAATCGGAAGGTCGAAGGGCTGTGGCATTCGAGCGGACCTGCGTGCTTGCCGGATCGCAAAATGCCTTTTATGGTTAAATAAGTCAATTCAGCTTAGTCTGCCAAGCAACCCCAAGGAGTTTGCCAAGTGAGCACCGCCGACACCAACGAGCTTCAATCCGACTCCGCGCGCGTGTCGCCCGACGCGCTGCGCGATTTCGTCTCCGCCGTCTACCAGACTACCGGCGCGAGCGCCGAAGATGCATGGGTCGCCGCCGACGCAATGGTCCAGGCGGACCTGTGGGGGCATCAGTCGCACGGCGTACTGCGGCTTGGCTGGTACTACGCGCGGCTGCGCTCGGGCGCGATGCGCTCGCACACCAGCGTGTCGTTTCCGGTCGACGCCGGCGCGGTCGCCGTGATGGACGGCGGCGACAGCATCGGCCCGGTGGTCGCGAAGCACGCGGCGCTCGATGCGATCCGCCGCGCGAAAGCGCACGGTATCGGCGCGGTATCGGTGCGCAACTCGAATCACTTCGGCACCTGCATGTACTTCACGCGGATGGCCGCCCTCGAAGGCTGCATCATGCTGGTGACGACCAACGGCGGCCCGAACATGGCGCCGTGGGGCGGCCTGAAAAAGATGATCGGCACCAACCCGTGGTCGGTCGCGGTGCCGGCCGGCCGCCACGCGCCGCTGATCATGGACGTCGCGAATTCAGGCGTCGCGCGCGGCAAGATCTTTCTCGCGCAGATGAAGCACGAAGAGATTCCGCCGAACTGGGCGGTCGATGCGAGCGGCCGGCCGACCACCGACCCCGTCGAAGCGCTGAAGGGCTTCATACTGCCGATGGCGGGCCACAAGGGCTACGCGATCGGCGTGATCGTCGATGTGCTGTCGGGCGTGCTGTCCGGCAGCGGCTTTATGGACGAAGTGCACGGCCCGTACGACCCGGTCAATCGCAGCCGCGCCGGGCATCTGCTGATCGCGCTCGACGTGAAAGCATTCCAGCCGCTCGACGAATTCAACGCGCGGATGGAGCGCTATATCGCGACGCTGAAAGCGGTGCCGTTGGCCGACGGCGTCGACGAAGTGTTCTATCCGGGCGAGAAGGAAGCGCGCGCGCACGAACGTCAAATCGAAGAAGGCATTTTGCTGCCGGCCGATACGCTTGCCGGGCTCGACAAGGTAGCGGGCGAGGCGGGTGTCGCGCCGGTGGCGCGTCGTTGACGTATTCCGTTGCTTGACCCCGCGCGCTGCCTGCGCGCGCACGCGAGACAAGGCGTGCCCGAACGAAGGTTCCGGCGCGCTTTTTTATCGCCATCCGTCTAAAAAATGCGTTTTGTGATTATAAAAACCCAATAATAAAACGCCGCACGACACCACCGAAATGAACCCTACAACAGCAGTTCCCGCCGTGTATCACGGCAAATCGGTACCTAAGATATAGCAAAATCCGATATCTGAAATGTCACCTATAGCATTGTATGGATATGCCAAATCGCTAATCATCTGGGACACCCGCAAAGCGATAGCAGCGATACGGCAGCAATACAGCGGCTAAACAAAACACCGAGGAGACATTTTGAAACGGATACTTCTGGCATCGGTAGCACTGGGGGCCGTCAGCGGCACAGTCCACGCGCAAAGCAGCATGACGCTGTACGGTATCGTCGATAACGGCCTGAACTACGTCAGCAACGCGGGCGGTTCGCATCAGTTCGCGCTGACCAGCACGGCCGGCGTGCCGCTCGGCAGCCGTTGGGGCCTCAAGGGCAACGAAGCGTTGGGCAATGGCCTGTCGGCGATCTTCCAGTTGGAAAACGGCTTCGATACCGATACCGGCAAGCTCGGGCAGAGCGGCCTGCTGTTCGGACGTCTCGCGATCGTCGGACTGTCCGGCCAGTTCGGCACGGTGACCGCCGGGCGGCAATATGCGTCGATGGTCGACTTCGTCGGCAATTCGATGGTGGCGGCCGGGCAATGGGCCGGCTCGTTCGGCGCGCACGCGGGCGACGTGGACAATCTCTACGACACCTTCCGCGTCAACAACGTCCTCAAATACACGAGCGTCGACTATGGCGGCTTCAAGTTCGGCGGCATGTTCAGCTTCGGCGGTCAGGCAGGCAACTTCAATCGGAACTCGGGCTTCGGTATCGGCGGCGGTTATACGCGCGGACCGCTGAAGCTGGGCATCGCTTACTCGGACATGCAGGACCCGTATTCGTCCGCGTACAACAACGGCGCGAACCCGCCGGCCGCGCAGGCTTCGCCGATCTATTCCGGCTTCGTGTCGGCGCGCAGCCTGCAAGTCTTCGTGGTGGGCGGCCAGTATCAACTGGGCGCGACCACGCTCGGTATGAACTACTCGAATACCCGCTTCAAGGATCTCGGCGCCGATCCCGGCAATCTCGGTGCGACGCCGGGGCTCAGCGGCACCGCCGCGTTCAATAACGTCGAGGCCAGCGCCAGTTATCAACTGACGCCCGCAGTCTCGGTGCACGCGGCCTACAACTACACGGCGCGCGGTTCGGTAGGCGGCGACAGCGGCGCGACCTACAATCAGGCGGCACTCGGCGCCGACTACACGCTGTCCAAGCGCACGATCCTGTATCTGATCGGCGCGTACCAGCATGCATCCGGCCACAATTCGAACGGCGGCACGGCCGTCGCCGCGCTCGATCTGGCTTCGCCGTCGAAGACCGATCATCAGGGCGCCGTGCGTATCGGCATGCGGCATACGTTCTAGCCGCCGAGTGGTGCCGCGCGAAATGCACGGCGGCGCGCGCGGTGATCCGTCAACAGTCACGAAGGGAGCAGCACAGATGCGCATCGAGGCACTGGCACGCGAGCAGATGAACGACGAGCAACGCGCGGTCCATGACGAAGCATCGGGCGGCCGGCGCGGCAAGGCGCCGGTGCCGTTGACCGCGTGGATCCACAGCCCCGCGATCGCGGCGCACGCGCAACGTCTCGGCGAAGCACTGCGTTTCGAGAGCACGCTGCCGTCGCGCGTGGTGGCGCTCGCCGCGCTCATCGTCGCGGCACATTGGCGCGCGCCGTATGTGTGGTCCGCACAGGAGGCGAAGCTGCGCGCGGCGGGCATGCCCGACGACGCGATCCGCGCGATCGCCCACCATCAGGCACCGGCCCTCGATGACATCGAGGACCGCGCGGCTTACGCCGCGGTCTCGATGCTGCTCAACCAACGCGCGCTCGACGACGCCACGTACGCACTGGCAGTCGAAGTCTTCGGCGAGCGCGGCGTCGTCGAGCTGATCGCGGCGGCCGGCTATTACACGATGGTTGCGATGACACTCAACACGTTCGAAATCGACGCCGGCGCGTCGATGCCCGACTGAAGCAGCGCGACCGAAGCCGAACGACGCAACAGCCCCATCCCCATCGGCTCAATATCGACATGACATCGGAGAATCCCCGCGACATGAACACCACGCATTCGGCTCGCGGCGACACCGCGCAGGTCGACAGCCTCGAAGCCGCGACGATCAGGCGCGTGAGCATCCGCTTCCTGCCGCTACTCGTGATCGCCTTTCTGATCACCTATCTCGACCGCGTGAACGTCGGCTTTGCCGCGCTCACCGCCAATCGCGATCTCGGCATGACGCCGCAATCGTTCGCATTCGGCGCCGGCATTTTCTTTCTCGGCTATTTCGTTTGCGAAGTGCCGAGCAACCTTGCGCTGGAGCGCTTCGGCGCGCGGCTCTGGCTCGGACGCATTCTGATTACGATCGGCATCGTATCGGCGGCCACGTCGCTGGTGACGAGTGCGCAAGGCTTCTACGCGGTGCGTTTTCTGCTCGGCGCGGCCGAGGCGGGTCTCTTTCCCGGTGTGATCTATTTCATGACGCGCTGGTTTCCGCGCCGCTATCGCGCGAGCATGATGGCGCTCTTCATGCTGGCGATTCCTTTGTCGAGCTTTATCGGCGCGCCGATCTCAGGGGCGATTCTCGAACTCGACGGCATGGCCGGCCTGCACGGCTGGCAATGGCTTTATCTGCTCGAAGGGCTGCCGTCGGTGCTGGTGGGCGTGGTGTGCATGTTCTGGCTGACAGACTCGCCCGCGCAGGCGAGCTGGCTGTCTGACGGGCAGCGCGAATGGCTGGTCGCCGAACTGGCGAGCGAACGTGCACCGGTGCGGCATCACGGTTCGCGCTGGCGTCTCGCGTTCAATCCGACGCTGCTCGCGTATGCGGCGATTTTCTTTGGCGTGACCGCGGGCACTTACGGATTGAGCCTGTGGTTGCCGCTGATTCTGAAGACCCCCGGTTTGAGCACGATCGAAACCGGTCTGCTGGTCGCGATTCCGTTCGGCTTCGGCTGTATCGCGACGGTGCTGTGGAGCCGCAGTTCCGACCGGCGCCGGGAGCGCGTCTGGCACACCGCGCTGCCGGCGTTCGTGTCGGCGCTCGGGCTGGGCGCCTGCATCATGCTGCATTCGGTCGGCGCGCAGATCGTCGCGCTGTCGCTCGCATCGCTCGGCCTGTATGGCGTCAAGGGACCGTTCTTCGCGATGGTGACCGAGCGCATCGCGCAGGCCGACGCCGCGCCCGGCATCGCGATCATCACGTCGCTGGCGGGTCTTGCCGGTTTCGTCGGCCCGTATGCGATCGGCTGGATCAAGATGCATACCGGCAGCTATTCGCAGGGGCTGCTGTTTCTGGCGTTCCTGTGCCTGCTGAGCGGCGTGATCGCCGTCGCCCAGTCACGTCGCAAGGTGGATTGATAATGAGTGAATTGACATGACTAAACGCGCCGCCTTGATGCTCGCGCTGATGGAGCCGCCTCCCGGTCTCGAGGAAGAATTCGCGGACTGGTACGACACCGAACATTTGCCGCAGCGGCGCGGTTTGCCGGGCTTCGTCAACGGTATGCGCTGGGTCGCGCTCGAAGGCTTTCCGAAGTCGCTCGCGTCCTACGATCTCGCGTCGCTCGATGCGCTCGCCGATCCCGCGTACCTGGCGGTGTCGGGTGCGAATTCGACGCCGTGGAGTCGCCGGCTGCTCGCGCGTACCGCGCGCGCCGGACGCATGCGCGTCGAAGTCGAACAGATCTGGCCGGGCACGGCGACGTTCCTGCCGCCGCGCAAAACCGCGCGCCTGCTCGCGGCCCGCTATGCGGATGTGCCGGTGCAACAGCAGCAGGCCTTTGCCGACGCCGCCAATGCACTCGCGAAAACGCTGCCGGGGCTCGCGCAGTTGCGCGTGTTCGCCGGCGTTCGCGACGCGGCAACCGAACTGTGGGTGCTGATGGAATTCGGCGCGCCGGTGACGTTGTCGATGCTGGCGCCGGTGCTTGGGCGCATCGCCGGTTATGGCGCGGACGTGTTCAATCTGTATGCGCCGTATGACCGCGACGCGTTGCGCTAGCGGCTTGGCTCAGTTGCGGTGCGCGTTCACTGCGCGCCGTGCGTGGCACCGCCGCGTGCGGACCGCGTCGGCTTGAATAGTTTGCCGATGTCGAGCGTGCGGATCAGTTCGGCGCAGCCGAGCGCGAGCTGCGTCATCGGACGGCTGCGCGGCGTCGCAAGTACGAGGTCGTTCTTGATACCGGGCGACACGAGCGTGCCGATCGCCAGCGACGATTCCATCTGCGGACCGCGCACCGCGGAGCGCGGCAGGATCGCGCACGCGTAACCTTGGGCGGCCAGTTCCGTAATGGTTTCGACCGCATCGACTTCGGCGACGACATTGGGGTGCACGCCGCGCGAGCGGCAGACCTTCTCGACCAGACTGCGGATCGCGTTGGGCTGGCTCGGCAGGATCAGCGGATAGCGTTCGAGATCGTCGACCTTGACGCGCGCCGGCAGACGCAGCCGGCCGGAAGTCGCGGTGACGAGTACCAGATCCTCGCGAAACAGCGATTCGAAAGCGAGTTGCGGCGACGCGGGCGGATCGTACAGCAACGCGAGTTCGACGCGGCCCGCGAGCAGCCATTCGCGCATCGATGTACTCAAGCCCTCGGCCACCGAAATCGACGCATCCGGAAAGCGCTCGCCGAAACGCTGCACCAGCGACGAAGTCAGCACGCGCGCGATACGCGGCGGCAGGCCGACCACGACCTTGCCGGTGGGCGCGCGCTGAAACGTCTGCAAGTCTTCCTTCGCGCGCGCGGCCAATGCGAGCAGCGCTCGCGCATGCTCCATCAGACGCAAGCCGGCTTCGGTCGGCTCGACCCCGCGCCCGTTGCGCACCAGCAAATGCTGACCGAGTTCCTGTTCGAGCAGGCCGATCTGCCGGCTGAGCGATGGCTGCGAGATGCCGAGCCGTTCGCCGGCGCGCGAAAGGCTGCGCGATTCGGCGACCTGCAGGAAGTACTCGAGTCTTTTGAGGTCCATGAGATAGAGCTTTTTTCTATATCAGAAATGCCAACTATAGCATTGTCGCAATGCACGGAGTCGCTAATCATGTGACTGCCCGGATGCCTGCCGCAGGGCGTCGAGCCCTGCGGAAACGGAGGGAAGCCGATGCTGAGCTTCCTCTGCATCCTTGCCGACGGTATCGGCCGAATACGGCGGCGAGCAGGGCGGCGAACCTGCCCGAAGCCGGCCAGCGCCTATCCGGAATCTGCCATCCAGCCTTCAGGAAATTTCATTTTGTCAGTCGATCTGGTCTCACCGAAACGCGCTTCACCCGCTGCACGCGTGCTTCCCCCCGGCGCGTGCGACGCGCACTGTCACATCTTCGGTCCGGGCGAGCGCTTTCCGTACGCTGCGCAGCGTTCGTACACGCCCGCCGATGCGCCCTACGAGACGCTGGCGGCGCTGCATCGCGAGCTGGGTATCGCGCGCGCGGTGATCGTGCAGGGCGCGTGTCACGGGCACGATCATGCGGCGTTGCTCGACGCGCTCGCGCGTAGCGGCGGTGCGTACCGCGGCGTCGCGCTGCTTGTGCCAGAGGCCAGCGACGCCGACGTGCGCGCGCTGCATGAGGGCGGTGTACGTGGCGCACGCTTCAATTTCGTCGCGCACCTGGGCGGGGCGCCGTCGCTCGATGCATTCAGGAACGCGGTCGAACGTATCGTGCCGCTCGGCTGGCACGTCTGCATTCACACGGACATCACCGCGTTGAAGAGCTGGTTGCCGCATCTGGCCAGTCTGCCGGTGCCGTTCGTCATCGATCATATGGCGCGCGTCGATGCGTCGAAGGGCGTCGATCACGCGGATTTCCGGTTGCTGCAGGAGGTCGCGAAGCTCGACCATGCGTGGGTGAAGATTTCCGGGGTCGACAGGATTTCGCGATCGGGCGCACCGTTTGCCGAAGGCGTCGCGTGCATGCGCGCGCTGATCGAAGCGAATCCCGCGCGCATCCTGTGGGGCACCGACTGGCCGCATCCGAATGTGGCCGGCGCAGTGCCGCGCGAGCCGGATCTGCTGGACGCGCTGTTCGCCGCCTGCCCGGACGACAGCGTTCGCCAGCGCGTGCTGGTGGACAACCCGGCGCGCCTTTACGATTTCGCGTGACGGCGGCGTTGCGACGCACGCCGAGCGAAAAAGCCAAACGAAAAGCCAAACCACAACACATTTCAGGAGCATCGCCATGTCGAGCACACCCCGAATTCCGCCGGTAACACCAGGCACGCGCGCGGAACTTGCCACGATCGAAGCGCGGATCGACAAAGCGCGCGGCCGCATTTCGCCGCTCTATCAGGTGCTGCTGAATAGCCCGCCGGTCGTCGATGGCTGGGAGGCGATGCTGACCGCGATCCGTCTGAATACGTCGGTGAGCCCGGCGCTGCGAGAAATGACGATCCTGCGCGTGGCCGTGCTCAATCACGCGCCGTATGAATTCGACGCCCACGTGGTCCACGCGCGGCAGGCAGGCATCGACGACGCACTAATCGAACAGCTCAGGCATGAGGTGCCGCCGGACAGCATCGACGGCATCGAGCGCGTCGATACCCATGCGCGCGACGTGTTGCGGCTCGTCGATGCGATGACGCGCGACATCGAAGTGCCGGACGCGATCTTCGATCCGCTACACGCGCGCTTCGGGCCGACCGTCACGTTGGAGCTGGTCGCGACGGTCGCCGCTTACAACATGGTGTCGCGCTTTCTGGTCGCACTGCGGATCGGGCACTAGCGCGGCATTAGAGAGGCACTAGCGTGGCGCGAGGCCCGCGCTAGACAACGGCTAGACAACAGCCGCCGCCGCCCTCCGGCTGCGCTCCGCAAACTCGATGAACGCGCGGTTCGCGCGCGACAGATACTGCTGATCGAGCCAGCACAGATTGAACTGGAAGTGCTCGGCGGGCTTGAACGACAGCGCTGCGAGCCCGCTTTTCGCGGCCACCATCGAGCGCAGCAGCGTCGCGGCGCCAATCCCGTCGCGCGCGGCCTGATACACCAGCGGCACGTAGTTGCTCTGCATCACGACGCGGTAGTTGACGCCGGCCTGCTGGCAGCGCTGATCGAGCACGTTGCGCTGCAGGAAGCTGCCGTCCAGCAGGATCATCGGCAGATCGCCGAGGTCGCTGTCGTCGACCGCCTGCTTGGCCGCCAACGGATGCTTGTCGCTCAGACACAGCACCACCTCCTCCGTGTCCAGCACCACGTGCGCCCAGTCTTTCTCGATGCGGCGGCCTTCGAGCACCGCGAGATCGATCTTGTCGTTATCGAGCATCGCGCGCACTTCGCCGGCACTGCCTTGCAGGGCCGTCACGCTGATGCCGGGAAATTCGGCGTGAAACGCGCGCATCAGCGACGGGAAATACTGCAGCCCGTACATCGGCGGCATGCCGACGCGGACTTCCCCGGTGCGCAACTGCTGGTTATCGGCGATTTCGCGCCTGGCCGACTCCAGTTCGTGAAAGATGCGCCGCGCGCGGCGCATCAGCAATTCGCCTTCCGGCGTCAGCGTGACCGGACGATTGCGCCCGCGCGTGAATAACGTAACGCCTACTTCCTCTTCGAGTTTTCTGATTGCCACGCTGAGCGCGGGCTGCGCAACATGCAGCTCACTGGCCGCGCGCGTGATGTTGCCAAGTCGGGCGATCGTCTCGCAGTAGCGCAAAACGCGGATGTCCATATTCGAAATCAATGCTGGGAATACACGAACAGTATTTCCCTCGCCAGAACCTTGTCAATAAACTTTGCTGCACCGGCTCGCGCTGCGGGCTCGCCAACCCTACGAATACTGGACAACATGAATATCGCCTTCATCGGTCTTGGGCAGATGGGAAAGCCCATGGCGCTGAACCTGCTCAAGCGTCACCCCAACCTGATCGTGGCAGCCGCCGATACGTCGAGCTATCCGGAGTTCGAGCGGCTCGGCGCGCGCACGACGCAGCAGCTCGCGGATGCGGCAGACGCCGATATCGTCTTTCTGTCGCTGCCCAACGGCGACGTGGTGCGTGAAGTGCTGCTCGGCAAGGACGGCATTGCCGCGCATTTGCGCGCCGGCACGATCGTCGTCGATACCAGCACGATCAACTACTCGGTGACGGTGGATGTTGCCCAGACGCTCGCCAGCAAGGGCATTCATTTCGTCGACGCGCCGGTCTCGGGGATGGAAGCCCGCGCGGTCGACGGCACGCTGACGGCGATGTGCGGCGGCGCCCAGGACGACTTCCAGCGCGTCGAGCCCTACCTCGCGACGATGGCGAACAATATCCTGTGGATGGGCGAAGTCGGCGCCGGCCAGCTGACCAAGCTGATCAACCAGCTGCTGTTCGATATCAACGTCGCGGGGCTGGCCGAGGTGTTGCCGATGGCGGTGCGGCTCGGCCTCGATCCGGAAAAGATCGGCAGCGTGGTCAATTCCGGCACCGGCCGCAGCTATGCGTCGGAATTCTTCATCCCGCAGATCCTGAAGGGCAGTTTCTCGTCCGGCTATCCGCTGCAGCACGCTTACAAGGATCTCGTGAGCGCCGCCGAGATCGGCGGCCGTCATGCCATTCCGATGCCGGTGCTGGCCGCCGCGACCGCGACCTATCAGACCGCGCTGCTGAAGGGCTACGGCAAGCTCGACAAGGGCGCGATGATCAAGGTCTTCGAAGAGTTGAACAACGTCGAATTCCGTGCGTCGTCCGCCGCGCACGATGCCACCGGTGCGGAAGCGCAATGAGCGAAGCCTTCAATCCGAATCCGCCGGCACGGCTGTTGCTCGCGACGTGGGACAAGCAGCAACAGATCGACGCATTGCCGCCGGAAATGCGCCCCGCGGACCTCGAACAGGGATACCGCATTCAGGACCGCCTGATCGATACCACCGATGACTTCGTGTCCGGCTGGAAGCTCGGCGTCGGCAGCCCGGCGGCGATGCGCGCGGCCGGCGCGAGCCGTCCGCTGATCGGGCAACTGCTGTCGTCGCGCTGCTATAGCGCTCACGACGCCGTGCGCATTTCGAGCGCGGGGCCGGTGACCGTCGAGTTCGAGATCGTATTCGTGCTTGGCTGCGATGTGCCGCCCGATAGCGATAAGCCGATCGAGCGGATCGTCGAGGCCGCGCATGTGGGCTTCGAATTCGTGTTGTCGCGCTATGTAGATCGCCGGGCCGTCGGGCAGCCCAGTTTCGTCGCGGATAACGTGGGCTTCGAGGCGTGCGTGCTCGGTCCGCAGATCGCTATCGGCGACATCGGCGAGGTTGCCGCGCAGGTCGTGGTGAGCGTCGATGGCGCCGAATCGGCACGCGGCCTGACCGGCGACGATGTGTCCGCTCCGTGGCTGTCGCTGCAGTATCTGCTCGACCATGCACGCGAACGGGACATCACGCTAAGACGCGGCGAAATCGTTTTCACCGGCGCGGCGGCGAAGCCGGTCGTCATCGATCATCAGGCGTTCCGGATTGCCGCGGCGTTTCCCGGCGGCGAACTGGATGTGCACGTGGAAGCAGGGCGATAAGCGCGGCGATCGCGACAGTAATAACTCAGCAATAAAAGCAGCGCCCAATACGGGCAACGAAGTGGCAACAACGCGGCAACAAGGCACCGCGCGAAGCATTGCACGAAGCGCTGCGGGATTTAACAGAAGCATCCATACATAGAGGATCGGAAAGTGACTAGTCGTTCAAACGAGCGTATTCAGGCAACGTTGATACCTGGAGATGGCATCGGCCCCGAAATCACGCAAGTCACGGTCGATGCGCTCGACGCGCTCGGCTCGCCGTTCGAGTGGGACGTTCAGCTGGGCGGCGTGGCGGCGCTGGAAGCCACCGGCGACCCGTTGCCCGAAGCAACGCTCGACAGCCTGCGACGCACGCGGCTCGGTCTGAAAGGCCCGTTGACGACGCCGTCGGCCGGCGGCTTCCGTTCGGTCAATGTGCGTCTGCGCGAAGTGTTCGACATGTACGCGAATGTGCGTCCGGCGAAAACGATCGTGCCGGGCCGCTATGAAGACATCGATATCGTGCTGGTGCGCGAGAACATCGAAGGCTTTTATGTCGCGCACGAACACTACATTCCGGTCGGCGGCGATCCGCACGCGGTCGCGGTGTCGCAGGGCGTGAATACGCGCGAAGGCTGCCTGCGGATTGCGCGCTTCGCGTTCGAATACGCGGTCAAGCACGGCCGCAAGAAAATCACCGTCGTGCACAAGGCCAACATCCTGAAGGCGTTGACCGGCATCTTCCTGCAAGCTGCGCGTGAAGTCGCGAAAGAGTACGAAGGCCGTGTCGTGCTGGACGACCGCATCGTCGATGCGTGCGCAATGCAACTGGTGCTCAACCCGTGGCAATTCGACATGCTGCTGTGCACGAATCTGTTCGGCGATATCCTGTCCGATCAACTGGCGGGTCTGGTCGGTGGTCTGGGGCTCGCGCCGGGATCGAATATCGGTACGCACGCGGCGCTGTTCGAAGCCGTGCACGGCTCGGCACCGGACATCGCGGGCAAGGGCATTGCGAATCCGGTCTCGCAACTGCTCGCCGCCGGGCTGATGCTCGAACACGTCGGCCACAAGGATCTCGCCACGCGTCTGGTCGATGGCATTCGCGGCACGCTGATCGACGATAACGTGCGCACTGGCGACATCGGCGGCAGCGCATCGACGGCGGAGTTCTCGAAGGCGTTGATTCGCCGGTTGTCGTAAGCCGCGGCACGCGCGCTTTTCTTATCTATTCTCGACGTAGGCAGTTAAGTTATGACCAAGAAGACTTCCGCTGATAACAACGATCTGGGCGCCGCGGCCGGCATTCGCCGCGGCCTGACGAACTACGGCGACAGCGGCTTTTCGCTGTTTCTGCGCAAGGCGTTCATCAAGGGCGCGGGCTATACCGATAGCGCGCTGGATCGCCCGGTGATCGGCATCACCAATACCGGCAGCGCGTACAACCCGTGTCACGGCAACGCGCCGCAGCTGATCGAAGCATTGAAGCGCGGCATTCTGATGGCCGGCGGCCTGCCGATGGATTTCCCGACGATCTCGATTCACGAGAGCTTCTCGCAACCCACCAGCATGTTCATGCGCAATCTGATGTCGATGGACACAGAGGAAATGATCCGCGCGCAACCGATGGACGCGGTCGTGCTGATCGGCGGCTGCGACAAGACGGTGCCCGCGCAGTTGATGGGCGCGGCGTCGGCCGGCATTCCGGCGATCCAGTTGATCACCGGCTCGATGCTGACGGGTTCGCATGGCGGTGAGCGCGTCGGCGCCTGTACCGATTGCCGTCGCTACTGGGGCAAGTTCCGCGCCGAGGAAATCACCGAGGAAGAAATCGTCGCGGTCAACGACAAGCTGGTCGCGAGCGTCGGCACCTGTTCGGTGATGGGCACGGCCAGCACGATGGCCTGCGTCGCCGAAGCGATGGGCATGACCGTGCCGGGTGGCGCATCGCCGCCGGCCGTGACCGCGGACCGTATGCGTATCGCCGAACAAACCGGCGTGCAGGCGGTGGAGATGGCACGCAAGCGTCTGACGATCGACAAGGTGCTGAGCGCCGAATCGTTCGAGAACGGCCTGCGTGTGCTGCTCGCCATCGGCGGTTCGACCAACGGCATCGTGCATCTGGCCGCGATCGCGGGACGCATGGGCTTCGATATCGATCTCGACGCGGTCGACCGCATGGGGCGCGAAACGCCGGTGCTGCTGAATCTGAAGCCGTCGGGCGAGCACTACATGGAAGACTTCCATCACGCGGGCGGCATGGCAACGCTGCTTCATGAACTGAAGCCGCTGCTGCATCTCGATGCGATGACCGTGACGGGCCGCACGCTCGGCGAAGAGATGGAAGCGGCCGGCCCGCGCTTCGAGCAAAACGTCGTGCGCACGATCGCCGATCCGATCTACCCGCAAGGCGGTCTCGCGGTGTTGCGCGGTAACCTCGCGCCGGAAGGCGCGATCATCAAGCAGTCGGCGGCCAGCCAGACCTTGATGGAACACGAGGGCAGGGCAGTCGTGTTCGAAGACGCGGTGGATATGGCCGCGCGCATCGACGCCGACGATCTCGACGTCACCGCCGACGATGTGATCGTGCTCAAGCGCATCGGCCCGAAGGGTGCGCCGGGGATGCCGGAAGCCGGCTATATCCCGATTCCGAAAAAGCTCGCGCGCGCCGGCGTCAAAGACATGGTGCGCATCTCCGACGGACGCATGAGCGGCACCGCGTTCGGCACGATCGTGTTGCACGTGACGCCGGAAGCCGCGATCGGTGGACCGCTCGCTTATGTGCAGAACGGCGATCGCATCCGCCTGAGCGTAGCGAACCGCGAGATCACGCTGCTGGTCGACGACGCTGAGTTGAAGCGTCGCGCCGAACTGAAGCCGAGCGTCACGCCGACGGCCGCGCGCGGCTATCAGAAGCTGTTCCTCGACACGGTGACGCAGGCGGACAAGGGCGCCGATTTCGACTTCCTGCGCGCTGTCGAATCGCGCGGTCCGGTGCCGCGCAAGTAACGCGACACAACACGCATCCAGCAACACAACACGAGAGCGCAACACAGGGGCGGTGCGCGGCTTCATTGCCGCCCATCGCCGCCCTTGTGCAAGCGCCGGATACCAGTCGCGCATGACAACGAGATAACACCGCACACCACCCTCTACGGAGAGAGACCCCTCATGTATGCGAACTCCAATGCCCCCGCGGCACAGGATGAAGCAAGCCGCCGGCGCACCGAGCTATGGCATAGCGCGCAGCGCAAGAACGCATGGCGAATTCTGCCGCTGATGATCGCGGCGCTGATCCTCAGTTACATCGACAAGAACAACGCGGGCTTCGCCGCGTTGACGATGACGCACGATCTGGGCATGACGACCGCGCAATTCGGCTTCGGCGCGAGTCTGCTGTTCGTCGGCTATTGCGCGCTCGAAGTGCCGAGCAACCTTGCGCTGTATCGCTATGGCGCGCGGCGCTGGCTCGCGCGAATCATGGTCACGTGGGGCCTTGCCACTGCCGCGACCGCGCTCGCGACCGGCGCGCACAGTTTCTACGTGCTGCGTCTGATCCTCGGCGCGGCTGAAGCGGGTCTGTTCCCCGGCGCGACCTTCCTGCTCGCCTGCTGGTTTCCGGCCGAATACCGCACGCGGATTCTGGCGATCTTCATGCTCGGCGCGCCGCTCGCATCGGTGATCGGCGGTCCGACTTCGGGTTTGTTGTTCCAGCTCGACGGTGTGCTCGGCCTGCAGGGTTGGCAGTGGATGTTCATCGCGCAGGGCTTGCCTGCCGTGTTGATCGGTATCGCGATTCTGTTCGTCGTGCGTGACTATCCGTCCGAGGCACACTGGCTCACCAGCGAAGAACGCGATGCGTTGAACGCGCAGTTGAGTAACGAGTCGCGCGATTCGCACAAGACCACGTTCGCCGCGTTGAAGGACTTTCGCATCTATCTGCTCGGCGTGATCCAGTTCGGCTTCGTGATCGGCACGTATGGCGTGGGCGTGTGGCTGCCGCTGATCCTGAAGGAATACGGCTACGGCGCGCTGAAAATCGGCATGCTGTCCGCGATTCCGTACGTGGTTGCTTGTGTCGGCACCTATGTGTGGGCGCGTTTCGCCGATAAGGACGGACAGCATGCGTTCCATCTGCGCATGATCTGTGTCGTCGGCACGATCGGCTTCATCGTGTCGGCGTTGTCGCTCGGCGTCGTCGTTCAGCTGACGGGTATCAGCCTCGCGGTGCTGGCGGTGTTCGCCGCGCGGGCGGTGTTCTGGGCCATTCCGACCCGCTTCCTCGGCGGCAAGGCCGCGGCGGGCGGGCTTGCGCTGATCAATACGATCGGTACGCTGGGTGGCTTCGTCGGCACCGTGATGGTCGGCGAACTCAAGCAGATTTACGGCACGTTCGCGGCGGGCATCTGGGCGATGGCGGCGGCGTTTTTCGTGTCCGCGCTGCTCACGTTTATCCTCGGACGCTTCGAGCCGCGCCGGCATCAGGCCGCGCCTGTCGGCGTCGAGCCGAACTATCAACGGGAACATTGATGGCAAGCATTGATTGTCACGCACACGTTTTTACGCGAGCACTGTCGTTCGTCTCCGAGCGGCGCTATACGGTGGATTACGATGCGGACGAAACGCAATACCTCGACAATCTGGCGCGCAACGGCATCAGCCGCGGCGTGCTGGTGCAGCCGAGTTTTCTCGGCACCGATAACAGCTTCATGGTCGAGAGCCTGCGCCGGCATCCGGACCGCCTGCGCGGCATCGCGGTCGTCGAGCCTGGTGTGTCCGCCGACGTGCTCGATCAGCTGGCCGCGGATGGTGTCGTCGGCATTCGGCTCAATCTGATCGGCCGGCCGCTGCCGGACTGGCGCGATCCCGCGTGGCGCTCGCTGCTCGACGCGGTAGCCGCGCGCGACTGGCAAATCGAAATCCACAGCCATGCGATCGACCTGAAGCGGATCGTGCCGGCGATTCTCGATGCGGGCGTGAAGGTCGTCGTCGATCACTTCGGTCGGCCGGACCCGGAGCTGGGTGTCGACGATGCGGGGTTCCGCTATCTGCTGTCGCTGGCGGGCTCGGGCCGCGTGTGGGTCAAGCTGTCGGGCGCGTATCGCAATGGCCCGCACGGCGACCAGGTTGCGATGGCCGCGACGCCGTTGCTGCGTGAAGCATTCGGCCTGCAGCGGCTCGTGTGGGGCAGCGACTGGCCTCATACGATGTTCGAACAAACGATCAGTTACGACGACACCGTCCAGCAGTTGCATCGCTGGCTGCCTGATGAGCAGGAACGTCGCATCGTGCTGAGTGAAACGCCGGCAAAGCTGTTCGGCTGGCACGACGAAGGATCGGCCGCCTGATCAGTCTTGCGGCTCTTCAAAGCCGCAAGACCTGTCGACTTCCCACGCCGCACCAACCTCCAATATCGGCAAATCCCACGCCGTCACCTAGCCGCGCCGGCCGTTTTCAGGCGATCATCCGAGCCGATCAGATTGCGGGCTCCGATGTTATTGACTCTCCATGGAAAACGGCCTTCTCCTGTTTCCGGTCGCGGCGCTTCATGTCGAAGCAGCCGATGAACCGTTGTGGTTCCGGCGCGCGCCCAATGCGCACGCGGCAGTCATTTCCGATTTCGGCGACGTGACCGACGTGCTCGTGCGTCTGCCCGAGCACTGGCGAATCGTTCCCGGCGCGCGACTCGAAGGGCTGCACGATGACGAAGATATCGTCAGTGCCGACCCGCGTTTCAACGGTCAGTTGCCGTGTCATCACTTCGCGGTCGTGCGTCACACGGATCGCCGCATCAACGTCGCGCTGCTGTTGATCAACGCGGCCGAAGCGGTGTTGCTGCCGACCCGGCTGTTCGGTTCACGCGATCAGTTCGAAGCCTGCGTGCCCGGTCTCGAACCGGCCGCTCACGAAGCGATCGCGCACGACGCGTGAATCACGGCTGAATCACGGCTGCCCACACCATACCCTCCGATCATCGGCTCGCCCGCAACGACTCGCTCGCGCATACGGGTCAACCCCGGCTATTCATTGCCGACGAAAAATGCGTTGCGGTGCTTTGTAAGCCCACCGGTAAATTCGTAAGATACCCGTAATAAAACTACGTATCGTTTGCCGATTTGGGAGCTGTTTCGAGCTTTTTCTACGGTTAATTTTCCGCAAGGCCACAACGAATGTACCTGCGGAGAAGAAATGCTACGAAATTGGAGACTGGCGCTGCTGATGGCAAGCAGTGCCGCGATATCGGCCCATGTCCTTGCAGCCGAAAAGGCCGAGGACCTGACGATCGCGAAGATGCCGGCGTACAGCCCGCATCAGTTGTACGTGATGGACGTGAATTTCAGCTCGATGACGGACGCGCGTACGTACGTGATCGACGGGGACAACAGCCGCTATCTCGGCCAGATCGATGCGGGCTTCGCGCCGGGTCTCGCGATCAGCCCCGACCACAAGACCAGCTATGTCGCGACGACGTATTTCGCGCGCGGTTCGCACGGCACGCGCACCGATGTCGTCGAAACGACCGACAACACGACGCTGCAGATCACCGGCGAAGTCGTGATTCCGCCGAAGCACGCGCAAAGCGTGCCGTCGCCGTACAACACGGCGCTATCGAAAGACGGCAAGTGGCTGTACGTATCGAACATCACCCCCGCGACGTCGGTCACGGTGGTCAATACGGCCACGCACCAGGTCACGTCGGAAATCGACACCGATGGTTGCGTGCTCGCCTATCCGTCGGGCAACGACCGCGTTACTTCGCTGTGTGAAAGCGGCAAGGCGCTGACCGTCGTACTCGGCTCGAACGGCAAGGAAAAGAGCCGCAAGCTGTCGGACGCGTTCATCGACGTCGCAAAAGATCCGGCCTTCGTCAATGCATCGCGCAGCGGCAATACGTACTGGTTCACGACCTTCAACGGCCATGTGCGCAGCGCCGATTTCAGCGGCGCCGCGCCGGTATTCGGCACACCGTGGGCGCTCGTCAGCGCGGATGAAGCGAAGGCCGGCTGGCGTCCGGGCGGCCTGCAGCAAACCGCGCTGCACGTGCCGACGCAGCGTCTGTTCGTCGCGATGCATCAAGGTGCCGACGGTTCGCACAAGGACCCCGCGAGCGAAGTGTGGGTGTTCGATCTGAACACGCATAAGCGCATCGCGCGCTGGAAGCTCGCGGACCAGAAGATCGATCCGCTGCTGTCGATTCAGGTCAGCGAAGACGCGCACCCGCTGTTCTACGGCATCACGGTGAATTCGGATGTGATCGTCGCCGATGCGGCGAGCGGCAAGCTCCAGCACGTTCACAAGCAGATCGGCACGACCGCGTCGCTGCTGGTCAATCCGTAACGAGGGATAGGCGATGAATTTCACCCTCGTCATCGATCCGGTCGTATCGACCGTCGCGCTCGCGGCGACCTCGATCATCACATTGACGCTCGCGTTGCCAAAGCTCACGCGCCAGTCCGAACTGAGGCAGACGGTGGCCGGCTTCCAGTTGCTGCCGCACGCGTTGATCGCACCGTTCGCACTGTTTCTGCCGCTCGCCGAAATCAGCGCGACGCTCGCGAGCCTGCTGCCGGCAACGCGCGGGGTTGGCGCCATCGCGCTCGCCGCGCTGTTCATGCTGTTTGCGCTCGCGCTCGGTATCAACGTGGCACGCGGACGCACCGATATCGATTGCGGCTGCAACGGCTTTCGCCAGTCCGGTGGCGCGGTGGCGCCGTCGATCGGCTGGGCACACGTCGCGCGCACGCTGCTGCTCGCTGCGCTGGCCGCGCTCGCCGGCGTGCCGCAAAGCACTCGCGCGGTCGTCTGGTTCGACTATCTGAGCGTGCTCGGCGCGACGCTCGTCGCCGTGGCTGCTTTCTTTACCCTGGACGTGTTGCTCGACAACCGTCCCAAGCTGAATCACCTGAGGAACTCGTAATGGAAAACGCACTGTTGATCTCTAACGCCTTGCTGTGGGTTGGCGTACTCGCGCTCGGCGCCATTTCACTCGCACTCGTGCGCCAGATCGGCATCCTGTACGAACGGCTGATGCCGGTCGGCGCGCTGATGATCGACAAGGGGCCCGCGGTCGGCACGGTCGGACCGTCGTTCGAGCTGGGCGCGCTCGATGGCCGTCAGGTCAAGGTCGGCGGTATCTCTGCGAAAGGCCGCAGCACGCTGGTGTTCTTCCTGTCGCCGAGCTGCCCGGTCTGCAAGAAGCTGCTGCCGCTGCTGCCGTCGATTCAGGCGCGCGAAACCGCCACCGACATCGTGCTCGCGAGCGACGGCGACACCACCGAACACGCGGCCTTCTACAAGAAGCTGGGCCTGAGCCAGTTCCCGTACGTGCTGTCGCAGGAACTGGGTCTCGCGTACCAGATCGGCAAGCTGCCTTACGCACTGTTGATCGATGAGACGGGCAAGGTTCGCGCGAAGGGTCTGGTCAATTCGCGTGAACACCTCGAAAGCCTGTTCGAAGCGAAAGAACGCGGCGTGGCATCGCTGCAGGAGTTCGTCCACGCGGGGCATGCGGAACACTCGGACCATTCGGACCATCGCGACCACGCGCAGCAGCACGCCTGAACCCGTCATCACCTATCAGAACAACAGGACGACAAGCATGAAATGGTTCGACTCATTCTTCGAGCTGAAGGCGCGCAATGTCGCGCAGCACAGCTCGCGGCGCAGCGCGATGGCGACGCTCGGCCGCGTGCTGGTCGGCTCGGCGCTGGTGCCGCTGTTGCCGGTGGATCGCACGTTCGCGGCGGATAACGCATCCGCCCCTGGCGTGGCGAGCGCATCCGCGTCCGGCGCGGCGAGTGCGCCCGCCGCCGGCAAAAGCGACGACCCGTATAGCTGCGATTACTGGCGCTATTGCGCGATCGACGGGTGGCTCTGTAGCTGCTGCGGCGGCACGTCGAGCAGTTGCCCGCCGGGCACGACACCGTCGCCGATCACGTGGATCGGCACCTGCCGCAATCCGCACGACGGCACCGACTACATCGTGTCCTACAACGACTGCTGCGGCAAAACCTCGTGCGGACGTTGCTTCTGCAATCGCAACGAACGCGAGAAGCCGCTCTACAAGCTGTCGCTGAACAACGACATCAACTGGTGCATGGCAAGCGGCAACGCGAACTACCACTGCTCTGTATCTGCCTTACTCGGAGTGGCGCAGCAATGATCCCGACGATTTCCAGCCGGCGCCTCGCGAAGCGCGCCGCGACGATGTGCGTGACGGCCGCGGCGCTACTCACGAGCACCGCCTTCGCGCAAAGCGTGGCAGGCGCGCAGTACGCAGCGGGCAAAGCGTTCTTCGATACGAAGTGCGTGGTCTGCCATCAGGCGGGCGGCAAGGGGCAGGACGGTCTTGCGCCGCCGCTCACCGAATTGCCGGGCCGTTACGCGGCGAACGCGCAGGGACGCACGCAGCTCGGCCTCACCGTGCTCAACGGCATGTTCGGCACGATCACGATCAAGGACAAAAGCTACAACTTCAAGATGCCGAGCTTCAGGGGCGAATCCGATGAGGATCTCGCCAGCGTGCTCAATTACCTCGTGTTCGACGTGAACGCGAAGCATGCCGGCGCGAAGCCATTTACCGCGGCCGAAGTGAAGGCACTGCGCGCGACGGAAATGGATGGCGCGCAGGTGCGCGCGCATCGCGACGCGGCGCTGAAGAGCCTCGGGCTATGAGCATGCGGTGGACGCGCGTGCTGTTGGCGACATGGCTGGCTATCGGCGCGAATGCAGGTGTGCACGCGCAGGGGGCCGCCTACGACGCCGCCACCGCGCGCGAAGCATGGACGCTGAACTGCATGGGCTGCCACACCGGCGACGCGCACGGCATCCCTGGCAAGGTGCCGCCGCTGACCGGTGAGCTAGGGCACTTCGTGCGCATCGCCGAGGGGCGCGAATTCGTGATGCGCGTGCCGGGCGCGTCGAACTCGTCGCTCTCCGACGCGGAGCTCGCGAACGTTCTGAACTGGCTGATCGACACGCGCAATGCGGACACCAAGCCCGCGGATTTCAAGCCTTATACCGCGCAGGAAGTCGCTGCAAAGCGCCGGCCCGCGCTCACCGATGTCGCGAAACATCGCGCGGCGCTGATCGACAGTCTGCGCAGAAACGGCGACACGGCCGTGGCAAAACAGTACTAAAAAAACCGTACTAAAGGATGGCCGCGACGACGGCCGTGCGATTCAACAGGTATCAGGAGACGAGACGATGAAAGGGAAGACGCAAATAGCAGCGATGTGTTCGGCAGCGGTGTTGGCCGCCGCACTGGGCGCGCTCGCGAGCGCCGCGCTGGCGGACACGGCCGCCACGGCGGGCATGGACAAGGGCGCGAGCGCGGATGGCCGCATTCCCGCATACGCGGGCCCGCAGGCCACACCGGCCGACTGGTCGTACGGCAAGTTGCGCGGCGACTACTGGAAGCACAAGGGCGAAAAGCCGCTGTTTTCGATCGACGCGAGCAACGTCGAGAAATACGCGGAGAACCTGACGCCCGGCCAGATCGAGCTGATCAAGCAGAAGAAGGGTTATCGGATGGACGTGTACCCGTCGCACCGCGAATGCGGCGCGCCGGACTTCGTGCAGGCCAACACGAAGCTCAACGCAACGCAGGCGAAGATGGATGCAAGCGGCGAGAATCTGCAGAGCGCGAGCTTGCCGGGTATGCCGTTCCCGGCGCCGAAGACCGGCGCCGAAGCGATGTGGGATCACCTCGCGCGCTATCGCGGCATCGGCGCGGAATGGCAGAAGTCGGTCACGGCGGCATCGCCGCGGCCGGGTAGCACCGAATGGATCAAGGCCGAATCGAAGCAGACGCTGTTCTTCCCCTGGGGCAAGAAGGGCGCGACCTCGCCGCAGCAGGCCGGCGACATGCTGTACGCGATCTACTTCGCGTATGAGACGCCGGCCGCGCTCGCGGGCCAGGGCCTCGTGCAACGCGACTACTTCGATAAGGGCAACGACACGTACTACTACTTCACCGGTCAGCGCCGTGTGCGCCGTATGCCGGCGTACTCATACGACGCGCCGCAGATCGGCTTCGAGAACCAGTACACGGTCGACGAGCCGTGGCTGTTCAACGGCCAGCTCGACCGCTTCAACTGGAAGCTGGTCGGCAAGAAGGACATGTATATCCCGTACGACGACTTCGGCATGTTCAACTTCAAGGACAAGTTCGACGACGTGTTCAAGCCGGATGGCGTGAGCCCCGATGCGCGCCGCTATGAGCTGCATCGCGTGTACGTGGTCGAGGCGACGGTGAAATCGGGCGTGCGGCACGTGGCGTCGAAGAAGGTCTTCTATATCGACGAGGACAGCGGTCTTGCAGTGGCCGGCGAGGATTACGACGCGCAGGGCAAGCTGTGGAAGGTCAAGGAAGCCTATCCGATTCCGGTGTACGAGCTGCACGGCGCGTGCGACGTCGAGCCGTTCGTGCAGTACGACCTGAGCAACGGCCGTTATGTGACCGACCAGTCGACCATCGGCACGAATACCGACATCCGCTGGTACGAAGACTCGAACGATGCGCGTTTCAAGGACGATTTCTATTCGTCCGAAAACCTGCGCGCGGTCAGCGAACGATAACCCCGGCTCCAGCGAACGCGGCGCGCTCGGACAGCGCGTCGCCACTCTTCATATTCGACCTGAAAAAATCAGGCATGGGAAAGCGTAATGTCGAAAACAAGATATAGCGCGGCGATTTCATTCGGTTTGCTGGTGGCGGCACAGGGCGCCCACGCGTATGAATTCACGCTCGACGACGGGGCGATCAACGGATCGTGGGTCACGAACCTGACCGCGGGCGGTGGCATCCGCCTGAAAAATCCGAGCTGCTCGCTGACCGGCGATCCAAACATGTATGGCTGCGGCGCGGGTGCCAACACCGCGCAGTGGTCCAACGGCGACGACGGCAATCTGAACTATCGCAAGGGGCAGCCGTTCAGCACGTACCTCAGCGCGACCAGCGAGCTGCTGCTGACGATGCCGGGCGAAGGCGTGAAGTTCATGGTGCGCGGCACCGGCATGTACGACTTCATGGCGAAGAACACCAACCGAACGGACCTGTCGAGCACGGCGGCTTCGCAGATCGTCTATCCGGTCGATCTGCTCGATCTGTGGGTGCAGAAGGACTTCACGCTGAACGAGAAGACCGCGCACGTGCGGGTTGGTAACCAGGTGATCAACTGGGGCGAGAGCTTCTTTGCGACCAACGGCATCAACGCGACCAACGCGGTCGATATCCAGAAGCTGCTAATTCCGGGCACCCAGCTCAAGCAGGCGCTGCTGCCCGAGCCGATGATCAGCTTCGCGAGCGGTATCACGTCGGGACTCAGTACCGAGGCCTATTACCAGTTCAGTTGGGAAAGCAACCGTTATCCGCCGGTCGGTTCGTACTGGTCGGTCGGCGATATCTTCGGACGCGGCTCGGGCCCGGTGAGCATCAGCACGCTCAACGGCAACCTCGGCGGCTTCGACGCGGGCAGCATCGCGGGGCCGAACGCCGGTAACCCGAATGTCGTGGGGGGCATCACCAACGGTCTGGTCAACGGCCAGTTCGCGGGGCCGCCGTTCAACTCGATCGGCGTGCCGACGTCGACCGTGTTGCCGAACAAATACCGGCCGCAATTCGGTATCAAGTTCAATTACAAGCCGAAGAGCGTCGACGTCAACTTCGGTTTCTACTACGAGAACTACACCGACAAGTCGCCGGTCGCGTCGTCGCAGCCGGACGGCACGATGCGCTTCCAGTACCTCGAGAACCGGCAACTGTTCGGCGCGAGCGCGAACTTCGGGGTCGGCGACTGGGCGATCGGCACCGAGCTGTCGTATCGTCCGCACGACGCGGTCGCGCTGTCCGGCTGCTTCGGCGCGGGCGGTCCGTTCGACTTCAATACGAACGGCGTAGCGGGCATTACCTGCAACCAGTGGGAAGACCGCAAGAAACTGCAGTACCTGATCAACGGCCAGTTGAGCCTCACGCAAAGCGAGTATCCGTTCCTGAAGCTGATTCACGCCGATATGGCGATGCTGACGATGGAGCTCGCGTGGATCTACTACCCGGGCCTCAATTCGAACGGCGTGACGCGCACGGTCGACGGTCAGCAGATCACGCAGGCGCCCGCCGCCGGCTACTTCACGTGGCTGAACAACAACTCGGGGCTCGGCTATCCGATCACGGCTGCGCAAGGTACGGCAAGTTCAGTCGGCGCGACGATCGACTTCAACTGGACCTATGACGGCACCGTCATTCCGGGCTGGCAGTTGACGCCTGGCATCACGTTCACCGATGCGCTGTACGGCTACACGCCGACGTTCACCGCGAATTACATGCAGGGTGCGAAGTCGGTCAACGTGTATCTGCTGTTCAACCAGAACCCGGCGGTATGGCAGGCGGGTATCAACTTCACGGCGTTCTTCGGTGGTCACAACACCGTCGGTCAGCCGTACGCCGACCGCAATTTCGTCGGCATGTTCGCGACACGTAATTTTTAAGCAGCAGGTTTTGGATGGATAAGCGCGCGCCTTTCGTAGGCGCGCGCTCTGAATCAGCAGCAGACTTTGAGGGGCGCAATGTGTTGAATCGTCTGGTAGGCAAGCTCGAGGCGTTCCTGTTCGGGCATCGCGCGATCACGCTTGGCGTGATCGCGATCTTCACGGCCGTGATGGCCGTGTTCGCATTGCAGTTGCGCATGGATGCGGGATTCGAAAAGCAGATCCCGACACAACACGAATATGTAAAGACGTTCCGGCAATACCGCAACGATCTGCTCGGCGCGAACCGGATCACCGTCGTGCTGAAGGCACGCAACGGCACGATCTGGACGCGCGAAGGCCTGACGCGGCTCTATCAGATCACGCAGGCCGTCGCCTATCTGCCGGATGTCGATCGCGGCGGTGTGCAATCGCTGTGGACCCCCAATTCGTTCGTCAACGAAATTACCGAGGACGGTTTTCGCGCCGATCCGCTGATCGACGGCACGATCACGCCGGAGAGTTTGACGCCGGAGAAAATCGCCGCGATTCGCCAGTCGACGTCAGCGGGCGGCTATGTCGGCGTACTGGTGTCGCGCGACCAGACGAGCGCGATGATCACGGCCGAATTGAACGAGCGCGACGCGAACGGCAACGCGCTCGACTACGTTGCCTTTAACCACATTCTCGAAGAGAAGCTGCGCAAGCCGTATGAAAACGGCGACTACGAGGTGCAGATCATCGGCTTCGCGAAGCAGATCGGCGATATCGCCGACGGCGCGTCCGGCGTGCTGGTGTTCTGCGCGCTCGCGCTGGTGCTGACCGCGCTCGCCGTGTACTGGTATAGCCGTTCGCTGCGCTTCACGATCTTGCCGATCGCGTGTTCGCTGACGTCGCTGATCTGGCAGTTCGGCACGCTGCGCATTCTCGGCTTCGGGCTCGATCCGCTCGCGGTGCTGGTGCCGTTTCTCGTGTTCGCGATCGGCGTGTCGCACGGCATCCAGCAGATCAACTTCATCGTGCGCGAACTGTCGCACGGACGCAGCCCGATGGAGGCCGCGCGTCACAGCTTCAGCGGCCTGCTGATCCCAGGCACGCTCGCGCTCGTCACCGCATTGGTGTCATTCATCACGCTGCTGCTGATTCCGATTCCGATGGTGCGCGAACTCGCGATCACCGCATCGCTCGGCGTCGGCTACAAGATCGTGACCAATCTCGTGATGCTGCCGCTCGTCGCGTCGTACCTGCATTTCACGAAAGCCTACGCGGACAGCGCGCACGCCGCGCGCGAGCGGCGCGCGCACTGGCTGCGCTTGCTCGCCCGCGTGGCCGAGCCGCGCAACGCCGCGATTGCGCTTGGCGTGACCGCGCTGATTTTCGGCGTCGCGGTATGGCAAAGCCGCGATCGCGTAGTCGGTACGTTGCAGCCGGGCGCGCCGGAGCTGCGCGCCGATTCGCGCTTCAACCAGGACGCCGTCGCGATTGCCGGCAGCTACGACGTCGGCCTCGACTGGCTGACGGTCGTGTTCGAAACGCCAAACGCGAGCGATTGCACCGATCCCCGGCTCGGCATCTTCGAGGACGACTTTGTCGCGTCGATGAATCGCGTGCCCGGCGTCGTGTCGGTGAGTTCCTATTCGCAGATGCTGCGCACTTACAACGAGGGCTACAACGAAGGCAATCCGAAGATGTCGGTCGTGCCGATCGATCCGACCAACTACGCGGCACTGAGCGCCGAGATCAACCGCGTGCGCGGCTATATGACGAAGGACTGCAAGATGAGCGCGGTGCATCTGTTCCTGTCCGATCACAAGGCCTCGACGATCAATCATGTGATCGATGCGGTGAAAACATACCGCGCGCAGAACCATCTGGATGGCGTAACGATTCGCCTCGCCGCCGGCAACGCCGGTGTGCTTGCCGCGACCAATGACGAAGTCGCGCGCAGCGAACTGCCGATGATGCTCTACGTGTATGCGGCCATCGTGATACTCGTGCTGCTCGCGTATCGCGATTTCCGCGCGGTGATTGCATGCTGTCTGCCGCTGACGGTCGCGACTTTCATCGGCTACTGGTTCATGAAGCAATTGCAGATCGGTCTGACGGTTGCGACGTTGCCGGTGATGGTGCTCGCGGTCGGCATCGGCGTCGATTACGCGTTCTATATCTACAACCGCTTGCAGTTGCATCTTTCGCATGACGTGCCGATCGTCAAGGCCGTCGAACAGTCGATTCTCGAAGTGGGCGTGGCGACGATCTTCACCGCGATCACGCTCGCGCTCGGCGTCGCGACATGGAGTTTTTCGGCGCTCAAGTTCCAGGCGGACATGGGCAAGCTGCTTGCGTTCATGTTTATCGTGAATCTCGTGATGGCAATGACCGCGCTGCCCGCGCTCGCGGTCTGGCTCACGCGGCTCTTTCCGCGCCGCTCGGCGGTGCGCGGTTCGAGCTTCCTGTCTCACTAGCGCGCCACGAGGACAAACTATATGCACAAGATCCACCGATCGATCGCCGGCGCAGTGCTTGCGATGCTCGCGAGCCTCTACGTCGCGCAGCCCACACGCGCCGCTGACGCGCCCGACGCGGCCGCCAATGCCGCAGCCAATTCCGCCACCAGCACGCAGATCGCGCTTTCAGCCGCGAAGCATCGCGTCGGCGCCGACCATTCGATGATTCTCGGCGCGACGCTCGCGGGCAGCCGCATCGTCGCGGTCGGCGAGCATGGCGTGATCCTGCTGTCGGACGACCACGGCGCGCATTTTCGTCAGGCGCACAACGTGCCGGCCAACGCAACGCTCAATGCTGTGACTTTCGCCGATGCACAGCATGGCTGGGCAGCCGGACACTGGGGCGTCGTGCTGCGCACCGACGACGGCGGCGAGAACTGGCGCGTGCAACGCACGGACACGAGCGTCGACCAGCCGCTCTTTTCGATCGCGTTTCGCGACGACAAACACGGCTGGGCCGTCGGCCTGTGGTCGCTGCTCGTCACCACCGACGACGGCGGCATCACGTGGAAGACGCAACAGGTCGACCCGAGCGCCGGTGCCGGCAAGAGCGGCCTGAATTTCTTCTCGGTGTTCGCGGGACCGGACAAGGACGTCTATATCGCGGCCGAGCAGGGCACCGTGCTGCGCTCGAACGACGACGGCGCGAGCTGGCAGACCCTGCACACCGGCTACAAGGGCACGCTGTGGAGCGGCGTGGTCGCCGCGGATCACACGATCTACGTCGGCGGCCTGCGCGGCAATCTGTTCGCAAGCGGCGACGACGGCCAGACGTGGCAAGCAGTGCCGTCCGGCGCCAGCGGTTCGATTACCGATCTGGTCGCAAACGCGGGTACGGTCGCGGCCGTCGCGCTCGACGGTTATGTGACGCGCAAGCAGGCGGGACAGCACGATTTCGTCGCGAAGCAGTTGCCGGGCCGCGACGCGCTGACCGCGCTGGTATTGAACGACGACGGCTCGCCCGTCCTGTTTTCCAAAGAAGGCGTACTCGCCAAATAAAGTCAGGAGCAGACATGGATATCGAAAATTTGCTGGCGAACCTCCATACCCAGATGATCGTTGGGGGGCATGCCACGGCCGCGCGTAGCGGCAAGACCTTCGCGGTCTACGATCCGGCCAGCGGCCGCGAGATCGCGCAGGTGCCCGACGGCGACGCGCAGGACGTGGCCGCCGCGGTGGCCGTCGCGAAGAGCGCGTTCGAATCGAACGAATGGCGCCGCATGCCGCCGGCCGCGCGCGAACAGTTGCTGCTGAAGCTGGCCGATCTGGTCGAGCGTCATAGCGACGAACTGGCGGCGCTCGAAACACTGAATCAAGGCAAGCTGCTCGGCTTTTCGCGCATGCTCGAAGTGGGCGGCAGCGCGCAGTGGCTGCGCTATATGGCCGGCTGGGCAACCAAGATCGAAGGCAGCACGGTCGATCTGTCGTTGAGCTTTCCGCCGGGCGTGCAGTACCGCGCATCGACGCAGCGCGTACCGGCCGGTGTGGTCGCCGCGATCGTGCCGTGGAATTTCCCGCTGCTGATGGCGGTGTGGAAGATCGCGCCGGCACTCGCGTGCGGCTGCACGGTAGTGCTGAAGCCTGCCGAGGAAACGCCGCTGACCGCGATCCGTCTGGCCGAATTGGCGCTTGAAGCGGGTTTTCCGCCAGGCGTGTTCAACGTCGTCACGGGGCGCGGCGAAACGGCGGGCGCGGCGCTGGTGCGTCATCCGGACGTCGATAAGGTCACGTTCACCGGCTCGACCGAAGTCGGCCGTCTGATCGGCGCGCAATGCGGCCGCGACATCCGCCGCGTGTCGCTCGAACTGGGCGGCAAGAGCCCGGTGATCGTGCTCGACGACTGCGATCCGCGCAAGGCGATCGAAGGCGCGGCCAATGCGATCTTCTTCAACCACGGCCAGGTGTGCACCGCGGGTTCGCGTCTGTACGTGCCGCGCTCGATGTACGCGCAGATCGTCGACGGGGTCGCGCAGGTTGCCAACAGCCTCGTGCTCGGTTCCGGTTTCGACGAAAAGACGCAGATGGGGCCGCTCGTATCGGCACGTCATCGCGACAAGGTCGTCGGCATGATCGCGGAAGGCCGTTCGCAAGGCGGAGAAATCGTCGCAGGTGGCGCCGCGCGTGACGGCGCCGGCTACTTCGTGCGCCCGACCGTGGTCGCCAACGAAGCACGCAAGCCGCTGTCGCTGGTCAACGAGGAAGTGTTCGGCCCGGTGCTGGTCGCGATGCCTTACGACGATCTCGAAGAAGCGATCAGCGCGGCGAATTCGAGCGAATACGGCCTTGGCGCAAGCGTATGGACGAATCAGCTCGATAAAGCGCTGCGTGTCGTGGACCGGATGGAAGCGGGCACCGTCTGGGTCAATTCGCACAACATGGTCGATCCGGCCTTGCCGTTCGGCGGTTTCAAGTCGTCGGGCGTCGGACGCGAGCATGGCCGCGCGATCATCGATGCCTACACCGAGACGAAGTCGGTCTGCTTCGCTTATTGACGCCTACCCAGGAATCGACACACCATGAATACGTCACTCGCAGATCCGCAGGAGAGCGCCATGCGCGAACAGATGGACACGCATTCCCGCGCGCGTTTGTGGGTGGCGATACTCGCGGGTGTAATCGGCCCGGAGGTGTTCATCGTCCAGCCGGCGGTCGTCGAGGGCTTCGTCCGGTATCTCGGCTTCGACCCGGTCGCGGCGGGCTACGCCGCGTCGGTCGAGGTATGGGGCATCGCGCTCAGCTCGATCCTGCTGCCGCTGTTCGCGAAGCGTCTGAACTGGCGCGCGGTGATCGTGCTGTCGGTGCTGCTGATGGCATTCGGCAACGCGGCCTCCGCGTTCGCATCCTCGCACGATGTATTTCTGGTGCTGCGATTCCTCGTCGGTATCGGCGCGGGCGGTCTCGTGTCGCTGAGCTTCGCGGCGGTCGGTTTGAGCGCGAATCCGGAGCGCAACTTCGGCTATCTGGTCATGTGGGTGATGATCTACGGCGCGCTCGGGTTATGGCTCGTGCCGAGCGCGTTCGCACTCGGCGGCATCAAACTGCTGCTGTTTTTCTTTGCGGCATTTCCGCTGCTGCTGTTGCCGTTCGTTCATTTGCTGCCGCGCGGTGGCGAAAGCGCGCCGCAAACCGATGCGAACGCAATCGAGTTGCCCACGCTCGCGAAAGCGTCCGCGTTGCTGGCGATGCTGCTGTATTTCGTCGCGCAAGGGATCGTGTGGGCCTATCTGTTCCTGATGGGCACCGACGATGGCCTCGGCGAGCAACAGGTTGCCAATGCGCTGACACTGTCGCAATTCATGGGCGTGCTCGGCGCATGGACGTTCGGTGCGTGCGGCGCGCGCATCGGCCGCTCGCGCGCGTTGACGGTCAGCGTGCTCGGCGGCTCGCTGTGCCTGCTTGTGCTGACCGCGCATACGACGTTCGCGATGTTCGCGCTCGTCGTGTGCGTCTACAACTTCTTCTGGAACGTCGCGCAGCCGGCATTGCTGTCGGCGATGGCCGTGTTCGACCGGCGCGGGCGCATGGTGCTCGCCGCGACCGCGATGCAGATGATCGGCCTCGCGTCCGGTCCCGCGCTCGCCGCCTGGGTGATGAGCTCCGGCAGCTACGCGAAGGTGATCGGCGCGGGTGTCGCGCTGTTCGTCGCAAGCTGGTTCCTTATCCATTTCCCGGTACGGCGGCACGCGGCCTTGCTGCGCCGCGCGCATGCTGTACCGGCTTCGGAGACGTTCGATGTCTGATCAGGATCTGTTGCAACGCCGCTACCGTGTGCTCGGCAAGCGTGCGCCGCTGTTCTACGACGAGCCGCTGCATATCGTGCGCGGCGAGGGCGTGTGGCTGTACGACGCCGATGGGCGGCGCTATCTCGATGCGTATAACAACGTGCCGCATGTCGGCCATTGCCATCCGCGCGTGAGCGATGCGATCGCGAAACAGGCGGCGCAGCTGAACACCAGCACGCGCTATCTGCACGAGAATATCGTTGCGTATGGCGAGCGGCTCGTGTCGACTTTTGACGCATCGCTGCCGATGGTGATGTTCTGCTGCACCGGCAGCGAGGCAAACGAACTTGCGTTGCGTATCGCGCGCGAATGCACCGGCAATATGGGCATTATCTGCACCGCGCATTCGTATCACGGCAATACGGCGGCGGTCGTGCAGGCCAGCTCGTTTCTGTCGGGCGAAGCGCAGCGCGGCCGTTATGTGCGTACGATTCCCGTCATCGATCCGTATCGCGAGCGCGGCGATCTCAGCGACGATGAACTCGCGAGCCGCTATGCCGATGAGGTGCAGGCGGCGATCGACGCGTTCGAGGCCGACGGCGTGCGCGTCGCGGGATTGCTGATGTGCTCGGGACTGTCGTGCGAAGGCTTGCCCGACGTGCCCGCGGGTTATCTCGCGCGCGCGGTGGAGAAGGTGCGGCGCGCGGGCGGCGTCTATATCTCGGATGAAGTGCAGGGCGGTTTCGGCCGGTTCGGCTCGCATTTCTGGGGGCATCAGAAGCTCGGCGTGACACCCGACATCGTGACGATGGGCAAGCCGATGGGCAACGGCCATCCGCTTGGCGGCGTGGTCGCGCGCCGCGAACTGATCGAAGATTTCGCCGAACGCAATCCGATGTACTTCAACACGTTCGCCGGTAATCCGGTGTCGTGCGCGGCGGGCATGGCGGTGCTCGACGTGATCGCCGACGAAGGCTTGCAGCAGAACGCGCAAACCGTTGGGCAGTATGTGCTCGATAGTCTGCGCGCGCTCGCGGCCAGGCACTCGGCGATCGGCGATTTGCGTGGCAGCGGCCTCTTTTTCGCGGTCGAAATGGTCGAGGACCGGGCCAGCAAGACGCCTGCCGGCAGTGTCGCGCGCCGCGTCGTCAATGCGATGCGCGAGCGCGGCGTGCTGATCAGCCGGATCGGCATCCACGACAACATCCTGAAGATCCGCCCGCCGATGCCGTTTTCGAGCGCCAACGCCGATCAGTTGATCGACACGCTCGACGGCGTACTCAACGCCCTCTGAAAGGACTGCGATGCCCGATATAGAAGACGCGCGCGTCGGAGGACGCGTTCGCGCTGCACCGTCTCGCCCGCGAGGCGCTGGCGCTGTGGGACCTCGGCGACCCGATGATCGCGCCGATCAAGATTCGCGAGAACGCGGTGTTTCGCGTGGATACGCGCGACGGTCGGCGCGCGGTACTGCGTATTCACCGGCTCGGCTATCACGACGACGCGGCGCTGCACTCGGAATTCGAATGGATGCATGCGCTCGCGGGCGCCGGCATCGAGGTGCCACGCGTGATGAAGTCGCGGGCAGGGCACCCATTCGAGCGCGTGCACACAGATGAGCTGCCGGCGGGGCGGCAGATCGATGTGCTCGAATGGATCGACGGGCGTCAGCTCGGCGCGCTCGAATCGGGACTCGACGGCGGCGACGGCGATATCGCGCAGCGTTACTGCACGTTGGGCGGTATCGCGGCGCGGATGCACAACCATACGAGCACGTGGCGGGCGCCTGAGGGGTTCCAGCGGCATAGCTGGTGCGAGCAGGGCCTCGCGGGCGACGAGCCGTTGTGGGGGCGTTTCTGGGAGCTCGAGCCATTGAGTGTGTCGCAACGGCGCCTGTTCGAGCGGGCCCGCGACGCGATCCGGAGCGACCTCGCCGCGTATGGCAAGGACAGCGCGCAGTTCGGGCTGATCCACGCGGACCTGGTGCCGGAAAACGTGCTGGTGGACGGAGGAAGCGTGCGCGTGATCGATTTCGATGACGCGGGCTTCGGCTGGCATCTGTTCGACGTCGCGACGTCGCTTTATTTCATCCGCGGCGAACCGTACTTCGATACGGCGATGGAGGCATTCGTTACCGGCTATCGCGAGCATCGTCCGCTTGGTGACGCGCAGTTGCGACGTCTACCACTTTTTATGGCCGCGCGCGGCACGACCTATCTTGGGTGGGTGCATCGGAGAAAGCATACGGATACGGCGAAGACGCTGACGCCGGTGCTGATCGATTATGCGGTGTCGGCGGTTGAGGAGTATTTGGGGAGTCGGTGAGTGTGGGGGTGTTGAGAAGCGGCGTTAGGGCAGGGTGCGCTCTGGCTTAATGCCGTTTTTTATTACCTGATCGATTGTCTTGAAAATGAATAAAAGTAAAAAGGCGAAGCGAAGGTTATTTCTTGTCAAGATTTGCACGTCTCAATTTAATTCTGTTGAACACTGCTGGCTGAATGGTCGGGTCGATCAGCTCGTGGTTGCTCATGGAAGGCGGGACCTGCTGGATTTGATACGCGAGATCTGATCTGAAAATGCTGGGCCTGTGACATCTGTTCACGCCTGGTGGTGGTTCAAGGATCCGGCCAATAGTGCGATGAGCACGCAGAGCGCTGATGTGTCCGGTGCGTCCAGTGCATCCGTGCCGAGCATGAGTGATGGTGCGATTGCCGCGACTGTTGCCCAGTCCTTCGAATAACAGAACCTCTTTGCCTGATGACTTCTGAAACCACGCCCGCGCAGCATGGTGCGCTGATTGTCCAGTCCCCCGCCGCGGTCAGACTCAACGCGCAGAACCGGCGCCTTGTACAGAGCAGTGTGCCGGGCCAACCGTCTACGGCACGCCTCGTCATCCAGAAAGGCATCGACGCGGTCGAGAACCACGGCCTCGAAGTCTTCGTGCAATGCCTGTACATGGTGCCAGGCGTCGGTAATGCGCTCTCGCTCAGGGACGTCGCGATCGATCTGTACCGCATCTGCTCGGTGCAGGGCGCTGCAACCGATGTGTCGAACTGGATGATCCTCGCGATCGATGCGATCGGCGTGGTGCCGGGTGGCAATGAGGTGCCCGTGCCGGTGCGCACCGTGATGAAGGACATTGCGATCGGTTTCGTGAAAGGCATGATTCCGGCGACCGCGCTCGACATGCTGTGGGGCGCCGCCCAGGGCAACGCAAAGGACTATCTGACGCAGCTCGACCAGCACATGGCGCGCCGGAAGGACGATATCCGCAGATGGGTGTCACAGACGGTCCAGGGGTTACGTTCCTTCATCGCGAATCCGCCTGGCGTTCTGGCCCAGCAACGCGCGATCGAAGGAAAGAAGGATCAGGGGTTCTGGTCTTGGCTGCCCGATGGCGAGACCGTCATGGTCCATGCGGTGGACGAACTGCTGGCCGTCACGCTGCCCGGCAGCGACGAGCCGGTGCGCGACGTGCTGCTGGGATGGCTCGCGCAGTTCGAGCGCGACAGTAATGGAATGCTGGATCAGGCGTTCGGCGCCGCGGAGCAGACCGGCACGCTGCTGGCCATGGCCGCGCAGATCGCGCGGGCATTCGAGGCGCGGCGTCATCACGCGTCGCACGTTGTCGAACGCGGCCCGGGGCCGGCGCATGAGCCGGATGTCAAGGGCGCCGCGCATATCGGGCACTACCAGACGGGTGCCCAGGCAAGCCAGTTACCCGCTGCCTGCCACTGTCTGCTGCCATCGGCAAACCGGATCAGCGAGCGGCCGATCGACTACGCGACAGGCGACGAGAACCTGGCGCAGACCGATTTCGTCGTCGACGGCATCGTGCCGATCGTGTGGTCGCGGCTGTACCGCTCAAGCCTCGATGCGTACGACACCAGTCCGCTCGGTGCGCGTTGGAGCAGTGCGTTTCACCTGTCGCTCGAAGTGCGTGGGGACGGGACGCTGGTCTTCTTCGATGCGGAGAACCGCGCGGTGCCGCTGCCGGCTGTTGCGGTGGGCGAAGCGGTTGACGTGCCCACCGAGCACTTTTCAGTGGCGCGGCCGGATGCAAAGACGATCTTCCTCGGCTATCCGGACGGCAGCCGCGAAACCTATGTCCTCGCGGGCCCACGCTACCGGCTGCAGTGCCGGCTCGGGCGCGATGGCCTTGGTCATACCCTTGCCTATAACGAAGCGGGTCAGCTCGTTTCCATCAGTGACGGCCACGATACATCGATCCGCCTGACCTACCGCAATGGCCGCGTGAGTGCAATCCACCGCATCGACGGCCAGGGCCGGAACTCCAGCCTGCTCGCGACGTACCGCTATGACGACACCGGCGATCTGCTCGCCCATCACGACGCGCTGGACCAGGTGCGCGGCTACGACTATCGCGATCACCTGCTCACGCGCTATACGGACTTCAACAGTTACGCCGTGCATCTCGACTGGCACTGGCCGGGCAAACCGGACGGGCTGGCTGCCCCTGCCAGCGCGCAATGCGTGCGCACATACATCCGTTACCCCGGCGCGGATCGCCTGAACAGCCGCAAAATCCTCGAGGAAACGCGCTTCGAGTACCACCGTGAGCACTGGTTCACGAAGGTCACCGATGCCGCGGGCAACGTGACGTTCTACCGCTACGACCGCGACAACCGGATCGTGCGGGTCGAGCGCGCGGACGGCACGGGCGAATCGTACGAGTGGGACGCGAACCACAACATCACTGGCATCCGCGATGCGGCGGGCCGCATGCGCCGTTTCGACTACGACGCGCAGGGGCGCATCGTCGCCGAGACGGATGCGGTGGGCCGCAAAACACTTACCGAATACGATGCGCACGGTCTGCCGGTGAAGGTGACCGGGCCAGCCGGACAGACCACCATCACCGCCTACGATCCGCTGGGTCGACCGGTGTCGGTGACAGACGAAGCCGGCCGGACCACGCAGTACGCGTGGAACGACGCCGGACGCCTTGTTTCGCTGACCGATCCCAAAGGCGGTGTGCGGCGCTTCTCGTACGATGCAGCCGGGCGTCTGCTGCAGGCTACTGACTGCTCCGGGTATGCGACCCGCTATCAGTACGACGCGCTCGGCCACCTGCTCAGGCGGATCGACGCCGAAGACGCGGAAACGGCCTACCAGCACGATGCGCTGGGGCGGCTCGTGAAGGTGACCTATCCGGATGGCACAGCGGAATCCTTCCAGTACGACGGCGAAGGCAACGTGGTGGCGCATATCGATGGCGCGATGCAGGTCACCCGCTTTGCCTGGAAGATGGACAGGCATCCGGTCTCACGCGAGGACGCGGCCGGCCATACGGTGATGTACCGGTACGACGATCAGTGGCGACTGGTGAAGCTCATCAACGAGAACGGCAGCGCCACGAGTTTTAAATACGACGCGATCGGGCAACTCATTGAGCAGACCGGCTTCGACGGGAAGACGGTACGGCACGAATACGATGAGGCGGGGTTCCGTATCGCCTCGCGCGAAGGTGACGTCGAAACGCTTTTTACCCGCGACGCCTTGGGGCGGCTGAAGGAGCGCATCGTCCGTAAAGCAGGCGTGGAGCACGCGGACTGCCACGAGCAGTTCTACTACGACCTGCACGGACGGCTCACGGCGGCGCAGACGTCTGGCAGCCGGGTGGTGTTCCATTACGACGACGCCGGCAACCTGATTGCCGAAGAACAGCATCTGCGGACTGAATCCGCTGGTCCGTACGTGGTCGTGACGCGGCATGGGTATGACGCGCTGGGCAACCGGACCCGCACGCAACTGCCGAACACGCTGAAGATCGACTGGCTACGCTATGGTTCGGGGCACGTGCATGGCGTGATGGTCAATGGCGAGCCGCTGCTCGACTTTGAGCGAGACAGGCTGCATCGCGAGACCACGCGGACGCACCGGGCGTTCAGCGCCCGGCGGGAATACGATCCGGCCGGGCGGCTGCTGAAGCAGATCGCGCAACTGGCGCCATCGCCTTCGCCATCGCTGTCGCAACCACAGGCGCAGTCGCACTCACAGCCAGCTGCAACGGAGACTCCCACGCGTCTGTCCGGGCGCCGCTATCGCTATGGCCCGCAGGGCCACCTGACACATATCGACGATGATCTGCGCGGCGCGACGTCGTACGGTTATGACCCGGTGGGCCGTCTGCTGGAAGCGGTAACGCCTGACCTGACGGAGACGTTCGCCTACGACCGGGCCGGCAACCGTGTTGATCCGGAGAAGGTGCCGGTAAGACCCGAAGTGGAGACGTTCGCCGAACGCGTCGCGCGTCACACCCGCGAGCAGGCGCAGTGGGAAGCGGCCAATCCGGGCCGGCAGTACTACATGGGAACCCGTCCGGACGAACGCGCGAACCGTGAAGACGCGCTGATGGCGGAGTACGAACGCAGGCTGCCGAAGTGCCTCGATAACCTGCTGAAGGAACTGGAGCACACGCGCTATCACTACGACGAGCGGGGCAACCTGATCCGCCGGATCGACTGGGGTGGACCGACGTGGGTCTATCGCTACGACCTGTCGAACCGGCTCGTCGAGGCGAGTCGCTATGCGAAGACGCCCGAGGATACGACGGACCAGCACGGCACGGATGCGCACCACCGCCACCGGACATACATCGGCAGAACGGTTCCCGAGCTGACGGCGACATACCGGTACGACGCATTCGGCCGTCGCACGGTCAAGGAGGTGATGCAGCCCGATGGCAACACGGACATCACGGTGTTCGTGTGGGACGGCGATGTGCTGCTGATCGAGGAGCGTTTTACCCGTACGCCGCAGAAACCGGCGTGGTCGCGTCCGGTGGCGCCCGAACCGGCACTCGCGTCGATGGTGCGGGAGGATCCGGAAGACGCGTATTCGCTGCCGGTGGCGCAGCGCGCGCATGCGCTGGATGTCGCATGGCAGGGCGTGTCGCTCTACCTGCACGAGCCGGGCACGTTCGTGCCGCTCGCGCGTCTCGACGAAAAGCTGGTCGAGCCCGCGTATCTGGCAACGGGTACCGATGGCCGCGCGGTGCGGGTGCCGGCGAAGACTACACACACGACGCTGTTCTATCTGAACGATCATCTCGGGACACCGCAGGAGATCGTCAATGATTCAGGCAAGGTGGTGTGGATCGGGCGGTACAGGGCCTGGGGGGCGGTGAAGAAAGGGACGAAGGTCTGGCAGGAGAAGCCCAACCCGGGCAGGACGGTCAACCCGATCCGGTTTCAGGGGCAGTATTATGATGAAGAGACGGGACTGCACTATAACCGGCATCGGTACTATGATCCGGACGCCGGGCGGTTCATCAGCAGGGATCCTATCGGGCTGGCAGGTGGGATTAATGTTTATGCGTATGCGCCGAACCCGGTTACTTGGGTCGATCCGCTCGGACTGGCTCGGTCTGGACAGTGGACTGACGTCGGAAACGGTCAGATAAGAATTGATCCGCCACACGTGGAAAATACTAACCAACAGGTCCACGCTCATTGCCAATGTAAATCTCGAAAGCAGGAGATCGTTGTAAACAAGGATGGTAGCCAGAGCCACGGATCACGCGGAGATGTCTCCGGACTGACGCGAACAGAGAAAGACTACTTGCGTGACAAAGGATTCGATCTATGACAGAACTTGGTGAATTGAAGATTTGGGGAACGACCGAAGGTAGTGATAAATCGCTGAAGCTGGATGAAATTTCCATCCTTGCGAATGCTGAGGTCATCCGCGCACTCGGAGTTTTTTTGATTAATGCGGCTTACGAAATGGATGCTAACGATGTTGAACACATGCATCTTCAAGATTCGATTGCGAACTTCTCGTATAAAAACCACGTCGATGTAATCGCGATCAATCAAGAGAAAGTTAAGTTGGACAACAATTGACTGGATAGAAATACGTTGGTGTTGCTCGCTTATCTAGCTGTATCGCGAGACGGCGCTGCATTACAACCGGCATCGGTACCATGATCCCGATGCTGGAAGGTTTATCAGCAGGAATCCGATCGGGCTGGCGGGTGGGATTAACGGCTATGCGTATGCGCTGAATCCTATCGAATGGATCGACCCGCTCGGATTGTCAGCAGCCTCAGATTTGCCGCGTGTGAAAGGTCAAAGTGTTTTAGGGGTAGGGTCAGTATTGATCGATGGCGGTTTTTCGAAAACAAAAGACAATAGTGTGAACCAGACGTGGAAACATGCCGATAGCTCAGAGGTCCGGGTGCACAAGTATGGAAACAAGCACCCGTGCTCGTACAAATCTGGCAATAATGCATATGTTCACAAAGAGGATCCCTCAGGAAATCAGCTTAATGATCGAGGGATAGTGTCGTTAGATCCGAATGAAACGCACATCGGCATCCGAAACCCTGCGGATCTACCAGCAGTTCGAGGAAGGCCACACGGATCATGAGCTACGAATATCGGTTGATATTTACTGATGTGTCTTCAGCGCGGCATGTTATGGATGTATTGAGAGCAAGTGCTGCATGCATTAGGGGGCAAGGACAAGAGATATGTTTAAAGGATAGCGAGCTTAAAAGCTCGGCAGAGTATGACGCCTGCTTGATGCAGGAAGACGAGAAGTCGTTGTGGCTGAAGGTTAATTTTAGATCGCCATGTTTGTATCGCTTGTTGCAGGACGCACTGGAAGGTAGGCCAGTCAGATGTTTCGAAGATGGGGATATTGACGATGAAGTAACGCTCAAAGAGGCGTTTCGTATCAAAGGCGAGAACTAACGAGGGCTGCTATGCAACGAGGCCCTTTGTATGCTCATGCGCCCAATCCCACGTGATGGATTGCCCCCTTGCGGCTCACAAAGTGCACTGCGCTCGCGACATAGTGGCTAGGTCCGTCGGTAGCTTAGTAGAAGCGAGTCATTTAAAAAGGACGTGTGCTGAATAGGCAAGAACTGCAGAACGTACTAGATTCGCTGTCCGCCCCACGGGACAGTTATTGCGTTGAAAGTGACAAGGACGAAGCTCTTTGCCTCGTGGAAAACTATGTTGGTTGGTCTATTACAGCGAACGCGGACAACATACTGAGGAGCAATCATTCGACGCGGAGGAGGTTGCTTGTAGTGCTCACTCGCTGAGCGACGCATTTGAGACGTAGTGGCATTACAACCTGCGGCGGTACCACAATCCTCAATTCGGGTGGTTCATCAGTCGCGATCCGATCGGGCTGGCGGGTGGGATTAACGTTTATGCGTATGCACCCAATCCGGTCGCTTGAATCGACCCGTTAGGACTTGATCCGCACGCACAACAACCCACCCCATCACCGCGGCCGATTATCCGACGGCATCGCATCGAACAGATCCCGATAGTCCTGCGTAAAGTGCCCCGAGTGAAAAAAGCCCCACCGTTGCGCCGCATCGCGCACGGTCAGCTCGGTGGACGGCGATTTGCGCAGCAACTGGCGCACGTGATTCAGACGGATCGCGCGCATATATTCGACCGGCGATTTGCCGGTCACGAGACGGAAACTCGTCTGCACGGTGCGGCGGCTGATTCGCAGCGCTTCGCACAGTTCCTGCACGGTCACCGGTTCCAGCGGCCGCGCGACGATCATGTCGTGGGCGCGTGCCACCACGTCGCTATGCGACATCCACGTGATGTCGGCCTTTGCGTCGCGGCTGTCGCTCTCGACCAGCGAGTCGAGCATGTCGAGAATCTGCGCCGATACGCAGCGCTGCGCGAGATCCGGCTGCGCGAACTGGTTCAGCGCAAACGCTTCGTCGGTAACGTGGCGCCACAGCGCGATGAACTGTTCGCGCGCGCTGAGCGCGAGTGGAATCACCGAGCTCTTGCCCGATATGTAGCTTTCGAGACGCGCAGCCAGTTCCGGATGTTCGTCGAGGAACGGCTGCCTCACGCCGACGCCGAGCAACGCGGTTTCGCCCGGGAAATGCAGCACGAACTCGCGGTTGGCTCGCGCGCAGATCATCGAATCGGCAGTGACGGAACGGTCCGCGAAAGTCACCGGCGAGTTCGCATCGAGCACGACGCCGAACACCAGCATGTCGCTCGGCGTGCTGCCCTGTTGCACGATACGGCGATTCACCGATTCATAAAACACGTGGATGCCGTCCACGCCGATTTGCTGAAGCCGACCATGAAATTGCCCGCAGTCGAGCTGAAAATACTGCTGTTCCCAGCCGGAAAGCAGCGCCGCGTGTTCGCCGGCGTCGGTAAGGGTGTGATTCTCGAGCTGCATGCTGGTGGGATAAATCGCGAAATCGATCGGGGGGCGTGAAGCCTGGCCTCTTTTCACCGACCAGTGAGTCGGTTAATTTGCTGCGAAGGATGCAGCGCGCCATGCCGGTTGGCAAGTCGGGGATGGCCCTGGCTTGCCGGCGGGGGATGTCTCCTTGTGGTTTTTCGACCTATATCGAGCGGCACCGCCGGCGGCTTTTCGCTCGTGAAGCCTGCTATGAAGCGCTTTTTCTTCTGACGAATCACCCAGACTTCGCTGCCCGACAGCGTATGTGACGCATAGCACTTCAGGAGCAGGGTACCCGTGAGCGCGCGAGCAAACCATGCGTGCGAGCGGTAGCGTGAATAGTGAATGTCCTCATCGAACTAAAGGTTTCACCAGCACGCGCGAGGCTTCACGTCTACGCAGCGCACAGCCGCGCGAGCCGATGGAAATTGCGATCGAAGTACACGAGCCCATCGCCATCGCTGCGCACGCGAATCTGCGTAGCCTCCACGAAGATGACCGAGTGCGAGCCGACGTCCTTGCACTCGACGATCTCTCCCTGCAAGCTCGCGAGCGCATCGCGCAGCACCGGCACGCCGTGTTCGCCTTCGTCCCACACCGGCAGATCGAAGCGCGCGTCCATCGGCAGTTGCGTGAGCCCCGCAAAGTGCTTCGCGAGCAGTTCGTGTTCGCCGGGCAGCACGTTCACGCAGATGTGGCGATTGCCCGCGAACACGGTGTGCATCGCGCTGGAACGGTTCAGGCAAACCAGCAGCGTCGGCGGCGAATCCGTCACCGAACACACGGCGCTTGCGGTAATGCCGCAACGGCCGAACGGCCCGGCTGTCGTGATCACGTTGACGGCCGCCGACAGATGCGCCATCGCCTGGCGAAATTGCTTGCGCTCATCGCTCACCGGAAGCGGGGTCGCACTAGATGAATTGGACATGGGTGTTGTTCCGTGCAGTGGCATTGCCTTCCTGGATATCGGCGTTCGTCTCACATCACAGACACTTCGTGAGCCGCGCCAACGATGATTCAAGCGTACGGCAAGCATCGCGCGAAAAAAATTGTCGCGAATCGCCCGCGCGCTGGCGTCGCTCCCGAGTCGTCTAAAGGTTTCACCAGGAGGCACGCGAGCACCGCGGACACGCCTGGGGAAATTACCGCGCAAATACTACGCGGCACCGCTTTTCAGGGCTTTTTCGCCTGGTTATGATTAAATTTAAACTGCGATAACGCGACGATCAAACGAGGCTGCACAACGCTCGTCTCGCGCGCGTTTTGTACGTGTCTCGCACGTGTTTCGCACGCATTTTGCACATAACCAGAACGGAGACAGAGCAAGTGACTTTACCCGCGCCGGTCGTCTATATCGTCGACGACGACAACGGCATGCGCACCTCGTTGGCATGGTTGCTGGAGTCGGTCGGCGTCAAGTCGGAAGGCTTTGCCAGCGCAAGCGACTTCCTGCGCGCCTTCGATCCGGACATCCCCGCATGCCTGGTGCTCGACGTGCGCATGCCGGAGACAGGCGGCTTCGATGTGCAGACGGAACTGAACCGTCGCGGCGCAACGTTGCCGACCATTTTCGTCAGCGGCCACGGCGATATTCCGATGTCGGTGCGCGCGCTGCAGAACGGCGCGATCGATTTCGTCGAAAAGCCCTATAACTCGCAGCAGATGCTCGATCGCGTGCAACGCGCGATGAAGCTCGCCACGCAGCGTCATGCGGCCGACCAGAAGCGGCGCGATCTGCGCAAGCGTCTCAACTCGCTGACCGCGCGCGAGAACGAGGTGCTGCGTGGCGTGATCGACGGCAAGGGCAGCAAGCGCATCGCGGCGGACCTCGATATCAGCGTGAAGACGGTCGACGTGCATCGCGCGAGCATCAAGGACAAGCTCGGCGTCGCATCGATCGCGACGCTCGTGCGCGACGTGATGGCGGTATGGGATCAGGACGCGCCGACGAATACGCCGTAAAAATGGGTGTATGCGCGTGCGCCCATGGACGTACGCGCACCGGCGATGCTTGTGCCGTGTCGCATCAAAGGCCCGCGCGTAGCGCGCGGGCAGCAACTCACGCGTTACCGCATATACAGGCCGCCATTGATGTCCCAGCACGCGCCGTTGGCGAAATACGCATTGCCTGACGCGAGCAGAACGGCGGCATCGGCGATGTAATCGGCGGCACCCAGACGTCCCGCTGGAATATTCGCGATTACCGCCGCGAGTTTTTCCGCGGGCACGCTTTCGTGCACGATCGGCAAATCGAGCGGTCCCGGCGAGATCGCATTGACCGTCACGCCCGAGGCGGCGAGGTCTCGCGCGAATACCTTCGTCAGCGTAATCGCGCCGCCCTTGGCCGCCGCATAGTGCGCGCCGGTCGCGGAGCCGCCGTTCTGGCCGGCAAGCGACGCGATGTTGACGATGCGTCCTTCGCGCTGATTCGCGAAGTGCCGGCCGAAGACCTGGCAGCCGAACAGCACACTGCGCAGGTTGACGTCGATGACCTGATCGAACTGCTCGGCGGTGATGTCCATCACCGGCACGACTTTCGATGCCCCCGCGTTGTTGACGAGCGCATCGATGCGGCCCCAGCGCGCGACGATCGCATCGCGCGCATCGACGAAATCCTGCTTCGACGTGACATCGAGCTTCAGCGCGAACGCGCTCGACCCGGCGGCGCTCAACTCGCGCGCAACTACGTTGGCCGCTTCGATGGCGATGTCGCCGAGCGCGACACAGTAGCCGGCTGCATGAAAACGCGCGGCGATAACGGCACCGAGGCCGCGCGCCGCGCCGGTAACGAGAACGACTCTGCTGGACATAGGGTTGTGTATTCCTTGGAGAATTTCAGCGGACTCGATCCGCCGCGTGGTTCAGCCAGCAAGCGCAGCTTCAAACGCGGCCGCAGCCGCGCACACCTGCTCGTCGGCGCCATGGCGTCCGATGATCTGCAGGCCGGCTTTCAACGGCGTACCGTCGAGCGGCAGCGGCAGGCTCAACGCCGGATGACCACTGAGATTGAACGGCCGAATCAGCGATGACATCGCAATCACCGGCACGCCGCGCCGCGCTTCATCGAGCGTGATCGGCAATGCGGGCAGCGTCGGCATCACGATCACATCGACACTATCGAGCGCGCGATCGACCGCCTCGGTGAAGCTGCGGCGCACGCGCTCGGCCGCGCTCAACTGCTCCGGCGTCGTCGCCAAAGCGGCGCGCAAACGCGCGTCGAGATCGGCGCCGAGCTTGCCGCTATCGACGAGATGACCGAACGCGGCATACGTTTCCGCGTTGATGATCGCGATGCCCGCCTGGAATGCCTCGATGAGGCCCGTGAGTTCGATGGCCTGTGACGTAAAACCCGCGCGCTGCGGCGCGCGTGCGACCGCGGTGAGCAAAGCCGCTTGCGCATCGACATTCGCGACGCCGACGCGGCATGTCGCCACCTGTTTCAACGCGGCGTCGCGATCGAATCCCGGCGCGATCACGGCCATCGTGTCGACGATCATCCGCATCTCGCGCGCGAATGGACCGACGCAATCGAGCGTCGATTCAGCGGGCGCGACGCCGCGCCGCGACACGCGACCGAACGTCGGCTTCAGGCCGGTCACGCCGCAGCACGCGGCGGGGCCGCGAATCGAGCCTCCGGTATCGGTGCCGAGCGCCGCATCCGCGAGCCCGAGGCCGACTGCCGAAGCCGAGCCGCTGGATGAGCCGCCCGGAATGCGCGTCGCGTCCTGCGGATTGACCGGCGTGCCGGTGTAGTCGTTGATGCCGGTCATGCCGAACGCGAGTTCGTGCATGTTGGCCTTGCCGACGATCCGCCAGTTCGCGTCGAGCAGCAACTGCACGACTTGCGCATGCTGTTGCGCGGGCGCGGCATCGGCGAGCGCGCGGCTGGCACCGGTCGTGCGCATGCCGGCAATGTCGATGGTGTCCTTGATGGCGATCGTGGGGCCGTCGCCGCCAAGCGAGAAACTACTGATCAAAGCGCTCATCGATTCGGTTCCTTTGGTTCCTTGGGTTCCGTGAGACGGGTCATTCGGACAGCGGAGCAGGGCGCGGCGACACGCGCCACGGCGCATCGAACAGACGCTCGGTGCGAAAGTGCGCGATCAGCCATTCCGACGTATCGGATGCATTGGGCGCGGGCACGAAATCGACCTCCAGCCGCGCGCCGATCAGCTCTGCGCGCTCATCGACATAGCCAGACGCCTGCAACATGATCCAGCGTCCCTTCGCATGCGTCGGACTCGGCATATCGATGCTCTCGGACGTCAGGAAATGCACGTTGGTCGCGAAGTGCGGCGTGGGCGGCAGATAGCGCGCGAGCATCGCGACGATCGCCTCGCGTCCTTCGAGCCGCCCGAACTTGCTCGTGTATTGCGGGCCGATGCCTTCCCACACCGCGTCGGCGGTGAACAGGCGTTCGAGCGCTTCGCCGTCGAGCGCGCCGCTCGGCACGTCGCACAGCGCCATGTAGCGCGCCATCGTGCGGCGTGCGGCCGCGGCACCTTCGAGTGCGGCGAGGCGCGCTTCGAGCGCGGCAATCGTGCGCGTTGCGTCGGTGGTCGTCATGGCGTCACGCATTCGCGGCAGACGACACCGCAGCCGGCACTGCGGGCGGCACGGCGAGCGCGCGTCCCACGCGCGCTTCGATCTTGCCGTAGCGCCACAGGTTGTACTCGCCGACCGGCGTCGTACGGTACAGATTGCAGACCGCCACCGTGGTGTCGAAGTCCGCGACGTCGGCCATGATGTAGAAGGTCCACGGTGCGCCGCTTGCCTGGCCGACCACGAGGCGGTCATCGTCCATGATGCCGAGCACCTTGACGCCGTCCATCGCTTCGATCGCGGCCAGCATCTTGCCGTACGCCTGCCACACTTCGCCGATCTTCTCGCGCGGCAGATCGAAGAAGTTTTGCGTGACGCCGCAGCAGAACAGCACGCGCAGCGGCAGGGACGGGTTCGCGGAAGTATCCGACATGTGATGGATTCCTTGAAAAGTGGTTGTGGTTACAGATAACCGGGAATGGGCGGCACACCGACGAATACCGCGCCGGCGCCGTCGAAATTGCCTTCGCCGAGGAACGCATGCTGCGTGACCACCATCGAGTCGCGCACGAGGCGCTGCAGCGGATGCGTGCGATAGATCGCCATCGTGCCGCCGAGACGATACGCGCGCTGCACGACGTCGGCGCCTTCGCGCGCGATCTGCGTCGCGGCGAGGCGCAGCAGGCTGACCTGCTCGGGCGTGACCGGGTTGCCGGCGAGGATCGACTGCCACACGCTGTCGGTCGATTCGTAGAAGAACGCGCGCGCCGAACGCAACTGCGCCTCGGCCTTCGCGAGTTCGATCCGGTAGTACGCGCGGTCCGCGAGTTGCGGTGCGCCAGTCGTCGTGCGGCGGCCACCCGACATATGGTTCGCGACGTCGAGCGCGGCGCGCGCGAGGCCGAGGTTCACGACCGCGAGCACCTGGGCCGCGTAGGCGACGGTCGGATAGCGATACAACGGCTCGTCGACGCACGGCGTGCCGCCGCGCACGAAGGTCCAGTCGTCGCTGACGATCTGCTCGGTCATGCGCAGGTCGTGACTGCCGGTACCTTGCATGCCGACCACGTTCCAGTTCTCGACGATCTCGACCTGCTCGGGGCGAAACACCGCGGTGCGCGGCTTGTTGGCACCGCTGTTCCCACCGCCATTCGCGGCATCGCCGGTGCTGATGCCGACGCCGAGCCAGTCGGCGCCCTTGCAGCCGCTCGCGAACTTCCATGTGCCGTTCACGCGCCAGCCGCCTTCGACGGCCTGCACCGCTTGCACCGGAAACAGGCCACCCGCGAACACCTGATCCGGACCGCCTGCATAGATTTGCGCCTGCGTTTCGAGCGGCAGCGCGGCGAGGTACACGTTGGCCGAACCGAAGCTCGCGACCCACGCGGCGGAGCCGTCGGCCACCGCGATGCGCTCGATCATCTCGAGAAATTCGCCCGGCGCGCGCGCGTCGCCGCCAAAGCGCTTCGGTGTCGCGGCACGGTAGATGCCCGCGCGCTTGAACAGCTCGATCACGTCGCGCGGCACGTGCGAAAGCCGCTCGAATTCTTCGCGGCGCGCGGCCACCACGTCGATGACTTCATCGAGCGACAGACGGCCGGCCGGCGGTGTGACGTAAGTATCGACGCAAGAGTCGCTGAAGGGCGCGACGGCGGTCGCAACTGATGGCATGGTGTGTCTCCTGAGTTCCTGAACCGCATGGTTTGGGTTGTTGGACGGCGCGTTTGCCCGCGTCCGTCCAGTCTGGAACCCAGTCTAAGAAAGCCACAAAACGGCATCAATTGGGACGCCGCGCGCATTTTTAAGTAGCGTTCCCCGCGCGTCTAAAGAAATCTTCAGTATCGCCGCGCGGGGCGCGGATGCTATCGTTCGTGGACCTAGCTTCTGCTCAGATCGGATCATGACGTACCCCACCGAAGACGATTTCCGCCGCCTGCTCGATGCGTTGACGATGTGTGTGCTGCTGCACGATGCGGACACGAAAGCGATCGTCTGGGCCAATCGCGCCGCGTGTATCGCGCTCGGGTTTTCGATCGAGGAACTGCTGCCGCTGAAGGCGCGCGACATGACCCGCCCGGAGCCGAAATATCAGCGCGAAATCGCGGTGGCGGCAATGGACCGATCGATCACCGACGGGCCGCAAGGCTACGAATGGTGTTATCGCTCGCGCACCGGGCAGGACATGCTGTCCGAGGCGATCGCGACCTATGTGCCGCTGCGTGAGCGCGCGGTCGTGATGGTGCAGTTTCGCGACATCAGCGCGGAGGAATCGGTGCGCCAGGCGCTGCGGCGCTATGAAACACGGCTGCGCGAGTTCATGCAGGATCTGAGCGAAGGTGTCGCGGTGCTCACGCATGCGGGCGCGGTCGAGTTCATCAGCGATTCGGGGCGCCGCCTGCTGGGTCTCGCCGCACATCACACGCCCGGCTCGATATTCGATTACTGCGGCGAGCGCAGTCGCGAACTGCTCGCCGAACAGCTCGGCAGCGCACCGCCGCAGCACCCGTCGTCGCCGCGCCGCTACCGGATGATCCGGCGCGACGGCAGCGCATGCTGGCTGCGCATCACTTGCCGGCGGCTCGTGATCGAAGACGATCTCGATGGGTTGCTGATCCACTTTCGCGATATCTCCGACGAAGTCGGCATCGAGGAAGCGCGCCGCACCGAAGCGCGCATGCTCGAATACGCAGGGCGTTACAACGCAATGGGCGAGATGGCCACGGCGATTGCACACGAACTGAGCCAGCCGCTCGCGGCCGTGCGCAATTTTCTGGAAGGGGCGATCCGGCGTCTCGAACAGCAGGCGCCGGTCGAAGACACGATCTGGGGCCTGCGTAGCGCCGAACGCCAGGCGGAACACGCGGCGCACATCATCAAGAGCGTGCGCGAATACATCGTCAAACGCGAGCCGAGCGAGACCCACGCCGACTTGCGCGACGTGCTCGCGGACGCCGCGTATTTCATCGAATTGCGCGCGCGCGAAGCGGACGTGACGGTGACGATCGAGCAGGCGAGTGCACCGCTGCCGGTGTTCGTCGAACGCGTGCTGATCGGTCAGGTGGTGCTGAACCTCGCGTTCAATGCGATCGATGCATTGGCCGCGGAAATGGCGCAGACGGTCGATGCCGCCGATAAGCACGCCACCGTCACGCAGACCGGCGCGGGACGTCCAACGCGACCGCGCCGCCGCGAACTGCGGCTCGTCACGAGCCTGCGCGACGCGCATGCGGTGGTGCAGGTCATCGACAACGGCCCGGGCGTGCCCATCGACGCGCATGGCCGGCTGTTCGACGGCTTTTCGTCGTCGAAGGCGGGCGGCAACGGCATCGGCCTGTCGTTGTGCAAGAACATCGTCACGCGGCATGGCGGCGAAATCTGGGCCACGCCTGCGCCGAACCGGGGCCTCGAATGCAGCTTCTCGCTGCCGCTCGCGGGCGCGGGCCAACCGCCGGGTTGAGCACCGAACCAGGCAGCAGGCTGAGCGCCGGATTGAGCCGCAGGTGGCAGGCACGCGGCTCATCCGTCAATCATCCGTCATCACATGCGTGTTGCGCGGAATGGTCGCGAGCGTGATCGCGGTGATCAGCCCGAAGGCGATCAGCATCAACGCGACCGGCCACGGTTCGCGCACCTTCGCGTACAACGCGGTTGCCACCAGCGGCGCGAGTCCGCCGGAAAACACCGACGCGATTTCATGGCCGAGCGCCATGCCCGAATAGCGGACTTCGGTCGGAAAGAGTTCGCCCATCAGCGCGGGCTGCGTGCCGATCATCGCGCCGTGGCAGAACGGCAAGCCGAGCGCGAGCGACAAAAACACGTACATCGGCTGATGCGTATCGATCAGCCAGAAGGCCGGAAACGCGATCACCACGAGGCCGAGCGCGCCGATCATATAGACGGGGCGTCGTCCGATCGAATCCGACAGACGGCCCCACATCACGATCGTGACGAGTTCGAGCAGCATCGCGGTCATCACGCCGCCGAGCATCACCGACACCGGCACACCCACGGCCTTGCCATACACCAGCACGAACGACAGAAAAATATAGGTGCCGCCGTTTTCGGCGACGCGCAGCCCCATCGCCTGCAGCACCTGCTTCGGATGGTTGCGCAGCACCGTCAGCACCGGCATGTGCTTCGGACGCGCGGCCGAGAATTCGCGGCTCTCCGGCAAGCGCCGGCGGATATACACGCCCACGCCGAAGATCAATACGCTCGCGAGGAACGGCACGCGCCAGCCCCACGACATGAAGCTTTCGAGCGGCAGACGCTGCACCAGATAGAAGGCCGCCGCCGACAGCACGAAGCCGCCCGCGACGCCTAGCTGGCTGAACGACGCGTAGTAGCCGCGACGATGAGCCGGCGCGGTCTCGCTGATCAGCAGCACGCCACCGCCCCATTCGCCGCCGGACGCGATGCCTTGCACGACGCGCAGACACACCAGCGCGATCGGCGCGAGGAAGCCGGCTTGCGAGAAGGTCGGCAGCAGACCGATACCGAAGGTCGCGACGCCCATCATCATCAGCGTGACGACCAGCGCGCGCTTGCGGCCATGTCTGTCGCCGATATGGCCGAACACGATGCCGCCGATCGGTCGCGCGAGAAAGCCGATCGCGAAGCCCGCGAAAGCGGCAAGCGTGCCGAGCAACGGATCGCCGTGCAGCGGAAAGAACAGCGGACCGAAGATCAGCGCGGCCGCGGTGCCGTACAGGAAGAAGTCATACCATTCGAGCGCGTTGCCGAGCACCGACGCGACGATGATCCGTCGCAATGTGCGCGAGCTTTGCGTAGTCTGCGACGCAGCCGGTGACGCGGATGCGGGAGGCGCTTTGGCCGAGGGAGAAAGCGTGTCGTGTTGCATCGTTGTGCTCGCTGGTGTCGCGCGGATCAGGTGGGGACTTCGCGCGTATCGTGGGTGAAAAAGCAGGGGTAAAAAGTGTGAAGCCGAAAAACGTGAATCCGCAAAAACGCAAAAGGGCGCTAGCGCCCGAGTGATTTCGCGGTCTCACCGCCAAGACCGAAATCGGTATTCGGAATGTCCTTGATGATCACGCGCGTTGCGTCGAGCGGCGAATCGAGCACGTCGGCGCTCGTCTTCGCCAGCGCTTCGATCAGCGCGGCTTTCTGTTCGAGCGTGCGCCCGGCAATCAGGATCGCGACGATCACCGGCAACGCGGGCGGCGCACCGTCAGCGGCCCGCTTGCCGCCGATGCCGTAATGCGTTGCGGCGAGTTCGCTCAGCAGAATGCGCACGGACGCCGCGGGCGCGCCGATCGCCTCGACCGTCGCATCGGTAAGCCGTCCGATCAGCGACGCCTTGCGTGCTTCCGCGTGTCCCGCGGGTAAATAGACTTCGAGTGTGGGCATGATTCGAATCGCAAAAGGGCGCGCGGGTTTTCTCGCGCGCCCCTGTTTTTAGAGCAGGAAACCGATCGCGCTCAGCGCTTCGGTCGAATCGATCAGACGGATCACTTTCTGTTGCAGCTTCGGCTCGCCGCTCGCGAAACTGATGCGATGCGTGAGGTCCGCCGCGAAGATCGTGTTCGTGCCGCGCTTGTACGCAACGATGATCTGCGCGGACTTCACTTCGACCGTATCGGCCGCGTCGCTCGACAGCGTGAAACGCGACACCGTGCGTACCGTGCGCGCCGCATCGGTGGCCGATGCCGAATAGCCGGAGGTCATGCGCTGCACGCGCATCTCACGCATATGCTGGTCGTCGTACGCATAGTTCAGCGTCGCGGCGAAGTCGGTCGTATGCGGATCGATCGGCACCACGTAGTGGCCTTCCGGGTCCCACAGGTCGAGCCATGCGCTGTATTCGCGGCGGTCGAGCATTTCGGCTTCGCGCCAGATGAATTGCACCGCGCGGTCGAAGATCTGTTGCGAGTTGAGTGCGTTTCGGTCGTCCATCATGCCTCCATCATCGCGCGCCACTGCGCGTACGCTTCGCGCATGCCGGTTTCGTCGGTTGCGTGCGCGGTTTTTTCGCCGTTCGGTGCGGTCGTTTCGCGGTTCAGGCCGCGATTCACGAGGATCGGAATATCGGGGCCCGCGTGCGAGCCGCGTTGCACGCGCTCCCACGCTTCGGCGTCGTCGGGGCTGCCGAAACCGAACGGGCCCTGGAAGTGTTCATGGATGCGCAGACGCACGCGGTTGGCTTCGTCCGGGCCGCCGTCCATTGCGAGCGCAACGTGACGAATTTCGGTTTCCTCGGCGGAAATCGGCCGCAGCACGCGGAAAAACGCCATCGACAGCGCGAGGTTCGGGAACAGGTTCAGGTTGAAGCCGACGCCCATCAGCGAGCGCACGATGCGGCGCACTTCCTCGGGCGTATGGCGCTCGGCGAGCTGCGCGGCCAGTTGCTGGAAGCGCTCGGGCAGCGGCGCGCCGTCGTCCTGATCGAGATCGACGAGTTCGGGCACCAGCACCGCGAGGCTGTGACCGTTGCCGAGCGAGCGGCAGAACGCTTTATCGCTCGTCATGAAGCTGGTGATGGCCGCGGCGGTTTCGTCGTCGATCGACTTCATCCACGATTTGTGCACGACCGGGAAGTGATACAGATCCGTGGTGTTTTCGAGCTGGATCTTCCAGTTGCCCTTGAACTTGAACTTGTGCTCGCCGTTGGCCTTCACCGGATAGCCCGCGCCCTGTTTCATGAACAGGTCGATCCACGGCTTCGCTCCGCCGAGAAAATCTTCGAGCGGCTCGATGTCCTGGTTGAAGCTCGCGAAGATGAGCCCCTGGTAAATGCCGACGCGCAGCTTTTCGAGCGGCAGGTCGCCCTTTTCGCAGACGCCTTCGTAGCCGTCGCCGTAGGGCAGTGCGCGCAGCGTGCCGTCGAGCGCGTACGACCAGCTGTGGTACGGGCAGGTGAAACCCTTCGCATTGCCCTTGTGCTCTTCGCACACGGTCGCGCCGCGATGGCGGCAGCGGTTTTGCAGCACGTTGACCGTGCCGTTCTTGTCGCGCACGACGATCACCGGCTGGCGGCCGATCGTGGTGGTGCGGAAATCTCCCGGCTTGGGCAGTTCGCTTTCGTGCGCGACCCAGATCCACGTCTTGTAGAAAATGCGTTCGAGTTCCTCTTCGAACAGCGCCGGATCGTAGTACAGCGAAGGCGCGATGCGGTCGGCCTGTACGCGGCCGTGCAGCGTACTCGTGTCGATGGTCTGCCAGGTATCGCTCATGGTGTTCGGTATCGGGGTGGTCGCGACGTGTCGCGAGTGGGTAGATCACAGCGAGCGATGTCGCCGCTGCGTTGATGGAAGTCTCGTCCGTGGTGCTTCATGCGTCAAATCGATCTAAAATTGATCCTCACATAAATACGACTGATAAAGGTCCACGAGCCATGCCGTCACTCGATCACGTCGATCTCAATCTGCTGCGGGTTTTTCAGGCCATCGTCGAGGAGCGCAGCCTGACGAAGGCGGGCGAACGGCTCGCGCTATCGCAGCCCGCGATCAGCTATTCGCTGTCGCGGCTGCGCTCGCTGTTCGACGATCCGCTCTTTATCCGCACGCGCGCGGGCATGCAGCCCACGCCGGTCGCGCTGGAAATCGCGCCGATCGTCGGCCGCGCGCTCGACACCGTGCGCGAGGCGCTGCGCTACGCCGAGCGCTTCGACCCGGCGGTCAGCGCGCGCACGTTCAGGATGTCGTTGTCGGATGCGGGGGAGATGGCGTATTTGCCGCCGATCTGCGAGGCGCTTCATCGCGAGGCGCCGCATATCAAGGTGTGTGTCGAGCCGCTGCCGGTCGAGGCGATCGAGGATGCGCTACGCGCGAGCCGGCTCGATTTCGCGATCGGCAATCTGCCCGAACTGACGTCGCGCACGCGGCACCAGTTGCTGTTCGAGGAAACCTATGTATGCATGACGCGGCGGCGCCGCGGCTTGCCGCGCGGCGATACGTTCAGCCTCGCGCAATTCGTCGAGGCGTCGCATGTGCAGGTGAGATCGGTCGAGCACAGTCACCATGCGCTCGACGACGCGCTGCGCTCGCAGGGCGTCGGAAGGAATATCGCGCTCGAATTGCCGCACTTCGTCGCGCTACCGAACGTGCTGGCCGTGACGGATCTGTATGCGACGCTGCCGCGCCGTCTCGCGCATCTGTTCAATCTCGACAAGCGCTTCCAGATCTATGCGCTGCCCGTGCCGCTGCCGGTGGCCGCGGTGACGATGCACTGGCACGAGCATTTTCACGAGGATGAGGGGATCGCGTGGATGCGCGGGCTGATTCAGGGGATCATGGAGCGGTTCGATAGTTCGATGCCTTGAGTGGCATGGCCTTGAAATAGGCTCGTAAAGCCATTTTGCGCGTGCGGCACGACACGGAAATCAGGTCCTGGCGATTTCGGAAACAGTTCTTGAAACGCTATTCCTGATTGAATATCATCAATCCATTTCGATCAAAGGGAATGCCCATGCGACCGTCCGTCGTGCTCGATATGAAGCGGAACGCCGTGCGCGAGCTGACGGGCCGCTTTCGCGCGGCGAATCCGCGCGTCTTCGGTTCAGTGCTGCATGGCACCGACCGGGACGGCAGCGACCTCGATCTGCTGGTCGATGCGCTACCCGGCGCGACGCTGTTTGACCTCGGCGGACTGCAGGACGAACTGGAATCGCTGCTTGGCGTTCACGTCGATGTGCTCACGCCGGCAGACTTGCCGCCAAAGTTTCGGGCCAAGGTACTCGCGGAGGCACGGCCTGTATGAGCGAGAATCGGCTTTCTGATTATCTCGACCACATGCAACAGGCCGCGGCGAACGCGTGCAGTTTCGTGGAAGACCAGGGCAAGGACGACTTTCTTGTCGACAAGCGCACCCAGCAGGCAGTCGTCATGAGCCTCATCATCATTGGCGAGGCAGCCACGAAGGTGATGGATGGCTACGCCGCGTTCGCGCAAGCACACCCCGAAATACCGTGGCGCAGTATGCGCGGCATGCGCAACCGTATTGCTCACGGCTACTTCGACATTAACCTCGATGTCGTATGGGATACCGTGCAGACGGCTCTCCCGCAACTGCTGCAACAGCTACCCAACGCGTGCGAAGACGCAGCCGATGACGGTCACGACGTCGATGGGGCACAGTCGTGACCGAATTGGAGTCGGCGGAAATTTAGCAGCCTTCGCATCTATCAGCGCTAAGTCGAACAGCCTTCGCGCTATCGCTCAAAGATCAAGCACAAGCACCGCCGACCGCGAACGCGAAATACAGCAGCAGATCACCTTATTACTCGCGCGCTCGGCCTTGCTGAGACAGTGATCGCGATGTTCCGGCTCACCGGTCACGACATCGACCATGCAGGTCCCGCACACGCCTTCGCCACACGACGTATCGACCTCGATGCCGATCGATGCAAGCGCATCGACGATCGACGTGTTCTTTTCGACGCGCACGGTTTGCCCCGTGCTCGCAACCTGCACGTCGAACTCATCGAGCGATGCGTTGCTATCGGGCTGTACCGGCTCCGCCGCGAAGCGTTCGAGATGAATCGCGTCTTCGGGCAGGCGCTTTTCTGCCGCCGCCACCACGCGCTCCATAAATGCCGAAGGCCCGCAGGTATAAACGTGCGTGCCGGCCGATACATCGGCGAGACACGTGGCCAGCACGCCGTCGAGCGCATCCGGCTCCCCACCGAAATGCAGCTTCACATAGGCCGCAAACGGTGCGCGCGCGAGCAGCGGCAGGAACGCCGCGTGTTCCTCGCTGCGCGCGAAGTAGTGCAGTTCGAACGGCGCGCTCTGCTTGATGAGGCGATAAGCCATCGACAGCAGCGGCGTGATGCCGATGCCCGCGCCGACCAGTACATGACGCTGCGCACCCGGAGCGAGCTGGAACAGGTTGCGCGGCGCGCCGACCGAGAGTTCGGTGCCCACCATCACGTCGTCATGCAGCGAGCTCGAACCGCCGCGCGACGTGCTCTCGCGCTTGACCGCGAACAACTGCGCATCGCGCTGGTCGGGGTCGCCGCACAGCGAGTACTGACGCGTGATGCCGGACGGTGCGGTGACATCGATATGCGCGCCTGGCTCATAGGCATCGAACGGTTTGCCGTCGAGCCGGGTGATGCTGAACGAGCGAATGCCGTGTGCTTCGTCACGCAACGCGTCGACGCGAACCTTGAAGGGAGTGGCTTGCATGGTGAGACCCGATCGCTGAAATGGCTGGATGCTGGACTTGATATAACGATCGCGCACGCTGCGCGAGGAGACTGGGACCGAGCATACGGCGATCCGTTGGATCAGGCAAATCGATAAAAAATGGCTGGATGAATAAGTGCCATTGATAATCGGAAAGGGAGAGACGCGTTGTCAGCGGCGATGCCTTTCACTGAGTTCGGCGATTTGAGTCTGAAGCGCGCCGAGAAAGACATTCACCCTGTTCGGTACGTAGCGCCTGCTCGGCATCACGGCCCAGACCGACAAATCCTCCATGGCCGCGTCCTGCAGATGAACCTGTACCAGCGAATTGTCGGCTAACTGCCGGAACACATCCCAATACGTCAATTGCGCGAGTCCAAGACCTTGCATGGCGGCGGTCCGCGCCGCTTCGACGCTGGTCGTGGTGAGGCGGGCATCCACCTGTTTGCGGATCAACGCGCCGTCGACGATAAGCGGCCACCGTCTTACCGCACTCAGCCGGATACAGGCGTGATCGTCGAGGTCGGCAACGGTCGAAGGACGTCCGTGCTTCTTCAGATAAGCTGGCGCGGCGCAAATGAGACGAGGATTGGAAACCATCTTCTTCGCCACCAGCTCGGAGTCCTCCAGCGGCGCAATCCGCAAGGCCACGTCGAGGCCTTGCCCGACGATATCGACCTGACGATCGGAAAGGTCGAGGTCGATACGAAGCTCGGGATTGGCTTCGAGCAAACTTGCAAGCATGGGCAACACGACGGATTGTCCGAACCCACTTGGCGCCGTCACACGAAGTATCCCCGACGCCTTCCCCTGCGACGGGCTGAGCTCGGCGCGCGCACCGGACTCCGCATCGGCCATCGCGGTGGCAAAAGACACGAAGGCCTCACCTTCGGCGGTCAGCGTGAGCGATCGGGTCGTTCGATGAAAGAGCCGCACGCCGAGATCTTCTTCCAGCGCGGCGATGCGCCGCGACACCTGCATCGGAACGACGTTGAGCTGCCGTGCGGCGGCGGAAAGACTGCCTGCCGACGCAACCGCGAGGAAAGTTCGAACGTCTGGAAGGAACATGGTTTATATCCAATTGTGTTACGACGGCTTCACCTTCCGATGTCTGTTTCTCCGCTCTTCCGCGGCCTACGATGAAGTCACTTTCCTCTTTCTTGACGAGCCGCGAAATGACCGACTTTAACTCGCAGATCCTTTCTCCCTACAACGGCAACGGTATCGCGGTACGCAACCGCGTCGCAGTCGCCCCGATGACACGCATCACCGCCACGGAATACGGTCACCCGACACAGACGATGTTCGATTACTACGCGCGTTTCGCGAAGGGCGGCTTCGGTCTCGTCACGACAGAAGGAATCTATACCGACAAGGCGTTCTCGCAAGGATACCGATTTCAACCGGGCCTCGCCGATGACGAACAGGCGCGGGCGTGGAGCGAGTTCAATCGCGACATGCACGCACATGGCGCGCGCGTGTTCGCACAACTGATGCATGCAGGCGCGCTGAGTCAGGGCAATGTTTATCGCACGCACACCGTCGCGCCGTCGGCCGTTCGGCCCAAGGGTGAACAGATGGCATTTTATTATGGCGATGGGCCGTATCCGGAACCGCGGCAGATGACCGATGCCGAGATCGACGAGGCGATACAAGGCTTCGTGCAGGCCGCGCATCGCGCGGTCAACATCGCGGGATTCAGCGGTGTGGAGATCCACGGCGCGAATGGCTATCTGCTCGACCAGTTTCTGGGCGCGCACACCAATCTCAGAACCGACCGTTGGGGTGGCAGCACGCGGGCGCGAGTGCAACTGCTCGTCGATGTCGTGAATTCGGTACGGCGCGGCATCGGCAATGCAGCACCAGTCGGTATTCGCATCTCGCAGGGCAAGGTCAACGACTTCACGTCAAAGTGGCCAGGCGGCGAGGCGGACGCCGAAGTGATCTTCGGCACACTTGGCGACGCAGGCGTGGATTTCATCCACGTCACCGAGCACGAAGCGTGGCAGCCCGCATTCGAAAGCACGCGTGACAGCCTCGTCGCACTCGCGCGCCGGTACGCGCCGAACGTGACGATCACCGCGAACGGCGGCCTGCATACGGCGGAGCGTATCGCCCACATGCTGGCGTCCGGCGCGGACATCGTCACCGTTGGGCGAGGCGCGCTCGCGAACCCCGATCTGCCGATGCTTCTCGCAAACGGGCGCGAACCGAGGAAATTCGATAGCTCGATCCTGCAGCCCATCGCCAGCATCAAGGACGACGAACTCGCGATACAGTTGGCTTCCTGATCGCGGCAGTGAGCTCAACAGTGAGCGTAGCAGTGAGCGCGCCCCGGATCCAAAGCAGATCACGAAGCGTGCTCACTCTGTGTCGATCATTCGACGCGCTTCACCGCGAACAACAGCGCGTGCTGCTCGTTGACGATATACGTCTGATAGCGGTTGGGAAGCAACGCGTTGACGGCGTGCCAAACGGGCAGCGCGTCATGTGCGATGTCTTCCACCACGACCCAGCCGCCGAGCCTCACTTTTTTCAACCCGAAGATCAGCGTCTGGATGTTGGCGTGCGGAGAGTGCAGACCATCGTCGATGATGAGATCGCATTCGCCGGGCACTGACCTCGCGAGCTGCTCGAAAGCGGCTGGATCGGTCTGGTCGACGAAGAACGTCTTGATGCGCTCTTCCTCGAAGAGAACCCGGCGGTCGATGTCCGCTCCATGAATCTGCGCGAAAGGCAGAAAATCCCTGAACGCCCTGAGCGATCCGCCAGCCTCGCCTCTGACCATGTACGAAACGGTGTCGGAATGATGCGTGCCTATGCCGATTTCGATCACCGAGCGCATGGCCTCGCGATCCGCAAGGATCGCACCGTACAGATGGTGATAGCTGTGATAGCTCGACTTGTCGCTGCCTCGAGCGTCGAGGTACTCCTTCAGCGCAGCCGCGGCCTGCCGTTGTTCGTCATTGGCCGGAAAGTCGGCGATTTCGATGACGGGCGCCCGCGGCCTTCCGACCGAAGCCGCCAGCTCGCTCAAGAGAGGAAGCGTCTGGTTGATCGCATCGACCGTGAGCTTCGCTCGGGCCTTATAGCTTCCTTCGCTATTCGGAATGAACTGCGGGAAACTGCGCAGCACGTTCATCACGCTGAAATTGCTGAGCCTGCGCTGCGCGGCCCGGGCGTAATGATCGACTACGGCGAAATGCGAACTGTGAGATTTGCTGGGGGAGTGGGACTCGGTGCTGGCGACGCTATCGCGCATGGTCGATCTCCTTCAGTCGGGTCAGTCGTGCATGGGTTGCAAGCCGTATGAGGTTCACGCAAGGCTTGACCATGAACTACTTCGTCGCTCGGCGCAACCCTCGCATTTTCTGGGCCAGCAAAACAAGGCTCATCACGGGGTCGAGAGCTGAATTGTTGATGACTTCTCTGTGACTAGCGCTGCGGCTGATGAAACATGTCATAGAGCGTTCGCCGCAACCACGCGATGCCCGGATCGGCCGCGAATTGCGTATGCGTGTGCACCTGGATCTCGATAGGCGGCAGCTTGAACGGCAGCGGCAGAATGCGAAACGCCTTGCCGCGATTGAAACGGCGCGCAATGCTCTTCGGGAAGATGATCGCCAGATCGGTATGCATGACGATCTCGGGCGCGACAACGAAATGAGGCAGCCTGAGCACCACTTCGCGCTTCAGATTCAACTCGTCGAGCCACTGTTCGACCATCCGGTGACCGGTCGCATTGGTGCTCGCATACACATAGCGCAATGCCGCCAGGTCCTCGCGGGTCGGTTTGGTTTTTCGCAGCGGATGGCCGGCGCGCACCACGCACACATGCTCGTCGATGAATAGCGTTTGCGTCACGCAACCGGCGTCGAGCCCCGGCACATAGCCGAGCGCGAGATCGATCTCGCCGGCGCGCATCGCGGCGCTCACCGATTCCACCGGCACATTGGTCACTTCGATGCGAATGCCGCGCGTGTCGCGGTCGAGCATCGCGAGCAGCGGCGGCAGAAAGTAGAACTCCGACATGTCCGACATCGAGATGCGGAACACGCGCTGCGCGGTGGCGGCATCGAATTTCGCCAGTTGCTGGACGGCGTCGCTGATGATCGCGAACGCCTGCGCGAGCGGCGGATACAGACGAAACGCGGCATCGGTGGGCACCATGCCGTTGGGCGTGCGCACGAACAGCGGATCTTCGAACAGTGTGCGCAGCCGCCGCAGTGCATGACTGACCGCGGGTTGCGTGATCGCCAGCCGCTCTCCGGCGGCGGTCAGGCTGCGCAGATCCCAGATTGCGAGGAAGACCCGCAACAGGTTCAGATCGGTGCCGGCAAGGTTGGGTTGGCTCATGCACTGCGTCTCGAACGGGGAGCGATGCCCGTGCCGGGGCGCTTGAGGCAATCATGCGGCGTTTGCCCATGCATCGACGGCAAGTCGGCGGCAAGTCGGCGTCAATACCAGGGCCGGTCACGGTCCCGCGAATTTACCGTAAATGCTGCGCATTGGGTAATGCGGAGTTGCACCGCTATACGGCGGCAGCGCGTGGAAGTCGCGACGCATCGCGTCCCGCACCGGTGACGCGAGTGCATCCGCGAGCGCGCGTGCATCGTCGAATACGACCTTATTGCGCTGCATCGGGTTGGTGCGCGCGAAGGGCAGGCCGCTGCAATAGTCCATGCGCGTGTAGATTTCCAGCTCGCGCAGCGCCGGCAATTGCAGCATCAACGGCGGATGATGCCGCAAATAATGCGTGAGCCACGCATCGAAATCGTCGGCGGGGCCTTCGTAAGCGACCATATACGTGCATCGCTGCTCGCAACCGTTCATCGGCATCGCCTCGGGCGGCGAGAGCTTGCGCACGGCCATCACCTGCTGCGAGAACGTGGATTCGTCGAGCGTCGCGAACGCGGCGCGCCGCAGTGCGCGATCGACGCTGCCTGATGGTGCGAGCGCGCGTTCCAGCGCGTCGAGGTCATCGAAATACCATTGCAGCATGCACGACGGCGTCGCTGGGTCTCGTGCCGTATCCGCACCATGCTGATGCGATACCGGCTCGTGCACGATCAGTTGAGCCAGCCCCGCGATATCGCTCGCGGCGTGCATCAGCGCGCAGGCATCGAGCGGCGATTCGGCACCGGCCGTCGCTTCGAGAAACAGACAGACCTGCATGCTCACCCCGCCACCGAAGTCACGGCCGCGCGCGCGAGCCGGTGAAATTGCCGGTCGAAATAGATCAGACCGTCGCCTTCGTCGCGCAACGCGATGTGCTCGATCCTCACGAAGAACACCGAGTGCGAGCCCACCGTTCTGTTTTCGCACACCGTGCCTTCGAGACTCGCGATCGCATCGGCGAGCACCGGCATCGCCAGCCGGCCCGGCTGCCACTCGCAGCGCTCGAAGCGCTCAGCCATCGAGCAACCGGTCATGCCCGCGAAAACGCGCGCCAGTTCCTGGCCTTGCGCACCGAGCACGTTGATGCACAGTTGCCGGTTATCGCGCAACACGTCATGCACATAGCTCGACTGATTGACGCAGACGAGCATCGTCGGCGGTGTATCGGTCACCGAGCAGACCGCGCTGGCGGTGATGCCGCAGCGTCCGCGCGGGCCGTCGGTGGTGATCACGTTGACGGCCGCCGCGAGCGAGGCCATGGCGTTGCGAAAGCTCAGTCGCGTTTGATCGTCGGTCATCGCAGCGGGACTCCTCGCTCAAGGGTAGGGCGTCACCGGCGCAATGCCGACGAACAATGCACCGGACGCGTCATAGGTGCCTTCGCCGAGAAACGCGTGCTGCGTCACGACGATCGAATCGCGAACGAGCCGTTGCAAGCGGCTTTCCTGATAGATCGCGCCGATGCCCGCCATCTTGTAGGCGTCCATCACGACATCCGCGCAGGTGTGCGCGGCGTGCGTCGCGCTCAGGCGCAGAATATTCGCCTCGGCCGGTGCGATCGGGTCACCGGCGAGAATCGTTTGCCATGCCGCTTCGGCGGACTCGAAGAAGAACGCGCGCGCACTGCGCAGACGCGCCTCGGCTTGCGCGAGGCCCGAGCGGTAGTAGGCGCGATCGGCGAGACGCGGTGCGCCGGTGGTGGTTTGCGTGACACCCGACATGCCCGCGAGCAGATCGAGCGCGGCGCGCGCGAGACCGATGTTCACGCTCGCATGCACCTGCGCCTGATAGGCGACGGCCGGGTAGCGATAGAGCGGTTCGTCGATCAGTGCGGCGCCACCGCGCACGAAGGTCCAGGCCTCGTCGACGAATTTGTCCTTCAGTCGCAGGTCGTGGCTGCCGGTGCCTTGCATGCCAACCACCTTCCAGTTGTCGACGATTTCGACTTCGCTCGCCGGAAACACGGCCGTGAACGGCTTGCCGGCGTTCGGCTCGCCGGCATTGGCGGGCGTGCCGCCGATGCCCACGCCGATCCAGTCCGCGCCCTTGCAGCCGCTCGCAAAGCGCCATTGCCCGCTGACCCGGAAGCCGCCCGGTGCGCGCTGCGCTTTTTGCAGCGGATAAAGGCCGCCGGCGAACACCTGGTCGGGTCCGTTCTCGTAGAGTTTTTCCTGCGTGTCGAGCGGCAATGCTGCCAGGTAGGTGTTCGCCGAGCCGAACGCGGCGACCCACGCGGTCGAGCCGTCGGCAATCGCAATGCGTTCGAGCATCGCGAGAAACTGGTGCGGCGGCAGCGGATCGCCGCCGAAGCGCTTCGGCGTGCTGGCCCGGAAAATCCCCGCGCGCTTCATTTTCGCGACCATGTCGCGAGGCACGTGCGACAGTGCGTCGAAGTCATCGCGGCGGCGCTCGACCTCGGCGACCAGCGCGTCGAGCGAAAGCGGCCCGGAGTACTCGGGATAGTCGTCCTGCGCGGCGATGATCCGCAGATCGGAGCCACAGGCATCGGTGCTGGCGGTTTGCAGGGCATGCATACGGATTACCTCTGGAAAAATTTGAAACGGGTCGGACGTGGGTGCCCGACCGAAGACTTCATTCGGCTTGCTGGCGTGCCGCGTCGCGCAACGCCTTGGGCCAGGTTTCGCGGGCGCAGCAGGTGGCGATCACGGTAGTCAGGCCGAGCGCGCCGAGATAGATCGCGACGGGTGCCGCGCTTCGGTAATACGCAAGCAGGCCGGTGGCGATCATCGGCGACAGGCCGCCGCCGAGCACCGAGGAAATCTCTCGCCCGATACCGAGCCCCGAATAACGCAGATGCACCGGCAGCAGCTCGCTGATAAAGGCGGGTTGCGCGCCTTCGAGAATGCCGAGCGTCAGGCTGTTCGCGAGCAGCAGCGCGGTCATCACTTTCCAGTACTCGCCCGAGCCGAGCAGCGCGAAGAAAGGCCACGCGACCAGCACCATCGCGATCGCGCCGACCAGATACACCGGCTTGCGGCCGACCTTGTCGGTGATGTGTCCGACCAGCAGCGACACGGGGATCATCAGAAACATCGACAGCGTGAGTCCGCCGAGAATCCACGACGATTTGATTCCGATGAACTGGCCATACGCCAGCGAAAACGCGAAGAAGATGTAGGACGCGCCACCTTCGCCGAAGCGCAGACCGAACACGGTCAGCACCTCGCGCGGACACTGCCGCAGCACGTCGATCACCGGCATGCGGCTTTCGTTGCGCGTTGCTTTGACCTCCGCGAAGGCGGCACTTTCGCTGACCGAGCGGCGCATCCACAAACCGAGCACGACGAGCGCCGCGCTGCCGAGAAACGGCACGCGCCAGCCCCAGCTAAGGAAATCGTCGTGCGACAGGTGCTGCGCGAGCATGAAGGCTGCCGTGGACAGCACGAAGCCGAACGCGGCGCCGCTCGGGCTCCATGCGGCCAACGCGCCGCGCCGCGAGGCCGGCGCGCTTTCGTGAATCATCAGGATGCTGCCGCTCCATTCGCCGCCCGCCGCGAGACCCTGCAGAATGCGCAGGATCACGAGCAGCACCGGCGCCATGATGCCGATCTGCTGATAGGTGGGCAGTGCGCCCATCAGCACGGTCGCGGTGCCCATCGTCAGCATCGTGAGCATCATCACGACCTTGCGGCCGTAGCGGTCGCCCAGATGCCCGCACAGCACGCCGCCGATCGGCCGCGCGATAAAGCCCACGGTAAAGCCGCCGAAGGCCGCGATGGTGCCGATCAACGGATCGTTGCCGACCGGAAAAAAGAGCTTGCCGAACACCAGCGCAGCCGCGGTGCCATAGAGAAAAAAGTCGTACCACTCGAGGATCTGCCCGAGCACGGCCGTGATCACGGCTCGACGGGCTGCGCTGCTCGGCCGGGCGAGCCGATGGGTGGCGACGGCAGCGCTCAGTTGAGAATTCACGGCGTCAGGGTTCATGGTGAGGGCCAGGCACGAAGTTGAAGGGTCCGCTCTGTGGAGATGCCGGGCGACGCGGTTGCGTCACGTCGTCGCGGCATGGGGCAACGATATGAGCCGTCAAACCGTGGGTCAAATTCGGGCCAAAAATGGGTGATATGAATCTGCTGCATGATAGGGGGCTCGCGCTCGGGTCGTGGCCGGCGCGAAATGCCCCCTTGGGCATAGCGTGGGATGCGCTCAGGAGGTGCGCCTGGATCGCATGCTCAGCGCAGTCACTCAGTGCATATGCTTGAAGGCACGCGCTTAGGCGCGCGTCGCGTTCAGTGCCGCATCCACGGCATCGACGTCATCTGCCGCACCCAGCGCGCGCCCGCTTGCATCAGCGCTCTGCGCGTGACGCTGCTCGCGCTCGATGCTCAAACGGAACTGACGGCAGCCGAATCCCAGCAGCACGGTCGCGAGCAGTGCGGCAGCCAGGCTGATGATCGACATCGAATGACCGACCGCGAGCGGCGAGCCGAAGACCTTGTCCGTCAGCAGCGCGACGAGCGTGGTGCCGATGCCGAGACCAATCAGGTTCGACACCAGCAGAAACACCGCGGCAATCTGCGCTCGCATCTGATTCGGCGCGAGCGTTTGCATTGCGGCGGTCGAGGTCGGCATCGGGAACGACGCGAAGAACATCGCGATCACCAGCAGCGTCAGCGACAGACTGAGACTGTCGACCTGCGTGAACGCGGCCGCCGGCAGCACCATCGCCGCCGCGCCGATACAGCCGGCGAGCATCGGACCGTCCGCGCGGCCGCGGCGCAGCAGCCAGTCGTTGAGCCAGCCGCCGCAGAACACGCCGGTCGTATTGGCGACCAGCAGGATCGTGCCGAGCGTATAACCCGCCTGCACCGGCGACATGCCGAAGTGGCGGATATAGAACGCGGGCGTCCAGCTCATCAGGCAGAACAGCGTCATCGCGTAGAACGAAAAGCCGATGTAGTGGCAAAAAAACGTCTTGCCGTGCGAGCGGATAAAGCGCGCGGAATCGGCGAGCGATACGCGCCGCGCGTTGCCGCTCGCGTCCTGCACGAGCCCCTTGCGCTGCGGATCGCGCACCGTGAGGATAAACAGCAGCGCGACGGCAAGGCCCGGCAACCCGACGATAAAGAACGTGACCTGCCAGCCATGCACCGCGCCGACGAGCGGCAGCGTGATCATCGAAGCCTGCTTCAGCAGCGCAATCACATAGCCGCCGATCAGAAACGCAATGCCGCCGCCGATGAACGAGCCGAGCGAATAGACGCCGGCCGCGCGGCCGAGTTTCTCCTTCGGGAAGTAGTCGGCGAGCATCGAGTAAGTGCCGGGCGACAGCGACGCTTCGCCCACGCCGACGCTCATCCGCGAAACGAACATGTGCACGAAGTTCTGGCTGATTCCGCAGGTCGCGGTCGCGACGCTCCATAGCGCGATGCCCGCCGCGATGATCCGCGGCCGCGCGAAGCGATCGGCGAGGTAGGCGAGGGGGATGCCCATCACCGCGTAGAACAGCGAGAACGCGAAGCCTTGCAGCAGGCTGAACTGCGTGTCGGTCAGATGCAGATCGCGCTTGATCGGCTCGATCATCAGCGCGAGCACCTGGCGGTCGACGAATGAAAAGACATAGGCAAGCATGCAGATCAGCACGACGTACCACTCGTACGTATAGCGTCGTGCGGGGGTTACGCTGGGGGTCATCCTGGTTCTCCGATGGGTCGATCGTGTTGTGAGCGCGAACTTGGTCGTTGCGGTCGCTGCAGTCGTTGCAGTCATGGCCTGCCGCATGCACGCGGACGAGGGTGAGTCGAGCCAGCGTACGCAAACAAATTTCCGCGACCAAGGCTCCAATGCCCCAGACATCTGCTGGCAACTACCGAGCGGCCTAAAGGATTTACCAGGAGCATCCCCGCAAATCGAGCGTGCATGCGGGTTCGCGGCCGTATTAGCCGCGCGCCCCGACGCTCATGAATCGAATCTATAAGTGATATGCGGCTGGTTTGATCGACGTTCGATATTGGCCTTTCTAGACTCGCCCCGGTTCTTCAACAACATGACGCGCTTCGAGCACTTGCAGACGAAGCGACGCTCCACTCTCTCGCCGGGATGACAGGGATGACCAACTGGAAGTGGTGTATTTCACTCGTGGGCGTGGCGGCGATGCCGGCCTTCGCGCAATCGGGTATCACGCTGTATGGACGTATCGATACGTCGATCGAGTATGCGAACTTCGGGCCGAACCACGTGGCGCGGATGGGCACGGGCAATCTGTTCGCAACGCAATGGGGTTTGAAGGGCGTCGAGGATCTGGGCGGCGGCTATGCGACGATCTTCAAGCTCGAAAACGGCTTCAATTCAGCGAATGGCGCGATCAGTGGCAACGGCGCGCTATTCGGCCGCGAGGCCTGGGTCGGATTGACCGGCCCGTTTGGCGGCTTGCAGGCCGGCGAAACCTATACGGTGCTGCACACATCGTTCGTGACCTACAGCCTGCCTGGCTATGGCGCGGGTCTCGCGTGGGGCAATGCATCGAACAACTTCGTGCTGCCCACGTTCCTGCGCACCAGCAATACGCTGCGCTATACGTCGCCGCGCATCGGCGGCCTACTGTTGCGCGCGACCGCTTCGCGCGGCGCCAATGGCGCGACCAACGTGCCGTCGACGCTCGGCGACACCTACGGCGCCGGGCTCAACTACGCGAACGGTGCGCTGTCGATCGACGTCGACTACATGCAGCAGAAGTTCAGCAGCGCAACGGCCGCGACACTGTCGCCGACGAGTCCGACCGGCACCGGCAACTATGCACTCGGCGCAATCTCGTACGACTTCGGTTTCATCAAGCCGGCGTTTATCTATCTGCGGCATCGTGGCGGTCCGGACGTGCCGACGGCGGTCGCGAGCGCCTATTCGAATCCGCACAACGACTTCTTCGAACTGAATGCGACGGTGCCGATCGGCAAGGCTTCGCTGCTGGTCAGCTACGGCCACTATCGCAAGATCGCGGACAGCGAGGGCAACGCCGATTCGTACGGACTGCGGCTCGACTATCCGCTGTCGAAGCGCACGGTGCTCTATACCGGCGCGGCGATGGTGCGCAACGGCGAGCATGCGGCGTTCACGATCAACGGCGCGGGCGGCGGCGGGGTGCCGGTCGGCAAGCCTGGCGCCACCGCGAGTTCGCTGGTGGCGGGCATTCTGACGTCGTTCTGAACAAGTGGGCACGCAAGCAGATACGCGAGCACGCGGGTGACAACGCCCGCGCTCGCGTTCGCGCTCGTCGTCGTTCTCGCCCGCATTCACACGTTGAGCGCGGGCGACCTCAGATTAGGCGGAATCGCGAGCCAGCTCTCGTAAGGCTCCTGCGTGCCGATACGGAACAATTCCATCAGCAGCGCGCGCAGCCAGCGATGGCCAGGGTCCGCATCGAAACGCCGATGCCAGTACGCATTGACAGGCCATGTGGCCGCGCCGGCGATCTCGAACGCGGCCATCTCGCCGAGCGGCGCGAATGCGCGAGCCACGGTGCGCGGCAGGATCAACGCGTAATCGCAGCGATAAAGTATCGCGGGCACCACCATGAAATTGGGCACCGCGACACGCACGCGCGCCGCGAGCCCGTGCTGTTCGAGCAGCGCCATCGCCTGCGGGTGCGAACTCACCGCGATGAACTGCAGCGCACACGGCGCGCCGCCGTCCAGCACGAAGTGATCGTCGAGCGAGTAACGCTCGGCCACGCGGCGCGGCATCATCAGCACATAGCGCTCCTGCAGCAGCTCGCAGTGGTGAAAGTGGCTGAACGCATGCGGAAAATTGCCCATCGCAAAGTCGATCCGCCCGGATTCGATCGCGACGTTGAACTGGCTTTCGTCGATATGCAGCGTCTCGATCACGACGCCGGGCGCGCGTTCGTCGAGTTCGCGCATCAGCGTCGGCAGAAACGCGCTTTCGGCGAAATCGCTCATATAGAGACGAAACGTGCGACGCGACGTGGCCGGCGAAAACTGCGCGCCTTCGTCGAGCACCGCTTGCAGGATCGACAGCGAGCGGTCGATCGACGCGGCCAGACGCTGCGCGCGCGGTGTCGGCTCGACGCCGCCGCCGGTACGCACGAAGAGGGCATCGTGAAACAGCAGCCGCAGGCGCCCGAGCGCATGGCTCACCGACGGCTGCGTGATGCCGAGGCGCAGCGCGGCGCGCCCCACGTGTTTCTCCGCGTAGACCGCGTTGAAGGTCTTCAGCAGATTCAGGTCGAGGTCCTGTACGCGCAGCGCGCCGGCCGATTCGTCGCCGGGCGGCGGAGTCAGATCGCTGGAATGGCTCATGAAAAGCGCTGTTGCGTGGCGCGCTTCGCGGTTGCCGAAGGCGGATAGCCGTAGCGGCGCGCATACGCCTTCGCGAAATGGCCGAAGCTGTGCACGCCGTGTTCGAGCAGCACGTCGGTGACGCCGCGCTGTGGCTCGTCCTTCAGCGTGCGATGCACCGCTTCGATGCGCCGCTCGCGGATGTATTCGGCGGGCGATACGTCGAGAAACTGGCTGAAGCCGTTTTGCAACGTGCGCGGCGACACACCCGCTGCTTGCGCGAGCGTCGCAACGGAGAGCGTGTCGCCCAGATGCGCGTCGATATATTCGCGCGCGCGTTTGACGTGCGCGGGCAGCGGAGGCTTCGCACCGCGCGCGAGCGTCTCGCTGTACGAATGCGGCAATTGCGTCAGCAACAGTGTGGCCAGCCACTGCGTGAGTTCGGGACCGAGCACGTTGGCTCGCGCGCTCGTGTCGATCTGCTCGCACAGGCTGCACAGATAGCGCAGCGTCGAATGGAACACCGCGGCGCCGCCGTGCGCGCGGCCCACTTCGAGATCGAACACGAGCGGGCGGCGCAGCGAGCTTTGCAGCATTTCGGCCAGACGCAGTTCGAGCGCGGCGCGGTCGATGCGCAACAGCAGGCTGCGGCAGGCCGTGTCGGTGCTGAGGCGGCTTTCGCGCGACGGCGACGACACACTCAGACTGCCCGCCGACAGCGACACGCGCTCGCGGCCCGATTGCAGCTCGCAATGGCCGGCGAGCGTCGTGCGAAACAGAAAATGATTGTCGAGTTCGGCCGCGTCGATATGCGTCGCGCGGCCATAACTCAGTTCGAGCAGGCTCGCGCGATGCAGCGCGACGCCATAGAGTTCGGCGGCGTTCAGCGGCTCATGGCCGGCGACGTCCATCCGATGTTCGCAAAGCAGCTTCGCCACTTCGCGCTGGACGTCCTCGCGCGCGCGGGATGCGCCGAGCCGGTTGCTGTGTGTGCGCGGAATCGCAATGTCCATCGTTCAATGCTCTAGAAGAAACAGAAACGGCGTAAAGCCTCGCGTGCATGATCCGCTGGTCAATAAGTCCGCGCAAGAACGGATTCACCCTCATATGCCGCTGCGTACGCGGATGCGTGCGCGTGCTTTGTGGTTCAGTGGCTCAGTGGCGATTGCGTTGCCTGGGTTGAACAGTGCCTGCGCGTGTCGAACTGCGGCGCGCGGCCCGTCCGCTTAATCTCGATGCCATTGCACACATTGCATACATTGCACGAGGAGGCGAACAATGAAAGTTAGCGTACTGGGTGGCGGCCATGGTTGTTTCGCCGCGGCGATCGACATGCTCGAAAAAGGCCACGACGTTACATGGTGGCGACGCGATACGGCGGCTTGCGCGCGTCTACGCGAACTCGGCGAGCTGAACGTGAAGGACTGGCGCGGCACGCGACGCGTACCGGTGGGCGACGCGCGCGGCGCAATCCATCTGGCCGACGATCTCGGCAGCGCGGTGCGCGACGCGCGGCTCATCGTGATTCCGCTGCCGTCGACGACGCACGAATCGCTCGCTGCGCAGCTCGCGCCGCATCTCGCCGACGGCCAGGTGGTTTATCTGCCGCCCGGCACGTTCGGCAGCTATGTGTTCGCGAAGGCGATGGCCGACGCGGGCAATCGCGCGCGCGTCGCATTCGCGGAAACCGGTACGTTGCCGTATCTGGTGCGGCGCCATGGCGAAAACGACGTGGTCATCAGCGCATACGCGACCCGTCTGCCGACCGGCGTGCTGCCCGCCAGCGCGGCGGACTGGGCGCTTCCCGTGCTGAAGGAAGGCTACCCGAGCGTCGAGCCGATCGAGGATGCGTTGAGCGGCGCGCTGATGAACGCGGGGCCCATGATCCATCCGCCGCTGATCATGATGAACGCCGGACCGCTCGAACACTTCGAATCCTGGGACATCCATAACGAAGGCACGCAGGCGTCGATTCGCCGTGTAACGAGCGCGCTCGACGCGGAGCGGATCGCCGTGCGCGAAGCGTTGGGTTATCGCGCGCCGCATTTTCCGCTCGCCGATCACTACGCGAGCGACGGCGATGAATGGATGTATGGACGCGGCGCGCACGGCAAGCTGACCGACAGCGGCGACTGGCGCGAGAACATCGACCTGAAGGCGCATCGCTATATGCTCGAAGATACACGGCTCGGTTTGTCGTTGATCGTATCGGTCGGACGTTGGGCCGGCGTGCCGACGCCGGTGGCGCAGGGGCTCTTGAGCATCGCGAGCGCGGTGTCGGAACGCGATCTGTATCGCGAAGGCCGCACGCTCGAAAATCTCGGCCTCGCTGCGCTGTCGCGCGAGGCCATGCATGATCTGCTGACGCGGGGGCTCGCATGACGCACGACGCCGCCGATGTGAAGCACGTTCACGTGCTCGGCGCGGGACGCATGGGGCAGGGCATCGCGCTGGCGTTCGCATTCGCCGGCCTGCGCGTGACGTTGATCGACTTCAAGCAGCGTGACGCGGCTGCGCGTGCGGAATTTGCGGCGGCCGCGCTCGGTGAAATCAATCGGCAGTTGCAGACCGAGGTCGACTTCGGCCGCATCGATACGCGCGACGCTGCCGTTGCGCTCGCGCGTGTCGACGTGCTCGACCGCGCGGGCGCCGAGGCCGCGCTGCCCGACTGCGAGGTCGTATTCGAAGCAGTCCCCGAAGTGATGGCCGCCAAGCAGCAGGCATTCGCGTGGCTGTGTGCGCACGTAAGCGCGGACGCGACGATCGCGTCGACGACGTCGACGTTTCTCGTCACCGATCTGCAACGGCTGGTCACGCAGCCGCGGCGCTTCGTCAACGCCCACTGGCTCAATCCCGCGCATCTGATGCCACTCGTCGAGATCAGCCGCGACGACCGCACCGATCCCTCGGTGCTTGCGCGACTGAAGGCACTGCTGCGGCGTATCGGCAAGGCGCCGGTCGAATGCGCGCCATCGGCGGGGTACATCGTGCCGCGTCTGCAGGCGCTCGTGATGAACGAAGCGGCCCGCATGGTCGAGGAGGGCGTCGCGAGCGCGCAGGACATCGATACCGCGGTGAGAACGGGCTTCGGTCTGCGCTTCTCGGTGCTTGGGCTGCTCGAATTTATCGACTGGGGCGGTTGCGACATTCTCTACTACGCGTCGCACTACCTCGCGAAGGAGATCGATTCGCGCTTCGAACCGGCCGGCATCATCACGCGGCATATGGACGAAGGGCGCGACGGGATTCGCACCGGCAAGGGCTTTTACGATTACGCGGACGTCGAGGTGCCCGCTTATGTGAAGCACCGGCTCGGCGAGTTCGGCCGGCTGCTCGAACATCTGGGGCTGGCCTCACGCTATAACTCGGCGCTCGATGTGACCTGCGCAACGTCTAACCCATGATCCGAGCAGCGTCGGCTTTGGTATCGTGTGGCACCTGATTCGCCATCGACACCAGAGCCTGACATGCTAACCACACTCGCGATTGCCGGATATCGTTCACTGCGCGAATTGATCGTGCCGCTGACGACGCTCACCGTCGTGACCGGACCGAATGGCAGCGGCAAATCGAATCTGTACCGCGGACTACGCCTGCTCGCCGACACCGCGCGTGGCGAGCTGATCCCGTCGCTGGCCCGTGAAGGCGGCCTGCAATCGACGCTATGGGCCGGTCCGGAGCGCTTTTCGCGCGGCATGCTCTCAGGCGAGCAACCGGTGCAGGGCACGGCGCGCACGGAGCCCGTGAGCCTGCGGCTCGGCTTCGCCGGCGATGCATGGGGCTACGCGATCGACCTGGGCCTGCCGCTGCCTGGAAACTCGCAGTTCCAGCGCGATCCGATCGTCAAGCGTGAATGCATCTGGAGCGGCGCCGTGTTGCGTCCGTCCGCGTTGCTCGTGGATCGACGCGGCGCCGCACTGCGCACGCGCGACGATGCCGGCGAGTGGAGCGCCGTCGCTCAACCGATCGCGAGCTTCGACAGCATGCTGACCGAGTTCGCCGATCCGAAAACGGCACCCGAGATGATCGCGGTACGCGAGCAGATCCGCTCGTGGCGCTTCTACGATCACTTTCGTACCGACACTGCGGCGCCTTCGCGCCAACCGCAGATCGGTACGCATACGCCGGTGCTATCGAACGACGGCGCGGATCTCGCGGCCGCGCTGCAAACGATCCTGGAGATCGGCAATCCGGCCGCGCTCGATGCGGCGATCGAAGATGCGTTTCCCGGCTCTCAAATTGCGGTGACGAACCACGACGGATACTTCGAAGTCACGATGCGTCAGCACGGACTGCTGCGCCCGCTAAAGGCACGCGAACTATCCGACGGCACGCTGCGTTATCTGCTGCTGGTCGCCGCGTTGCTGACGCCGCGGCCACCCGCGTTGCTGGTGTTGAACGAGCCCGAGACGAGTCTGCATCCCGATCTGCTGCCGGCTCTCGCGCGGCTCATCGCCGATGCGTCGACCCGCTCGCAGGTCATCGTCGTGTCGCATGCGACACGGCTCATCGCGGCGCTCGAACGTGAAACCGCGAGCCAGTCGATCGTGCTCGACAAGCAGCTCGGCGCGACCCGCATCGTGGGTGACGACGAACTCGATATCCCCGCGTGGAAGTGGTCCGCGCGATGAACGGCGAAAGCCGATAGCGTTGCTCATCGATATACCGATACCGGTCTTTCATGCTTTAAATCGGATGATTTCTGGCACGGGTTTTGTCGAATAAAAATGTGATCGCTATTTAAATAGAAAGCGGGAATAACCGCTGACGTGGACCCGTTTAATCCGGAATGACCCGGAACGGATACTGCCCCCCGCACTCACCGAAAACGCATATCCAATAAGCATTTCCCGCCGTCGCGATGCTTTCGGCATCGGCGAAGGAGATGCTATTTGCGTGCGCGATTGAAGGCCTCTGGCGGCTCTCCAGGTGAACTCATAAAGCCCCTTTTTTAATGGTGCGTTTCCGCACATAACGCGCGAGCATCGTTAAATAGGATTGGTTAGACAGAAGATTCCGAGCAAATGAAATCCGGCATTTTCCGCACCTCCATGGAGGGATAGATGGATCGCCTTGAACTGTCTGGCGCATCGCTTTGCGCTGCAGCTCCGTTGGAACGCACCCCTGTTTATATCAACACCGCCGAGTGCGCCGCCGCGTCGCAAATGACTGCTTTCACCGCGGCGTTGCAAGCGCACACGAACCAGATTCTCGACACCTATCAAAGGCTGCACGACTTCTCTGTGCGGGAGTACCGAACGTTCTGGCGCGTGTTCGTCGAATGGTCGCAAGGACTCGATTGGGCGGGCAGCCTCGATCCGGTTTGCGTCGGCGATGAATGCGAACACGCGACGTTTTTTCCGCAACTCGAACTGAACTACGCGGACAATCTGCTGAGTTTCGCGCTCGCGAATGCCGATGCGCCCGCGCTGACCGCGTGTCATGCGGACGGCCGGCGAGTCCGGCTGACGCGCGGTGAATTGCGCGAGCGCGTCGCGCGTCTCGCCGATGCACTCAGGCAATGGGGACTGCGCGACGGGGACCGCGTGGTCTGCGTGATGCGCAACGACGCGCAAGCTGTTATCACCGCGCTCGCGGTCGCCGCGCTCGGTGCAACGTTATCGACGGCCGCCCCCGAGATGGGCGTCGAGACGATTCTCGACCGCTTCACCCCGCTCGCGCCGCGACTGCTGTTCGCGCACACGGCCGCGCAGAGTGCCGACGCGGGTATGCCGGTCGCGCAAAAGATTGCCGAACTGGCGGCGGCGTTGTCGTCGCTCGAAGGTGTCGTGCGTCTGGATGACGGCGCGCTGCCGGACACGGTCCAACAACGCGTTTATTCGCTCGACGAAGTGACCAGCCGAGGCGACCCTGCACGCTTCGAATGGCGGCGCTTTGCTTTCAATCAGCCGCTTTTCGTGATGTTCTCGTCGGGCACCACCGGCAAGCCGAAATGCATCGTACACGGTGCCGGCGGCAGTTTGCTCGAGCATCTGAAGGAGCATCGGCTGCATAGCGATTTACGGCCCGGCGACCGGATGTACTTTCACACCAGTTGCGCATGGATGATGTGGAACTGGCAGTTGTCGGCGCTGGCGTCCGGTGTCGAAATCGTCACCTATGACGGGCCGATTTCGAACGTCGATACATTGTGGCGTCTGGTCGCCGATGAGCGCGTCACGGTGTTCGGCACGAGTCCCGCGTATCTGCGGATGAGCGAGGACGCCGGCCTCGTGCCGGGGCGGCAATTCGATCTCGGCGCATTGCGCGCGATGATGTCGACCGGCGCGGTGCTGTTCGACGCCCAGTTTCGCTGGGTGCGCGATAACGTGAAGCATCTGCCGCTACAGTCGATTTCGGGCGGCACCGATATCCTCGGCTGCTTCGTGCTCGGCAATCCGAACCTGCCGGTCTACGCGGGCGAGGCCCAATGCAAGACACTTGCACTCGATGTGCAGGCTCGCGCGCACGGCGTGCCGACCGACGGGATCGGCGAGTTGGTCTGCGCGAATCCGTTTCCTTCGCGTCCGCTCGGGCTGTTCGGCGACGCGAGCGGTGCCGCCTTTCACGCCGCGTACTTCTCGAGCAATCCGGGCGTATGGACGCACGGCGATCTGATCGAGTTCTCGCCGCAAGGCAGCGCACGCCTGCACGGCCGCACGGACGGTGTGCTGAATGTGCGCGGCATCAACGTCGGGCCCGGGGAGATCTACCGGGTACTGAACGACATCCACGAAATCCGCGAGGCAATGGTCATTCAGCAGCCGGCGCACAACACGCTGGACGATCAGGGGCACGCGACCACCGTGGAAGCGCGCACCGTGCTGATGCTGGTGCTGCAACAGGGCATCGGGCTGAATGCCGCGCTGGCCGCGCGGGTGCGTCGCGAGCTTGCCCGCCGCGCGTCGCCGGCGCATGTGCCTGACCGGATCATCGCGGTCGATGGGTTGCCGGTCACGCATAACGGCAAGTTTTCGGAAGCCGCCGCGCGCAATGCAATCAGCGGTTTGCCGGTCACCAACACAGCGGCGCTGCGTAACCCCGAATGTCTGGACGCGATCCGTCATCATCCCGCGTTGAATCTGGCAACACGCGAGCTGGCGCCGGTAGGGGAGTCGCGCGAGAGTCTGGAGCGGCATTTGCAAACGCAGTGGGAGAGGCTATTGGACTTCGCGCCGATCGGCCGGGACGATAACTTTTTCGAACTGGGCGGCAATTCGCTGCTCGCGGCGAGACTGCTCGCGAGTATCTATCTGTCGACTGGCCGCAAGATACCGCTCGCGACGCTGCTGATCGCACCGACCATCTCGCGTCTCGCCGCGGAACTCGACGACGGCGCAGTGCCAGGTTCGTCGCCGACCGTCGTACCGATGCGCACGGGCACCGGCTCGCCGCTGTTCTTTATTCATGGCGTCAGCGGTACCGTGATGGAGTGCTGGACGCTGGTCGGCGCGATGCAGAGTCCGCGGCCGGTGCTAGGTTTGCAGGCGCAAGGGCTCGACGGCGAGCGGCCGGCGCAGGCACGTGTGCACGACATCGCGGCCAGCTATATCCGGCAGATGCGCAGCGTGCAGCCAACCGGGCCCTACGCGGTGGCCGGTTATTCGTTCGGCGGCCTGATTGCGGTCGAGATCGCGCAACAACTGTCCGGCGCTCGCGAGCAGGTCGATTTTCTGTGCTTGATCGACACCTATGCAAGCGAACGCTGTCTGCCCTGGCGTGCGTGGCTGCGGCACAACTATGGCTTCGCGGCCTGGCACTGGCACAAGCTGCGCGCGGTGCCGACGTCACAACTCGCCGGCTATATGAAGGACAAACTCGCGAACGCGGCCGATAACGTGCGGATGCGCAGCGGACACATGGCACATCGCCCGGACAGCCATAACGTGGTGATGCCGGACGCGCTGCGAACGGTGCGCGAGACGTTGCGGGTCGCGATGACGATGTATCGCCCGCAGCCTTATCGCGCCGGACCGATCGTCTATGTGCACGGGACGATCGCGCAAACTTACCGCAGCAATCAGCTGCTGCTGTGGCGGCATCTGGCTCGCGCGGGACTGGAGGTCGTCGAGGTGGCGTGCGACCACGTCGATATGATTGCCGAGCCGAACGTGCAGGCAGTGGCGGCGGCGTTGGACCGGGGCTTGAGTGCGGGCAACAAGGTGCGCGTTGAACCCGTGGGCGCAGCATATGCACCGAGGCCATCGACCGCCGGCTGACTGATGTTGATGTCCGCGGTCCGCGCAGCGGCATCCCCGACGTCAGAAATCCTTAAGAAAATGCCGTTACGCTAGGGAGCCGTTCCAATGTCATGATCCATGCGATGCCATGATCCATGACATTGGTTGAAAAAAATCTGAAAACCCTGAGCCAGGCCGATTCGGCTCGGCCAGAACAACGCGCGGAGTCTAAGTGATCGAACCCTACGACGGCAGGGCACCCGCCTACGGCATCGTCGCGCGCATCCTGCACTGGCTGACGGTGCTGTTGATCGCAGCGCAGTTTCTGATCGGCTGGACGATGCCCGACGTGCATAAGGACACACAGCCCGTCGGGCTGATAGCGTGGCACCTTGGCGTCGGCGCGGCGCTGATAGCCGTGATGGTGCTGCGAGTTGTGTGGCGGCTGACCCACCGGCCCGCGCCGGACGACCTGCCGCCGTTGCTCGGTCTCGCTTCCCGCGTGACCCACCTTTTCCTCTATATCTGCTTACTGCTCGTGCCGCTGCTTGGCTGGATCAACGCGTCTTCGCGCGGCTGGTCGGTTCACCTCGCGGGCGTCGTGCCTTATCCGTCGTTGAGCCCGACAGGCTCGCCATTCGGCCACGCGATGGGCGATGTCCACGGCATCCTCGCATGGGTGCTGTTCGCGCTGATCGTCCTGCACATTCTGGCCGCGTTGTTCCATCGTTTTGTTCTGAAAGACCACGTCATGCGGCGGATGCTGCCGGGCGCCGGGCCGTCGAGCGACGCGGCACGCGATAGTTGAGCGGGAGATGCCGTGGACAGCGAACGTCACCGGCGATTACGGAAGGGCGGGGGCAAAGCCGACGCGGCAGGACAGGGCAGCAGCGGCCGCGCGAGGCCACGCCGTGATTTCCTGCGTGTCACGGCAGGCTCTTTGGGCGGCTCGTTGGCGGCGGCATGGCTGCCGGGCTGGATTCGCGACGCACTGGCGACGCCGGCAAAGGCCACGACCGGCACGATCGACGATGTCGAGCACATCGTGATCTTCACGCAGGAAAACCGCTCGTTCGACCACTACTTCGGCAAGCTGCGCGGCGTGCGCGGATTCAACGACCGGACCGTTATCAGCTTGCCGAACGGCAACCCGGTATGGAAGCAACCGACGGGCACGCATTACATGCTGCCATTCCACATCAGTACGGCGACCACCAGCGCGACCTGCGCGAAAGCGCCGTCGATGAGCTACCTGACCGACATTGCGATGTGGAACAAGGGGCTTTGCAACGCGTGGAATACGGCGCGTCAACCGGGACTCGGCATGAGTTATTTCTCGCGCGACGATCTGCCGTTCTACTACGCACTCGCCGATGCCTTCACGATCTGCGACCAGTACTACGCGTCGACGTTTACGCAGACCAACCCGAACCGCTTGCATCTGTTCAGCGGCAGCAGCGGTCTTTCCGCCGGCTTCGAACCGGCGCTGGACAATGCCGAGTCGACCCAGGGATTCAAATGGCAAACCGTGGCCGAAATGCTCGAGACGGCCGGCGTGAGCTGGCGCGTCTATCAGCAGGCCGATAACTTCGACGATAACGCGCTCGCGTTCTTTCACAGCTTCAAATCGGCCCTGCCGACGAGCGCGCTGTACCGTAAGGGCATGGCGACGGTTGCCGATATCGCTCAGGCCTTCGCGGCGGATGTCGCGTCGGGCAGGCTGCCGCAGGTCTCGTGGATCATCGCGCCGACAGCGCTGTCCGAGCACGCGAACTATCACCCACAGGCGGGGGAGGACCTGAGCGCAAGATTGTTGGCCGCGTTGGCAGCCCAACCCGAAGTGTGGTCACGGACGGTGTTCCTGCTGAACTACGACGAGCAGGGCGGCTTTTTCGATCATCTGCCGCCGCCCACACCACCGGGTAGCGACGCCGAGGGGAAGACCACCGTCGCGACGACGGGCGAGCTTTATGACGGTCTGCCGATCGGGCTTGGATTTCGTGTGCCGATGACCGTAGTGTCGCCGTGGTCCAGAGGAGGCTACGTCTGTTCGGAGGTGTTCGATCATACGTCGGTGATTCAATTTATCGAGCGACGATTCCGGCTTCATTGCCGCAACATCAGCGCGTGGCGCCGCTCGATTTGCGGCGATCTGACGTCGGCGTTCAATTTTCAGAAGCCGGATGCAAGCTGGCCCGCGTTACCGGACACGAGCGCCTATGTCGCGCGCGCTAATCTGCAATGCAGCTCGTTGCCCGCGCCATCGGTTCCGACAATCCAGTCGATGCCGAAGCAGGAGTCCGGTACGCGAGCTTCGCGCGCATTGCCTTATGAGTTTCGCGCCGATGCCAGCGTCGATCCGGCTAACGGCGAATTCTCGCTTCTGCTCACCAACAGCGGAAAAAGCGGGGCGGCGTTTGCCGCGTACGATCTCGTGGCTGGCACTCGCTTGCCACGTCGATATGCGCTCGATCCCGGCACGCAACTGACCGATAGCTGGACGCGGTCTCAGCTGAACGGCACGAGGTACTCGATTGCGTTGCATGGTGCGAATGGCTTCCTGCGGATTTTTCGCGGCGATTTCGGTCGAAGGCAGGGTTTGAAGACGGCGCAGCCGGAAGCCGTGCTGAGTTACGACATCGCGAATGATGCGGTCCGCGTGACCATGCGGAATGCGGGCGATGCCGATTGCCGGTTGACGGTCAGATCGAATGCCTATCGCAGCGGCAAAAACCAATGGACGTTTTTCGTGGCCGCCGGCAGCGAACTCAGCATGAGCTGGCTCGTCGCCGCGCATGGCAACTGGTACGACCTGAGCGTGACCGCCGATACCGAGCCAGCCTTCCTGCGGCGCTTCGCAGGGCGCCTTGAAAATGGGCGCGATCTGATTAGCGATCCGGCTGCTGCGTAGGTTTTCGTTACGGGGTTATCCAGATATCTGGCTATCCAGTTTTTGGTGACCGACACCGGTTCCGGCCGCTACGGCCAGTTGGGCGCCACAAATGCATGGCATTGCGCCAGTTTCATTGGCTCGACGCATCGCTGACGGCCGCATAGCTCCAAATTTCCTCAATAGACAGACATCAACGTTGAAAAAGCCTGCCTTCTCATAAACACGACATTATAGTACTAATGTCGTGTTAAAGATTTGGTGAGTGTTGTATATATCTCGTATTACGTTGTATTATCAACTCACCACCACTCCAGCAGCTTCCAGCGCGCCATGACCCTCGAATCCGACATCGAAGCCGCCCGCGAGCACGCGTCCGACACGCAGGCGCTGTATCGCGAAGTCTGTGCGCTGCTGTTTTTCCGTTACGGCGAAACGCCAACCGCCAACCGGCTTTATCAGCTCGTGCGCAAAGGCAGCATGAGCGCGCCAGCCAAGGCACTACGCGATTTCTGGGTCGAGGTGCGCGACAAAACCCGAGTCGACGTCGGCCGTCCGGATTTGCCGCCCGAGGTCGCGTCCGCGGCTGGAGAACTCGTGGCGCAGCTGTGGCGTCTGTCGAGCGATGCCGCGAGCGCCGCTCTCGACACATTCAGGCAGGACGCGGACGCACAGATCGCCGCGGCGCGCGAACAGTCCCGGCAGTACGACAACGAGCGCCAGCAGGCCGTGGAAAACGCCGAACAGGCAGCGAACGACGCGAGCGCGCTACGGACGCGCATCGGCGTGCTCGATGCACGCATCGTCGAACTGCAAACTGCCAATGACATGCTGGCCGCGCAGCTGGCGGCATCGAAGGAAGAAATTGCGTCGGCAAGCACCGCGTTGGCCGACGCGCGGCGAGATTTCGCCGAGGAGCTGGCGAAGCTGCGCCGTGCGCACGAACAGAACGAACAGCGGCTCGCTGCCGCGGAAAAGCGCGCATTGCTTGAAATCGAAGCCGAACGGACGGCCGCGCAGCGTCTGCGCAAGGAGCTTCAGGCGAGTCAGGAACGCGCGGTCGCGCTGGAAGCTGACCACCGGACGCAAAACGACGCACTGCGCGATGAGTTGGCATCGACGAAGGCCGAACTCGCGGCGTCGAATGCACGAGATGCGCTAAATAGCGCGCAACTAGTCGAGAAAGATACTTTGCTGGCCGAACGCGGCGCCGCGGTGGCGTTGCTGCGCGACCGTATCGAGACGATGTCGCGGCAGCTCGACACGGCGCGCGCGGCGAGGGGAGTCGCACGCCCTGCCCGCCTCTCCCGTGAAAAAGCGGTACCGCAGGGCCGCGCGCCAGGCGCTTTTTCAGGCGCGGGATTTATCAGACGTGTATCTCACGCGAAGACGTCCGAGTCTGAAGAATGACGATCAACCTGCGCGACTCGCCGCATCAGCCATGCTGATTCGTTGCCTTAGCCTCAACAGCTCGCACCGAAGCGATCGCGCCACACGCTGCTGTGAATCACAACGGCCTCAAAAAACGCCGTTTAGAACTTCGGGTGACACTCGAAATTGACCGACGATGCATGCTCGGTCATCACGCGCACGCCACTGACGGTTTCCATCGTCACGCTGCTTTGCATCCCGCGCCGCTCGCAATAGTCGCGCGCTTCGTTCATCGCGAGTTGATGCGCGCGAGCCCATGCCATGCGTCCACCGGTCGCGCTCGCCGCGACGGTATAGCTGCCGGGCTTATTGTTCGCCACGACGTCGCTACTCGACGCGCAGCCGACGAGGCTCGCGCAAGCAAGCATGGCAACCACGAGCCCGCGCACGTGCTCACTCATACGCGCCGACATCGACGCCCTTTTCTTCCCGACCGCCGCGTTATTCACATCAGCAACGGATTCGCCGCGCTTCGCCTGCATCGTTGCGGACACACCGGGAAACCTGTCCGAGTCCTGTTTAAACATAGTGCGAACACCTGCATTTTTAACCGATATCTGGGATTGAATTATCTGTAATAGATGCCCGGAAATCAGGCTGCCTTAGCCGAAAACACTGTTGCGCGCCACTTAACAATAACGGCCGGCGAAACAGGCAAATACGCAGGCAAAAGCACAGGCGAAAGACCTTCCGGAATCGCCATCGAGCGCCTAGTCTGTAACGATGCTTTTTCATCGCGCACATACAAGCACAGGTCCAGGCACACGCAAGCTCACTAATTGAGACACCCCATTCGCATCGACCCCGCCAACACCTCGGCATACAACAGCCGCAAAAACCGCAGGAGACAATCGATGGATCTCGAGGCAAGCACTATCCACCGCGTCACGATTCGGCTCGTACCGTTCCTGATGCTTTGCTATTTCATCGCGTATCTGGATCGCGTGAACGTCGGCTTCGCGGCGCTGCAGATGAACAAGGCGCTCGATCTGTCCGCGAGCGCATTCGGCTTCGGCGCCGGCGTGTTCTTCATCGCCTATTTCTTCTTTGAGGTGCCGTCGAATCTGCTGCTCGAACGCTTTGGCGCGCGCCGCTGGATCGCGCGAATCATGTTCACGTGGGGCATCCTCGCGGGCGCGATGGCGTTTATCCCCGATATCGCGCGCTTCACCGGCATGTCGGCCGCGCATGTGTTCTACGGGCTGCGCATCCTGCTCGGCGTGGCCGAGGCCGGCTTCTTCCCGGGCATCATTTTTCTGCTCACATTGTGGTTTCCGGCCGCGTACCGAGGCCGCGTGGTCGGCTACTTCATGGCGGCGATTCCGCTATCGACGGTGATCGGCGGCCCGATCTCGGGCGCGCTGCTGTCGCTCGACGGCCGCGGCGGCCTCGGCGGCTGGCAGTGGCTGTATCTGATCGAGGCGCTGCCCGCGTTGCTGCTGTCGTTCGCGGTGCTGTTCTATCTGACCGACAAGCCCGCCGACGCGACATGGCTCTCCGACGACCAACGCGACTGGCTAATGGCGCGGCAGAAGCAGGAGCGCGAGCATCGCGAGGCCGTGCACAGCTTCAGCGTGAAGGAGGCACTGATCAACCCGCGCGTGCTGGCGATCGCGCTGATCTATTTCGGCGCAAACGCAACCAATTACGGCCTGAGCTTTTTCCTGCCGCAGATCATCAAGTCGTTCGGGCTCTCCAATCTGCAAACGGGCTTCGTGACCGCGCTGCCGTATGTGGTCGGACTGTTCGGCATGATCGCGTGGGGCCGGCATTCGGACCGCAAGCTGGAGCGTCGCTGGCATGTGGCGATCGCGCTGCTGGTGGCGGCCGGCGGTATTGCCGCCGCGGCCGGGCTCGACAATCCGGTGCAGAAGATGATCGCGCTGTCGATCGCCGGGTTCGGCATCTTCGGCTGCCTGCCGGTGATCTGGACGTTGCCGGCCGCGTTCCTGTCGGGCGCGGCAGCCGCGGGCGGCATCGCGGCGATCAATTCGCTCGGCAATCTGGCGGGCTTTTTCGGGCCGTTCGCGATGGGCTGGATCAAGGACAGCACCGGCGGCTTCGGCGCCGGGCTGCTGTGCCTCGCGGGCGCCGGGATGGTCGGCATGGCGGCGGTGTTGCTGCTGCATCACGATACGTCGCTCGAAAGGACGCATGGGAATCCGCATGCGCAGCCGCCGGGCGGCGCTGGCGTGGCGAGGTATTAGTTCGCGCCGCTGCCGGGGTCGTTGCCGGTCTGGTTGCCAGCGCCGCCGCTACCCTGCCCGCCCGCATCCGGCGGCATCGCATCGTCCGGGGTCGGGGTCGGCGCGATGGCCGGCGCACCGACGCCGCGTGTTTCGCCATCGACCGCATTGCCTACCGCCGGCAACGGCGACGCGTCCGGCGCCGTCAGCAGCGGCGGCAGTTCACGCGGCGCGACCGGCAAGGCGTGTACTGCAGGCGCAGACGCAGCAGCGTTCGGCGATGCGGCAGCCGCCGCGGAACCCGCATGCGGCGCCGGCGCTGCCGTCGTCACCGGCGCGTGTCGCGTCGGCGCCCGCGCGACGACCTGCTTCTGCGGCCTGTCCGGCGTCCGCGAGAACAGATGGCCGAACCAGTCGCTCAACCTCGCCGCGCGCTCGGCAAACCAGCTCGGCGGCTGCTCGGTATCGAACTTCAGACGGCTATCGACGAGGCGCGAGCGCTGCGCGCGCTGGAAGAAATCGCCGACGATCGGCAGCGCGCTATGCGCGCCCTGCCCGTAGTAATCGCTGCGCAGCGTCACGCGGCTGTCGTTGAAGCCGACCCACGCGCCCGCCACCAGTTGCGGCTGGATCAGGATAAACCAGCCGTCCGCGTTGCCCTGGGTCGTGCCGGTCTTGCCCGCGACGTCGCCGCGCACGCCAAAGCGCGTGCGGATGCTCGCGCCGGTGCCGCGGCTCACCACGTCGCGCATCACGTCGACGAGCGTGCGCGCGGCGTCGGCGGGCAGTTCGCGGGTCGGCGAGGCCGGCGCGAATTGCGCGAGCACATTGCCGTTGCGATCCTCGATGCGCGTGACCATCAGCGGCTCGACGTAGTTGCCGAGATTGGCGATCGTGCCGTACGCCGACACCATCTCCTTCAACGTCACCGGGCTCGTGCCGAGCGCGAGCGACGGCACCGGATCGAGCTGGCTGTCGCGCACGCCCATTGCACGCGCGAGTCGCGCAACCTTGTTCGGGCCGACCGATTGCATCACCTGCGCGGTGATGCGGTTGCGCGAATACGCGAGCGCGTCGCGCAGGCTGATCTCGCGGCCGCTCGGGTCGTCCTCGTCACTCGGCTTCCAGATTTCGCCGCCAGCTAGCTGGATTTCGACCGGGTTGTCGGGCAGCTTGTCGTCGGGTTTCGCGCCCGCTTCGAACGCGGCCGCGTAGACGAACGGCTTGAACGTCGAGCCCGGCTGACGACGCGCCTGCTGCACGTGATCGAACGGATCCTCGCCGAAGTCGCGGCTGCCGACCCATGCCTTGATCTCGCCGGTGCGCGGGTCCATCGCGAGGAAGTCGGCCTGCACGCGTGTCTTCGTATCGCAGACGTTCTGCACCAGTTTGCGATCGGCGAGCAGTTTCTTCAGTGCATCGTCATCGGACAGGCCGCTATCTTTCGCCGCGCGAAAGTCGGGCGTTTCGCGCAGGAACGTGCGCATCAGGTCCTTGTCCGCCGAGCAGCCCGAGCGCGCGCCCCACGCCGAATTGGCGATGCCCTGCAACTGGTTGCCCTGCAGCGTGACCGCCTGGGTGGCCATCGTCTGCAGACGCGAATCGAGCGTCGTGCGCACGACGAGGCCGTCGGAGTAAATGTTGTAGTCGTTGCGATCGGCCCACGCGACCAGCCACCTGCGCAACTGCTGCGTGAAGTGCGGCGCGGGTCCGGGCGGCTCGACCTGGCGCTCGAAGTCCAGACGCAACGGTTTGCGGCTCAGCGTGGCGAAGTTGGCGGGCGTGAGCTTGCCGTACTTGACCATCTGCGCGAGCACCGTATTGCGCCGCTCGAGCGCGCGCTCGGGATTGAGCACCGGGTTGTAGTAGCTGTTGCCCTTCAGCATGCCGGTCAGCGTCGCCGCTTCGAGCACGTTCAGATCCGACGCCGACTTGTCGAAATAGGTGCGCGCGGCCATCTCGATGCCGTACGCGTTGTACAGGAACGGCACCGTATTCAGGTAGGTTTCGAGGATCTCACTCTTCGTATAGAACGCCTCGATTTTCAGCGCGGTGATCGCTTCCTTCAGCTTGCGCGTCAGCGTCGGCGCGCGGCCGATTTCATCGGGGTACAGATTGCGCGCGAGCTGCTGCGTGATCGTCGAGCCGCCCTGGCGGTCGCCGGAAAACGTATGCAGCGCGGCCGACGCGGTGCGTCGCCAGTCGAGACCGAAATGCTGGTAGAAGCGGTGATCTTCGGTTGCGATCAGCGCATTCACGACGTTCGGCGAAATCTCGTTCAGCTTCACCCATTCGCGATTCGACGGTTTGAACTCGGCGAGCAGCTTGCCGTCGGCGGACAGGATCTGCGCGGGTTGCTCGATTTTCGCCTTGCGGATGTCGCCGATGCTCGGCGTGAACGGAATCAGCAGCAGCACGTACAGCACGAACAGCACCGGCAGCGCGGCGAGTCCCCACGCGACGGTGCGGCGCGTCGGGTGGCGCAGATGCCACCAGCCCTGCGCGATCAGCGGGTTCGCGGCGGTCAGCCCTTTGTCGAGGGCCGCCAGAAAGAAGGAGATGAGGCGCTTCACGCTTGCTTGTGGTCGGCTGGGAAAGGCGCAATCGTACCAAGATGCGGGAAGCGTACCGATTTTTGCGAGGTTGCAGCGAGTGACTGGCCCCCTCCCTCTGCCCCTCCCCTTACCCGCCGCCCGCGTCGATGCCAGGCCGCCGACGCCCGGCCCACTATAATGTCGCCAATTCCGACAAGAGGTGCTTCATGATCATCAAACCGCGTGTGCGTGGCTTCATCTGTGTATCGACCCATCCGACCGGCTGCGAAGCCAACGTCAAGGAACAGATCGAGTATGTGAAGGCACGCGGCCCCATCGCCAACGGCCCGAAGAAAGTGCTCGTGATCGGCGCATCGACCGGTTACGGCCTCGCCGCCCGCATCAGCGCCGCCTTCGGCTCGGGCGCGGCGACCCTCGGTGTGTTCTTCGAGCGCGCCGGCAGCGAAACCAAATCGGGCACGGCCGGCTGGTACAACACCGCCGCCTTCGAGAAATTCGCCACCGCCGAAGGCCTGTACGCGACCAGCGTCAACGGCGATGCGTTCTCCGATGCAGTGAAGGCGCGCACGATCGAAGTCATCAAGCGCGATCTCGGCAAGGTCGACCTCGTCGTCTATAGCCTCGCGGCGCCGAAGCGCCAGCATCCGAAGACCGGTGAAGTGTTCAGCTCGGTGCTGAAGCCGATCGGTAAGGCGGTCAGCCTGCGCGGCATCGACACCGACAAGGAAGTGATCAAGGAAACCGTGCTCGAACCGGCCACGCCGGAAGAAATCGCGCACACGGTTGCGGTGATGGGCGGCGAAGACTGGCAGATGTGGATGGACGCACTCGCCGACGCCGGCGTGCTCGCGGACGGCGCGAAGACCACCGCGTTCACCTACCTCGGCGAGAAGATCACTCACGACATCTACTGGAACGGTTCGATCGGCGCGGCCAAGAAGGATCTCGACCAGAAGGTGCTCGGCATCCGCGCGAAACTCGCGGCCAACGGTGGCGATGCGCGCGTCGCGGTGCTGAAAGCGGTCGTCACGCAGGCCAGCTCGGCGATTCCAATGATGCCGCTGTATCTGTCGCTGCTCTTCAAGGTGATGAAGGAACAAGGCACGCACGAGGGCTGCATCGAGCAGGTCTACGGCCTGTACAAGGACAGCCTCTACGGTGCCCAGCCGCATCTGGACGACGAAGGCCGACTGCGCGCCGACTACAAGGAACTCGACCCGCAAGTGCAGGGCCGCGTGCAGGAACTGTGGAATCAGGTGACCAACGACAACATCTACGAGCTCACCGATTTCGCCGGCTACAAGAGCGATTTTCTGCGTCTGTTCGGCTTCGACATGAAGGGCATCGATTACGAAGCGGACGTCAATCCGGATGTGCAGATTCCGAATCTGGTGCAGGTTTGACGCTGTTTGACGCAGGCTGTTTGAACCTGAAACGAGGTTGAAAAAGAGGCGGGGCGGTTCACTTGAACTGACCCGCCTCTTTTCATTTGATCCCCGCCCTACTCGCTTTTGCCTTCAGTGCACGGATACGCGCCCTGCAACGCGCGCAGAATCGCGAGCCCGATCGGGAAATCGTCCGCAATGCCCGGATGATTCGCGAAAAACGCATCGAGCATCGGATAGACGGTCTGGTTGCCGATCGCGAGTGTCTGCGGCGGACAGAACAGCGGCGGACGCTTCTGCGAAACGAGGTCGCCGTTGGCCCAGCCGAACGCGTTGATCGTGCCGGTGATGTAGGCGGCGTAGATCGAATCGTTGTCGGCGTGCGCCCATTTCTTGTATTGCGCGGCGGTCATTTCGGCGCTCGCGTTCAGCGCGGAGCATGCCGCCAGCACGGCCAGTGCGAATTTCGTTGCTCGCATCGCGGAGCCCTTCGAGGTCACAAAAGGCCGCCATTGTAGGGGACGGCGCGTGCATTGCGCAGAAGCGAAATGTGCAGGAAATTCGTCAGATTTGGCGATGGATTATGTAAGCGTCCTCGCGCGCTACCGGACACGCGGAAAAGCCGGATTCTCCGCGATGGGCCGCGCCCGCTGCTGCCCTCTTACACGTCCGGTCCTTCTCCAATCCAACCCGCGAATCAAGGCGTCCCGTTCCGGCAATACTCGCGATAGCCGCTGCGTTCCGAGAGCCGCGCCATATACGCGGTCAGTGCCGGAAAATCGTCGTGCTGCTGCGGTGTTTCGAGCCAGCGGTTCGCCGACAGCGCGATCGGAATGTCGGCGAGCGAGAACGACTGCCCGGCGATAAACGCGCCGGTACGCGCAAGCTGTTGCTCGACGATCGCCATATGCTTCGACCAGTTCGCGCACGACAGCGCGATCTGCTGCGCGTCCTGATGCGCGGGCGAACGCCGCACCAGCCCCATGAATGCATAGCTCCACGAGCGGTTCAATTCGCTCGCCTGCCAGTCGATCCATTGATCGCAGCGCGCGCGTTCGAGCGCATCCGCCGGATACAGCCATTCGCCGCGATAGCGGTTCGCCAGATAACGGATGATCGAATTCGATTCCCACAGCACGAACTCGCCGTCGCGAATTACCGGCACCAATGCATTGGGATTGAGCGCGCGAAATTCCGCGACGTCGGTCGAACGGAAGCCCGAGCCCCAGTCTTCCTGTTCGAACGAAACGCCGAGTTCCGCGCAGGTCCACAGCACCTTGCGGACATTGATCGAAGTGGTCTTGCCGAGTATCTGCAGCATGGGTGGGTCGCCAGATAGTGGATCGGAATGGATCGGTTGAATGCATGCGCACCGAACGTGCACAACCCCGCGAGTTTGCCCTGCGCGCGGCGTGCCGTCATCAGGCTTTGAGCGTGGCCTGCGCGCGGATCATGTCATAGAGCGCCTGCGCGGCCGGCGACAGTTGCGCGGTCTTGCGCGCGACCAGCACCAGCGTGCGCGACACCACCGGCTGTATCAGCTCGACGGTACGCACCGTCGGATACGCGCCTTTCTGCAGCGCGAGCGCCGGCACCACCGCCGCGCCGACCCGCTGCGCGACGAGCCCGAGCGCGGTCGAACTTCGCTGCACCTCATAGAACGAACGCAGCGCGAGGGCGCTCGACTCGAGCGCCGCATCGAGCAGCGCGCGATTGCCGCTGACCTCGCCGGCGAAAATCAACGGATAGGCCTGCAAATGCCGCCACGCGATGCGTCGCCGCTTCGCGAGCGGATGCTCCTCGTGGCAGATCAGCACATAGCGGTCTTCGGTGAGCGGCACCGTCGCCAGATCCGGATGATGCTCGCGCTCGATATTGATGCCGAACTCGGCTTCGCGGCGCAGTACCGCGGACTCGACCGCCGCCGACGCGTGGTCGAGAATCTTGATGCGGTTGTGCGGATAGTGCGTCGAATACGCCTGCAGAATGCGGGGCAAGTACTGGACCCCGACGGTCGGCACGCATGCGATCGATACGTCGCCGCGCCGCGCCATGCCGGTCTCGCGAATCTCGACCAGCGCATCGGCCAGTTCGCCCAGCAGACGGCGCGCCTGCGGCAGAAAACTGCGGCCGATTTCGGTGAGCGCCATCGAACGCGTAGTCCGCTCGATCAGCGTGACGCCGAGATAGGTTTCGAGCTTGCGCAGCCGCTGCGTGATCGCGGTTTGCGTGACGTGCAGCGCATCGGCCGCACCCTGGAAGCTGCCGCGATCGGCAATCGCGACGAAAGCCTGCACACCGAGCGTGTCGATTTTCATTAGAAAAATGCAGCAATCGGAATCATAAATTCATTTTACTCTGCGCTTCGCGCCGCCCAGAATGAGCGCACCGAACCCCACGAAGGAGCAAACGAATGATGGAGAAAGCCACCGCCGCGCAGCCCGACGACCAGGCCCAATCGCCCGCCGAGTCCCTGGCCGACTGGCAGGCGAAGCAGTACATGCTGTTCGAAAACGAGCGCACGCGCCCGGTGCGCGATCTGCTCGCGGCGGTGCCGGTCGACGGCGCGCGACGCGCGGTCGACATCGGCTGCGGCCCCGGCAATTCGACCGAGGTGCTCGCCGCGCGCGTGCCGGGCGCGGTCGTTAGTGGCATCGACAGTTCCCCCGATATGATCGCGGCGGCCCGTCAGCGTCTGCCGCAATTGAGCTTCGAAGCCGGCGATATTTCGACGTGGGAGGCGCGCGACCCGTACGACGTGATCCTCGCGAACGCGGTGCTGCAATGGGTGCCCGACCACGAGCGGGTGTTTCCGGCGCTGGTGGAAAAACTTGCCGGCGGCGGCAGCCTCGCGGTGCAAATGCCCGATAACCTCGACGAACCGGCGCACCGGCTGTTGCGCGAGGTCGCCAACGACGGCCCGTGGGCGGCTAAACTGACCGGGGTCGAGCGCACGATGCGCTATGGCGCCGGCTGGTACTACGCGCTGCTCAAGCCGCTGTGCGAGCGCGTCGACGTATGGCGCACGACCTACCACCATCCGCTCGCCGGCGGCGCCGACGCGGTGGTCGAATGGTTCAAGGGCAGCGCGCTGCGGCCGTTTCTCACCGCGCTCGACGAAGCCGAACGGGCCGCGTTCCTGCAGCGTTATCGCGACGAAATCGCCAGGGCCTATCCGGCGCTCGCCGATGGCACCGTGCTGCTGCCGTTCCCGCGGCTCTTTATCGTCGCGACGCGCGCGGCGAACTGAAGGAAGCCGCCCAACTGCCCAGCCCCCCGGCCCCGCCGGCGGGGCGTTCCGCCCCGTCCCGCCGCACGCTCGAACCGCCTCCTTGCACCCACAGCACCTGATCGGCGCGCGACACCAAACTCCGTTTTCCGCCTCCAGACACCCGCCCCAAGCTCGCCCAACCCCGCCCCAACCCGCACCGCGCGCCAGGGTTGGTCAGGAATTGCCGCCCGGGAATATCGCGTGCTAATGTTTATTGAAAGCGGAGGACGGCGTCACGCCGGCCTCACCGGGAAGCCATTTACCGCAGCGAGCGTCGCCATGAGTGATGTACGCCAACATCTGAGTCCCCGTGACCGCCTGGAGCTGCTGTGCTGGCTCACATGCGGAAGCCTCGGCGCTTATTATCTGAACGAAGACTGGCCCGACGCGGCGTTTCACGTGCAGGCCGCGCACAAGTGGCTCGATCGCCGCGCGCGCGAGGCCGACTGGCTGTGCATCGCGAAGCTGTCGGCCACGGCGGTCGAAATCGCCAGACGCCACGCGCAATTCGTCGACACCGACTGGGCGCGCGACGCGGTCGAAGAAATCCTCGATACCGACGATCTGGATCCGCAGGCCCGGCTGCTCCGACAGGTGCTGGCCGATTGCCAGAACGCACTCGCGGACAAGCGCCTCGCGGACTGATTTTTGCGCGGGTTTGCAGCGCTTTCAGGGCCAGTTATTGGCCCTTTTGCGTTGTTTGAGCGTAAAAACGCGGGCCCCGCCGCCTCGCTTGCGCGTCGCACGTCACACGTCGCGCGGGCGAAAACCCGCCGCTCACTCCTCCACCGCCGCCTTCAGCCTCGACAACGCCTGATCCCACTGCTGCGAGATCGATTCGAGCGCGCGCCGCGCCGCGTCCAGATGCGCGGGCTCGAATGCCCACAGACGCTCGCGGCCCACTTTGACATCGCGCACGAGACCGGCGCCCGCCAGCACTTGCAGATGCTGCGTGACCGACTGCCGTGTGATCTCCGTGCCGGCGGTCAACTGCGCGATCGACATTGCGCTGCCCGCGCATAACGCGGCAACCAGGCGCAAGCGCGTTTCGTCGCCGAGCGCCGCGAATACCGCGGCACAGCCGCCTAGCGCCGAAGCCTTGACACGCCCTCCCGCCGAGGCGGATGCCGCGGGCGCGGCCCTACCCTTGCGCGACATGTCGTTCGATATTGGTCATCTGCTGCGCCCAGCCGTCGCCGTTCAGGCGGAACGCATACTCGCGACGCGCGGCCGGCAACTGGTCGAAGCCCGATTCGACGACCCGCAGCAGCGTGCCGGATTCGACTTCGGTCAGCTCGAACACGACCAGCGTGGTCGGCTCCGGCGTGTAGTCGACGGTGACATCGATCGCGGCCGGATGCCAGCGCCACGACAGATGATGCTCGGGCTCGACGCGTTCGACGAGCACGTCCATCACCAGATGCTCATAGCCCGGATAGGTGATGTGCCCCTGCACGCTCTGGCCGGCGACGAACTGCTTGCCGGTCAGGTTCACGCCGAACCACTTGCCGAATTCCTCGGCGTTGGCGAGCGCGCGCCATACGCGCGAGCGTGGCGCGTTCAGCAGAATCTGCTTTTCGATACGATCGGTCGACGGGTTCATATGCAGCCTCCTGACTGCATATTAGACGCGCCACCTCGCAACGTGCAAGCATTCGGCTGCACTTTTTTGCCAGCGTGTTTCTTCAGTCTTTTCCGGCCTTTCGGGCGCGGCGTCGGTGCACACGCTGCAACGTCACAACACCGCAACGTCGCAACGCAGAAACACCGAACACCGCGCACAAGCCGTTATCCGGCTTACTCGGTTGCATGCGCATGCATCACGCCAGTCTGCATCGACCAGGCCATCCACGGACGGCGCAGTGCGACGATCGCGACGAACGCGCAGGCGGACAGCGCGCCGAAGGTCGCGAAGCCCATCTGATAGCTGCCGTTGGTTTCCTTCGCGATGCCCATCACGACCGGCAGATAGAAGCCGCCGATGCCGCCCGCCGCGCCGACGATGCCCGACATCAAGCCGGTACGCCCCGCCCAGCGATGCGGCACCAGCTGGAACGTCGCGCCATTGCCGAGCCCGAACGCGACATACAGGCACAGCAGCAGCGCGATACCGCCGGCGAGCGACGGCATCGCGGCCGCGAATACGAAGTCGCACACGGCGATGATCGCGAGCAGCACGGTCAGCGCGCGCACGCCGGACACGCGGTCGGCAATCAGGCCGCCGAGCGGACGCAGCATCGCGCCGGTCGCGGCGAGCAGCGCCATCAGCAGGCCCGCGTCGATCTTCGACAACTGATACAGGTCCGTCAGCAGCAGCGACACATACGAGGACATACCGACGAAACCGCCGAACGTGATGCTATAGACGAGCATGATGACCCACGTATCGCGCTCGGCGAGCACCGAGCGATAGCGTTTAGGCAGCACCGCGATCGCGAGCAGCGCGCCGGCCACCGGCAACAGCAGCACGCCGGTCTTGCCCGCGCCGAACAGGCCCGCCTGGACCAGCAGCACGAGCGCGATCAGGCCGGCGAGCGACGTCGCGAAGCTGCCGAACGCGCGCAGCGCGCTGCCCGATTTGATGCCCGTGTCGTTGGCCCACATGTACAGCATGATCGCGGCGAGCGCGAGCAGCGGCAGTGCGCCGCCGGCGGCGATCTGCCAGCCGTAGCGCGTCGCCAGTTGCGGAAACAGGAAGCCGTCGAGCACCGCGCCGATATTGCCGGCCGCGGCCAGCCCCAGCACCAGCCCCTGCACTTTCGGCGGATAGTTGCTGCCGGCCATTGGCAACGCGACCGCGAAGCTCGCGCCACCCACTCCGAGAAACACGCCGAGCACCAGCAGCATCTGATACGACGGCACGGACTGCAGCGCCGGCAGCACGATCGTCGGTATCGCCGACAGCAGCACGCCCATTAGCGCAATGCGCTTGCCATGCGCGGACTGATACAGATTGCCGAGCGTCACGCGCAAAATCGCCGCCGACAGCACCGGCACCGCGACCAGCAAGCCCTGTTGCGCGGGTGTCATCGCGATGCTTTTGCTGATGAACGGCGCGAGCGGCCCATACAGCACCCACACGGTAAAGCCGGTGTCGAAATAAAGAAAACAGGCGACGAGCGCGCGCCAGTCGCCGCTTCGAAGGGAGTGGATCAGGTTTTTCATCAAAGGTCCTTACGAGGCTGATTGCTCGACGCTCCAGCGCTTGTTGCTGATGCAATCGCGCCGGTGTGTCGTCCAGATTGCGAAACCGGAGCAGGCACGGGCGTCGTGCCGTCCGGGTGTTTCTTTTGAACTCTGCTGATGCCCGCTTTCACGCCCACCCGGGCGAGACCTCGCGCTCAATACACATCGCGTGCGTAGCGTTTTTCGCGCGTCATGCGGCTCACGTAGTCGAGCGCGTCGTCGTCGCTCATGCCGCCGTGCGTCGCGACCACCTGCTTGAGTGCCGTGTCGACATCGCGCGCCATCCGGTTCGCGTCGCCGCATACGTAGAAATGCGCGCCCTCTTCGAGCCAGGCCCACAGTTGCGCGCCGTGTTCGCGCATGCGGTCCTGTACATAGATCTTGTCGGCCTGGTCGCGCGAGAATGCGACGTCGAGCCGCGTCAGCAGACCGCTCGCGCGCATCGTTTCGAGTTCGTCGCGGTAGTAAAAATCGGTTGCCGCATGCTGTTCGCCGAAGAACAGCCAGTTGCGGCCGCGCTCGCCGCGCGCGCGCCGCTCGTGCAGAAAGCCGCGAAACGGTGCGATGCCGGTGCCGGGGCCGACCATGATCATCGGCGTGTCGCCGTGATGCGGCGGACGGAAATGCGCGGACTTCTGCACGAACACAGGCACGTCGGTGTCTCCAGCGCGATCGGCCAGAAACGTCGACGACACGCCCTTGCGATGCCGCCGCCCGTTGCTGTAGCGCACTGCCGAGACCGTCAGATGCACTTCACCCGGATGCGCTTTTGGGCTCGATGCGATCGAATACAGGCGCGGCTGCAAACGCTTCAACACGCCGGTCAGCTCGGCTGCCGTCACGTTCACTGGAAATTCGTGCAGCACGTCGGCCAGTTGCTGCCCCCACAACCACTGCTTCAGTTCGGTTTTGCGCGCGGGCGTCAGCAGCTCGCGCAACGCGCCGTTGCCGCTGCGCGCGGCGACAAAAGCAAGGGCTTCCGCGCTCGGCCGCGCGATCTCGTAGTGCTTGCCGAGCGCATCGGCCAGACGCAAATCGCCGATGCCCGCGACGTGAACCGGCGCATCCGCGCTCAGGCCGCTCAGCGAGATCAGTTCGTCGACGAGTTCGGGGCAGTTGCTCGGCCACACGCCGAGCGCGTCGCCCGCTTCGTATTCGAGGTTCGTGTCGCCGGTATTCAGCGACACGTAGCGCGTGTCTTTCGCCGCGCCCTGGCGGTTCAGCCGCAGATTGCCGACGAGCCGCGACGCGGCCGGCCGTGCCTTGGTCGGCACCACGCCCACCACCGCGTTGATCATGCCGCCCGGCGGCACCGCGTAAAGCGCGGCGTCCGCTTCCTTGATGCGCAGGATCACGCGTTCGAGCCAGCCGTCGGCGGCCGGCTGATATTCGCTATCGCAATCGACGCGCTCCATCAGACGCTGCGCGCCCTGCGCGCCGAGCCGTTCGTCGAGCCGGCGGCCATGGCCGCAAAACTGTTCGTAGTTGCGATCGCCGAGCGCGAGCACCGCGAAGTGCACGCCATCGAGACGCGGCGCGTTGTCCGCATTCAGTTGCGTCCAGAAGTCCTGCGCGTTGTCGGGTGGATCGCCGTCGCCGAAGGTGCTCGTCATCAGCAGCACGTATTGCGCTTTCACGAGCGTCGCGAGCGGATAGTCGGCCATGCAAGCGGTGCGGATTTCGAAACCCGATTCCATCAGACGCGTCGCGTAATGCTCGGTCAGCGATTCGGTATTGCCGGTTTGCGAGGCCCACAGCAGCGTGACTTTCGGACGCGCGCGCACGATGCGCACGCCCGATTCGCGCGGTTCTTCCGCGTGCGTGACATGGGGCAATGCCGTGGCTGCGCCGGTGCCGGTCGTCGTGCCGCGGCTATAGAGCCCCGCGAGCAAACCGTCGAGATAGAACCGCTTCGCCGGCTCGAATGGTGCGCTGGGCGGCAGCACCGGTACGCTATCGATGCCCTGCGCTTCGGCGGAACGCAGTCCGCTGACGAAGCCGCTCAGATAGGCGCGTTCGGCATCGCTCAGCGACGGCACCGGTTCGGGCGGCAGTTGCAACAGGCTGTTGAGTGCTTCGATACGACGCATAGGTTGATCCTTGGCGCTCGGAGGTTGAGCAACTGCGTGGGTATCCGCGTTGATCGACGAGGCAGTAGCTAGTTGAGCAGCGGCATCGGCGCTTGAATGAGCGACTGAATCAGTGCTCGCATTGGCACGCTCACCGCCGAACACCGCCGCATCGTTTTCGACCGTCACCGGACTGAGCGCGACCGCGCAAAACTTGAATTCCGGCTGCTGCGAGATCGGATCGACGGCATCGTTGGTGACCGCGTTGATGCACAGGTCGTCGCCGAATACGTCGTTCCAGTGCATCGGCGCGAAGCAGCTTCCGGCGCTGACGCGATCGGTGACGACCGCCGGCAGAATCGCGCGGCCGCGACGCGAACGGATCTCGACCGGCCCCTTCGCGCGGATGCCGAGCGCGGCCGCGTCTTCAGGATGAATCTCGACGAATGGCCCCGGATTCAGCTTGTTGAGCATCGCGACCTTGCCGGTCTTGGTCATCGTGTGCCATTGATGCTGCACGCGGCCCGTGTTCAACACGATCGGGAATTCACCGTCCGGCAATTCCGCCGCGGGCGCATAGGCGCGCGCGAAAAACTTCGCTGTGCCGCTCGCGGTCGGAAACGCGATGCGAGGACGGCTGCCGTCGTCGCGTTGCTTCAGTGTCTGGCTCACGCCATCGTTCAGATAGCGAAGCGGATTGCGCTCGGCGCTATCGCCTTCGGCCAGCGGCCATTGCAGCGGTGCCTGCCGCAAGCGCGGATAACTCGCGCCGCGCAGGTCGTAGCCGGTCGCCGGATTCGACGCGCGCGTGATCTCGGCGAATACTTCGTCGGCACTTGCATAGCTGAACGCCGCGGCGAAACCCATCTCGCAGGCGACGCGCGCGATGATCTGCCAGTCGGGCAGCGCCGCGCCGGGCGGCTCGATCGCCTGCTGCATCAGCGTCAGATTGCGCTCGGAGTTGACCATCACGCCTTCGGCTTCCGCCCATAGCGCGCCGGGCAGCAGCACGTCGGCGTAACGGTTCGTCTCGGTATCGAGGAACGCGTCCTGCGCGATCACGAGTTCGGCGGCGCGCAGGCCCGCAATCGCGTTCTGCCGGTTCGCGACCGTCGCCACCGGATTCGTGCAGATGATCCAGCACGCCTTGATATCGCCCGCAGCCATGCGCGCGAACAGATCGATCGTGCCGTTGCCGGCGTCCGCTTTCAGCGTGCCCGGTGCAATGCCCCACAGGTCTTCGATAAACGCGCGATCTTGCGCGACCAGCGCCGAGCGCTGCCCCGGCAAACCGGCGCCCATATAGCCCATTTCGCGGCCGCCCATCGCATTGGGTTGGCCGGTCAGCGAGAACGGTCCGCTGCCGCGCCGGCAGATGCGGCCCGTCGCCAGATGCAGATTGCACAGCGCATTGGTGTGCCACGTGCCGTGCGTGCTCTGGTTCAGCCCCATCGTCCAGCAGCTCATCCACTCGATCGCCGAGCCGATCATCTGCGCGGCGCGGCGGATATCGTCGGCCGCGAGGCCCGTGATGCGCGCGACGTTTTCCGGCGTGTACTCGGCGAGAAACGCGGGCATCGCGTCCCAGCCTTCGGTGAATTCGGCGATAAACGCGGGATCCGTCGCGCCGTCTTCGTGCAGCAGATGCAGCAGCCCATTGAGCAGCGCGAGATCGGTGCCGGGTTTGATCTGCAGGAACAGATCGGCTTTTTCGGCGGTCGTGTTGCGGCGCGGGTCGACGACGATCAGCTTCGCGCCGGCCTTCACGCGATCCATCATCCGCAGGAACAGAATCGGGTGACAGTCGGCCATATTCGCGCCGCTGACGAAGAACAGGTCCGCGTGATCGAAGTCCTCATACGAACCCGGCGGGCCGTCGGCGCCGAGCGACAGCTTGTAGCCGCTCGCCGCGCTCGCCATGCACAGACGCGAATTCGCCTCGATATTGTTGGTGCCGATAAAGCCCTTCGCGAGCTTGTTGACGAGGTACTGCGCTTCGATCGACATCTGCCCGGACACGTAGAACGACAGTGCATCGGGGCCGTGCTGATCGAGCACGCGCCGCAGCCGCGCGGCGGTATCGCGGATCGCTTGTGCCATCGGCAGCGGCACCGGGTCTTCGTCGCGTGCATGACGCACGAACGCGCCTTCAAGGCGACCCGAGCGGCGCAGCGCGACGTGCGCCGACTGCCCTTTGGTGCAGAGCCGGCCGAAGTTGGCCGGGTGCTCCTTGTCGCCGGAGATCTTCACGACCTGGCCGTCCTCGACGTGCAGCACCATGCCGCAGCCAACGCCGCAATACGGGCAGACGGTTTTGACGTCGGTTTTTACGCTGCTTTTTGAGCTATCGGCAGACATGCGCGAATAATCCGGTCAGGAAATCGGAGCGAAAAAAGGAACAAACAGGAACGAGCGAAACGGCGCGCGTCGCGTCAAACCGCGACCCATACCTGACCGTTTTCGACCCGTGCGGCGAATGCGCTGACTGAATACGCAGGCGTCTCCAGGCATTCGCCGGTGCGCAGATCGAAGTGATGCTTGTAGATCGGCGAGGCAACCACGATGCGCTCGCCGACATTGCCGACCAGCCCGCGCGACAGCACTGCCGCATGCGAGCCCGGATCGAAGTTTTCGATCGCGTACACAGTGGGCTCGGGATTCGCGTCGACATCGCCGCCGTCCACATGAAACACCGCGACCTGCTCGCCATTCACCAGCGCGCACACGCCGGTGTTCGGCACGATGTCGTCGAGCGGGCAGATCGCGGTCCAGGCGCGCGGCAGGTGTTCATTTTTCATGGCTGAGTCCTTGATGAGTGAAGCGAAATAACGGGCGGGTAATGCGGCGTTGAAGGCGACTTCAGGTGCAGCTTCAAGCCGGCTCGGCAACCACCGGAATCGCGACGAACGAAGCCTGCCGCTCGGCCGGCGTCGCCGGCCGGATCTGGCCGCGCTGTTCGACGAACGCAACGTTGCCGTCGCCTTCGCCGCTATTGACGAAATGGCGGAAGCGCTTGCGCGTCTCGGGATCGGTGACCGCCTTCTTCCATTCGCATTCGTAGGTATCGACCACGTGCTGCATCTCGGCTTCGAGTTCGCCGGCGACACCCAGCCGATCGTTGACGATCACATCGATCAGATAGTCGAGCCCGCCTTCGAGGTTGTCGCGCCACACGCTGGTGCGTTGCAGGCGATCGGCGGTGCGCACGTAAAACATCAGGAAGCGGTCGATATAGCGCACGAGCGTCGCGTGATCGAGGTCGGACGCGAGCAGTTCGGCGTGCCGCGGCTTCATGCCGCCGTTGCCGCACACGTAGAGGTTCCAGCCTTTCTCGGTGGCGATCACGCCGACATCCTTGCCTTGCGCTTCCGCGCATTCGCGTGTGCAGCCCGATACGCCGAACTTGATCTTGTGCGGTGTCCGCAGCCCCTTGTAGCGATTCTCGAGTTCGACCGCGAGGCCGACCGAATCGCCGACGCCATACCGGCACCACGTCGAGCCGACGCACGACTTCACAGTGCGCAGCGATTTGCCGTACGCATGGCCCGATTCGAAACCGGCGGCGATCAGTTCTTCCCAGATCGACGGCAATTGCTCGACGCGCGCGCCGAACAGATCGATCCGCTGACCGCCGGTGATCTTCGTATAGAGGCCGTATTTCTTCGCGACCTGCGCGACCGCGATCAAACCGTCGGGCGTCACTTCGCCGCCGGCCATGCGCGGCACCACCGAATAGGTGCCGTCGCGCTGGATATTGGCGAGGTAGTAATCGTTGGTGTCCTGCAGCGATGCGTGCTCCTTTTTCAGCACGAATTCGTTCCAGCAGGACGCGAGGATGCTCGCGACCAGCGGCTTGCAGATATCGCAGCCGAGGCCGCTGCCATGTTTCGCGAGCAGCGCGCCGAAACTGCGCAGGCCCTCGACGCGCACCAGGTGATAGAGCTGCTGGCGCGAATACGGGAAGTGCTCGCAGACGTGGTTGTTGACCGCGAGGCCCTGCTTTTTCATCTCGGCCTTCATCACCTGCGTGACGAGCGGCACGCAGCCGCCACACGAGGTGCCCGCGCCGGTCGCGCTCTTCAGCGCGCCGATATCGGTGGCGCCGGCGCACACGGCCGCGCAGAGTGCACCCTTCGACACGTTGTTGCACGAGCAGATTTGAGCTGCGGCCGGCAATGCGTCGACGCCGAGCGCCGGCTTCGCGCTGCCGTCCGCTTGCGGCAGGATCAGGAATTCGGGCGCTTCGGGCAACTCGATGCGGTTCAGCATCATCTGCAGCAGCGTGCCGTATTCGCTTGCGTCGCCAACCATCACGCCGCCGAGCAGATACTTGCCGCAGTCGGACACGACGAGCTTCTTGTAGATCTGTTTGCGCTCGTCGGCGAACTGATAGGTGCGGCTGCCCGGCGTGTTGCCGTGCGCATCGCCGATGCTCGCGACGTCGACACCCATCAGCTTGAGCTTCGTGCTCATGTCGGCGCCCGCGAAGGTGGCGCTATCACTGCTATCGCCGCTATCGTCACTCGCGCCGCTCAGTTGCTTCGCGACCACGCGCGCCATGTCGTAGCCCGGCGCGACCAGCCCGAACAACTGACCTTGCCATAGCGCGCATTCGCCGATCGCGTAGATATGTGGGTCGCTGGTGCGGCACGCATCGTCGATCACGATGCCGCCGCGCGCACCGAGTTCGAGTCCGCACGCGCGCGCGAGATCGTCGCGCGGACGGATGCCGGCCGAGAACACGATCATGTCGGTGTCGAGATGGCTGCCGTCGGCGAACTGCATCCGCTGCGCGCCCGCTTCGCCGTCGACGATCGCGGTGGTGTTCTTCTGCGTATGCACGGTGACGCCGAGCGCTTCGATGCGCTCGCGCAGCACACGGCCGCCGCCATCGTCCACCTGCACCGCCATCAGACGCGGCGCGAATTCGACGACATGCGTTTGCAGCCCCATGTCGCGCAGCGCCTTCGCGCATTCGAGACCGAGCAGACCGCCGCCGACCACCGTGCCGGTCGTCGCGCGCGCGCCGTAGTCGCGCATCCCTTCGAGATCGTCGATGGTGCGGTAGACGAAGCAGCCGTTGCGTTCGCGGCCCGGCACTGGCGGCACGAACGGAGTCGAACCGGTCGCGAACACGAGGCGGTCGTACGGCAAGGTCTCGCCGCTCGCCACGCTCACCGTGCGCGCTTCGCGATCGACCGCGACGACCTTCGCGTTCAGTTTGAGCAGCACGTTATGGCGCTCGAAGAAACCCGGTTCGACCAGCGACAGATCGTCGGCGCTCTTGCCCGCGAAGAATTCGGACAGATGCACGCGATCGTAGGCGGGCCGCGACTCTTCGCCCAGCACCGTGATGTCGAGACCGTGCGCGGCATCCTGCGCGAGGCATTCGACCAGCTTGTGGCCGACCATCCCGTGACCGATAACGATGATTTTCATGAGCGCGCTGTCCTCTGGCGTGGTGCAAAGCGATTGCGGAAATAAAAACGGCGTCCCGCGAATCCAGCCGAGGGCTGAATCCGGGGGACGCCGTTGTCCTGTTCGGTGATGCTGTAGCGCGTGCGTTGGTGCATCGCGCGGCGGACCGCCGTTGGCCCGCTTGCGACATCTAATGCAAAGGCTGTGCCAATCGCGAAGAATGCGCTGGAGAGCGCTGTGGCACGGGGTGTTGCGCGATCTCGCGCGAGTTCGCGGCGGCTGCCATGTGCGACGCGTTTTGATGCGGCAAGGCACAGGGATGGTGCGACGCAGCACTGTGCGCGTGCGAAAGCGGCGCATGGATGCGCAGCATTGCGGCGGAGTTTTTAGCGCTGGGGCGGGGTTGGTTCAGTTCGGGCTATGCGCGGGTTCATCATGGATTCAGCACCATCGCCGCATGATTGACGCGCCTCCGTGCCGAGGTTTGCATGCGTCTTGTCACGTGATGGCCTGGTCCTTGCATCAACGATGCGCAACGCCATCGCGGCAACGACGCCGTGATGACCGAGCCGAAGCACAACGCGGTGCGTCGGCTCGCATCGATCAACGCAGCAGAATCGGCGCGACACAGCGCGCAATGGACAACGGCGTCCCCTCGTGATCTTCACGAGCGGACGCCGTTTTTTCTGGCGGCATCGACTCGACAGATGTCGAGCCGCGGAAAAAACACCACGCCACGAACGAACCACACACAGCAACGGACAACCCAAGGACAGCGCGATGAATACGAACACCGGCAAGGTCACCTTACTGAGCGCGGGCCCCGGCGACCTCGACCTGCTCACGCTGAAAGCCGTCAAGGCGCTCGCGGCCGCCGACGTCGTGCTGCTCGATGAACTCGCCAATCCCGAGATCACGACGCTCGCGCCGCACGCGCGCGTGATTCGCGTCGGCAAACGCGGCGGCTGCCGCTCGACGCCTCAGGCGTTCATCGAGCGTCTGATGCGGCGCTATGCGCTCAAGGGGCTGCACGTGGTGCGCGTCAAAGGGGGCGACGCGTTGCTGTTCGGCCGCGCGGGCGAGGAACTCGCGATGCTGCGCGACGCGGGCATCGCGGTTGCGATCGTCAACGGGATTTCGTCGGGCTTCGCGGCCGCGGCGGGGCTCGGCATATCGCTCACGCATCGCCGTCATTGCCATGGCGTCAGCTTCGTCACCGCGCACACCGAGGATCATGGCGAGCCGGACTGGGCCGCGCTCGCCGCGACCCGCACGACGCTCGCGATTTATATGGGGATGCGGCGCATCGGCCAGATTGCCGACGCGTTGCTCTCGCATCTGCCGGCCGACACGCCGGCCGCGGTCGTGCAGTGGGCCGGAGGCGCCGATGAACAACGATTGTTGACGCGGCTTGACCGGCTCGCCGCCGATGCCGCGCAGGCGGACTTTGGCAGCCCGGCGGTGATTCTGGTGGGCGACGCGGTCGGCGAGAGTGTCGATGCGCGTTATGGCTCGGACGATCCGCAAGCCGAAGAAGTCGCGGAGGCGGTCGCGCATGCGGCCTGAGGTTTCGTTTGACTCATCATCGCGCTTGCCCGAGGTTAAGGCGCGCAATGACCTCGACCATCCCCGCCGCCCCGCATCACGAAGAGCCGGCGCGCTTCAAAGCCAACCGGCGGATGCCACTCAATCACCAAACCCCAACTCCGCCTCGACCTGCTGGCCGACCCGCAACCACGCGCCGGCTCCACTCGCGACGAGCGCGTTGTTGCCGAACGTGACCGCGCCCTGGAAGTTTGCATTGACGCGATAACCGAGCATCGTGTCGGTCGGCTCGTTCGGCCACGCCGGATCGGGCGCGCCGCGGGCCTGATCGATGTTCGGCATCGGGCAGCGCGAACATAGCTTGACGAGCCGCAGTTCGACATGCGGATCGTCGCCGGCGGTATTCGTCGCCGCCACGTCGGCGCTCAGCGTCTCCACATAGTCTTCCTCGTACGCGTCGAGCCCGCTCAGCACGATGTTCGGACGAAAGCGGTCGATCCTGATCGACGGCGCGCCCTTGCCGTTCAGCCGCGCGTTCAGGTCGTCGAGCGATGCCTGGCCGATCACCAGCAGCGGAAAGCCATCGGCGAAAAAGGTCGTGGCGCCGCCGGTGCTCGCGGTGTAGCCAGGGTCGACGATGCGCTCGCGCGCGGGATTGAAGCGCAAGAGCCGCGCCGGCAGGCCGAGGAATTCAGTGAACCATGCGGCGGCTTCGTCGCCGGTGTCGAGGCCGTAGGCCGCGTCGCGCCAGACTTTGGTCTCTACTTTCACTGCCGCGCCGAGCCGCGCGGCATCGAGCGGCGTGCGCAGCACCGGCATGCCCGGCGCACTGACGATCAGGTCTGCGTCGCCGATCTCGACGCGGATCAGCGCCATGCGCGGATAGGCACGCTGCGTGAGCATCGCGCCGTCGGGATCGGTGATCATCCAGTTACGGTCGTATTCGAGGCCGGTCGCAAGCAGGCGCGCCTCGCGCAGCGCGATACCCGCGCAGGATTTGATCGGATAGACGAATAGTTCGCTAATGGTCGGCATGGTCGGGGCACGAGGTGCGCGGTTTTGCAGTGAAGAGGAGATTGTAAGGCGCACTGCGCACGGGCTTCCAGCGGCAGCGCGGGCCCGTCCAGCCCAGCCCAGGGAAGCCGCCGTTTCGCCGCACCGCGCCGGGAAGTAAAATCCTCTGATATCGCGCGTGCGCCTCGCGCCGCATCACCGGTCACTGGATAAAACCAGTAGAAACTTCCCTACCCTCAACGAGACAGGACATTCACCATGCTGAGCAAACCCGTGTTGACCGTGGCTGAAACGACCCGCATCCTCGCCGCCGCCCGCGCGGAAGCCGAGAAAAACAACTGGGCCGTCTCGATCGTCGTCTCCGACGACGGCGGCCATCCGCTCGCGCTGCTGCGCCTCGACGGCAGCGCGCCGTCGAGTTCGTATATCGCCACCGAGAAAGCCCGCACTGCGGCGCTCGGCCGCCGCGAAACCAAAGTCTATGAAGACATGATCAACAACGGCCGCACCGCATTTCTGAGCGCGCCGCTGCTCGGTACGCTCGAAGGCGGCGTGCCGGTCATCGTCGACGGCCAGGTGATCGGCGCGGTCGGCGTGTCGGGCGTCAAGTCGGATCAGGACGCGCAGATCGCGAAGGCCGGTATTCAGGCACTCGCCGGCTGACACGCCGGCTTGCCAGCCGGCCGCAGTAAAAGCAGCAACTCCGTGACACCACGCGGACCGATGCCCCCTCATCGGTTCCATAACAGATGGAGCAGTCGATGACTCAGATGAATCAGCGCGGCGGACTGCAGGTCGCCGCCAATCTCGACCAGTTCGTTGAAACGGAAGCCCTGCCCGGCACCGGAATCGACAGCGCCGCCTTCTGGTCGGGTTTCGACGCCCTCGTTCACGAGCTGGCGCCCAAAAACCGTGCACTGCTCGCCGAGCGTGATCGCCTGCAAGCGGAACTCGATAACTGGCATCGCGCCAATCCGGGCCCGGTCCGCGATCTGCTCGCGTACCGCACCTTTCTCGAAGGCATCGGCTATATCGTGCCGACGCCCGCCAAAGTCCAGGCCACGACCGACCACGTGGACACCGAAATCGCCGACCAGGCCGGCCCGCAGCTGGTCGTGCCGCTATCGAACCAGCGTTATGCGCTGAACGCCGCGAACGCGCGCTGGGGCAGTCTGTACGACGCGCTGTACGGCACCGACGCGATTCCCGACGCCGATGGCGCCGAGCGGCAGAAAGCCTACAACCCGGTGCGCGGCGCCGCGGTGATCGCTTATGCGCGCAAGTTTCTCGACCAGGCCGCGCCGCTCGCGAACGGCTCGCATGCCGACGCGACGCGCTATAGCGTTGAAAACGGCCAACTCGTCGTCGCGCTGAAGAACGGCACCGGCGTGCTGCAAACGCCCGCGCAGTTCATCGGCTATCAGGGCGACGCGGGCGCGCCGTCCGCGGTACTGCTCAAACACCATGGCCTGCACGTCGAGATCCAGATCGATGCGAACGATTCGATCGGCAAGACCGATGCGGCGCATGTGAAGGATGTGGTCGTCGAAGCGGCGGTCAGCACGATCATCGATTGCGAGGACTCGGTCGCGGCCGTCGATGCCGACGACAAGGTCCTGCTGTATCGCAACTGGCTCGGCATCATGAGCGGCGATCTGACCGAACAGGTCACGAAGAACGGCAAGACGTTCACGCGCCGGCTCAATCCGGATCGTGAGTACACCGGCGCCGACGGTAAATCGCGGGTCTTGCTGCATGGCCGCTCGCTGCTCTTTATCCGCAACGTCGGCCATCTGATGACGAACCCGGCGGTGCTGACGAAAGACGGCCACGAGATTCCGGAAGGCATTCTCGATGCGGTGATCACCACGCTGTGCGCGCTGCGCGACCGGCACAACAAGCTCAATTCGCGTACCGGCTCGATCTATATCGTGAAGCCGAAGATGCACGGCCCGGCCGAAGTTGCGTTCGCCAGCGAGCTGTTCGCACGCGTCGAAGATCTGCTGAAGCTGCCGCGCAACACGATCAAGATGGGCATCATGGACGAGGAGCGCCGCACCAGCGTGAACCTGCTCGCGTGTATCGCCGAGGCGTCGGCGCGCGTCGCGTTCATCAATACCGGCTTCCTCGATCGCACCGGCGACGAGATGCATTCGGCGATGCAAGCCGGCCCGATGATGCGCAAGGGCGACATGAAGTCGAGCCAGTGGATCACGTCGTACGAGCGCAGCAATGTGCTGGTCGGTTTGAGCGCGGGCCTGCGCGGCCGCTCGCAGATCGGCAAGGGCATGTGGGCGATGCCGGATCTGATGCACGCGATGCTCGAACAGAAGATCGGGCATCCGAAGGCCGGCGCGAATACCGCATGGGTGCCCTCGCCGACCGCGGCGACGCTGCATGCGCTGCACTATCACCAGGTCGATGTGCAGGCGGTCCAGCAGGAGCTGGAGCGCACCGCCTATGCAAGCGTGCGCGACGAACTGCTCGACGGGCTGCTGACAATTCCGGTCGTCGAAAAGGCACAGTGGAGCGATGACGAAATCCGCGCGGAGGTCGACAACAACACGCAGGGCATTCTCGGCTACGTGGTGCGCTGGATCGACCAGGGCGTCGGCTGCTCGAAGGTGCCGGACATCCACAACGTCGGGCTGATGGAAGACCGCGCGACGCTGCGCATTTCGAGCCAGCACATTGCGAACTGGCTGTATCACGGTGTGATCGAACGCGAGCTGGTCGAAGAGACGTTCAAGCGGATGGCCAAGGTGGTCGACGCGCAGAACGCCGGCGATCCGCTTTATCAGCCGATGGCACCGGGCTTCGATACGATCGCGTTCAAGGCCGCGCAGGCGCTCGTATTCGAAGGGCGCGAGCAGCCGAACGGGTACACCGAGCCGTTGCTGCACAAGTTCCGGCTCGAGGTGAAGCAACAGGGTTGAAGCTTCGCTACCGCTGACTGAAACGACAACGGGCGCCGCATCATCAAGCGGCGCCCGTTTTTCATTCAGCGCACTTTAACTGCGCTCAACGAGACTCAAGCGGCTCAAGCGGCTCAAGCGGCTTCGGCAGTCAAGGGTTCGGTCACGGCGCCTTGTGCATCGCGCTGCATATAAGCCTGCAAATACGCTTCGAAATCGGCTTTCACTTCCGGATGGCGCAGCGCGAATTCGACCGTCGCCTTCAGATAGCCGAGCTTGCTGCCGCAATCGAAACGCGTGCCGAAGTAGCGATAGGCGAGCACCTGTTCCTCGGTCAGCAACGACTGCACCGCGTCGGTCAGTTGCAGCTCGCCGCCCGCGCCGGGCTTGATTGCGCGGATATGCTTGAAGATCGTCGGCATCAGCACATAGCGGCCTACCACGCCGAGATTCGACGGCGCATCGTTTGGCGCGGGCTTTTCGACGATGCCCGACAGCTTGATCACGTTGTCTTCCCACTCGCGGCCGTCGACGACCCCATACGAGCGGCTATCTTCGCGCGCGATCGTTTCGACGCCGATCACCGAGCTGTGATAGTGGTTGAACGTATCGACGAGCTGGCTCATCACCGGCTTCGCGCTATGCAGCAGGTCGTCGGCGAGAATCACCGCGAACGGGCTGTCGCCCACCAGTTTTTCGGCGCACAGCACCGCGTGGCCGAGACCGAGTGCTTCGGCCTGACGCACGTAGAAGCAATCGACATTGGCCGGCTTGATGCTGCGCACCAGATCGAGCAGCTTCTGCTTGTTACGCGCTTCGAGTTCGGCTTCGATCTCGTAGGACTTGTCGAAGTGATCTTCGATCGCGCGCTTGCTGCGGCCCGTCACGAAGATCATCTCGGTGATGCCGGCGGCGATCGCTTCTTCGACCGCGTACTGGATCAGCGGTTTGTCGACGATCGGCAGCATTTCCTTCGGACTCGCTTTGGTAGCCGGCAGGAACCGTGTCCCGAGGCCCGCTACCGGAAACACGGCTTTGGTGACTTTCAGCATGGTAGGCATTCCCACATCGGTTAGAGGTTGGTGTATTCGCGGACCTGGCGGTCAATCGGCGCCCGCGCGCGACTGGCGAAGTCGCCGGCAAGGTTCGCGTGCGATAGTTCTCCAATTTTCTTCAATGAAATTTGGTCATAGGGTCATATTCCTATATGCCATATTGTGGAATAAGTTCGGCAATAATTACATATTCGATTTATCCGGATTTTTGAATAATTTCGAAAATATTGCATATTAAGTAGGTGTTATTCAGCCGCGCCGGCCGCGTCGCGAGCGTCTCTCCGCGTGTACCCCATCAATCCTGTTCGTCGATCGGCGGCAGCTCGCCCGGATTCATCCGGTAGCGACGGATAGGCTCGTTGCGCAGTGCGTCACGATAGGCGGAGGCGGCGACCAGGAGCAGCAGCACCGCAATGCCGGCGAGTAAATGCAGGTTCATCACTTCACCTCGGGTCAGAAAATCCGTGCTTTAAATTAGCACGACAAAAACAGCAAATAATTCGATCGGATAGCCGATTCCATCCAATTACAATTGGTCACAAAATCGCCATTTCATTGGATGCCACCAGCAATTTTTTATCGATTTTTTAGTCGCGCGGTGCTCTAGCATGGATGCATCGCGAGTGCGCCGCGCGCGTCCATTCGCCTGCTTTGCTTCAGTTTGCTTCCGTTTCTTCCCCGCGCTTCAGAATAAGGATTCCGCATGAGCGACCCAGCACTGGATGCCGCCGGCTCATCCCTGCCCTTGCCCCCAACGCGCCGCTCCGTTAGCGGTGCTGCATCGTCGCAAGCACGCGGCGACGCCCGTATCGCGATTGCCGGTAAAGACCAGGTGATCGATTCAATGCGCGGCTTTGCCGCGCTGCTGGTCGCGTATTTTCATTGCCGCCAGGTCGTCTGGGTCGGCATGCAGGCGTTTCATCACAGCGTCGGCCGTTCGTTCAGTCCGGGCGCGCTGGCTGCGTATCTGACCTTCCCGATCGCATGGGGCTCGGCCGGCGTGCCGATTTTCTTTGTGATCAGCGGCTATTGCATTCATCGCGGCGGCGCGCTGCGGCTCGCGGGCAATCCCGCTTACCGGCTCGATGCAGGCAATTTCTGGCTGCGGCGTTTCGCGCGTATCTATCCGGTGCTGCTTGCCGCGCTGGTGCTGACCTTCGCGCTCGATTCGCTGAGCCTGCAACTGCCGCCCGTCAGCCACAAGATTCGCGAGATCGGCTTGCACGCGTTTCTGGTCAATCTGTTTTCGCTGCAAGGCGTCGCGGGCAAGACTTATGGCTCGAACGGCGCGCTCTGGACGCTGTCGCTCGAAGTCCAGTTCTATGCGATCTATCCGCTGCTGTTCGCGCTGCGGCGGCGCATCGGCATGACGGCCGTGCTGGCAGTCGTGGCTGCGATCAATGTTGCATCCGCGTATGCGCTCGAACGTCATGACCTGCAGTTCTTCACGTCGTACTGGTTGTCGTGGACGCTCGGCGCGTGGATCGCCGACGCGAGAGCCCATCGTGACGCGGACGCGCGCGCGCCGGGATGGCTCTACGCCGCGGCGGCCGTCTTCGTCGCCGCGGGCTGTGTCGCGTTTCACTTCGGCCAGTACGGCGCGTTCCAGTTCTGGGCGCTCGGCTTCGCGTTCTATCTGTACAAGGCGCTGGATCCACGCGATGACGGGCGGCATCACGTGGCTGGCCTGCGCGGCGCGGTGCAGGCGTTGTCGCGGGCCGTATCGCGTGCGTTGTCGTTCTTCGGCGACTTCAGCTTCTCGCTGTATCTGATCCATCTGCCGATCTTCGTGCTGCTGTCGTCGTGGCTGTTCCGTTCGTCGCTGCAGATGTCGATCTGGCCGTCGTTCGGCTACATGCTGGTGGCCGTGCCTGCCGCGTACGTGTTCTATCGGCTCGTCGAGTTGCCGGCGATGAAATGGTCCGCGAGCTTCAAGCCCAAAGCGTCGCGCGCGCAGAGATAAAAAAACGGAACGGAAGCCGTCAGGCTTTCGTTCCGCCACGCAATGACAAGGACTGGCCACGCCCTTGTGTCTACCGTCGCGTGAAAACCGGCAGGCGCTTCACTTACCGCCTCACTTTCCACTTCGCGTCCCGTTTCACTTCCCCGCTTCACGTCCTGTCACTTCGATGCGTTCGCGAGCCCATGTACATCGACATGGGCTCGCGCATTTCGACGCCGGTCTTGACCTGCATCGATTGCACTTATCTACTCCCCCACCACACCCTTCAGAATCCGCGCAACACCGTCCACATAGCTCTGCGTACCGAAGCGCTCCAGCGCAGTCCGATAGCCGTTGCTGACCAGCTTCTCGCGCAGCGCATCGTTCGAACGCAATTCGGCGAGCGTGTCGGCGAGCGCATGCGCGTCGCCCGGCGTACACAGCACGCCGTTCTGGTGGTCTTCGACGATTTCGAGCACGCCACCCGCGCGTGCCGCGACGACCGGCCGCCGCGCGAGCATCCCTTCGACGATCACGCGGCCGAACGGCTCCGGCGTGATCGACGTATGTACGACGGCATCGACCGCGCACATGCAGGCCGGGATATCGTGCTGAAAGCCGAGAAAATGCACGCGATCGCCGAGTTTGTGCGTGGCGACGAACGCGTGCAGTTCATTCGCGTACTCATCCTCGCCGAAGAGCGGCGCGCCGACCAGCACCGCATGCATCTGCGGGTTCAGCACCATCGCTTCGAGCAGCACGTGCTGCCCTTTCCAGCGCGCGAGTCGGCTGAACGAGCCGGCCAGAAACGCATCCACCGGCAGATTCAGGCGCTCGCGCAACACGGCTTGCGGCACCGCCTGCAACGCATCGAACGGTTCGGCCGAAATACCGTTGAACACCACGTCGATGCGCTTGCTGTCGAACCGCGTGAGCTTCGCGAATGCATCGGCGGACGCGGCGGAATTCGCGATCACGTGCGTGAGGCCGAGCCGTGCGCACCATTTGATGATCGCCAACTGCTTGCCGCCGAAATGCTCGGGACTGACGATATCGCGCAGATGCCAGACCACCGGCCGGCGCGCGAGCTTGCCGGCCAGTGCGCCGATCACCATCGCGCGCTGCGTGTTCGCGTAGATCACGTCCGCGCTGCGCGCGCGTTGCGCGGTCGCGCGCACGAGCGACACCAGCCCTTTCAGCGCCTGACCCTTCGGCAGCGAGCCGCCCTGCTTGCGAACCTGTTTCAGCGCACCCGCATCGAGCACGCTGATCTCGGCGCCGGTCTTTGCGAGCGCGTCGCGAAACGGTCCGTCGTCGAACAGCACGACTTCGATACGCGAGTGCAGCGCCTTGACGATTTCGAGCAACGACAACTCGGCGCCGCCGAGCACGCCGCTTTGATCGACCGCGAGAATACGCGGCACGTTCGCGGCGATGTGCAGTGACGGCTGTGATGGCAGATGGGGCACATCGGGCACATAAGGCACGTAAGGCGGCAACGTTGCCGCGCGCAATGCGGGCACCGCCGCGCGCACGTGCGCAAAGAAACGCTCGCGAAAATGCGCGGCCGAGAACTGCTCGGCGTTGACGCGGCAATTCGCGGGCAGCAGCTTATGCGCCTGTTCGTCGAAGCGCTTAACCGCCGCGATGATCGCGTCCGCGTGCTGTTCGTCGAAGAACAGGCCGGTCGGCTTCGGCTCGGCCAGATCGCGCACGGTTTCGAGCGCCCCGCCCTTGCCGTACGCGATCACCGGCGTGCCGCAGGCCTGCGCTTCGACCACCGAAATACCGAAGTCCTCCTCGGCCGCGAACACGAACGCCTTGGCGCGGCTCATCCGGTCCTTCAGTACCTTGAACGGTTGATAGCCCATGATCTCGACGTTCGGCCCCGCCTTCGCGCGGATTTTCTCCATCTCGGGGCCATCGCCGATCACGACGAGCTTGCGTTCCGGCATCCGCGCGAACGCCTCTACAATCAGATCGATCTTTTTATAAGGCACCATTCGCGACGCGGTCAGATAGAAATCTTCTTTCTGCGTGCACAACGAAAACGCTTCGACGTCGACCGGCGGAAAGATCACCTGCGCATCACGCTGATAAACCTTCCTGATACGCCGCGCGATGAACGCGGAGTTCGCGACGAAGCCGTCGACCGAATTCGCGGTGCGGATATCCCAGTTGCGGATGTAATGCAGAATCAGCCGCGCGAGCGCCGATTTAGGCCCGTTGGTCAGCTTCGATTGCTGCAGATACTGATGCTGCAAGTCCCACGCATAGCGGATCGGCGAATGCACATAGCTGATATGCACCTGATCGGGGCCGGTCAGAATGCCCTTGGCGACCGCATGGCTGCTCGAGATCACGACGTCGTACGCGGACACGTCGAGCTGTTCGATCGCAAGCGGCATCAGCGGCAGATACGCGCGGTATTTAGCGCGCGCGCGCGGCAGCTTCTGGATAAACGACGTGGTCACCGATTTGCCGCGCAGAAAGCTGCGGTCGTCGAGAAAGTCGACAAGGCTGAACAGGTCCGCATCCGGAAAGCACGCGATGATCTGCTCCAGCACCTTCTCCGCGCCCGCATAGGTGACGAGCCAGTCGTGCACGATCGCGATGCGTACGCCGCGGTTCGCGCGCAACGCGTTGTGAGCAGCGCCGCGAGAAGCGGACGACGCCGGCGCGGCGCCCGGCACGGCACCCGGCACACTGGTCAGTTCGTCGAGCGCGCTGCGCTTCGCGGAACTCAGCATGTTTTTTTCAAGAACATCGTTATTCATGCGCTTTTCCTCGGATTCAGTCGCAATAGCAGTGAACGCAGCAGTGAGCGCGCGAGATGGCGCAACGCGGGCGTCATCGTGATCGACCACACGAGATTCGCGCCGACCATCAGCACGCCGGCGGCAATCGCGAGCACGAGGCTCGGCAGGAAGCTCGCGAGCCACAGGCTGGCGAGCAGAAAGACGAGATGGGCGAGCATGTCGAGCACGATCTGGCGCGAGCGGATCGCGGCGAAATGCAGCAGCACCGCGTAGTCGAACAGCGCGCGCGCAGCGACCGCGACCGCGGCGCCGGTCAGGCCGAAACGGGTAATGCCGAACCACAACGCGCCGGCGAACAGCGGCAATTCGACCAGCCCGACACGCGCGGCGGTAGCCGGATTGACCTGCGACTGGATCAGGATGCGCGTGACGTTCGCCTGCCCGACGAGCCACACCGCGACGATCATGATGCGGCCCACGGGCGCGGCCGCCGTGGCGATCTCGTTGCCGACCCATAGATGCAGGAACGGTTCGAGCACCAGCATCGCGACCAGCGCAACCGGCGTGAACACACCGTTGAGGAATTCGAGCGACTGTTGCGTGATCGTGTCGGCATCCGCGCGGCCCACCGCCGACAGACGCGGAAACAGCGTGCGCACCAGCGCGGTCGGCACGATGTTCAGACGCGTCACCAGGTTCTGCGGCACCGTGTAGTACGTGACGAAACGCGCGCCCAGGCGCGAGCCGAGCATCACGCGATCGAGCGAATCAGCGACCATGCCCGTCACGCTCGCCACCAGCATCCAGCCGCCGAAGTTGAACAGTCCCTTCGCGACGCCGAGTTGCGGCGGAAGAATGCTGCGTATTTCCAGCACTTTCAGCGCCGAGCGGCCGAGCAGCAACGCGGCCACGATGCGCGCAACCACCGCGGCGGCCAGCACGTTCTGCAACGTCGCGCCGAGCCATAGCGCGGCGCCGAGCGGCAGCAACTGGAACAGAAACGTGCCGAGCGTCTGATTGGCGTTATAGATGCCGAAGCGCTCCGCGCCGTTGATCGCGCCCGCGAACACCCACGACACATTGGCGATAGGAATCGCCACCGCAAGCCACGGCAGCGCCATATACACCTCGTGCTGCAACTCGGGCGACACCTTCGTGAAATACGCGGTGTACAGAAACGCGCCGAAATAGATGATCAGGCCGCCGATCACGCCGGTCGTCAGATTCAGCCACGTCGCGCTCCAGAACACGCGCGCGCTTTCGTGCTGGTCGCCCGATGCGCGCGCTTTCGAAATATGGTTCTGCGCGGCCATGCTCATGCCGAGATCGAGAATCCCGAAGTAGCCGATCAGCGTCCATACCAGACTGATCACGCCGTAGCGCTCGACACCGAGCAGCCGGATATACGACGGCACGGTCACGAGCGACACGAAGGTCGGCAGTACGAGCCCGAAAAAATTGATCGCTACGTTCCTGAGAATGCCTTTGTCCATCGAATCCCTTGGGTTGTGCGGTTGTGTTGCAGTTACGTTGCGGTTGCGTTTCGAGCACGCGCCGTTGCATCGGCGCGCACGAAAAATCACGGCTTCCAGCGATACATCAGCACCTTGCCGCGCGCGTCTTCCTCGACGAATATCAGGTACTCGCCGTCGCTGCGTTTAGCGGCGCTGATGCCGTTCGGCACGTCGACCCAGCCCGACGCGCGCCCCACTTCCGGGCCCGGACGGATCACGCCGAGTTCCTTGCCGCTGTCCTTGTCCCACACGTGCACCGCGCCGACCGCTTCGACACCGAACACGTATTGCCCTTCGACGGTGAGCCCGATGATCGTCACGACCGGTTTGCCGTCCGGCTGCCACGGCAGCGCAATCGTGTAGCGCGGCACCGGCTTGCCGCTCGACCATTGGTCATAGCGCACCAGCACGCGGCCGACTTCCTTCCAGAAGCCACGCAAGGTCGGCGCATCGGCGGTATAGCCGGTCACGTACATCGTGTCGCTCGCGGGGTCGTAGATCGCGCGATGCACTTCGGTGAACGGCTGCGGCACCGGGTACTGCGTCAGGTTCGAGTACGCGTAGACCGGATTGCCCTTCGCATCGAGACCGCCGAAACGGAAGCGATAGATCCCTTTCGTATCGCGCGCGCGCCAGATATCGCCCGCCGTATCGACCCACCAGCCCCAGCCGCCCGCGAGCTTCGCGCCGCTCGTGTTGAGCGTGAATTCGTCGGCATCGAAGCGGCCGTCGCCGTTCGTATCGCGCCAGATCCAGTCGCCGCCCGGCGGCGCATTCGGCACCTTCGCGACGCCGCGTTCGCGGCCCGCGATAAAGCCGGAAGGAATCGCGGTCTCGCCGTCGTGGCGCGGATCGAAGCGATAGATCTTCAGATGGTCCGCGTACATGTCGGTCAGATACAGAAACGTGCGGCCCTTCAGACGGCGCGCGATCGGCAGGCCCGGATACTGGTCGGTGTGAAACACCGGATCGTCCGGATACTTGAAGCGGTTCGACAGAAAACCCGCGTATTTCCAGTCCTGGCCGGGAGGCTTCGACAGATCGAGTTCGAAGCGCTTGTTGCCGGTATAGACGCTATCGGGTCGAGCCGGATCGGGATCGATCCACGCGCCGTCGACGAACAGCAGCCCTTCGACCTGCCAGTTGCGTTTGCCGTCCGGCGCATAGCTTTCCAGCGTCGCGCCGAGGCCCGCGCCGATCGGTGCGTAGCGCGGCCCGATGCCGTTGGTCGACACATACACGTTGCCGCGCGCATCGACGCCGACGCCGGTGAGTCCGTTGAAACGCCGTGGCCCCGGCTGGCCCGCGACGCCGCTGAAAATGCCGCCGCGCTCGCCTAGCGAGCCGGATTGCGCATAGCGTCCGTCGTGCTTCGTGAAGAACAGCACCTGCTGACGCGGACCGTTATCGGCGATCAGCAGGCGCCCTTGCGCATCGACCGCGATATCGACGGCAACGGTATCGGCCGGCAGCGTCAGCTGTTCCTCGATACGCTGACCGCTCGCCGTGTAATGCTCGATGCGCGGCGCGGCATCGCTGCGCGTGCCGCTCAGCACCCATACCGTGCCGTCCGGCGCGAGCGCGATACGCCCCGGCTCGTGCACGTCCCAGCTCGCCTTGCGCTGCATCGATTCGGCGTCGTATACCTCGATGCGGTTGCGCGCGGTATTGGCCGCGTACAGCGTCGTGTCGTTTGCCGCGAGGCCGCCGATTTCGGCATCCGTGCCGGTCGGCACTTCGTTCAGCATCAGAAAGCCGGCCGCCAGTTGCGCATGCGGATCGGCGTTATTCACCGCCGGTTGAAACGGCGCGACGCGTTTCGGGTCGGCAATCAACCGACGCGAAATGCCGAACCATTGCTTGCCCTTCTCCGGCCACACACCCGGCGCGACCAAGTGGCCCTTTTCGTTGCCGACCGCAATCGCGACGAACGCATACTTGCGGTTGATCGCAATCGCATTACCACCGGCATTGCCCCAGCCATGCGTGCCGCCCGCGAAGCCGAGCATCTTGCCGTCCTGATAGACACTCGCTTCCGCGCCGCTCTCGTCCCACGGCGCGTTCGTGTACACCTTGCCGTCCGGGCTCACCGCGATCGCGGTGATATTGATCTGCGTCCATGTGCCATCGCCGAAGCCGAAGCTATTGCCAAGCCATGACGTGCGCGCGCTCAGCGCAGTTTCAGCGCGAGCGGGCGAGACTGCCGATACCGCGATCAATCCGGCGGCGCAGGCCATCACGGTGAGCCAGCTTCTGAGCGTCAAACGGGGCAAGGCAGTTCCTCCAGCGCAAATACCAGTCGATGCGATGAGCCCGCATGGGGTCCAGGCGCGCGTGAAATTCATCAATGAGGCGGCGCGGCAAGGCGCCTGATGCCGCCCGGGAGAACGTGAGGACGTGGGGCCGGCCGCGACGGCCCGCAGCTAGCAGCGAGCGGCTCCGGACACCGTTGCGCACGGCCACATTACGCGGAAAAAACGCGGCGACGAAACTCGAAAATAATTCAAAAATATTCCTCCAATTAATCTTCGAGAAATAAATGAATTTAAAATTGAAGAAAAACACCGGCTTGCGCGGCGCTTTATTTTTGACAGCCGTGTGGGCCTTATTTTTCGACGAATTTTCGCGCCTTACGCACTTCTTACGTGCCGTACCACGCTACCGGATAAGCATATAAATGCGTAATCAATCGCTAAAAAAATACCTTGTTTCAATCTGATTCATTTATCCGTTTCATTTGCGTTTTTTGGCGATTTTCTTTTCCCTAGAATCGTTCACAGTTCTGTCGCGACGCGAAGCGCGCGCCGGCTCGCTGTTGATCGGCGGCCCGGCGCATCGTCTCGCGCGGCCCATCCGCTTCACACCATGGACGGTTCATGACTGCCAGCGCATTGCCCCTCGCGCCCTCTCACTCCCGCATCGTGCAGCTCGACGGCCTGCGCGCGATCGCCGTGCTCGCGGTATTCGCGCAGCACGCGCTGAAAGCGCCGCTGTGGATGGGCGTCGATCTGTTCTTTGTGCTGAGCGGCTTTCTGATCAGCGGCATCCTGCTCGATCGCAAGACGCGTCAGCAGTCGTATTTCAAGTATTTTTACGCGCGCCGCGCGCGCCGCATCCTGCCGCCGTATCTGCTGCTGATGGCCGTGTCGTCGCTGCTGTTCGGCCTCGCGTGGGCGCAGCACTGGTACTGGTATGCGTTCTTCGCGACCAATATCGGCGACGCGCTGAACCAGAGCGGCCACGACAGTCTGAATGTGCTGTGGTCGCTCGCGGTCGAAGAGCAGTTCTATATCGTCTGGCCGTTCGTGATCCTGCTGGTGCCCGAGCGTCTGCTCGGCTATGTGGCGGCCGCGCTGATCGTGCTGGTGCCGCTGCTGCGCGCGCTCGCGACGCCATGGTTCGATTCGTTCTGGCCGATCTATTACCTGACGCCGTTCCGCATGGATCTGCTCGCGGCCGGCGCGTTGCTCGCGGTGGCCGTGCGGCGCGATCGCGACGCGCTCGAACCGTTCAAGGGACTCGCGGTGCTCGGCTGTTGTGCCGCGCTCGTCGTGCTGGCGTGGCTGCATCTGCACTTCCCGCGCTTTCGCGCGGCGAATACGCCGCTGTCGAATGCGGGGCTCTACAGCGTATCGCTGGTGCTGTGTACGTCGATCGTCGTGATCGCGCTGCAGAGCAAGGGCATCGTCAAGCGGCTGCTGTGCAATCCCGTGCTCGTCTATATCGGCACGATCAGCTACACGATCTATCTGATTCATCTGAGCGTGCTGTACATGGTGTGGCCGCTGCATCTGAACCGCTATCTGAGCGCGGCAATCGCACTCGCCATCACGCTCGTGTACGCGAGCATCACGTGGTTCGGATTCGAGAAGCGCCTGATTTTCGGTGCGCGCGGAACGCTTCCGACCCGTGGGCTCCTCCACTTTTTCCATCGACAAACCAGAAGGCAAGCCAAGCTATGAGCCAACCACGCAAAGCGATCATCACCGGCGTATCCGGACAGGACGGCGCGTATCTGACCCGCCTGCTGCTCGACAAGGGCTATCACGTGACCGGCACGTACCGGCGCACGAGTTCGGTCAATTTCTGGCGCATGCACGAGCTTGGCGTCTTCGATCATCCGAATCTGCGTCTGGTCGAACACGACCTCACCGATTTCGGTTCGACGCTGCGCCTGCTCGAAGGCACGCAGGCCGACGAGCTGTACAACCTCGCCGCGCAAAGCTTCGTCGGCGTATCGTTCGACCAGCCGGTGACGACCGCCGAAGTGACCGGCATCGGCGCGCTGAATCTGCTCGAAGGGCTGCGTATCCTGAGCCCGAAAACGCGCTTCTACCAGGCGTCGACCTCCGAAATGTTCGGCCTCGTGCAGGCGGTGCCGCAACGCGAAACCACACCGTTCTATCCGCGCAGCCCGTATGGCGTTGCCAAGCTGTTCGCGCACTGGTCGACGATCAACTATCGCGAGTCGTACGGCCTGTTCGCGAGCAGCGGGATTCTGTTCAATCACGAATCGCCGCTACGTGGCCGCGAATTCGTCACGCGCAAGATCACCGACTCGGTCGCGAAGATCAAGCTCGGCAAACAGGACGTGCTGGAACTCGGTAACCTGAGCGCGCAACGCGACTGGGGTTTCGCGCTCGAATATGTCGAAGGGATGTGGCGCATGCTGCAGGCCGCTGAGCCGGACACCTTCGTGCTCGCGACGGGCCGTACCGAAACGGTGCGCGATTTCGTGCGCATGGCGTTCATGGCGGCCGGCTACCAGCTCGAATGGTCGGGCAAGGAGGAGCGCGAAACCGGTATCGATGTCGCCACCGGCAAGACGCTCGTGCGCGTGAATCCGAAGTTCTATCGCCCCGCCGAGGTGGATCTGCTGATCGGTTGCGCGGACAGGGCGCGCGATACGCTCGACTGGCAGCCAAGGACCACGCTGGAGCAGTTGTGCCAGATGATGGTGCAGGCGGATCTCGGCCGCAACGCGCATCAGGAAACGTTCTGATACGGTGTGTGCGTGGCGGTGCTGCGCAGTGGCGTGTGTTTCAGCGCTGCCAAACAGTGCCGCCACGCAGCGGCGTCTTCCTCAGACGCTCACCTCATCACGCGACAGCATCCGCGTCAACCGCTCGGCGCTGACGCCGGAACTATAGAGAAAGCCCTGCGCGGCGTGGCAGCCGTGATCGAGCAGGAACTGCTTTTGCGATTCCAGCTCGACGCCCTCTGCGATCAGATCGAAGCCCATTGCGTTCGCAACGTTGATCACCGCCAGCGTCAGCGCTTCGTATTGCGCATCGTGGCCGATTTCACGCACGAACACGCGATCGATCTTCAGCCGGTCGATCGAAAAGTGCCGCAGATGGCTGAGGCTCGAATAGCCGGTGCCGAAGTCGTCCAGCGCGATGCGCACGCCACGGCGGCGCAACTCGCCGAGCGAGCGCGCGGCATCGTCGACATTGCGCATCAGCGCGCCTTCCGTAACTTCCAGTTCGAGCAGATGCGCGGGCCAGCCGGTTTCGCGCAATATCTCGTTGACCGTGCCCGCCAGATCGGAGTGCTCCAGTTGCACCGGCGACACGTTCACCGACAGCGTCAGCTCCGCAAAGCCGCTGTTGCGCCATTCGATTGCCTGGCGGCAGGCCGTGCGCAGCACCCACTCGCCGATTTCGTGAATCAGCCCGGTTTCCTCGGCGACCGGCACGAAGGTGGCCGGCGACACCTCGCCCAGCTCCTCGTCATGCCAGCGCAGCAGCGCTTCGACACCGACGATGCCACCGTGCCGCATGTCGATCTGCGGCTGATACACGATGCTCAGCGAGCAGCTGCGCACCGCATGCCGCAGCCGCGTGGACAGATGCAGCCGGCGCGCCACGGTCTGATTCAGCTCCGGCCGGTAGAACTGATAGTTCGAGCCGCCGCGCGTCTTGGCCACGTACATCGCCGCATCGGCGTTACTGACCAGCGTGTCCGCATCGGTGCCGTCTTCCGGATAGGAACTCACGCCCACGCTCGCCGCGACATAGAGTTCCGCGCCGTCGACGTTGAACGGTTCGGCCATCACCCGCACCAGCCGGTCGAGCAGCATCAGCAGACTGGCGGGCGGGCAGCGCTCCACGAGGATCACGAATTCGTCGCCGCCATAGCGCGACACCAGATCGGTCACGCGCACCGTGCTTTGCAGCCGCTGCGCGACCGCGACGAGCAGCCCGTCGCCGGCGCGGTGGCCAAGCGAATCGTTCACTTCCTTGAAGCGGTCGAGATCGACGAACACCACCGCCAGATCGCTCTGGTCCAGCGCGGCGGCCGTAATCGCACCGCCCAGCCGCTGCGCGAGCAGATTGCGATTGGGCAGATCGGTCAGCGCATCGAGCCGCGCCTGGCGTTCGAGCTGATCCTGATAGTCGACGATCGCGGTCACGTCGCTCAGCACGCCCACGTGATACGTGACAGCCCCCTGATCGCGCACCGGCGACACCACCACGTTGACGAACGAGCGCCGGCCGTCCTTGCGGGTCAGCGGCAACGTCACGTTCGCTTCGCCGTCGGTGACGATCGCATGATCCACTTCGCTCCAGGCCTCCGGCTGCCCCATCAGTGCATAGAGCTTGTGCCACTCCGCGTTGACCACTTCGTCGAGCGGATAGCCGGTGATCCGTTCGAAGGCCGGATTCGCATGCGTGATCACGTTGCGCTCGGGTTGATGCTCGACGATCAACAGGCCGTTGCTGCTCGCGTCGATCGCGCGGCTTTGCACGCGCAGCGCAATCTGTGCGTTGTGCTGCGACGTGATGTTTTCATAGACGATCAGCACGCCGACCACCGCGTTGAGTTCGTCGCGCAACGGCAGGCGGGTTTCGCGTATCCACATTTCGCGACCATTGGCGGTGGTCACGCGGCGCTCCGACGTCACCATCGGGCGCTCGCTCTTCAGCACCTGCTGATCCGCCGCGGCGGACGCGGCCTGGTCGTCTTTCCAGCCGAGCTGCCGGTCCTGCTGTCCCACCAGCGCGTCGCCGGAACTGAGGCCGGCATCGCGTGCATAGACACCGTTACCGCCGAGATAGCGCAACTGGCTGTCCTTCCATGCAATGCCGTGGGGAATCTGATCGAGTACCGTGCGCAGCATGCGGCGCGATTCGGATGCCGAGCGCAGCGCATGGCGCAGATGGCGCGCGATGCGGCCGTTCCAGCTGATCAACATGATCACGAGCGCGGCCGCCGTCAGCGCCGAAATCATCAGCCAGCGCGCGACCTTCGCGGCTTCGACCGACGATGCGGTCACCACGAGGCCAAGATGCTGGTCAGCCGCGACGCGCAACTCGACGACGTGCGTCAGCACCGCGTAGAACCACGCGTCGATTTCGCCGAGTTCGGTATCGTTGAGCGCGACCACCGAGCGGTGGTTGTACTGCTTGTCCGCGAGCGCGTCGCTGCGCGCGGCCAGTTGCCGGATCATCGCGTCGAGATCGGACAGCCGCACGTCGCATTGACGGTCGCTGCTGCAATGCGCGCGCGCATCGTCGATCAGGTCGACGAGTTCGGTCAGCGGAAACTTGAGCCTCGGACGATCGTAGAACGCACGGGTACTGATCACCGTGTACAGATCGCCATGCTGGTCCAGCATGATCTGCTGCAGCTCGTCGAGGTCGTGCTTGAACTGACCCGCTGCCTGCAACGTGCGCAGCGCGTTGTTCTGGTCGGCCGTCTGCTTCAGCGCCAGATAGGTGCTGATCGCGATCGCGGCAAGAATCAGCGCGACGACCAGCGCGGTGACAGCGCTACGCAGCGCGTCACCCGCGAAGAAGCGCGTTTTCATATGCACTGCCCGCGCCAGCCGGCCGCTTGCCGGGAGTTCGCCGCCAGCGATCAACCCGCCAGTTTCCTGAACGTTTCGAGCACCGCGTCGCCCTTGAACGGCTTGACGATCCAGCCCTTCACGCCCGCCGCCTTGCCGCGTTCCTTCATCGCCGGGCTGCTTTCGGTCGTCAGCATGATCACGTTGACGGTCTTGTTCGCGAGTTCACCGCGAATCTTCTCGACCATCGTCAGGCCGTCCATGTTCGGCATGTTCACGTCGCTGACGATCAGTTTGATGTTCGAATCGGATTTCAGCTTCGTCAGTCCGTCCTTGCCGTCGACCGCCGTCGCGACATCCAGACCGTTTTTCGTCAGAAAGCCCGCGACTTCGTCGCGCACCGTGCTCGAATCGTCCACCACCAGAATCTTTGCCATGCCAATCCCCTTGCGTCACCGACGCGTTGAATCAAAATCAAAACAGATCGAGTTCACCGGATTCGACCAGATCGTCGATATCCACCGTGTTTTCAGAGAAGTCCTCGGGCGACCAGTTCAGGCTGAACACGAAGCGCTGGTCGAACGCGACCGACTGTCCGCTCGCCACGTCGTTCAGCACATACTGAAAGCGCAGCTGCGGATTGTCCGAGCCGAACGAGATATAGCGGTGCTTGTGATTGACCAGTAGCGGCACCTGCACCTGATTCGCGACGCGCGTGCCTTGCTGCGCGAGGAAGCGGTCCTTGAAGGCGCCCCAGATCAGGTTGGTCAGCTCGCCGAGCAGGCTGTTCAGATCGCGAAAGCCCGCGTGCGCGTCGTGGCTGCTGATCTCGCTCGCCACGCGCTTGCGTTCGATCATCGACAGCAGCGGCTCCTCGTGCGCCTGCATCAGCATGTAGCCGCGGCACCAGCTGCCTTCGAGCGGAATCAGGCTGAACACCTCGCCGAAGATGATGCGATCGCGCACCACGCTGGGCGGCTCGCGCCGCACCGTCACGCCGTCGAACAGCGCGCCGAGCCGCGCTTCGGTGATCTCCGCGATACCGCGCACCAGCTCGTTCGGAAAATCGAGGCTGAAGATGTACTGGTCCACCGCCGTGCGCAACGTGCTCAGGTCCGATCCATCGAAACTCGCGCACACCATGCCCTTCAATGCATGCGCCAGCGCTTCTGTCGCGACGTGGCCGCTCGAGCGCAGAATGATCGGCAGCTCGGGGCGCAATGCATTGATGCGCGCAGCGACCAACGCGGCCTGCTCGATCGAGCCGCCGTAATCGTCCGCGAGCAGCACGCCGCCGAGATCGATATTGGTGCGCAGCACCGTGGTCAGTCGACCGCTGTCGCGCACTTTCAGCGCGATCAGGTTGTGCTCATCGAAAAAGGGCTTCAGTGCTTCCGTGCGCTCCGGACTGTCGTCGAGCACGAGCAGTTTGCTGACGGGCTTGCTGGTATTCATCGTGTGGTTCTGCCTACGGGAAGAGTTCCTAGAACAGTTCGAGTTCGCCTTCGCTATCGTCGGCCGTCGCGAGTTCGGCCCTGAAATCGAGCGGTGTCTGCGCGCACAGACATAACGTGACGCCGAGCTTCGCCGTCCCGCCGATCAGCAGGTCGTACGCCCACACGTGAGCCGGGTGCAGTTCATCCAGATAGCCGACGCAGGCGCTGTTCAGTTCATACGGCGTCGACATGCCGAGATCGGGAAAGTAGTTCACCAGTTGCTGGTTCATGTAGCCGCAGCACAGGTTGGCGAATTCCATCAGCGTTTCCGGCAGCGAGCGGGCCGCGTCGCCGCCGACGTAGTACGCGCGCGTCGCGTCGTCCTTGTCGTCGAAGTGCAGCACGAACAGCAAACGGAACGCGATCGACGAGATCGTCAGCACCATCGCATGCGGCGCGGCCGGACGATCCGCATTCCACATCGGCACCGCGGTGATCTCGCACGTGTCGCCCGCCGTGGCCGGCAGCCGCGCGCGGGCAGCGTGGAAGAAGATGTCCTCGATGCTGTGCCTGGCCTGATCGGTAATCACGCGGCAGCCTGCTCTTCGAGGCGAGATTGAAACCGCGTGGCGAGCACCTCGACGCCGCCGAGCGTCGCCGTGATCATCTTGCCGCCTGCCTGGATGTCCTGGAACGTCGCGGCGGTCGTCAGATCGTTACGATGCAGACTCTCGCGATAGCTCTTCGACAGATCCTGCGAGCGCGACGCCAGCGAGCGCACTTCGCTCGCGACGATCGAGAAGCCGCGCCCCGCGCTGCCGGCGCGCGCCGCTTCGATCGACGCATTCAGCGACACGATCAGCACGTGCTGCACGATCGCCGACAGCTCCTGGTTCTTCTTGTGCATGTCGCGGTTCTGCGACATCAGCGAGATCATCTGCTCGTGCCAGCGCTCGAACGTAATCGACAACGTTCTCAGGCGCGCCGCTTCTTCAGCGATTTGCGTCGCATGCTGCAGCCATTCGGCGTGGTGCGCTTTGGCTTCGTCGAGCGAGCTCTGCAACGCGTCGCGGTCATGCGCGTGCTGACCGGACTGCGCGTGCAGATCGGCGAGCTGCGACTCCAGCGCCGCGCGCTCGTCGTTGGTCTGCGCGACCAGTTCGTGCGCCGCATCCAGCTCCTTTTCGAGTGCCTGCCGCGCACGCACGTCGCCGTCGTGAGCGTTGGCGACGGCGCCGAGCTTCCTGCGATAAAACCACGCGGTTGCAAGCGCCGCCACGATGCCGCCAACACACGCGGCCAGAAGATAACTTTCCAACACGACCTGCTCCATCGTTTCGCTCAGCCTGCTACCGCATCCGCGTCGCGTGCCTTGTCTTGCGGTTGCTGCTGCGGTTGCTGCTGTGCCTGCGGTTGCGTATCGTCGGCATCGTTAGCCGCGTCGAGACTGTCGACCGCCCAGTCCTCGGGGAACGACACGACCGTCTGGAAGCGTCGATAGTCGGCGCCGCGCCGATCGTCGGTGAAGCGCAATTCGATGCTGCCATGCTCGCGCAGCACGAAGTCGCGCACCGCATCCATGCCGACGCCGCGGCCGGAAATCTCGCTGACGGTCTGCGCGGTCGAGAAGCCCGAGCGGAAGATCAGCTCCGCAATCGCCTCGTCGCTCATCACCGCCTGCGCGTCGATCCAGCCGCGTTCGATCGCGGCCGCGCGAATCTTCGCGAGCGCGAGGCCGCGGCCGTCGTCGCTGATCGTGATCTGCAGCGCGTGATTGTCGACGCCGACTTCCAGATCGATCACACCGGCCGCCGGCTTGCCGTTCGCGATACGTTCGGCGGCGGGCTCGATGCCATGGTCGACCGAATTGCGCAGCAGGTGCGTGAACACATTGCGAAGCGTGCTGCCGGCCTGATTGCGCACGCGGTAGCCGTTGTTGTCGATGCGCACCGACGGTGCTTCCTTGCCCAGTTCGACAGCCAGCGACGGCAGCGATTCGATCACACCTGCCAGCGATTCGTAAATCGATTCGGTGCCGAGCAGGCGCAGTTCGCGCTGCAGCGATTCGCGCATCGACGCAAGTGCTTCGCGGTCGGCCGGATCCGCGCTTTCGAGCATTTCCAGCTGCTTGTCGATCAGTTCGCGATCGACCATCAGATAGCGATCGACGCTGCCGCGCTGGCCCGGACCCTTGCGGCCGAGGCTGACTTCGTTGATCGTCGCGTAGGTTTCGAGCGCCGCCTTCACGCGCTGCAGATCTTCGATCAGAAGCTGCTGGTCCCACGTCTCGCTGCTGCCCTCTCGGCGCATCGCGTCGTAACGCTGTTCGGTCTCGTGCACGATGCCGGTCAGATGCTGCAGGCTGTAGGTGCGCGCATTGCCCTTGACGGTGTGCATGTTGCGGAACAGTTCGGCCACCGCCTCGTGGCTCGGCTCGTGATGCTGGCGAATGATGCGTTCGTTCTCGCTGATGAAGCCCGTCGCGCTTTCGACGAAGTGATGGAACTTCTCCTGACTCACCGCGAGGATTTCGCCGATCATTTCGAGGCGGCGTTTCTGCTCGCCGGCTTCGGCGGCGAGCGCGCGCAGTTCCGTCACGTCGCGCACGCACAGCATCAGGCGCAGCACGACGTCGTTTTCATCGGTAATGGCCGACCAGCTCAGATCGAGCGTCTTCACGCGGCCATCGGCCATCGGCTTCATGATTTCGTTGACCAGCAGATGCTGGTTGAACTCGAAGTTCATGCTGTCTTCGCCGATACAGGCGTCGAGCGCGGCTTCGATCTGTGCGAGCGCATCGCTGCTGATATCGGCGCCGCCGAACACCAGATCGAGCAGCGGACGGCCGGCGATATCGTTCGTCTCGAAGATCGCTTCGAGGTACGCGGAATACTCCGGATGCACGACCACGCCTTCGACCACCGTCAGAATGCCCTGCTGCATGTTCTGCAGCATCGCCTGGATGTCGGCGGTCTTCTGCTTCAGTTGCAGCGAGCTTTGCTGGATCTTTTCGATCATGCCGTTGAACGCGACGATCGAATGACCGATCTCGTCCATGCGGCCGACCGGCACGCGGCGCGTGAAGTCCTGGCTCGACGCGATCTCGCTCATCTCCACCTGCATGCGGCTCAGCGGCCGGGTGATCTGGCGATACAGCAGCGCGCTGATCAGCACCAGCAGAACGATGGCCGCGCCGGTCGCGCCGGCGATCGCGGTCGTCGTGGTGTTCAGCGCGCTGTTCAGCGTGTCGATCGCTTCGTCTTTCTGGCGGTTTTTCTCGATACGCAGCGTCTCGACGATGCCTTCGAGTTCGTCGCGATACTCGGCGACGTTCGCGAACAGATAGGCCTGCGCCAGTTCGTTCTTGCCGTCGGCCTTCATCTTCGCGGTATCGTTGACCGCGCCGAAATAATTCGCGAGGCTCTCTCTCGCCTGGGTCACGAGACCGGTTTGCGCCTGGCCTTTCGCGGCTTTTGCCTGCACGTCGAGTGCGGCGCTCAGTGTCGCTTCCTTGCTCTTCAACTGATCCTGAGCTTGCGACACCATGTTCGCGTCGGGCGCGTACACGAGCGTCATCATCGCGAGTTGGACGTCCTTCACTTGCGACACGAGGTCGGCCGACGCGAGCGCGCTCGGCACGACGCCCTGGGTAACCTGTCTCACGTTGACGGCGCTGTTGCGGGTCTGAAGTACAGCGTATCCACCAATGGCGGAAAGCGCTACGAGCATCAGAATGACGAGAAGCGTAATGCGGTGACGGATGGTCATCTGGAGATTCCCCGATATCTGAAACGGCAAGGTCGCCCGCTTTTTTGCGGGCCGCCCGTATAGGTTTTTAGCGTTCGGGCGCGGGGATTATCGTCGCGGATTTATGACATCGACGTGACGAAATCACTGCAAAAAGCCTACATTTCAAGGCTTGACGAAATAAAGCCGAAAAATCATATCTAAGGGCCAATACGGGCTTAAGTATGCAAAATAAATGCCGTTATTAATGGCCGCGTCTTTCGACGGCAAGCGCCGCATAGCAGAGAACATCTTCATTTCAAGATGTCTTGAAATATAAAATTGCAGCGGTTAAAGTGCGCGCATGGACACGATCAATGCCGTACGCGCGCTCGGCGCGCTCGCTCACGAATCCCGCCTCGCGATCTTTCGCCAGCTCGTTGTGGCCGGCCCCAATGGCATGGCTGCCGGAGAAATTTCGCAACGCCTGGGCGTTTCGCCTTCGGGCCTGTCGTTTCATCTGAAAGACCTGACGCACGCTGAACTGGTGAGTCCGCGACAGAACGGGCGCTTCGTTATCTATACCGCCAACTTCGACGCGATGACGTCGCTGATCGGCTTTCTCACTGAAAACTGCTGCGCCGGCGCGCCATGCCCGGCCAGCGATCTACCGAACTGCTGCGCGAACGAAGCGTGAAGCACGCGTACGTCATGCGTATGTATATCCACGTCGCCGCTAAAGACCTCGCGCACAACCTGCGCGTGAGCGCGGCGGCATGCTGTCCACCAGTTGAAAACATTGAAGGCCGCCTGTGAACGACAAACCGTATTCGATACTGATTCTCTGCACCGGCAACAGCGCGCGCAGCATCATGGCTGAAGCGCTCTTCAACGTGCTGGGCAATGGAAAATTTCGCGCCTGTAGCGCGGGCAGTCATCCATCCGGAACGGTGAATCCGTTTGCGATCGAACAGTGCAGTGCACTGGGCTACGACACCACGCGCATGCGCAGCAAGAGCTGGGACGAATTCGCCACGCCCGACGCGCCGCAGATGGACTTCGTGATCACCGTATGCGATCAGGCCGCCGGCGAGGTGTGCCCGATCTGGCCCGGCACGCCGATCACCGCACATTGGGGATTCGAAGATCCGGCGGCCTTCCACGGCACGGATGCCGACAAGCGCAAAGTCTTCAACAGGGTTTATCGACAGATCAGGAACCGCGTCAGCCAGTTCATCGCGCTGCCGCTGCATGAACTCGATCACAACGCCGTCCAGCGCGAGATGCGCGCCATTGGAGAGCGTCCGCCAGAGGATAGTCATGAGCAACGTTGAAACTCATGCCGAAACTCGCGCCGACGTTCGCATGCGCGCGCGCCCGGCCATCGGCTTCTTCGAACGCTACCTGACGATATGGGTCGCGCTGTGCATCGTCGCCGGCATCGTGTTGGGCCAGATGCTGCCGCGCCTGTTTCAAACGCTCGGCCGCATGGAACTCGCGCACGTCAATCTGCCCGTCGGCGTGCTGATCTGGGTGATGATCGTCCCGATGCTCGTCAAGATCGATTTCTCGGCGATGAAACAGGTGGGAAGCCAATGGCGCGGCATCGGCGTGACGCTCGTGATCAACTGGTTCGTCAAACCGTTCTCGATGGCCGCGCTGGGCTGGATTTTCATCCGTCATGTGTTCGCGCCGTGGTTGCCCGCCGGACAACTCGACAGCTACGTCGCGGGACTGATCCTGCTGGCGGCCGCGCCCTGCACCGCAATGGTCTTCGTGTGGTCGCAACTGTGCGATGGCGATCCGTATTTCACGTTGTCACAGGTGGCGCTGAACGATTCGATCATGATCGTCGCGTTCGCGCCGCTGGTCGCATTGCTGCTTGGCCTGTCCGCGATAACGGTGCCGTGGGCCACGCTGATTACGTCGGTTGGTCTGTATATCGTGATTCCCGTCGTGTTCGCGCAATGGCTGCGTCGCCGGCTGCGCGCGCGTGGGGAAGCGCATTTACAGCGCGTCGTCGCGCGGCTTGCTCCGTGGTCGATCAGCGCATTGCTCGCGACGCTGGTGTTGCTGTTCGCGTTTCAGGGCGAGGCGATCGTCGCTCAGCCGCTGGTGATCGCGATGCTCGCGGTGCCGATCCTGATTCAGGTGCTGGTGAACTCGGGGCTCGCGTACCTGCTCAATCGGCGGCTTGGCGTCGCGCATTGCGTGGCGGGACCATCGAGTCTGATCGGCGCGAGCAACTTCTTCGAACTCGCGGTCGCCACCGCTATCAGCCTGTTCGGGTTTCAGTCGGGAGCAGCGCTTGCGACGGTGGTCGGCGTACTGATTGAAGTGCCGGTGATGCTGCTGGTCGTCGGTCTCGTCAACCGTTCACGGGCGTGGTACGAAGCGGGCCAGCGCGCAGGCGCACCCGGCATGCGGAGAAATTGACCATGGCCGCTAATCCGTCGAACGATCTGCCCAATGTCAGCCTCGCCCATTTCGACACGCCCGATCCGGCCAGGCTGACGCCCGCGCAAATCTCGACACATCCGCCGCGTATCCTGCTGTTGTACGGCTCGCTGCGCACAACCTCGTATAGCCGGCTGCTGACGCTCGAAGCCGAACGTATCCTGCGCCGCTTCGGCGCGGACACACGTGTATTCGATCCGCACGGGCTACCTATCACGGACAGTGTCCCGGCCGATCATCCGAAGGTCGTCGAGTTGCGCAAGCTGTCGGAGTGGTCCGAGGGACAGGTGTGGTGCAGCCCGGAGCGTCACGGCAATCTGACCGCGGTATTCAAGAACCAGATCGACTGGTTGCCGCTCGAAAGCGCGGGTATCCGGCCGACCCAGGGACGCACGCTGGCGGTCATGCAGGTGTGCGGCGGCTCGCAGTCGTTCAACGCGGTGAATTCGCTACGCGTGCTCGGGCGCTGGATGCGGATGGTGACCATTCCGAATCAGTCGTCGGTGGCGAAGGCTTATCAGGAGTTCGACGCCGATGGCCGGATGAAACCCTCGGCCTACTACGATCGCGTGGTGGACGTGATGGAAGAGCTGTTCAAGTTCACGCTGCTGGTGCGGGATCGTTCGGACTATCTGACGAATCGCTATAGCGAGCGCAAGGAAGCGGCGCCCGCGCAGGCGAGTACACTCGCCGGCACGGCGATGCGGCACGAAAACGACTCTCGTGACGAGACCAACGATAGCGACGACAGCGAAACAGAATGAACCAGGCGACCTTCACGATCCGCCGCGCCGACGGTAACGATCTCGATCGAATTACAGCGCTGCTCGCAACATGCGAATTGCCAACGGCAGACGTTACGCTCACGCTGCTTCATGCGTTTCTCGTCGCCGTCGACCGTGATGGCGCGATCAGCGGAAGTATCGGCCTGCAGGCGTTGAAAAACGACGCGCTGCTGAGATCGTTGGCGGTCGCGCCGCATGCGCGGAGAGCGGGCATCGGCAACGCGCTGCTGGCTGCAATCGAAGCTCGGGCGAGAGCAGACGCGCACGCCAACCTATGGCTGCTCACAACGGACGCCCAGCATTTTTTCGAGCGTCAAGGCTATCGCACGGTGAACCGAAACATCGTGCCGGATGACGTACGCGCAACCGAACAGTTCACGCGGTTATGCCCGGCCACCGCTGTGTGCATGATGAAGCGCCTATCGTGACGAACCGGATCGATGCGGGACGAAGAAAGAATCGCAGGCGCGCCGCGTCAATGTCGCGCATCCCCCGCAATCGCTTCCGCGTACACCGCCGCGACCCGCTTCGCGATCACCGCGTTATCGAAGTGCTCGCGCGCGTAGCGTCGGCAGGCATCCGCATCGGGCAGCTTCAGCGTGCCGTTCAGCGCGCCGGCCAGCCCCGCCGCAATCGCCTGCGCGCCGGTGGCCGGCAGCACCAGATCGGGTGACAGCCCTGCCACCGCTTCGGGCAAACCACCGACCGGCGTCACCAGCACCGGCGTGCCCGACGCAAGCGATTCGACCGTGATCAGCCCGAAGCCCTCCAGCGCGACCGTCGGCACCACGCTCAGATTAGCCGCGCGATACAGCGCCGCCAGATGCTGATCGGGCACGAAACCGAGCAGCTTCACGTTGTGCTGCAAACCCGCGTCGTCGATACGTGCCTGCAATTCTTGCTCGAGCCGCCCCTTGCCCGCGATCAGCAGCAGCACGTCAGGCGCTTTGCGCTTGACCAGCTTGACCGCGTCGATCAGATCTTCGAGGCCCATGCGGCGCACGAGGCGCCGTACCGCGAGCACGATCGGCCGGTCCTGCGGCAGTTGCAGCCGCAAGCGCGCATCGGCCTGGCTGAGCGGCAGATTGAACTGTTCGACATCGACGCAACCCGGCACCACCCGCACGCGCTCCGGCGAAATGCGATAGCGCGACGTCAGAATCTTGCCGAATGCGTCGGATAACACGATCAGCCGAGACGAGCGCGCATACACCGACTGTTCGAGATAATGCTTCGCGCGCTGGCCGAGCGAGTCGGCGCCTTCGACATGACTCTCGTCGGCCCACGGCCCCTGAAAATGCGACACCTGCGGAATGCCGCGCGTCACGTCGAGCCCCGGAAACGTATAGAGCGCGAAGTGCGACGAGATCACGTCGGGCCGCGAGCGGCGGATTTCGTCGCGCAGCGCGCGCCGCGCGGCCATCAGGCGTAGCGGCAGCGATTGCGCGGCCGGGCCGAAGCCGTTGATCGCGCCACCGGTATCGGTGGCGACCTTCGGCGAACCTGCGACCACGCCGCGCACCGCGACGCCCGCGCCCGGCAGCGCGCCGACCAGCGAGTAGTACATGCGGTCGAGGCCGCCCGCGCGTTCGGGAAACCAGTGCATCCCGATCTGCAGCGATTTGATTGAGCGTGTCGTCATGATGGTTTATCCCTGTACGTTGCTATGTGTTCGGCGTGTAGTGCCTGTATTGCCTGCATTGTGTATGGAACGGCTGGCGGAAAAGTGCGGTTGCCGTGTGATCGCCGTGTGATCGCCGCGCGCTTATTTCACCCGCTTCTGCCCCGCCAGATGATTCAGCGTCAGCGCATCGTTCTGCGCGGCCGCCGATGCGTTCGCATCGCTGCGCCGGCGGTTTTCCTGCTGCCCGGCCAGTTGCCGGTACAGCGCGATGTACTGCGCGGCCATACGGGCCCAGCCGAAGCCGGTCGCGAGCCGGCTCGCGGCGTCGCCCATCGCGCGGCGCGCGGTATCGTCGCCCGCGAGCCGCGCGACCGCACCGGCTAACGCCTGTGGATCGTCCGGATCGTCGAGCACGATGCCGCAATCGGGCGTGATGATTTCCGCACCGCCCGCGGTGCGCGCGGTCACGACCGGCAAGCCGGCGGCCATCGCTTCGAGCAGCGACAGGCTCATCGCCTCGTAACGCGACGGAAACACGAACGCGTCGACTGCATGCATCAACACCGGCATGTCCTTCACGAGGCCGAGAAAATGCACGCGATGCGCGATGCCGAGTGCTTTCGCCTGCTCCGGGTACGGGCTGCCCGGCAGATAACCCGCCACCGCGATCTGCACGTGTTCGGGCAGATGCTTCAACGCGGCGAGCACGGTGCCGAGATTCTTGCGCGGCGTGCGCAGATCGCCGACGAACAGCAGCAGGAACGCTTCGGCCGGCAGATCGAAGCGCGCGCGATCGCCGCTCGCCGCTGCGAAGCCCTGCGTATCGACACCGTTGTAGATCACGTCGACGCGATTGTCCGGTGTCAGGCCGATCGCGTGGATTTCGTCGGCGACCTTTTGCGACACCGCGGTAATCACCTTCGAGCGCCGGTAGGCCCATCGTTCGAGCACTGCATTGCAGCGCGTATAGATCGACTGGTAGGCGGACCACACGCCCTTCGTCAGACCGAACGGGTAGTACTTGCTGCCGAGCCAGCCGCTATGCACGAAGTGCGACGTGTTGACGTCGGCCCGCATCCACGTGATGAAGCCGTTCACGTGCAGCACGTCGTATTCGTGGCGATGCGCGCGCAGCCAGCGCGCGCTCTTGAACGCGAACACCTGCTGGCGCAACAGATTGGTCGGCCACCAGCGGCCGATTTTCACCGCTGCCCAACGCACGTTCGGATGCGCGAGCAACTCGGGCGCGACGTGTGATGCGACCAGCGTCACGCCGATGCCCGCTTCGAGCGCCGCGCGCGCGATCTCATGGTTGACGCGCCCCTGGCCGTCGTTATGACGCACGACGTGGGTGACAATGGCGACTCTCAAGCAGTGCCTCCGTGGAAAAATAGCGTGTGTCTACGGTTCATCTTTTCGTAGTGGACCGCGGACAGGATCGAAAAAGCGCCGGTGAAAAGCAGCAGGCCGCCGGTGCCGACCAGCGAGTTCGTGAATACGAGCATCGCGAAGGTCGCCAGACACAGGCTCAGGCACGCCGATACGAACTTGTCGTCGCGTAGCCGGAACGACGCGAGCAACGCGCGCATCAGCAGCCACACGATGCCGGACATATAGAGCAGCGTGCCCGGCCAGCCGAGCACGAACGGAATGTTCATCACGCCGCTGTCGAAGTTGCCGTACTGGCCGAGCTGGCCGCCGTCGTTCGACAGCTTCGTCGACGTGCCGGTCGCGCCCATGCCTTCGCCGGCCACATCGGTAAACGCGGTCTTCGCGAAGGTCGCGTAGAACTCGTTGCGCGCCGCGTAGCTCTGGTCGTCGTTCAGATTGACGAGCGTGGTGAGACGCGCCTGCATCCGTTCGGCAACCGGCCCGACCGCGAGCAACGGCACGCACATGCCGGCCAGTACCAGCGCGCTCGCGACGATGCGCACGCGTACCTTGTTGTTCGACTTGACCAGTTGGATCAGCAGCGCGATCACCCAGCCGCCCCACGTCGAGCGTACGAGGCTCAGCGCGAACGAGAAAAAGCCGAGCGCCGCGGCGATCCAGCGCACCCGGTGCGTGGCCGCCATCACGAACACCATCGCGCCCATCATCGCGAACGCGAACGGGCCCGACGAATTCATCGTGCTGAATACGCGCACGCCCATCGGCACCGGGTCGCCTTGAGAATTCATCTGCGAGCCGAGCATCCATAGCGCGTCCCACTGCGGCATGATGAAAAACTGGATCAGGCCGTAGCCGCCCATCACCAGCATGCCCCAGATAAACGTGTTGACGATCGTGTCGCGGTACTGCGGATACTGGCGCGTGTGCGCCATGATGTGAAAGCCGATCAGGATCGGATAGAGCCAGTTGGCGAGGTCGTAAGTGGCCGCGAGCGGTCCGCTCGACACCACGCCGATCAGGAACGCGTAGACGAGCCCGAGCAGGATCAGCAGCACCGGCAAACCGCGCCGTTGCCCAAGCAGCCGGTAGTAGCGCAGCAGCGAAAGGCCGCTCACCATCGTGACCGCGAGCGGCGCGACCTGAATCAGACTGGTCGGCGTGAACGCGCCTTTAGACCAGTCGGCGAGACGCCGCACTTCGGGGCTCAGAAACCACAGCCACCACATGAAGCCGATATAACGCGCCGGGCTTTTGAAGTAGAGCCACAGTCCCGTCAGGATTGCGAGCACTGGGAACGCGAGCGTGAGCACCGTGCCCTGATGCGCGATGATCAGCACCGCGGTGATCAGCCACAGCAGCAGCGGCGGCAGCCATTCCTGCGGGCTGCCGGACAGCAGGCCGCCTGAGGTGTTTTTCGCGGTGCTTTGCGTGGCACCGTTGCCTCGCCCGTGCGGTCCCGGTGCGCCGGCGTGCGGAATCGTCGACATCGCTTACAGCCCCCCGCGTGATTCGCGCGTGGGCGTGCGAGGCGCCTGGGCCCGCGGTTGCGCGGCGGCCGGCGCGGGGACATGCGGCTTCAGGTTGCGTTGCGCGTGCTGCTGCACCTGCGGCTGTTTCTGCGCAGCCGTGCGCGCCTGAGCCTGCGGCTGGGCTTGCAGGTTCGCCTGCCCCCGTGCCTGCCCCTGCGCCCGCGCACGCAACATCTCCTCGGTGATCTTCACGTGCTGCATCGCATAGTGCCGCGTGGTCAGATCGCGCGCGAGCAGTCCGGCCGCGGCCGCCTGCGCCTGACGCAGCGCCCGCGCCGGATCCGCGGCGAGTCGATCGACCGCGTCACGCAGCGCATCCGGACAGAACGGCGGCACGTAGGCGGCTTCGTCGGCGGGGAAATAATCCTGCAACGCACCGACGTTCGTCGCGACCATCGGCTTGCCGACCGCCGCCGCTTCGAGCATCACGGTGATACCCGACGCGTGCGAGTTCGGCCGCAGCGGCACGACGATCACGTCGGCCCAGTCATACAGCTCATGCTGCTTCTTGATGCCTGAAAACAGCGCGATTTCGACATTGGCCGCGCGCAGCGACGCGGGAATCCGCCGTCGTGTCGCGAGCTTCACCGTATAGCGCGGATCGTTGCCGAATGCCTTGATCAGCGTCTCCCAATCGCGGTCGCGATCGTTGCCGATCGCCGCGATACGCAGCGGCGTGTGCGGTGTCCACTGAACCGGCGCCTTGACCGGAAAGTCGCGCGTGTTCAGACCGTACAGCAGCGGCGTCGCATCGCGATCGAAATAACGCTGACACAGCGCGGCGTTTTCGCTCGCGAGCGTGGTCAGGCGGTCCGCGCGCGTAATCAGCTTGCGATACAGCCAGCTGCGCAAGATGCCGTACGACGGCCATTTATCGAGCAGCCACACGCTTTGCGCGAGCAGCAGCGGCGCCTCGCCCGGCCCCGCGTTGCGCCCGCACAGCAGCAGCATCAGCGCGGCGGACAACCACTCCTGCTCGGTGTGCGTCCAGATCACATCCGAGTGCAGCATCGCCGCGCGATTGCGCCACGTATGAATCAGATCGAAGCCGAGCGCGGCCTTCAGCGCACGGCGCGCGAGCCGCATCGGCCGGCTTTCGCGCGCGTCCTGCGAATAGGTCAGCGCGAACGCACCGGACTCGGCATGGTGATAACCGTACAGGCAACCGATATCGTCGCCCTGACGATAAAAGCGCGGATCGGCGCCGTAAAACAGATGAACGTGAACCTTGGTACTCATATGCGCCCTCCGCTTTACGACAACGCGCGACGCGCTTCATGGGCACCGTCGCGCACCGCGCGCCAGCGCGTCAGTTGCAGCCCCGCGTTGTTCGACAGCAATGCAAGCGCCGCATGCGTGAGCCCCGGATAAAGCCGTGTGCCGACCAGCGTCCACCACCACCACGCGGTTTCGCGACGCAGCGGCGGCAACTGGTCGCGCAGGATCAGATGGAAGTTGTACGCGGCATTGCGCAGCGCGGCCATCGTCTGCGCGTCGCGTTTGTCTTCGTCGAAGCGCTCGGCCGGGAAATGATCGACGGCAACCAGCGGGTCGTACACGAGCTTCCAGCCCGCATTCCTGACCGCGAGGCTGAACGCCATGTCGTTGTGCACCTGCGCGCCCGCGCCGCGCAAACGCGCATCGAAGCGGATCGCGCGCACCGCATCGCGCCGATAGCTCATGTTGGCGCCCTTCAGGATGTCGACTTCGCGCGCGGCACCCACGCCGAGATGATGGTTGCCGATGATCTTGCCGTGCGCGGTCACCTTGCCGACCAGCGGCCGTGCGCCATCGAGCACGCGGCCCTTTTCGTGGACCCAGTCGCGCCCGCCGAGCGCACCGAGGCGCGCATCAGCCTCAAACGCGGCGGCGATCCGCTCGACCCAGTCGACGCGCGGCGCGGCGTCGTCGTCGGTGATCGCGATCACGTCGCCGCTCGCCGCATCGAGCCCGCGATTGAGCGCCGCGACCTGGCCGGGCACATCGACCGGCGCGATTACGAGCGGCAGGTTGCCAGCCATCCCCGGCTCGCGCAGGCACGCATGCGTCGCGTCGTCGTCGACGCGCGCGACCACCACCACCTGATCGGGCGCGCGCGTCTGCCGCGCGAGCGCGGCGAGGCAGCGCGCGAGATCGGCCGGGCGGCGATAGGTCGGAACCAGTACGGTGACTTTCATCGTGATGTCCTCTGTTCGTCTCGTGCGTGGACCGGCTGGCATGGCCATGTCGCTCACGTGCTCAGATACTCGTGAACCGCCGCGTAACCGCGGCCGTAGCTGCCGCGCGAGCGCGCCGGCATGCCGTTGAAGATGCCGCCCTGCACATGGACGCCGGCCGCGCGCAGACGCTTCAGCGCATCGGTGATCTCGATCTCGTTGTGCATGCCCGAGCGCATCACGAAGAACGTCGAGCCCGCGTACGCGCCGATGATCGACGCATCGGTCACCGCCAGCACCGGCGGCGTGTCGATCAGCACCACGTCGTAGCGTTTCGCGAGACCGTCGAGGTATTGCGGCAGGCGCGGCGACATCAGCAGCTCGGACGGATTCGGCGGACGGTGCCCGCACGAGATAAAGCTCAGGCCTTCGATACTCGATCCGCGAATCGCCTCCTCCAGCGAAATCTGACCGCTCAGCAATTCGGACAGACCGTTCTCCTGCTCGCCGCCGAGATAGCGTTCGAGCGTGCCGCGCCGCATATCGCCGTCGATCAGCAGCACGCGCTTGCCCGAATGCGCGAGCAGCATCGCCAGATTCACGCTGAGGAAGCTCTTGCCGACGCCGGGCATCGGGCCGGTCAGCATCACGATGCCATTGCGCGCGTCCATCACCGTGAACTGCATCGCGGTGCGCAGGCTGCGCAGACTTTCGATCGTCACGTCCTTCGGCCGCGCGTTCGCGAGCACCGGACGCAGCCGTTCGCCGCCGCGCACGAAGCTGCTTTCGAGCTGGGCCTGCTCGGTGCTCAGCGGCACGATGCCGAACACCGGCAGATGGAACGCGCGCTCGACGTGATCCGGATCGTCGATGCCCTTGAACAGATTGCGGCGCAGAAACACGAAGCCGGTGCCGGCAATCAGGCCGAGAATCACCGCCGCCGAGATGATCAGCATCTTCTTCGGCTTGACCGGCACGCCGGGGCGCAGCGCGGCATCGACGATATGCACGTTGCCGCCGGTGCCGGCCTTCTGCACCGACAGTTCCTGCACGCGATTGAGCAGCAGCACGTAGATGTCTTCAGCGACCTTCGCGTCGCGCTGCAACTGCACGGCCTTCACTTCGGTCGCCGGCAAATCGCGGAAACGGTCCGCGTATTTCGCGCGTTGCGCCTGCAATTCGGCCATCTGCTGACGCGCGGCAACCAGCAGCGGATGGTCGTCGCCATAACGCTCGGTGAGCTGCGCCATCTGCAGACGCAAGCCGGCGATCTGCTGCTCGTACTGCACGCTGCCTTCGAGGTAGACCTTCGCCTCGTCGCTTGCGTTGATCGAGCCGGATTGACGCTGATACGCAGTCAACGCGGCTTCCGCGCGTTCGAGATCGGACTTCAGACGCGGCTCCTCGCTCGTCAGGAAGTCGAGCATCCTGCTCGCGTCGGCCTGCTTGCTCGCGACATGCTCGCGCAGATACGACTGCGCGAGCGCGTTGGCGACGAGCGCCGCATGTTCGGGGCTCTTGTCTTCGAGCGAGATCTGGATCACGCCGGTCTGCTTACCCTGCTCCTGCACGGTGATCGCCGACTGGAACGAGCTGATCGCATCGAGATCGTTCGCGCGCACGACGATGAACTCCTGGCCGGGGCGCGCGACCAGCGTATTGACGCGCATCGTCACGCCGCCGCCCTGGGCAGGCTCGCCGACCTGGCCGCGCAGCAGCAGCGAGCCGTTCGGCGCGAACAGTTCGTAATGCTGGTCGTCGATCACGCGCAGCGTGAGCTTCTGGCCTTCGAGCGCGGGCGTCACGTCGATTGAATCGACGTCGACGCTCTCGCCGCCCCACGCATAGGAAGTCAGGCCGAGCCACGGACGCGCCGGATGCCCCGGCGTCGCGACACGCGCGGCGATATTGCCGAGCAGCGGAATCGTCTTCGGCGTGACGCTGAAATTGAGCTTCAGCTGTTGCACGACCGGGCCAACCACGCCACGGCTCTTGATGATTTCGATCTCGGCGTCGGTCGGCAGCGAAGTCGAGCCGCTGGTGATCGTCGCGCCGGTCTGCGTTTGCGTGAGCGCCTGCGACGTGTTGTCGGACTGCTCGACGCGCACGTGCGCGTCGGCCGAATAGATCGGCTTCGCCAGATAGCAGTACGCGACCGCCAGCGTGACGATGATCGCGGTGATTGCAAGCAGCCACCAGATGTCGTCGAGGATCACCTGCACCAGCTGGCCGAGGACGATGTCCTCTTCTTCGGTCTTCAGCGGACCTGTGATGTGTGGAGAAATTTGTGTGCTCACCATTCGCTTCCCGTGTCATGTGCTCCGGCACGCGCGTCGGCGGATGCGTCGGCGCGTGTTTCGGCAGGTACTTCTATGTTCAGCGCGTCAACTGCTTCAGATAGAACAGCGTCTGAATGGTTGGCAGCACCTGCTGCAACACACGGTTGAACGTGGTCGACGCGGCGGTGCCGATATACACGACGTCCATCGGCTGCAACTGGAACTGCGAGGACAGCAAGATCGAATCGGGCTGCGTCATGTCGAGACGAAACACTTCCGGCGTGGTCGGATGCTCGCGCATGCCGCGCATCACGAAGATCTGGCGCGGGTTCGCGTCGGTGTCGAGGATGCCGCCCGCCTGAGTCAGCGCATCGGCGATCGTCAGTTCGCCCTTGATCATCGGCATCTGCAGCGGCGTCTTCACTTCGCCCATCACGAACACGCGGCTATCGCTGCGGTCCGGCACGTTGATCACGTCGCCGTTTTGCAGCATCACGTCCTGGGTGGTGTCGCCGCGATCGAGCATCCGGTTTGCGTCGAGCACATACAGACGCTTGTTACGCGTCAGTCGCACACGCTGGATATCGGCGCTGTCGGTCGTGCCGCCCGAGCGCGTCAGCGCATCGACCAATGTGAGCGGCACGTCGCTAACCGCGAGCGGACCCGGCTGCTTCACGTCGCCGGTTACCTGCACCTTCTGGCCGCGATACGACAGCACGCGCACGTCGACCTGCGGATTGCGGATATAGCGCACCAGACCGCGCGCGAGCTGATCGCGCAGTTCGGTCGTGGTCTTGCCCGCGGCCTGGATGCGGCCGACGAACGGGAAAAAGATCGTGCCGTCCGCGGCGATGGTCTGACCGTACGGATCGGCCTGACCCGGCAGCGCGGCCGTGTACGGCTGCTGCAACGCGCCCGCGACCGTCTGCGTGGTATTGCCGCCGGACGACAACGTGCTGCCTTGCGGCGTCGTCAGTTCCGGGTGATCCCACACGGTGATGCCGAGAATGTCCTGCGGCGCGAGGTGGTACACGTACAGCGACGGGTCGGCGAGCGTCGACGGCGGCAGCGCCTGCGCCTGCACTTTTGCGGCGGTGGCCTGCGCCTGGGTCATGATCAGATTCGCGTCGATCAGATGGACCGGATAGGTTTCGGTGGGCGCCTGATCGTGGTCGTTCAGACGCGACGTGTCGAGAAAATTGCCCGGTGCGGTAGCGCAGGCCGACAGAAAAGACGTCAGCAAAAGCGAGGCGGCAAGCCTCGCACGGATGTTCGTGAATGAGTTTGCAGTGGGTTGTTTCATCAGCATATTTTCTTCAGCCATCCGATGACCAGATGTTCGATCAGACCGAGACTTTCCCGGTACGCGTATTCCGCGCCACCGTGCGGATCGGCGACATCCGAATCGGCTTCCCATTTGCCGAGCGGATAGACCTTGCCGCGCGCGGCCGGATCGAGCGCTTCGACTGCACCGACCTGCGCGCGCTCGGTCACCAGAACGAGATCGGCCGCGCGCACCAGCGATCGGTTGAGGCGCCGCGAGTGGTGGATACCGGCGGCGACACCGCGCTCTTCGAGCAGACGCCGCATGACCGGGTCCATCTGATGGCCGTTCACCGCGCGGATGCCCGCCGAATGAAACGCAATCGGCGCCGCGCTGTTACGTGGCGCGCGCGTATTGCGCGCCTTGAACAGCATCTCGGCGGCGGGCGAACGGCACACATTGGCATGGCAAACGATCAGAACGTTGTCGAACATGGCGGGCTCCTGCGAGGGGCATGTTTCAGCGTGGATGCGGTGGTCGCTGTGGCCGCCGCGGTCATTGCGACCGTGGCGGCACTGGCCGGCGCTCACGCGCGCTCGTTGTCGTTTAGCGGCCCGACGGCTCGGCGGCCACTGTGATTGCATTGGCGGCCTCGCCTGCTTCGGCCGCGCCGAGGCTGCTCAGGCCGACCTTCACCGGCGCGTGGCGCAATGCATGACGCCGGCCGATCGCGTGATATTCGAGCCCGAGTTCGAGCAGCACGTCCGGCTCGTACAGATTGCGGCCGTCGAAAATCAGCGGCGTCTTCAGGATCCGCTTCAGCGAATCGAAGTCCGGGCTCTTGAAGACCTTCCATTCGGTGAGGATCACCAGCGCATCCGCACCGCTCGCGGCTTGCATCTCTTCATCGACGAATTCGAGCCGCGCATGCTGCTGCGGGACGTCGCGCAGATCGAGCGCGAACACGCGCTTCGCTTCGTCGATCGCGACCGGGTCGTACGCCTTCACGCGTGCGCCGCGGCGCAGCAGCTCGGCGATCAGCTCGCGGCTCGGCGCCGCGCGCATATCGTCGGTATTCGGCTTGAACGCGAGGCCCCACACGCCGAACGTGCGATCCGACAGATCCTCGCCGAGACGCGCGACGATCTTGCGCGCGAGGATCTGCTTCTGCGCGTCGTTGACCGCCTCCACCGCTTCGAGAATCCGCAGATTCGCGCGATGATCGGCCGCGGTGCGGATCAGCGCCTGCACGTCCTTCGGAAAACACGAGCCGCCATAGCCGCAGCCCGCGTACAGAAAGTCGTAGCCGATGCGCGGATCGGAGCCGATGCCGCGTCGCACTGCTTCGATATCGGCGCCGACGCGATCGGCGAGATTCGCGAGTTCGTTCATGTAGGAGATGCGTGTCGCGAGCATCGCGTTGGCCGCGTACTTGGTGAATTCGGCCGAGCGCACGTCCATGTACAGCGTGCGCTCGCGATTGCGGTTGAACGGCGCATACAGGCGTTTCATCAGCTCGCGGGCCTTTTCGCCGGGCACGTCCTCGTCGCAACCGAGCACGATGCGATCGGGCCGCGTGAAGTCGTCGACGGCCGCGCCTTCTTTCAGAAATTCCGGGTTCGATACCACTGAGAACATATGCGCGACACCGCGCGCCGCGAGTTCAGCCGCGACCACTTCGCGCACGCGCGATGCGGTGCCGACCGGCACCGTCGATTTATCGACGATCACCTTGAAGCCGTTCATATAACGGCCGATGTTGCGCGCGGCGGCCAGCACGTATTGCAGATCGGCGGAGCCGTCCTCGTCTGCTGGTGTGCCGACCGCGACAAACTGGATATCGCCATGCGCGACCGCCGCTTCGATATCGGTGGAAAAGGTCAGACGCCCGGCGCGGCGATTGCGCGCGATGATCTCCTGCAGACCCGGCTCATGGATCGGCACGCCGCCGCCGTTGAGCACGTCGATCTTGCGCTGGTCGACGTCGAGACAGAACACGTCGTGGCCGATGTCGGCCAGACAGGCGCCCGTCACGAGGCCCACGTAGCCGCTACCGATGATCGTCAGGTTCATGTATTGCACCTCGGAAAAAGAAGTTGATTCAGGCGCGCCGATGCGCTGGATTCGTAAGGTATTCAGTAGGCGTTTCGCGGGCACGCAGCGGAGTTAACTCAGTACGCGTTGCTGCCCGCGAAACCCTTCCACAGCGTCAGCACGACGATCTTGATGTCGAGCCAGAAGGTCCAGTGCTGCATGTAGTACAGATCGAGCTTCACCCGGCCCATCATCTTTTCGATGCGGTCGGTTTCGCCGCGATAGCCATTGATTTGCGCCCAGCCGGTGATGCCCGGCTTGATCCGGTAGCGGTGCATATAGCCCTTCACCAGCTCCTTGTAGATGTCGTCGTGTTCGAGCGCATGCGGGCGCGGCCCGACTACCGACATCTCGCCGCGCAGCACGTTGATGAATTGCGGCAGCTCGTCGAGGCTCGTGCGGCGCAGGAACGCGCCCACCGCGGTGATGCGCGGATCGCGCCGGGTCGCCTGGGTGATCTTGCCGACCTCTTCCTTGTGCACCCTCATCGAGCGGAACTTGAAGATCTCGAACTCGCGGCCGTCGATGCCCTTTCTCTTCTGGCGGAAAAACACCGGCCCCGGCGAACTGAGTTTGACCATTACCGCGATCACCAGCATCAGCGGCGCGAGCGCGGCGAGCGCACCGAACGCGAACAGACGATCGAATACACGCTTGGGCAGCACGCGCAGATCGGTGATCGGCGACGCGGCGAGATTGATCGCGGGCACGCCGAGCAGTTCGACCATCGGCTGATTGAACAGCGTCAGGCTGCCGACGTCCGGGATGAAGCGGATATTCACGAAGTCGTTGCGCAGATCGCTGACGAAGCGATGGATCGCCTTCTCTTTCGAAATCGGCAGCGCGAGCCACAGCTCGCGAATCGCGCGCTGCCGCACCAGTTCAATGAGACGCCGGTAGTCGCGCTCGACCGGCACGCCTTCGATCGCATCGGCACTGTCGGGGTCTTCGTACGGATTGATCGTGCCGCTCTCATCGAACACGACGACCGGCGTGAAACCCGCCTCCGGGCGGCCGCGCATCTGCCCGATCAGGAAGCGCCCATACGGCGCGCCGCCGACGATCGCAACCGCGCGCTGATTGAAGCCCTCGCGCCGCAGCCCGCGCAGGATCGAATAGACGATGACCTTCGTGACGACCAGCAGCACGATCGTCGCTCCGGCCCAGTACACGAGCCACAAACGCGACAGGCTGTCCGAGCGGTGCACGCTGAAGCTGATCAGCACGCCGGTCACTTCGACCATCAGCCAGCCGCCCATCACGCGCGACAGCAGATCGTAGAGCGGCTTGCCGCGCCACGACTGATAGATGCCGAGCGCCGGGAAAAACACCACCACCAGCAGGCAGCCGAACGCGAGCGACACGCTTTGCATGTCGTCGAGCCACACCACGCGCCCGCTATACACGGCCGCCGCGAGCACGGCGCCGAGCGCGACCATCGCGATGTCGATGAGCCTCGCCAGAACGCTCAGCATGCGCCGCCCCCTGGTTCGCCGCTTAGTTCGCCGCCTAGTTCGTCAGTCATGTGCGATCCGTCGGTTGATTGAAACTGGTTGTGCACGGGTGCTCGCGCATTTCATTGCCGCTGCGCCGATCAACTGAATGCCACCCGAATGGCTGGATTGGAAAATCCGAATCGAAATGAGTGAATACCCCGGTACAGGTATCTATAAAGCGGTATTAAAATTCGCACGACAAGACTGCAAAAAATCTCAAATTGTATCGGTCAAAATTCCGGCATTTTTGTGCCTTTTATTTCGGCAATTATTGCCGGAATGTAGGCAAAAAATAAGCTTCACGGGGTATGTGGCCCCTCTTTTTCACAGCCGATCTCATGCTCGTGGCGTGCCCTTCTGCAGGGCTGCACGCCGCCTGTCAGGACCATTCTGACCCAGAATCTGGAGCAAAAAAATCGCCGTTAATTTTTTTCCTGTAATTTTTATTTTTGATTAAATCTGACGGACATTTTTCCGCCAATCGAATAAATTTTATTGGCGTCATTATCGACAGAAGTATTTAACGCGCTTTTATTGCTTTGTAGCTTCGTGATAAAACTCGACGCATTCATCCAGCCTCGAGGAGTTCATCATGACAGCTGCGGCCCCGGTCACGCCTGCCGGCATCCGGCCCACACCCGCTTCATCCTCCATGACTTCAACACCCACGCGCGTGAAGCTGAAGGTTCATCCCGTGATTCTCGCGGGCGGTTCCGGTACGCGGCTGTGGCCGATGTCGCGCGAGCAGCATCCGAAGCAGCTGATCGGTCTGCTCGGCGAAGAATCGCTGCTGCAATCGACGACCCGCCGTCTCGATGGACTCGAAGCCGCTTATCCGCTCTCTGAACAGTTCGTGGTGGTGGCCAACGAAGAACAGCGCTTTACGACCGCCGAACAGTTGCGCACGAGCGCCAAGGCGAGCCGGCTGATTCTCGAACCGGCGCGGCGCGACACCGCACCCGCGTTGACGGTCGCGGCGTTATCCGTCGCCGCGCAGGACGAAGACGGCATCATGGTCGTGATGCCCGCCGATCACGCGGTCACCGACACCGCAGGCTTTCACACGGCGGTGGCCGCCGGCGTACGGCACGCGGCGGCCGGCCATATCGTCACGATGGGTATCGTGCCGACGCGCGCCGAAACCGGCTATGGCTACATCCGCATCGGCGCTCCGCTCGAGCAGTTGCCGACGGATATCGTTAGTGATGTCGCTAGTGATGCCGATGCCACGGATAACGAAGCGTGTGCGCCGCTCGTCGCGCACCGGCTCGATCGCTTCGTCGAAAAGCCGCATCTGGAACTCGCGCAGCACTATGTCGAATCACGCGAATATTGGTGGAATAGCGGCATTTTCATCATGCGCGCGTCGACGTGGCTCAACGCGATCCGTCAGTTGCAGCCCGCGATTTACGCAGCGTGCGTGGAGGCCTATGCAGGCGGCACCGCGGACGGCGACTTCTTCCGCCTGCAACGCGATGCGTTCAGCGCCTCGCCGTCGAATTCGATCGACTATGCGGTGATGGAGCAACTCGGCCACGACCCGCGCGTGGCCGCGGGCGTGGTCGTACCGCTGAAAGCGGGCTGGTCCGATGTCGGCTCATGGGACGCGATCTGGGACATCTGCGACAAGGACGCCGACGCCAATGTCGCGCGCGGGCGCGTGATGTTCGAAGGCGCGGCCTCGACGTTCGCGCACTCCGAAGGACGGTTGATCGCCTGCGTCGGCACGCGCGATCTCGTCGTCGTCGAAACCGCGGATGCGATTCTCGTCGCCGATAAATCGTGCGTGCAGGATGTGAAGAAGATCGTCAACCGGCTTCGCGAGGATGGCGAACTCGAAGCGGATAGTCATCGCAAGGTGCATCGTCCGTGGGGCAACTACGATTCGGTCGATACCGGCGAGCGCTTTCAGGTCAAGCGCATCGTCGTGAAGCCGGGCGCGCGGCTATCGTTGCAGATGCATCATCATCGCGCCGAGCACTGGATCGTCGTGCGCGGCACCGCGCTCGTCACGCGCGGCGAGGAGCGCTTCATCGTGTCGGAAAACGAATCGGCTTATATTCCGCTCGGCGTCACCCATCGCCTGGAGAACCCGGGCAAGATGCCGCTCGAAATGATCGAGGTGCAGTCGGGTTCATATCTTGGCGAAGACGATATCGTGCGTTTCGACGATACGTATGGGCGGAATTGAACGGCAGTGAAAAGGTCTGGTGCTTCACCGGTGAGGTTCCCCGGTGAAGCACGAGCGATCAAGCACAAACGATCAAGCAATCATCAGGTGGGAACCCGTGGCGCGCGTCGAGCGCCACGAGATTGACGCAGCGCACTCATCCCGCGTGCGAACTGAGTTCCTGATATGACGGCGAAAAACGCTCGGTACTCGTCGTATCGGCGTTGTCGCTGGTGACGCCGGCTACGGCAGCGGGCTCGACCGGATAGCGGCGCAGCGGTCCGCGAAATGAATTGAGCGGTGCGCTCAGTGGGCTATTCAGTTGGCTATTGAGTTGCCCGGCGGTCGGTGCATCGAGCGGACCGTGCGACGGCACACCGTAATTGGACGATGCATGCCCCGCACTATTCGCCGATACGGGTTCCCGTGCATGACGCAACGCGGGCAGCGCACGGGCCAACGGCCTTTGCGCATACGCGGGCGAGGTCTGTACAGGGGCGACCGCAACTGTCGCGGCTGGCGATGCCGAAGGCACGACTTGCGCCGGCCCCGCGGCCTGCGCCACGCATTCGCGATCGATCCATTGACGCGCCCAGTCGAGCGCGTATTGCTGCGCGTCGCGTGCATCCTCGAAGCGCGGGCCGACGAGGCCCGAACGCTCGACGCGCTTGCCGTCCTTCATCACTTCCGCCGAGCCGCGATACATCGCGCCGGGCACCTGCTCGACCACGACACAGATCAGATAGCCGCGCGGATCGGCAAGCTGGGTGCCGCGCGGCGCGAGGCCCATCGATAGCGGCGTGCGTTGCTCGTCGGGTGCGGGCGCGCACTCGGCGGACGCGAAGGATGCGGCGCCCGGCGTGCTGCGCCTATCGATCGCATTCGTCGCATTCGCCGCATTCGTCATGTGCATCGCGCTCGCCGTGGCCGCGGTCGCCGCGCTCGTGACGCGGGCGATGCCGGCGTCGAACGGCGCATAGCGCTGCGCGATCGGATCGACTTCCATCGCGGGCCCCGCGATCGTCGCGGCCGGTACCGATGGCGCGCGCGCCGGCGCCGCCTGCGGCAGTCCGGACAGTTGCCGCGTGATGTCGGCGATCGGATCGGCCGAGCGCCACTGGCTCAGCGTGCTCGACACGCCGGGCGCCTGCCACGACTCGGGACTCTTCCACGACACGCCGCGCAAGCCTTCGTCGCGCACGCTCGGGGTTGGCGCAGCCGGCGCCGCGGGTTTGGCCGTAACGGGCGGCGCCGGCTGGGGAATATAGGCGAAGGTACGCCCGCTGTGCGACAGCAGACGCACCATCTCGAGAAGCGTGCCGTTCAGCTGCCACTCCTCAAAACGTCGACGGCAGGTGGGTCCCGACGGATAGCGTCCCGGCAGCTTCGACCACGGCTCGCCGGTGGTCAAAATCCATAGCACGGCATTGGTCACGATACGTGGTTCGGCGCGTGGCCGGCCACGCCGGTTCAGACGGACGGCCGGCTCGTCGGCGACGAGCGGCGCGATCAGCGCCCACTCGTCGTTATTCAATTCATCGAAAAACATTGGATTTTTCTCCACGCGGCCTGGCCTGGCCGCGGCGTTGGGCTCGCCACGGATTCACAGCGTTCTCGATCCGTGTACGACCCTCGGTTGCACAAATTTGTTTTGTACGTGCGGCTTGCTGGGCGATACCGCCCGGTCCTGGTGCGGCTCTTCCCTATTGCGAGGCACAAAACGCGGTCTCACTCGTGCATGGGAGAATTTGTGCACGAAGCATACCATTCAAGACCAAATGTGAATACGTTTGAGACAAGTGTTACGGATAGAAACAATCTTGTCCTTTTCGCTGCGTCGATTCGCCGATTGCCGTAATAGAAGTGCCATCTTTCCGTGGATCGAATGACCTGACGCAGAGCACAATTTCCCGTGATTTATACGAATTGCATTTACAAAGCGTAAATCCAATTCAGACTGCATTTTTTATGGATTTTTTGCAATGGGAAGGCGAGCGGTGGCAAAACGCATTGAATGCGCGACGGCGCGTTTGCATCGCAGTGTCGATGCGTTTGCGTCGCGTGGATCGTGTGGTTCGGCAACGCGCATGCTGCGGCCGCGCATGCGTTGCTTTGACGGAGTTACTTCGCAATAAAGCCGCGTAAAAATAGGCGTTGAGGCCGCGTCAACGCGTATGCCGTTCCGTTATACGCGCACCGGTTTCGACGCGTGCTCGCCGACAACGGTCGTCCACTCACGCACCCGCCAACGCGTAACGAGCCCCGCAAGCACATAGGGATCTGCTTTCGCAAAAGCTTCGGCGACAGCGGGCGAAGCGCCGTTAAAGAGCAACACCGCGCCATCGGTAGGCTCGGTCAATGCGCCGGCCAGCAGCAGTTCGCCCCGTTCGGCGGCGGCCCACGCGAGTTTCAGATGCGCGTCGCGATACTCGCCGCGCCGCTCCAGATAGTCGGGTACCAGGTCGTACATCAGCAGGTAGTGCATCGAAGTCTCCTTGCGAGGATGAAGAATGACAGGTGACCGGCACGCATCGAATCGATATGGCATACAACAATCACCAACAGATTTCGTGACGATTTTCCATTCAGTTGCACTTGCAGCAATACAGAAAATCTCTACTCTTTTTCATCGAATTAACCCGAAAAATGGGAATGCGCTTTTGGAAATGACCGGCTAAATTGATCTGAGTGGCATAACGGGTTGACTTAGCGTTCCTTCAGCATTTCTTCAGCGCGACTTCATCATTCCATTTGCGAGTTCCAGCGCTGATCCATTCCGCCGGTTCATACGTCGCATCCGCGTATCGCCCGTCACGTCAGGGAAAACGAGCGTCGGCGCGCTGTCAACCGGCACACGTCGCCATTCGTTCTCGCAGATGGCATTTGCCATAATGGATGCGCCGAGGGGCACCCGCCCACGGGCATGAACGACCAAAAACGTTTTCACCACCGATGGAGTGTCCCATGAAACTGCAATCCGCTATTGCCGCGCTGGTGCTGGGTGCGGTGCTCGTATCGCCGGCATTCGCCGAGAACAGCCAGCAGACCAAAATGGCCGACTGTAATAAGCAGGCCGGCGACAAGAAAGGCGACGACCGCAAGGCGTTCATGAAAACCTGCCTGTCCGCGAAACCGGCCGCCGCCGCGCCGATGAGCCAGCAGGACAAGATGAAGATGTGCAACAAACAGGCAGCCGACAAGAAAGGCGACGACCGCAAGGCGTTCATGAAGACCTGCCTGTCGTCGGCTCCGGCCAACTGAGCGTCCTCCGCCACGTGAACCGGCGCCGCGCGATGAACGCGGTGCCGGCATACACCGACATACGCCGACCTACACCGGCATATCGATCGCAGCAATCCCGTCGATCCAATCACGGCCGCCGGCCACTCGTGCGGTACCGCTGACACTCGCAATCGTCGCCGCCGCCCCCTTCCCTTACAGTCGCCCGCCAGAACCGGCCATTTTCTTCTATGATGGCTGCGGAGACGGCCCGCCCCTATATACAGAATCAAGCCACAGAACCAGGCACACATTAGCCGGGCCGCCATCTTGTCGTTCGTAGTCGTTCGTGCGTCGAGCATCGATCGGAGGCAAGGATGGTATCGAAGCATAAAAACCGCTGGTTAAGGCGGTGGTTGCTGGTCATCATATTTTGGGCGGTGCCCGTGGCGATCGTCGCGATCAATGAGATCCGCGAGGAAATGTCGTATAACGCGGTCGATCTCGATCACGCGCTGACCAGTTGGACTTTCACCGACGCGCAACGCGCGGCCGGCGCGCCCGCGCGCTGCCACGGCAAGCCCGACGAGGCGAAAGCCGCCGGCTGCCCGGCCGATGTGCTGGCCGCGAACGCGCCGCGTCAGCAGGACGCGATCAACGAATACAGCGTGCGCCGTACGACGCTGATTTCCTATCTGTGGCATGCGTTCGTCGGCTACTGGGTCGTGCCGGCCGCGATCCTGTTCGTGATCGGCGTGATCATCGGCATGGTGCGGCGTGCGCTGCGTCGGCCGCCCGCGGTCAAGAGTCCGGCGAATCACGGATGATGAGCGGATGACGAACGAATGAGAGGCGGGCCGCCCCGCTTCACGATTCGCGCGCGCCGAACTGCGCGTACCGTGGACCGGCATTGGCCTCTATTCGACACAAGCTCGCCGGCAATCCGGACTTCGATTCCCCATTTCGTTCGATGTGCTGCGCGAGCGCAACACTTTCAATTCGATTTCACGCATTCAGCGCTTCCTGAAACATCGGTAAAAACGGGCACGACGCGCGGCCGGCTCGAAGCGTCCCTAAAATCGCCGCGCATCGGGGACATCTCGCCATCGATCCATCGGAGCACCGCGCGCGGCATGCTTGAAAACCCTTGCGGGTGCCGGTCAAAATTACACACACGCACCTTACGATCAGCCTCAAAGCCCCGTCCGACAAGGGTTTTCGCGTGGGTGACGCGATACGCCTTTTATGCGCGCCTGTGTTATAACTCAAAGGCAACCAGGCGGAACCACACGGTTGCGCCCCGGATCCATAGTGGAGAAAAACGATGCAAAGACGACACTTCATGTTGAAGACCACCGCCGCGTTTGCTTTCGGAGGCCTTGCACTCGCCGGCTGCACGACGACGGGAAGCAGCACTAACACCCCCGCTACCGACCAATCCAAACGGCACGCGATCGACGCGAGCGTAGACGGCACGATGTCGAAGCTGTTCACGACCGTGCCCGGCTCGCGTGAACTGGTATCGAAGGCACGCGGCGTACTCGTGTTCCCGTCGGTACTGCAGGCCGGCTTCATCGTCGGCGGCCAGTATGGCGAAGGCGCGTTGCGCGTGGGTGGCGCGACCGTCGGCTACTACAGCACGGTGTCCGGCTCGTTCGGCTTCCAGGCTGGCGCGCAGTCGAAGGCAATCATCTTCCTGTTCATGACGCAGGACTCGCTCGACAAATTCCGCAACGCGGACGGCTGGTCGGCCGGGGTCGATGCGTCCGTCGCGCTCGTGAAGGTCGGCGCGAACGGCGCGGTCGACACGACCACGGCCACCGCGCCGGTGCAGGTATTCGTGCTGACCAACGCCGGCCTGATGGGCGACGTGTCGCTGCAAGGCACGAAGGTCTCGCGGCTGAAGATCTGAGCGCCGCGCATGCTGGATGGCTCGATGCAGCGGTGAGTGCGTTCAGCATGCGGTGACGGATGGTCGGGGACTTCGCGGGGACAACGCAATCCGCCGTGGAGGTCCGTTGGCGCGGTTCCGTGGCCGGTTCGTGCAAGCGCAGATAGCCGCCGCGGGCACCGCCCCGAGTAACCTGCTGAATCACATCGCGGCCCAAGCCGCGCGAAAGCCCGATGTGGCCGTTCGCGCGGCTTTTTTATTGGCATAGCCGCCGCGTTCCGTTCGTTAACGGCGGCACACCACCGAGGCGCTCCCCATAAAAAAACGGCGATGCGCATCGCACACCGCCGCTCTGTTCACCACTCGTTTCGCCAGCCGAGCACCCCCCGTTAGCCCCCCGACGACGAATCCACCACCTTGAAGCGCGAACGCTTCTGCGCGCGAATCACCGACTGATACGCCTCCACGTACTGCCGCGCCATCCGATGCGACGTGAAGCGTTCTTCGAAACGCTGCCGCACGCCCGCGCGCGACATCTTATGCAGCCGGTTCACCGCCGCGACCGCGCCGATTTCGTCCTCGACGATAAAGCCCGTCAGGCCCTCTTCCAGCACTTCCGGCACCGAGCCGCGGTTGAACGCGATCACCGGCGTGCCGCACGCCATGGCCTCGATCATCACGAGGCCGAACGGCTCCGGCCAGTCGATCGGAAACAGCAGAGCATGCGCGCCCGACAGAAACTCGGCCTTCTGATCATCGGCAATCTCGCCGATGTATTCGACATAGGGCAGATCGAGCAACGGCCGGATCTCGCGCTCGAAGTATTCGCGGTCGGCGGCGTCGACCTTGGCGGCGATGCGAATCGGCATCCCGCAGCGCCCGGCAATCCGGATCGCGGTATCGACGCGCTTTTCCGGCGAGATCCGGCCGAGAAACGCGAGGTACTTCTGCTCGACCGGCTGCGGCGTATAGAGCTGCTCCGGCAGGCCGTGATAGACGGTGGTCAGCCAACGCGCCTGCGGCAGCGGATGGCGCTGCGCATTCGAAATCGAAATCACCGGCGCGGTGTTGAACGTATCGAACACCGGCTGCTGCTCGGGCAGGTCGAGACGGCCGTGCATCGTCGTGACAAACGGCGTCTCCTGGCGCTTGAACACCGAGAACGAGTAGTAGTCGAGGTGAAAATGCAGTACGTCGAAGTCTTCCGCCTGGCGGCGCACCAGTTCCATCAACAGCATATGCGGCGCGATGCGGTCGCGGATGCCGGGATCGAGCCGCAGCGCGCGCGGCCAGACCGCTTCGAGTTTCGCGCTCGTGACGGAGTCGCCGCTCGCGAACAGCGTCACGTCATGGCCCTGCTCGACCAGTGCCTCGGTGATGTACGACACGACGCGCTCGGTGCCGCCATACAGCTTCGGCGGCACGGATTCGGTCAGCGGGGCGATCTGCGCAATCTTCATGTTTCTGTCTCCGGGATCTGACGGCTTCGCGGGCGCGCGCTGCGTTGGCCGCAGTCGCAATGCGCGTGAGCGACGCCGAGTATGACAGCGCCGTTACAAGCGATCAATGCGCGCGCTCGGTTTCGCATGGCTCATTATTCACTGGCATCGCACGTAAATCCGCTGGTCTTGCATTTGCTCTGCGCTGTTACAAACGGCTTACATCCGGTGACGGAGGGCGCAGGCGGGAGTGCCAGCAAGCGCTGGCGGCAGCGAGGTGCAGAGCGAGCCGCGTGCGAGTCTGGCTTGCACGCGCGGCACGCGGCACAACCACCACCTCGGCGCCGCACGCAACGACACGCCCCCACCGGCTACGCTCTCATCGATGCCCGTTGTCCTTGCCCGGCTTTCGCACCGGCATGCTGCGCAAGTCTTTGAGAAAGGTGTCGCGCCATACGCCGAGATCGTTCTCGCGCAGCGCGGCCATATTGATTTCGTAACGCCGCTGGCGCGCGTCGAGCGGCATCTGCAACGCGCGCTGCAACGCTTCGCACATGCCGATCGCATCGTGCGGATTGACGAGCAGCGCGCCGGACAACTCGGCGGCCGCGCCAGCGAAAATCGACAGCACCAGCACGCCCGGATCGTCCGGATTCTGCGCGGCGACGTATTCCTTCGCGACCAGATTCATGCCGTCGTGCAGCGGCGTGACGAAACCGATCTGCGATTCGCGGAACAGCGACATCAGCTTCCAGCGGTCGTACTGCTGGTTCAGATAGCGGATCGGCGTGTAGTCGAGCCCCGAATAACGGCCATTGATGCGCCCCGCTTCATATTCGAGGTCCTGGCGGATCTTCTGATAGGTCGCGACATCCGAGCGCGTCGGCGGCGCGATCTGCACGAGCGTGACGTTGCCGCGCCATTCGGGCGAGCGCTCGAGCAGCAGCTCGAACGAGCGGAAGCGTTCGACCAGCCCCTTCGAATAATCGAGCCGGTCGACGCTCATGATCAGCTTTCGGCCCTCCAGGCTCTGCTTCAGATCGAGCACGTGCTGGCGGCTTTCGTAGCGCTTCGCCTGCTCGGCGATTTCATCGGGGAACACGCCGATCCGGTAGACGCCGGTGCGCAGCTTGCGCCCGAACGCTTCGACGACGCCGTCCGCGCTGACGCTGCCGCGCGCGTGGCGCGTCACGTAGTCCTGGAACGCCTCGCGGTCGGTGGCGGTCTGGAAGCCGAGCAGGTCGTAGCACGACAGCGACTTCACGAGTTCTTCGTGCGGCGGAATGTTCAGCAGGATCTGCGGCGCGGGAAACGGAATATGCAGGAAAAAGCCGATCCGGTTGGTCACGCCCTCGTTGCGCAGCGCTTCGGCGAACGGAATCAGGTGATAGTCGTGAATCCAGATGACGTCGTCGGGTTCGAGCAGTTTGACGAGCTTATGCGCGAGCCACGCGTTGACGCGCCGGTAGCCCGCGTATTCCTCGCGTTCGTAACGCGCGAGGTCGTTGCGGTAGTGAAACACCGGCCATAGCGTCGCGTTCGAAAAACCGCGGTAGTACTGGTCGTAATCCTTGCGCGTCAGGCCGACCGTCGCGAACGTGACCGCGCCGTCCTGTTCGAGCGTCGGCCCCGCATTGGCGATGCTCTCGCTGACCACGTCGCCGCTCCAGCCGAACCAGACCCCGCCCGCGTCCTTCAGTGCGCCGAATACGCCGACCGCGAGGCCGCCGGCCGATCCCTTGGTCTCTGTCGGCGTCGCCACGCGGTTTGACACGACGATCAGTCGGGCCATATTGGATGTCCTCCTTCGTTTTTGAGGCGCGCGTGGGGGCTCGTCGAGTGTCGCTTCGGGACGCAGCAGCGGTGCATGAAGGACACGGCACCACGCGGGCGCGCTTTAGCGGCACGCGGCGCCACGGTCCGAAGCCCGCTTCCAGCCCGCCTACGCGGCGCCTGCTTCGTGAGTGTGTAGTGAGTCGATGAACGGATGCGCTCATTGGGCGCATCCAGCGAACGCAAAAGCCGAGGCAAAAGCGAAAGCCAATACGAACGACCGGGACCACGCAAGCGTCCAGCACGGCGCGGCGCGGCGGTTCATCGGGCGCGGCCGCGCACCCGGTGACAGCAAACCATGTGCCTGGAAAGCAGCGCATCGATTACTCCGACCAGTTACTCAACCGGCTACGCCTGCTCCCGAGCCTTGCGCGCGGCGCCAGTCGTGCCCGCCCCCGGCCGGCCGATGCGGCTCGCCACCGGATCGGCCTCGGTATGCGCGGCCGTGCTGCCGGCCGGCGCATGCGCGCCGCGCGGCTGCCAGTCGACCGTTTCGCGCTCGCCGGTTTCGAGTTCCGCCGACACCTCGGCGCGCGCACGCGGCAGGCATTCGGGATAGTGCCGTTGAATGAAATCGAGCAGCCCTTCGCGGACGCGGCAGCGCAGGTCCCATGCGAGGCCCGAATCGGACGCGCTGACGAGCGCGCGCAACTGCATCGCGCGCTCCGTGCAGTCGAAAACCTGCAGCACCTGCACGCGCCGATCCCACTCGGGCGCCCCTTCGACGATGCGCGCCAGTTCCTCGCGCAACGGCGCGAGCGGCGTCCGGTAATCGACGAACAGAAACACCGTGCCGATGATCTGCGAGCTGCTGCGCGTCCAGTTAGTGAACGGATTTTCGATAAACCATTGCAGCGGCACGATCAGCCGGCGCTGATCCCATAGCCGCACCGACACGTACGTACCGGTAATTTCCTCGATGCGCCCCCATTCGTTCTGGATTACGACGACGTCGTCGAGGCGGATCGGTTGCGACAGCGCGATCTGCAAGCCGGCGATCAGATTGCCGAGCACCGGCCGCGCCGCGATACCGGCGATCAGACCGGCCACACCGGCGGACGCGAGCAGACTCGCGCCGAATTGCCGGACGTTCGGCAGCGTCATCAGCGCGCCGCCCACGCCGATGATCACGATTACGATCATCACCGAGCGCGCGAGCACCCGGGCCTGGGTATGAATGCGGCGCGCATGCAGGTTATCGGCGGTGTCGAGCGGATGGGCGCGAATGATCGCTTCGCCGATCGCCGCGGCCGAGCGCACCGACAGCCACGTGAGCGCGGCGATCAGCAGAATGCCGGTGAAATCACGCAGCGGTTCGATGAAATTGAGGGTATCGGGCGCCTCGGACCAGATCCACGCGAACACGAGGATCACGAGGGCGAACAGCGACGGCTTGTCGATGTAGCGCACGACCAGGCTGGTGAGCGCGTGAGGTTCGGCGAGGCGTCGGACCACGCGCGAGCCGAAGCGGTGAATGCCGATGGCCACCACCGTCATCAGGATCGTCACGGTCAGCGCGCCGAACCACGAGTGCAGCGGCGCGGCGGCCACCTGGCTGAAGTCGTCGAAAGTAGGCATAACGGGCATCTTCCTCCGGGCTCGAAGAGCGGCGGCGCGCCTGCGGGACTACTGACATCTTAGGTGTTCGTCCCGCCGGCCGGGGGACGATGACTTCGGCACCCATCCACCCATTACGGATGGCTGGGCGTGATACCGGTGGCTCGGTGTAGCGCGATCAGTCGCTGCTCTTGCAGGGGAATGCCTTGCCGAGACCGAGCGAAATCGCGGTGCTGGCGTTGTAGCCCGCGACGTTCGGGTTCTCGGCGATGTACTTGCGCACCGCATCGGTCAACTGCGCGGAGCGCGCATCCTGCGGCAGGCAGAAATACTGGCCGACGCGCGGACCGGTGGTGCCGCCGATCGCGTCGATCGTATTGAAAATACCGTCGGCCGCGCCTTCGATATAGGCCGCGCAGGCTGCGCGTGAAGCCACATCGGTCTTGGTGCACAGCTTGTTGAGGTCGCCCCCCGTAAACGCGGCTGCCGACAGCGGCAAGGCGAGCGCGCCGGCGAAAATCAAAGCCCGCAGCATGGTGTTCCTTTCCAGTTTGTTTATCACGCGGTCTTTCGCCGCGTCCGGACGGCGTGCCTCGGCGCGCCAAAGTCGTCATTCTGCACTGTTTTACGCGGCGGCAGCAGGCTCGCTGCCGCGTTGCTTGACGGAGTCGGTTCGCGCGGCGGCGAACCGCGGGGCGCCCTGGCCGGTGGTGCGTCCGTGGTCCGTCGCCCTGCGCCGCGCGGCCGCTTGCGGACTGCGCAACGAAGCGGACCGCCACCCTCCGCTCGCCGGCTTACTGCTTCTGCTGCTGCATTTGCTGCATGCGCGCGGTGAGCCCTTCGATGACGTCCGGCTCCTTGTAGGTCTTCGCGAAATCGAGCGCCGTCATACCGATCTGGTTTTTCACCGTCAGGTCCGCGCCGTTGTCGAGCAGCAGCTTGATCGTCGATACGTGACCGCCGCGCGCGGCCATCATCAGCGGCGTGGTGCCGTTCGGCGAGCCCGCGTCGACGTAGGCCGAATGGTCGAGCAGCACCGCGACGATGTCGTCGTGGCCGTTCGCGGCCGCGTAGTGCAGCGGCGCCCAGCCCTTCTTGTTGACCTCGGCGTCCTTCGAGATCAGCAGATTGACGAGGTTCAGGTCGCCGACCAGCGACGCCATCATCAGCGCGTTCTCACCCGCCTTGTCCTGGATCTCGATATCGGTCTTCGGATTGGCCAGCAGCGCGGCGGCCACCTTGTCCGATTTCTCGCGCGCGGCGATCACCAAGAGCGGGATGCCCTGGTTATCGACGCTGTTCGGGTCCATCCCCTTCGCGAGCAGCTTGTTGACGCCGTCGATGTCGTCGAACTTGACCGCCTTGATCAGCGTATCGATCGGCGCGGCGTGCGCGGGCACGGCAACGAGCGAGGTCAACGCGGCGCACGCGAGCGTGATCGCCAACGCGCCGCGCCGGGCCGGAGCCAACGCGCCGTGAGCAGCTCGCGCGGCGAAAGACGGTTGCAATGCAGAAGTCGACAGCGGAGTGTTTTTCATATTTTACTTTAGGAAATTTTCCTATCCCTTTGATATTTCAATACTTTCAATCAGGCCGCAGCGGGCGCGGGAAGCTTGAACAGTCTGAAGAAGTTTTGCGTGGTCGCGGCAGCCAGCGCCTCGTCCGGCATCTCGCGCTGCTGCGCGATGAAGCGTCCGACATAACTGACGTACGCAGGTTCATTAGGCTTGCCGCGATATGGCACCGGCGCCAGATACGGCGAGTCGGTTTCGATCAGCAGACGTTCGAGCGGCACGCGGCGCGCGACGTCCTGGACGTCGGTCGCGCTCTTGAACGTGACGATGCCCGACAGCGAGATGTAAAAATTCTGCGCGAGCGCCTGCTCGGCGATCGCCCACGGCTCGGTGAAGCAATGCATGACGCCGCCCGGCTCGCCCGCGCGCTCTTCGGCCATGATCCGCAGCGTGTCTTCCGACGACGCGCGCGTATGAATGATCAGCGGCTTCATCGTCGCGTGCGCGGCGCGGATATGGGTGCGAAAACGCTCGCGCTGCCATTCCATATCGGCGATCGAGCGGCCTTCGAGCCGGTAGTAGTCGAGTCCGGTCTCGCCGATCGCGATGACCTTCGGATGCTCGGCCAGCTCGACCAGCTCGGCCAGCGTCGGCTCGCGCATGTGCTCGTGATCCGGATGCACGCCGACCGACGCGTACACGTTGTCATAGCGGCTCGCGATGTCGAGCACGGACGGCAGCGTTTCGAGATCCACCGACACGCACAGCGCGTGCGAAACCGAATGGCTGCGCATATTGTCGAGCACTTGCGGCAGACGATCGCCGAGTCCTTCGAAATTGATATGGCAGTGCGAGTCGACAAACATGATCGGGTCCTGCGAAAAAATGGACTGACGGCCGGGTAGCGTGTTCGGTTCGGCCGCTCAGAAAAGCTTAGGCGACGTGCCCGGCTTGCGTATTAGAGCGGGGGTTGACGGCTCAACTGGCGTGCGCGAGGCGCTTGCCGAGAATCACCAGATCGCGCTCGACGCCGTCCAGCACCGCGACGCGCGGCAGCGAACCCCACGTATCGAAGCCGAAACTGCGGAACAGGCGCACGCTCGCTTCATTGTGACCGAACACGAAGCCCAGCACTGTATCGATACCGAGGCCCGGCGCCGCTTCGAGCGACGCGGCCAGCAATTTCTTGCCGAGGCCCTGGCCGCGCGAGCGTTCATCCAGATAGATGCTGACTTCGGCGGTCCGCTGATAAGCCGGGCGGCCGTAGAAATCCGAAAAACTGAGCCACGCGATCACGCTGCCCGGCTCGCGCGGATCTTCGACGACCCACAGCGGACGCTTTTCCGGGCCATGCGCCTGGAACCACCCGAGCCGGCTATCGACGCTGACCGGCTCCAGATCGGCGGTGACCTGGCGCGACGGGATCGTCGAGTTGTAGATGGCGACGATCGCGGGCAGATCGTCGAGCGTGGCATCGCGGTAGAAAAGGCTCATGGCGGGTTGGCTTGAAAAAAGACGGGCAAAAAGGCTAGGCGAACAGCGTGCGATAGCCGATAAACAGTTCTTCGAACACGAGGCGCGCATTCAGCGGATGGTTTTCGACCGCGCGCTGACGCGTCACGGTGCGCAGAAAACGCGCGAACGCATTGGCGTCGGCCTGCGACGCACAGCGCGACAGCGCCGCCGACGCCTGCGGAAAATAACGCGGTGCACCGGCCGTGGATTGGGCGAGCAGATCGTACATCCAGCGCTGCAGCCAGCCGAGTACTAGTGGCACCGGCAGCTTCTGCAACGCCTCGCCGCACGCGAACGCATCGCAATCGGAACCGGCCGCGAGCTGCTTGAGCGTCCAGTCGCGCAGCGCGCGGTTTTCGTCGTGGGCCAGCGCGAGCGCCGCGAGCGGTGCGCCGCCCGCTTCGGCGAGCAGCGCCGGCGCATCGTCGACACCCTGCGCGGCCAGCCATTGCGCGGCCGCTTGCGGCGCCGGCACGCTCATCGGCCACTGGCGGCAGCGGCTGATGATCGTCGGCAGCAGGCGGTCGATGCGCGCCGACACCATCAGGAACACCACGCCGGCGGGCGGCTCCTCGAGCGTCTTCAGCAGCGCGTTGGCCGCCGCGACATTGAGCCCCTCGGCCGGATACAGCACGACCACGCGCGCGCCGCCACGGTGCGAACCGACGCTAACGAAGTCGAGCAGACCGCGAATCTGCTCGATCTTGATTTCCTTGCTGGGCGCGCGGGTCTTCTTGCCATCGCCGTCGTCGGCCTTATCGGCTTTTTCGTCGGCGCCGTTCGCGGCGTTGGCCGGGCCGGCCTCGGCGGCCAGCGCCTCCGGCACGACGATCCGGTAGTCCGGATGATTGCCCTGCGCGAACCAGTTGCAGGCCACGCACGTGCCGCACGGCTCGCCATTGGCCTGCGGCGCTTCGCACAGCAGCCCCTGCGCGAGGTGCTGCGCGAAGCGCAGCTTGCCGATGCCGGCCTGGCCGTGCAACAGCAACGCATGCGGCCAGTGGGCGCGCAATTGCTGCAGGCGGTTCCAGTCATCGGCTTGCCACGGATAAATCATTGTTTATCTTTGCAATCAAAAGGTTGAAGGCATTTCTTGAGACTCGACACGAACTTCACACGCTCTTATTAAATGCCGTTATATCGCCGCAAAATCAAAGCGTTGAAATCAACTCATCAAGCTGTTTCTGAATTCGCGCGATGCTCTGCGAAGAATCGATGATAGCGAAACGGTAAGGCGCCTCTTCCGCGCGGCGCATGTATTCGGCGCGCGTGCGCTCGAAAAACGCCGCCGATTCGCTCTCGAAGCGGTCCGGATCGCGCGCCGCGCTGCGCCGCTCGTTAGCGATCGCGGGCGCGAGGTCGAACAGCACGGTCAGATCGGGCTGGAAACCTCCCTGCACCCAACGTTCGAGCGTCTCCAGCTTGTCGCGCGGCAAGCCGCGGCCGCCGCCCTGGTATGCAAAAGTCGCATCGGTGAAACGGTCGGACAGCACCCAGTCGCCGCGCGCGAGCGCCGGCTCGATCACCTCGGCCAGATGCTGACGGCGCAGCGCGAACATCAGCAAGGCCTCGGTTTCGAGGTCCATCTTCTGATGCAGCACGATCTCGCGAATCTGCTCGCCGAGCGGCGTGCCGCCCGGCTCGCGTGTCATCACGACCGTGCGGCCGGTGCCCGCGAGCTTCGCTTCGAGCCGTTCGCGGAACCAGCCCAGATGAGTGGTCTTGCCCGCGCCGTCGATGCCTTCAAACGTGATGAATTTGCCGCGCGCCATCATTGCCCTCGAATGTATTTGTCCACGGCCTTGTTGTGTTCGCCGAGGGTGTCGGAAAAGATGCTGCTGCCGTCGCCGCGCGACACGAAGTACAACGCGTTGCTTTGCGCCGGCTTCAGCGCGGCCTGCAGCGACGCGACGCCCGGCAGCGAAATCGGCGTAGGCGGCAGGCCCATACGGGTGTAGGTATTGTAGGGAGTGTCCGTTTGCAGATCTTTCTTGCGGATATGGCCGGTGTAGCTGTCGCCCATGCCGTAGATCACGGTGGGGTCCGTCTGCAGCGGCATGCCCGCGCGCAGACGGTTCGCGAACACCGCGGCGACCATCGGCCGGTCGGACGGCTTGCCGGTTTCCTTTTCGATGATCGACGCCATCGTCAGCGCGTCGTACGGGCTGCGGTACGGCAGATTCGGCGCACGCGCGAGCCACGCTTCGTCCAGACGCACGCGCATCAGACGGTACGAGCGGCGATAAATATCGAGATCGCTGGTGCCTTTATCGAACAGGTAGGTGTCGGGGAAGAACAGGCCCTCGCCATTGCCGATCGACGCTTCCGGCGCGCCGATCGCGCTCATCAGATCGGCGTCGCTCATGCCGAGCGTGTCGTGCTGGAGCGCGGGATTCGCATCGAGTTCGGCGCGCATGCGCTTGAAGGTCCAGCCCTCGATGATCGTTGCCACATATTCGTTGACGTCGCCGCGGGCGATTTTCTGCAGCACGTCATACGGCGTGATGCCGCTTTTGAATTCGTAATTGCCGGACTTCAGTTCGCCTTGCAGACCGAGCAGCCGCGTCATCGCGATAAAGAGCTCGGGTTCGAGCGGCACGCCGCCGCGATTCAGTTGCAACGCGACGCTGCGCAGACTGCTGTGCGGTTTGACGGTGACATCGAGTTGCGCCGGGGTCAGTTCGAGTGGGCTCGTCGCCCAGTGATATCCGGCGGCGATGGCCGCCGCGGCCAGCACAACGACAATCGAGCCGGCGGCCAAACATTTCTTCAGAAGGGACATGCGGAACGTGGCAGGGTTGGACTGCATATAATACTTGTTTGCCTTAGCCAAAGTCAGAATTGACTGTTCCTGAAATCCATGAACACACCGCTTGCTAATGCTCCAGCTAATGCGCCAGGTAACGCTTCTGGTACCGCCTCCGGCATGACTCCCGCCCCCACCGCTTCCGCTGCTTCCAACCTGCTGCCGGTATGGCCGCGCCCATCGGCCGACGAATTCGACGCCGTGGTCCACGGCGCCTATATGCCGCTCACGCAGTTCGGCGTGATCGACGTGACCGGCGAAGACGCCGCCAGCTTCCTGCACGGCCAGTTGACCAACGACGTCCAGCATCTCGATGCCGCCCACGCGCGGCTCGCCGGCTACTGCTCGGCGAAGGGCCGGCTGCTCGCGTCGTTTCTCTCCTGGCGCAGTGGCGATACGATCCGGCTGCTGGTATCGAAGGACGTGCAGGCCGCGGTGCAGAAGCGTCTGTCGATGTTCGTGCTGCGCGCGAAGGCGAAGCTCGCGGACGCAAGCGGTCAGCTCGCGGTGGTCGGTCTCGCGGGCGACGCGGGCGACTTGCGGGGCGCGCTGTCCGGCGTATTCGACGCGTTGCCCGACGGCGTGCACGTGCAGGTCGACGGCACGGCGGGCTCGCTGATCCGTGTGCCGGATGCGCTCGGGCGACTGCGCTATCTGTGGATCGGGCCGAAGGCGCAGGTCGACGCGCTGCTGCCGTCGCTCGACGGCAAACTGAAGCGCGTGTCGCAGGCCGTATGGGACTGGCTCGACATCCGCGCGGGCGAGCCGCGCATCACGCAGCCGGTCGTCGAGCAGTTCGTGCCGCAGATGGTCAACTACGACGTGCTTGGCGCGGTGAATTTCCGCAAGGGCTGCTATCCGGGTCAGGAAGTGGTCGCGCGCAGTCAGTATCGCGGCACGATCAAGCGGCGCACATCGCTCGCCACCGTAGCGGGCGAAATCGACACGGTGCGCCCCGGCGCGGAGCTGTTCCATTCGGACGATCCGGGCCAGCCGTGCGGCATGATCGTCAACGCGGCGTCCGCGCAAGACGGTGGCGTCGATCTACTGGTCGAGATCAAGCTCGCGGCGCTCGAAGGCGGCAGCGTGCATCTGGGCGCGGCCGATGGCCCGGCCTTGCGTTTTCTGCCGTTGCCGTACGGGTTGCCGGCCGAGGTCTGAGCGTCAGGCAGGATAGGAAGCGGCGCAATGAGGCGCCGTTTTTTATGGCGCTTATTGGCGTGGCTTATTGGCGTGGCTTGATTGGCGCCGTTTTTTGACCACCGGTCGTTTGCTTTATTCTCGTTGGCTTTCTTTTCGTCGACTTCATGCGGCAGCCCGCTGCCCACGCTCTCACCGGGAGACGTTCCCCGATGTGTCTGATCGTTTTCGACTGGCGGCCCGACGCGCTCGATGGTCCGCTGTTCACGCTCGCCGCGAATCGCGACGAATACTTCCGCCGCACCGCCGAGCCGATAGGCTGGTGGCATGACGCGCCGGGCGTGCTGGCGGGCCGCGATCTCGTCGGTGGCGGCACGTGGCTCGGGCTGTCGCGCGACGGCCGCTTCGCCGCGCTGACCAATTACCGCGCACCGAGCGAAACGCGCGCCGATGCGCCGACCCGCGGCACGCTGGTCAGCGACTGGCTCAGCGGCGCCGCGCGCGACGCGGATGGCAATCCGCACGAAAGCCCGCTCGCCTATCTGCATCACGTCGCGCGCAGCGGCGACATCTACAACGGTTTCAATCTGCTGGTCGGCGACTGGACCCGCCGCGAACTCGCGTGGTACTGCAATCGCGGCAGCCGGGACAATACGGGTAACGCGGACAATCGCGGCAGCGGGCCCGCGCTGCTCGCGCCGGGTACGCACGGCATCTCCAACGCGGTGCTCGATACGCCGTGGCCGAAGCTCGTCAAAAAACGCACGGAACTCGGCACGCTGCTCGCACGCGATGCGATGCCGCCGCTCGAACGACTGATCGATCTGATGCGCGATCCACGGGTTGCGCGCGACGATGAATTGCCGTCCACCGGCATTCCGCTCGAACGCGAACGGGCGTTGTCGGCGGCGTTCATCGAATCACCGGAATACGGCACGCGCGGCACGACCGGACTGCGGGTCGCCGCTTATGGAAACGTGATCGGCGTGGCGGTCGCCGAGCGCAGCGACGATAACGGCTCGCACCGCGTCGTGCGGCCGGGGGACTTCGAACGCAGTTTCGCGTTCAACGTCGAGCGGGCGATTGCGTGATCGCGGGCCAGGCTCGCGGGCCGGCGATCGCTGCCGGCCTCGCCTCACCTGACGCCGTCGCGGCGCGCGCATCCGCGACCTGAAGCACGAGCGGTTCAGATGCGCATAGCGCAAATCGTGAACCGCTCGCAGCCAACGCCTCGTTGTCCCTGAACACCCTCACTCGATTCCGAACGCCGCGCGCAATGCCGCCGCGGCATCCGCGTGCGCTTGCGCCACTTCCGGCACGAAGCCGCCCATCTTGAAGAACTCGTGGATCATGCCCGCGTAGCGCCGAAGCGTGACCCGGTTGCCGAGCGTCAGCAGCTTTTCCGCGTACGAATCGCCTTCGTCGCTCAGCGGGTCGTATTCGGCGGTCGCGATCCACGCGGGCGCGACGCCGCGAAAATCGGGAGCGCCGCGCGTGCCGTCGAGCGGCGCGAAACGCCAGTCGTCGCGATCGCCGGCATCGCGCAGATATTGCTCGAAGAACCACTGAATCGTGTCGCCCGACAGCAGAAAGCCGTTGGCGAGACGCGAGTGCGAGTCGGTCTGCTGATGGCCGACCGTGCCCGGATAGATCAGCAGTTGCAGCGCGAGCGCGATGCCGGCGTCGCGCGCGAGCACCGCGCAGACCGTCGCGAGCGTGCCGCCCGCGCTATCGCCGCCAACCGCGAGGCGCTCCGCATCGATGCCGAGTTCAGCCGCGTGCGCGTGCAGCCAGACGAGCGCGTCGAACGCATCGTCGAGCGCGGTCGGAAACTTGCGCTCGGGCGCGAGCCGGTAATCGACCGACAGCACCGCGCACTGACCGTCGCGCGCGAACATCCGGGTGAGCGCGTCGTGTGTATCGACGCTGCCGACCGTGAAGCCACCGCCGTGGTAGTACACGAACGCCGGCAGCGGCTCGGCCCAGTTCGGCTCGACGGGGAAATACAGGCGCGCGCGGATCGTCGCGCCGTCGCGCGTCGGCACTTGCAGGTCTTCGACCGAAAACATCGGCGCGCTGGCGATCTCCAGGATCGGCGCGCTTTTCTCGTACGACGCGCGCGCCGCCTGCGCGCTCATCTGGTGATACTGCGGGCGCCTGGCCCGCGCGATCATGTCGAGCACCTGCTCGATCTTCGGATTCAGCGGCATCGTTCTTCGGGATAGTCTGGGGCGTGCCGCACGGCCCGCCGGCGAACCTGGGCACGGTGCAGCACGCGGCAAGTCCGGCTTAAACAGAAGACGCGAGCGCACGATGCGCAAGCGCCGGACCACCGGCCACTAACCCGCGCTCTTCACTTCGGGCTTCAGCGACATCGGATCGGTCGGCTCGCGCATCTGCTCGATATCGTCGTGCCGCAGCTTCACCGTCGCCATGATGGCCGGATGCGTGATGATATAGAAACGCCGCGCGGCAATCGCCTCGAACGTGAGGTCGGCGACATCGGCGGCCGACAGCTTGCCCGACTCGACCGCGCGATGCAGTTGCTTGCCGGCGGCGATCTGCGAGCGCGTCGGCCGACCCGCATTGCGCAGTTCATCGGGACGCACTCGCTCGGCATCGGCGATACCGGTCGGCACGAACGCCGGACACAGCAGCGAGCAGCTGACTTCACCGCCGGTGTCCGCCTGCGCAAGCTTCAGGTCGTGATAAAGCGTCTCGGTCAGCGATACGACTGCGTGCTTCGACGCGTTGTAGATGCCCATCGCGGGCGGCGACAGCAGCCCCGCGACCGATGCCGTGTTGACGATATGCGCGGGCTCGTTCTGCGCGAGCATGATCGGCGTGAACACGCGCACGCCGTGCGCGACGCCGATCACGTTGACGCCGAACACCCACGACCAGTCGTTCGCGGAGCTTTCCCACAGGAAGCCGCCGGTGCCGACGCCCGCGTTGTTGAACAGCAGATGCACCTTGCCGAACGCGTCGAGCGCGGCCTGCGCGAGCGCTTCGACCGCGGCCGCGTTCGACACGTCGGTGGGCACGCCGATCGCATCGGCGCCGGTCTCGCGCAATGCGTCGACGGTCTGCGCGAGTTCGGCGGCGTTGACGTCGGCGAGCACGAGTTTCATGCCGAGCGCCGCGCCCTTTTGCGCGAACGCGCGGCCGAAGCCGCTGCCCGCGCCGGTGATCACCGCCACCTTGCCTGCGAATTCGAACATCGTTTGACTCCGTTTGTGTCGTGTTTTATGTGGCGTTTTGTATCGCGCTATTGATACGCGGGATACGCGGGCCGATGCCTAGATCAGCTTGACCAGCTGCTTGCCGAAATTGCGGCCCTTCAGCAAACCGATAAACGCGTCAGGCGCGGCGTCGAGTCCCTGCGCGATCGTCTCGCGATAATGCAGCTTCTTCTGCGCAACCAGCGTGCCGAGCTGCTTGAGCGCTTCCGGCCACACGTCCATATGTTCGCTGACGATAAAGCCCTGCACGAGCAGCCGCTGCGTGAGCATCAGCGACGGATGCTTGAGCGGCAGCGGCTGGCCGTCATAGCCCGCGATAAAGCCGCACAGCGCGATGCGCCCAAACGCGTTCATGCGCGCGAGCGTCGCGTCGAGCCCTTCGCCGCCGACGTTCTCGAAGCAGCCGTCGACGCCGTTCGGCGTCGCGGCCTTCAGGTCCTGGTACAGGTTGCCCGCCTTGTAGTCGACGCAGGCGTCGAAGCCGAGCGTATCGATCACGTAGCGGCACTTCTGCTCGCCGCCGGCAATTCCGACCGCACGCGCGCCGGCCGCCTTCGCCAGTTGCCCGACCACGCTGCCGACCGCGCCGCTCGCCGCGCTGACGACCACCGTCTCGCCCGCCTTCGGCGCGATGATGCGGTTCAGCCCGTACCACGCGGTGACGCCCGGCATGCCGACCGGGCCGAGATACGCGGACAGCGGCACCAGCGTGTCGTCGACCTTCTGCATGCCCGCGCCATTCGACGTGCCGTACTCCTGCCAGCCGAACATCGCGACGACCTTGTCGCCGACCGCGAATTTCGGATTCTTCGACTCGACCACTTCCCCGACCGTGCCGCCGATCATCACTTCGTTCAGCGGTTGCGGCGCCGCATACGACTTGCTGTCGTTCATGCGTCCGCGCATATACGGATCGAGCGACAGAAAATGGTTGCGCACGCGCACTTCGCCCTCGGCGAGCGGCGCGAGCGGCGTTTCGACGAGCCTGAAGTTATCGGGCGTGACCGCGCCTTGCGGGCGCGAAGCCAGCAGCAGCTGGCGATTGATCTGGGCCATCGGGTCGTCTCCTTCGGTTATGTGAGGTTGACGTGGATCGGAGTGAGATACGTCTGGGGTTGCGCGCAATGCATGCGGCCGGCCGCGCGAACGCTTAACGGCGAATGAACGGCGCGCGCCGAACGATCAGCCGTCGCTCGGGCCGGGTTTCGCCGACGGGTCGCTGCGCAGACGCTGACGCGTAACGTCGCGACCCACCGCGAGGCGTCGCATGTACTTGAAAGTGCCGAGCGCCTTCGCCACGAAGTGGCCTTCGCTATCGCGGATTTCGCCTTCGCAATAAGCCATCGTGGTCGAGCGGTGCAGCACGCGGCCGGTCGCGCGCAATTCGCCGCGGCCCGGCTGCATGAAATTGACCTTCATCTCGACAGTGACGACGCCGACGCCATCACCCGCGAGACTGCGCGCGGCCATTGCGAGCGCGACATCGGCAAGGGTCATCGTGACGCCGCCATGCGCGACGTCCCACGTGTTCATATGCTCGTGCTGCAACGGCAGCAGGACTTCGCTGACGCCATCGGCGGCGCTCAACAACTGCGCGCCAAGACGGTCGACGAACGGGCTTTCGGGCAATGTCGCGTTGCCTGCTTGGGGGGAGGAGCTAGAGTCGGTCATTGCGGTAGTCGGAGTGCGGGTTGAGGCTGGCTGGGGCTGGTGGTGCGACTGCCCGCGCGTCGCGGGCGAATGCGAGTTTGCGTGCGCGTTTGAGTACGAATGGGCGGCGTCGATGTGGCGCTTGCCGAGGCCGCCAGTTCGTGCCGCAGTCGGCCGGCATCCAGGCGAACTCCAGGCGAAATCCATCGAGCGATGCATTTTATCCCCGGCCCGCATTTAGGGCCCTCCAATCTTGCGCCACGGGCAATTTCGCCCGCTAGAATGCATGACGAACCGCCCGCTTTTGCCGAGCTTTTCCGCCTGGTGTCCGATTTTTCCGCTTCTTTCGAGGTGCCGGTCATGTCGTCGGTCATGCCATCGCTTCAATCGTTGCTTATGCGCTTGCTCGTGTCGTTTTCACGCGTGCTGTCGTTTGCTCGCCGCGCGGCTGCTTCTCGCCGTTTCGCACTCGCCGCCGGCACCATTTGCACAGTCTTCGCGGCACTCGCGCTCAGCGGCTGCGCCGGCCTGTTCGGCGGCGATTCGCTGCGCGTCAGCGTCGCCGGCATCGAGCCGTTGTCGGGCGCCGGGCTCGAAATGCGCTTCAATCTGAAACTGCGCGTGCAGAATCCGAACGACACCGCCGTGAGCTTCAACGGCATCTCGCTCGATCTCGAACTGAACGGCAAACCGTTCGCAAGCGGCGTCAGCGATCAGAGCGGCACCGTGCCGCGCTTTGGCGAAACGGTGATCGCCGTGCCGCTGACGGTGCCGGCGTTCGCCGCGGTGCGCCAGGCACTCGCGCTCCCAGGCGCCGCGCAGTCCGGACAGATTCCGTACATCCTGCGTGGCAAGCTCGCGGGCGTCGGTCTCTCCGGCACAACACGCTTCATCGATCAGGGCACGCTGAGCCTGCCGATGCCGGGCTTCGCGGCGCAGTGATCCCGCCCGGCCTGCGGCTCACACCACCTCGAACAGCCCCGCCGCGCCCTGCCCGCCGCCGATGCACATCGTCACCACGACGTACTTGACACCGCGCCGCTTGCCTTCGATCAGCGCATGGCCGACGAGGCGCGCGCCCGACACGCCATACGGATGACCGACCGCGATCGCGCCGCCGTTCACGTTCAGACGCTCGTGCGGGATGCCGAGCGTGTCCGCGCAGTACAGCACCTGCACGGCGAACGCCTCGTTCAATTCCCACAGGCCGATGTCCTCGACCTTCAGCCCGGCCTTCTTCAGCAGCTTCGGCACCGCGAACACCGGGCCGATGCCCATCTCGTCGGGCTCGCAGCCGGCCACCGCGAAGCCGCGGAAAATCCCCAGCGGCTGCAGGCCTTCGCGCTCGGCCACGGTCGCGTTCATCACGACGCAGGCCGACGCGCCGTCCGAGAACTGGCTCGCATTGCCGGCGGTGATCACGCCGCCCGGCAGCGCGGTGCGAATCTTCGACACGCCTTCGAGCGTCGTGTCGGCACGGATGCCTTCGTCGGCGCTAACCGTCACTTCCTTCGTATAGAGACGCCCGGTGGCTTTGTCGGCGACGCCCGCGAGCACGGTCATCGGCACGATTTCGTCGTTGAAGCGGCCTGCTTCGAGCGCGGCGGCCGCGCGTTGCTGCGAGCGCACGCCGTATTCGTCCTGGCGCTCCTTCGAGATCGAATAGCGCTTCGCGACGTTCTCCGCGGTCTGCAGCATCGACCAGTAGATTTCCGGCTTGTGCTCGACGAGCCAGCCTTCGGTCATCATGTGGCGGTTCATCTCGTTCTGCACGCACGAGATCGACTCGACGCCACCCGCGACGAACACGTCGCCCTCGCCGGTCATCACGCGTTGCGCGGCGAGTGCGATCGTCTGCAGCCCCGACGAGCAGAAGCGGTTGACCGTCATGCCCGGCACGCTGACCGGCAGGCCGGCGCGCAGCGCGATCTGGCGCGCGATATTGCCGCCGGTCGCGCCTTCCGGATTCGCGCAACCCATGATCACGTCTTCGACGCGCGCCGGGTCGAGCTTCGCGCGCTCGACGACGGCTTGCGTCACGTGGCCGCCAAGCGTCGCGCCGTGCGTCATGTTGAACCCGCCGCGCCACGATTTGGCGAGACCCGTGCGGGCGGTGGATACGATTACGGCATCAGTCATGCGTGTCTCCTGCTTCGGATGTCGAGGGCGGCGCGCCGGCGAGGTGCCTGATGGCCCTCGTGCGTGGCCGCGCGGCCCGAGTCGTTTTGCGGAGGAACCGGGTTCGCCCGGTCCCGCCAATCGATAGGGTTCCGCTCAGCCGTTGAAGCCGCGGCCGTCGGCGGCGAGCTTCGCGATGCCGGGCGCCAGCTTCCACGCGTCGCCGTTCGGCCGCGCCGCGTAGCGGCGAATCGCGCGCTCGACGTTGTAGAGCCCGACCGTGTCCGCGTACAGCATCGGGCCGCCGCGATGAAGAGGGAAGCCGTAGCCGGTCAGATAGACCATGTCGATATCCGACGCCTTCGACGCGATACCTTCATCGAGAATCTTCGCGCCTTCGTTGACGAGCGCGAACACCAGGCGCTCGACGATTTCTTCGTCGCTGATCTTGCGGCGCTCGGTGTCGGCTTCCTTCGAGAACGCGCCGATCATTTCATCGACCACCTTCGACGGATACGCGGTGCGATCGCCCGCCTTGTAGTCGTACCAGCCGCCGCCGGTCTTCTGGCCGAAGCGGCCCATTTCGCACAGACGATCGGCGATCTTCGAGTAGTGCATCTCCGGATGTTCGACGTAGCGGCGCTTGCGGATCGCCCAGCCGATGTCGTTGCCGGCGAGATCGCTCATACGGAACGGGCCCATCGCGAAGCCGAACTTCTCGATCGCGCGATCGACCTGCGCGGGCAACGCGCCCTCTTCGAGCATGAACAACGCCTGGCGGATGTACTGCTCGATCATCCGGTTGCCGATAAAGCCGTCGCACACGCCCGACACCACCGCGGTTTTCTTGATTTTCTTCGCGAGCTTCATCACGGTCGCGAGTACGTCCTTCGCGGTTTCCTTGCCGCGCACGACTTCGAGCAGCTTCATCACGTTGGCCGGGCTGAAGAAGTGCATGCCGACCACGTCCCGCGGACGCTTCGTGAAGGCGGCGATCTTGTCGACGTCGAGCGTCGACGTGTTCGATGCGAGGATCGCTCCGGGCTTCGCGATTTCGTCGAGACGGCGGAACACCTGTTCCTTCACGCCGAGTTCTTCGAACACGGCCTCGACGATCAGATCGGCGCTGCTCAGGTCATCGTAGGAAAGCGTGGGCTCGAGCAGCGCCATGCGCTCCTCTAACTGCTCGGGCTTGAGCTTGCCCTTTTTGACCGTCACCTCGTAGTTCTTGCGGATCGTCGCGAGCCCGCGATCGAGCGCTTCCTGTTTCGTTTCGAGCAGCGTGACCGGAATGCCCGCGTTGATGAAATTCATCGCGATGCCGCCGCCCATCGTGCCCGCGCCGATCACGGCCACCTGGCGGATCTCGCGCACCGGCGTATCGGACGGCACATCGGGAATCTTGCTGGCCGCGCGTTCGCCGAAGAACGCATGACGCAGCGCGCGGCTCTCCGGGGTCTGCACGAGCGCAACGAAGCATTCGCGTTCGAACGCGAGGCCCTGGTCGAAACCGTTCTTCACGCCCGCTTCGACCGCGTCGATACATTGATGCGGCGCCGGAAAATTCTTTGCGACACCCGCGACGGTGTTGCGCGCGAACTGGATAAAGCCGGCCGCGTTCGGATGCTCGATCTTGCGGTCACGCACCCGCGGATGCGGGCCGGCTTTAGCGCCGACCTTGCGCGCGAATGCGAGCGCCGCTTCGGCGAGATCGCCTTGCACGACTTCGTCGAAAAGGCCCGAATCGGCGAGCTTTTCCGACAACACCGGCGTGCCGGACACGATCATATTAAGCGCCGCTTCGAGGCCGATCGCGCGCGGCAGACGCTGCGTGCCACCCGCGCCCGGCAAAATGCCGAGCTTCACTTCGGGCAGCGCGATCTGCGCGCCGGGCGCGGCGATGCGGTAATGCGCGCCGAGCGCGAGTTCGAGGCCGCCGCCCATCGCGACGCTGTGAATCGCCGCGACGACCGGCTTCGCGCTGCCTTCGACCGCCTTGATAACGGTCGCGAGCGTCGGCTCCTGGGTCGCCTTCGGCGTATTGAATTCGGTGATGTCGGCGCCGCCCGAAAAGGCTTTGCCCGCGCCCGTCAGTACGATCGCCTGCACGGCCGGATCGTTCTGCGCGCGCTCGATCCCTTCGACGATGCCGGTTCGCGTCGACAGGCCGAGACCATTGACGGGGGGATTGTTCAGCGTGATGACGGCCACGCCGTCATGGGTTGTGTAGTCCACTGCCATCTGCCTGCCTCCGTGCAATCCATGCAATGAGGCGACGCAAGATGCGCCGCCTGTCCGGTCCATCGAGCCTGCTCATTGTCAGGCTTTTTTCAAGCGATGGTTTCGGGGTCAGCAGGCAGAATACACACAAAAGCACGCTCGTTCAATTTACTGCAGGATGGGGTTTCCCCTTAAACGTCGGGCATCAGCGGACAGTTGCGGCTGTCTTCGAGCGCGGAAGGCAGCACGTGGTCGCGGAACTGATCGCGCAGCTTCAGTTTCTGCAGCTTGCCGGTGGCCGTGTGCGGCAGTTCGTCGACGAAGACGACGTCGTCCGGAATCCACCAGCGCGCGACCTTGCCGTCGTAGAACGCCAGCAGTTCCTCGCGCGTCACCTGATGATCGGCGCGCTTGACGACGACCAGCAACGGGCGCTCGGTCCACCTCGGATGCGCGCACGCGATGCAGGCCGCCTCCGCCACCGCCGGATGCGCGATCGCGACGTTCTCCACTTCGATCGAACTGATCCATTCGCCGCCGGACTTGATCACGTCCTTCGAGCGGTCGGTGATGTGCAGAAAGCTGTCCGGGTCGATCGTCGCGACATCGCCGGTCGGGAACCAGCCGTCCACGAGCGGCGAGTCGTCCTTGCGGAAATACCGGTCGATCACCCACGGCCCGCGCACATACAGATCGCCGAACGCGACGCCGTCCCACGGCAGATCGCGGCCGTCGTCGCCGACGATTTTCATGTCGACGCCGTACATTGCATGCCCCTGCTTTTCCAGCAGCTTGCGCCGCTCGTCGAGCGGGCGCTGACTCTGCTCCCACGTGAGTTTTGCCAGCGTGCCGAGCGGTGACATCTCGGTCATGCCCCATGCATGGATCACCTGCACGCCGTAGTCATCTTCGAAGATGCGCAGCATCGCCGGCGGACACGCGGAGCCGCCGATCACCGTGCGCTGCAGCGAAGAAAACTTCACGCCGGCCTCGCGCAGGTAGTTCAACAGACCGAGCCACACGGTCGGCACGCCAGCCGAATACGTGACGCGCTCGCTCTCCATTAGCTCGTACAGCGACTTGCCGTCCAGATCCTTGCCGGGAAACACCAGCTTCGCGCCGGTCAGCGGCGCCGCGTGCGGAATGCCCCACGCGTTCACATGGAACATCGGCACGACCGGCAGCACCGCGTCGCGCGCGGACAATCCCATCGCGTCGGGCAGCGACGCACCGAACGCATGCAGCACCGTCGAACGATGCGAATACAGCGCGCCTTTCGGATTGCCGGTCGTGCCGGACGTGTAGCACAGGTACGACGCCTGACGCTCGTCGAGCGTCGGCCAGTCGAAGCGTCCGTCCTGTGCGTCCATCAGTGTTTCGTAGCACAGCACCGGAGTCTGCAGCGACGGCCGATGCGCCTCGTCGGCCAGCGCGATCCAGCCGCGTACGCGCGGGCACTGCGGCGCGAGCACGTCGACCAGCGCGGCAAACGTGGTGTCGAACAGCACGTAGGCGTCGTCCGCGTGATTGATGATGTAGGCGATCTGATCCGGAAAAAGCCGCGGGTTGATCGTATGGCACACGGCGCCGAAACCGGTGGTGCCGTAGTACGCCTCCAGATGCCGGTAGCCGTTCCATGCGAGCGTCGCGATCCGTTCGCCGGGTTCGACGTTAAGCGCGATCAACGCTTGCGCCAGTTGCTTCGCGCGCTGTTCGCAGTCGCGGTACGTATAGCGATGCAGATCGCCTTCGATGCGCCGCGACACGATCTCGGTGCTGCCGAAATGCCGTGCGGCATGCGCGAGCAGCGACGACACGTTGAGCGGCACGTCCATCATCTGGCCCAGCAGCGGCGTCGTCATAACGCGGGGTCTCCTCGGCTTGTTGGTGTCGGTTTGGTTGCGGATCAATTGCGTGGTCGGGGCGTGGTCGAAAATCGGCTGAGGCCAATCACACACATGATGCGAACAGCGGACGAGGCACGCGGCAAAGGATCGTTGCGGCGGCATCGAACGGTCGGGCACGGTTCAAACGTATCGATACAGAACGCATCGATACAGGTCCCGGCAGTTCGGGCGGCCGGCCAGCAGCGCCGCGGGCGTCGACTTACAATATCGGCTAATCCAGAGGCGCTCAACATGTCGTTTTCCCCAAGCATTGCAGGGTTATCCGCGGCTTTGACGGATCTTTCCAACACCCTCGCCACCCCGCCGGACAACGCGTTCGCGCGGCTCGGCGGCACCTTCCTCACGCGTTTGCCGGCGGCGCCGCTCAGCGAGCCGTATCGGGTCGGCTTCTCGGCCGACGTGGCCGCGCGGCTCGGTCTGCCGCCGGGCATCGAGAACGATCCCGGCTTCGTCGAACTGTTTAGCGGCAACGCGACGCGCGACTGGCCGGCCGATGCGCTGCCTTATGCGTCGGTATATTCGGGGCATCAGTTCGGCGTGTGGGCCGGCCAGCTTGGCGACGGCCGCGCGCTCGGTCTCGGTGAACTCGAACACGACGGCCAGCGTTTCGAGTTGCAGTTGAAGGGCGCGGGCCGCACGCCTTATTCGCGCATGGGCGATGGCCGCGCGGTGCTGCGCTCATCGATTCGCGAATATCTGTGTTCGGAGGCGATGCATCACCTCGGCATTCCGACCACGCGCGCGCTATGCGTGATCGGCTCCGATCAGCCGGTGCGGCGCGAGACGATCGAAACGGCCGCGGTGGTCACGCGCGTGTCGCCGAGCTTTGTGCGCTTCGGCCACTTCGAGCATTTCTATGCGAACGATCGCGTCGACGCGTTGCGTATGCTCGCCGATCATGTGATCGATCGTTTCTATCCGCATTGCAGGCAAGCCGACGATCCGTATCTCGCGCTGCTCGGCGAAGCGGTGCAATCCACCGCCGCGTTGATGGTCGATTGGCAGGCGGTCGGTTTCTGTCACGGCGTGATGAATACCGACAACATGTCGATCCTCGGCCTGACGATTGACTACGGTCCGTTTGGCTTCCTGGATGGCTTCGACGCCGGTCACATCTGCAATCACTCCGATACGCAGGGCCGCTACGCGTACCGGATGCAGCCGCAGATCGGCTACTGGAATCTCTTCTGCCTCGCGCAGGGCCTGCTGCCGTTGCTCGGCGAGCCGCACGACGAAAGCGTGCGCGCCGACAAGGCGGTCGAAGACGCGCAGCGCGTGCTCGGCGGCTTCAAGGAGCAGTTCGCGCCGGCCCTCGAAAACCGCATGCGCGCGAAGCTCGGCCTCGAACACGCGCGCGATGGCGACGACGCGCTGGTCAACCGGCTGTTCGACGTGATGCACGCGAACCGCGCCGATTTCACGCTGACGTTCCGCAATCTGGCCGGCATGTCGAAGCACGATGCGAGCGGCGATGCGCCGGTACGCGATCTGTTTCTCGATCGCCCGGCGTTCGACGCATGGGCGAACGACTATCGCGCGCGGCTGTCCGAAGAAACACGCGACGACACCGCGCGCGCCATTGCAATGAACCGTGTGAACCCCAAATTCGTACTTCGCAACCATCTGGCGGAAACCGCGATCCAGCGCGCGAAAGAGAAGGACTTTTCCGAGGTGGAGCGGCTCGCCACCGTACTGCGCCGCCCATTCGACGAGCAGCCCGAATACGCGGCGTACGCGGGTCTGCCACCCGACTGGGCGAGTTCGCTGGAAGTGAGCTGTTCGTCGTAATGCGCCGACTTCGCGACATGCGCGGGAGTTCAACGCCGGTAGCGACGCCAGCCCCGCACCAAGATCAACCCGAGACAGGAAACCGACCATGAACAATCCCGACGACCTCAAGCATGACGCCCCAGCCGTGCAGAAAAGCGATGCCGAGTGGCGCGAGCAGCTGTCCGACGTCGAATATCAGGTGACCCGCCACGCGGCCACCGAGCGGCCGTTCACCGGCCGTTATAGCGATCACTGGGAACGTGGCGTCTACGATTGCGTGTGTTGCGGCACGCCGCTGTTCGAGTCGGATACGAAATTCGATGCCGGCTGCGGCTGGCCGAGCTACTTCCGGCCGATCAACGGCGAGGTGATCGCCGAGAAAACCGACCGCTCGCACGGCATGCTGCGCATCGAGGTTCAATGCAAGAACTGCGGCGCGCACCTCGGCCACGTGTTCGAGGATGGCCCGGCGCCGACGGGTCTGCGTTACTGCATCAATTCGGCTGCGTTACAATTCGAGCCCAAGTAACGCGCAAGCTCGGGCCAGCGGCACGCGACCGGCGGCGAAACTGCCGGTTCGGCCCTTTTTGGCACAAGGTTGGGCGAGCCGGTTAGACGAGCAGCCCTTCATTTGGGTTGCACGTTTTGCAAAAGCAACGCGGGTGATTAGCGAACTTCGCGGAACGCCATTTGCCCGCCGCCGCGGTGTCGCCGTTGCAGTTCAGGCCGGCTGGCGCGCCGCGGATACCCCCATGCGCCGCTCAGCCGGCGCCCTTCACCATTCGACGCTTTGTTCGACCAACTCTCCGATTTCCCGGCCAGATAATGAAATTCCTGTTCGATCTGTTCCCGATCATCCTGTTCTTCGTCGCCTTCAAGATCTGGGGCATTTTCACGGCGACGGCAGTGGCGATCGTCGCCACGCTGGTACAGATCGCGTTCGTGGCGTTCCGCCACCGCAAGGTCGATCCGATGCTGTGGGTGAGTCTCGGCGTCGTCACCGTGTTCGGCGGCGCGACGCTCGTGCTGCATAACGACACCTTTATCAAGTGGAAGCCGACCGTGTTGTACTGGGCGTTCTCGGTCGCGCTGACCGTATCGCAGCTCGTCTTCAACAAGAACCTGATCGAAGCGATGATGGGCAAGCAGATCACGCTGCCGCACGCGATCTGGGGCAAGCTGAACCTGGTCTGGGCGGTGTTTTTCGTGCTGCTCGGCCTGCTCAACCTGTTCGTCGCTTATCACTACACGACCGATCAATGGGTGAATTTCAAACTGTTCGGCGCAACCGGCTGCCTGCTCGTGTTCATCGTCGGACAGAGCCTGTGGCTGTCGAAGTACATGAAGGAAGAATGACATGAGCGATCTGTTCATGCACGCCACCACCGCCGAGCGCGCCGCGCTGATCGAAGCACGCCTGACCGCCGCGCTTGCACCGGTCGAATCGATCCGCATCAGCGACGACAGCGCGCAGCACGCGGGTCATGCGGGAGCCTCCGCCGGTGGCCATTTCAGTGTCACTATCGTGACGGTCGCATTTGCCGGCAAGCCCCGCGTGGCGCGGCATCGCATGGTGTATGATGCGCTGGCCGACGCCATGCAGCGCGGCATTCATGCCCTTGCCATCACGGCGTATACGCCCGAAGAATTTGCTTCATTGCCCCGCTAGGAACTCTCGATGACCTTGAAGAAAACCCGCCTTTGGGTACTGCTGGCTGCGTTCGCGGCCGCACCTGCATTCGCACAGAACATCGCCGTCGTGAACGGTACGCCGATTCCGAAAGCACGCGCCGACGCATTGGTCGAGCAACTGGTTCATCAGGGCCAGCAGGACACGCCGCAATTGCAGCAAGCCGTGCGTGAAGAACTCGTGAATCGCGAAATCCTGATGCAGGAAGCACTGCGTCGCGGCCTGCCGAACCGTCCGGACATCAAGGCGCAAATCGCGGTGGCACAGCAAACGGTCGTGCTGCGCGCGCTGATCGAAGACTTCGTGAAGAACAATCAGCCGACCGACGCCGAAGTCACCGCGCGCTACAACGCGCTGGTCAAGGACGCGGGCGGCAAGGAATATCACCTGCATCACATCCTCGTCGACAACGAGCAGCAGGCGAAGGACCTGATCGCGAAGATCAAGGCAGGAGCCAGCTTCGAAGATCTGGCCAAGCAATATTCGAAGGATCCGGGATCGGGCAAGAACGGCGGCGATCTCGACTGGTCGGACCCGAAGGCTTACGTGCCTGAATTCGCGGATGCGGCCACGCACCTGCAGAAAGGCCAGATGACCGACACGCCGGTGCATACGCAATTCGGCTGGCACATCATCCGCGTCGACGATATCCGCGCGATCACCCCGCCGCCGCTCGAGCAGGTGCGCGCGCAGATCGTGCAGCAGATCCAGCAGGAAAAGCTGCAGGCGTTCGAAGAAGGTCTGCGTAAGAACGCGAAGATTCAGTGACACTCAGTGGCGTTCAGTGAGCGGATGGGCTTTGCATAGCCCGTTCGGTTCTGAAGAAGCCTGAATGTGAAAAAGCCGCCCGTGGGCGGCTTTTTTATTGCTGTGATGCGCTGCTATCAACCCAACCAGCGACGCGCGTTCTGGAACACGCGCATCCACGGGCTTCCGTCCGTGACGCCCTCGCCCCAGCCTTCCGGATGCCAGCTCATCTGCACCGCGCGATGCACGCGCTCGGTGTGCGGCATCAGCACCGTGAAGCGGCCGTCGGCCGTCGTGACCGACGTGATACCGGCTGGCGAACCGTTCGGATTGAACGGGTACTGCTCGGTCGCCTGACCACGGTGATCGACATAACGCATCGCGATCGCAACCTTCGACGCATCGCCCTGCTGCGAGAAGTCCGCATAACCTTCGCCGTGCGCGACCGCGACCGGAATGCGCGAGCCTTCCATGCCGGCGAAGAAGATCGACGGCGAACTCTGCACTTCGACCAGCGAGAAGCGCGCTTCGAACTTCTCTGACTTGTTGCGCGTGAATTTCGGCCAGGCTTCGGCGCCCGGGATCATCGACGCGAGGCTGCTCATCATCTGGCAACCGTTGCAGATGCCGAGCGCAAACGTGTCGTTACGGCCGAAGAATGCCGCGAACATGTCGGCGAGTTGCGCGTTGAAGCGGATCGTTTTCGCCCAGCCCTCGCCCGCGCCCAACGTATCGCCGTACGAGAAGCCGCCGCATGCGACCGCGCCGGCGAAATCCGCCAGATTAGCTCGGCCCGTCAACAGATCGCTCATATGCACGTCGTGCGCGTCGAAGCCGGCACGGTCGAACGCATAGGCCGTTTCCAGATGCGAGTTCACGCCCTGCTCGCGCAGGATCGCGACACGCGGACGCGCAGCCTTGCCGATAAACGGCGCGGCGACATCCTCGGCCGGATCGAAGCTCAGCACCGGCGTGATGCCCGGATCGGCCGCGTCGAGCAGCGTGTCGTGCTCAGCGTCGGCGCAGGCCGGGTTGTCGCGCAGACGCGCGATGCGCCAACTCACCTCGCTCCACGTGCGATGCAGTTCGGCGCGCGGCGCATCGTAGACCTTCTTCGCGTCGCGATAGACCTCGATCACATCGCGCTCGTTGATCTTGCCGATCACATGCGAGCACGCCGACAGACCGTGTTCGCGCAACGTGCCGAGCACCGCGTCGCGATCGGCCGCGCGCACCTGCACCACCGCGCCGAGTTCTTCGTTGAACAGCGCGCGAATCGTGCGGTCTTCGCGACGGCCGCTGGTCTGCTTCGCCCAGTCCTTCGCGTCGCCGTAGTCGGATTCGTGGTGCGGATCGAGCACCAGCATGTCGACGTTCAGCGACACGCCGGCATGACCCGCGAACGCCATTTCGCAAACAGTCGCCCACAGGCCGCCATCCGAGCGGTCGTGGTACGCGAGCAGCTTGCCGTCCTGGTTCAGCGCCTGGATCACGTTGAACAAGCGCTTCAGATCTTCCGGATCATCGACATCCGGCACCGTATCGCCGACCTGCTGCGTGACCTGCGCGAGAATGCTGCCGCCAAGACGATGCTTGCCGCGGCCGAGATCGATCGCGATCAGCACCGACTCGCCGACTTCACTGACACGGCGCAACTGCGGCGTCAGATGCTTGCGCACATCGCCGACCGGCGCGAACGCGGAGATGATCAGCGAAACCGGCGCGACCACCTCCTTCGCGACGCCGCGATCTTCCCAGCGCGTGCGCATCGACAGCGAATCCTTGCCGACCGGAATGCCGATGCCGAGCGCCGGGCACAGTTCCATGCCGATCGCCTTGACCGTGTCGTACAGCGCCGCGTCTTCGCCGGGCGCGCCGCACGCGGCCATCCAGTTCGCCGACAGCTTCAGTTTGTCGAGCGACGCGATCGGCGCCGCCGCGATGTTGGTGATCGCCTCGCCGACCGCCATGCGGCCCGACGCCGGCGCGTTGATCACGGCGAGCGGCGTGCGCTCGGACATCGTCATCGCTTCGCCGCTGAAGCCTGCGTAGTCGAGCGTCGTGATCGCGACGTCGGCAACCGGCACCTGCCACGGGCCGACCATCTGGTCGCGCGCAGTCGTGCCACCGACCGAGCGGTCGCCGATCGTGATCAGGAACGACTTGCTCGCGACCGTCGGGTGACGCAGCACGCTCTGCGCGATGTCGGCGAGCGCGAGGCCGGTCACGTCGACCGGCTCGAAATTGCGCGCGACGCGCTTCACATCGCGATGCATGCGCGGCGGCTTGCCGAGCAGCACTTCCATCGGCATGTCGACCGGCTGATGCGACGCTTCCTTCTGCTCGGCGTCGATCAGCTTCAACTGACGCTCGGCAGTGGCCGTGCCGATTACCGCGAACGGGCAGCGCTCGCGCTCGCACATCGCCTCGAACGCCGGCAGGTCAGCCGGCGCGATCGCCAGCACATAGCGCTCCTGCGCCTCGTTCGACCAGATTTCGCGCGGCGACAGACCGCTTTCCTCGAGCTGGATCTTGCGCAGCTCGAACACTGCGCCCTTGCCGGCGCCGTCGACCACTTCGGGGAACGCGTTCGACAGACCGCCCGCGCCGACGTCGTGAATGCTCAGGATCGGGTTCTTGTCGCCGAGTTGCCAGCACGCGTTGATCACTTCCTGCGCGCGCCGCTCGATTTCCGGGTTGCCGCGCTGCACCGAGTCGAAGTCGAGTTCGGCGGTATTCGTGCCGGTCGCCATCGAGCTGGCGGCGCCGCCGCCCATGCCGATGCGCATGCCCGGGCCGCCGATCTGGATCAGCAGCGAGCCTTCCGGCAGATCGTGCTTGTGCGTGTGCTGATCGGAGATATTGCCGATGCCGCCGGCGATCATGATCGGCTTGTGATAGCCGCGCACTACGCCGCCGACGTTCTGCTCATAAGCGCGGAAGTAGCCGCCGAGGTTCGGGCGGCCGAATTCGTTGTTGAACGCGGCGCCGCCGAGCGGGCCGTCGATCATGATCTGCAGCGGCGATGCGATGCGGTCCGGGCGGCCGTACGCTTCGTGCTGCTCTTGCGGATTGCGATGGGTGAGCGGCTGCGCGGTGTCGCGAGCGTTTTCCCATGCCTCGACGCCGTCCGGCAGTTCGAGGTTCGACACGGTAAAGCCGGCGAGCCCCGCTTTCGGACGCGCGCCGCGGCCGGTCGCGCCTTCGTCGCGGATTTCGCCGCCCGCACCCGTCGCGGCGCCCGGGAACGGCGAGATCGCGGTCGGGTGGTTGTGCGTTTCCACCTTCATCAGCGTGTGCGTGAGTTCGACGCCGCGCTGGTAGTGTTCGGGCATCGCGCCCGATTGCGCCGGCTTGCGCGGGAACCAGCGCTCGGCCATGCCGCCGACCATGATCGCGGAGTTGTCCGAATACGCGACGATCGTGCCCTGCGGGTTCAGCTTCTCGGTATTGCGGATCATGTTGAACAGCGACATGTCCTGCCTGTCGCCGTCGATCGTCCAATCCGCGTTGAAGATCTTGTGGCGGCAGTGCTCGCTGTTGGCCTGCGCGAACATCATCAGTTCGACGTCGGTCGGGTTGCGGCCGAGCTTCGTGAAGGCGTCGACCAGGTAGTCGATTTCGTCGTCGGCGAGCGCGAGGCCCAGTTCGGTGTTCGCGGCTTCGAGCGCGCCGCGGCCGCTCGCGAGCACGTCGACGGTCTGCAGCGGCTTGGGCGGCAGTTCGTCGAACAGATGCATTGCGTGATCGCGCGACGGCGCGACGCTTTCGGTCATGCGGTCGTGCAGCGCCGCGACCACCGCCGCGCGGGCTTCGTCGGACAGCGTTTTTTTGCCGCCGAGCAGGCCGCTTTTCAGCGTGACCGTGTATTCGACGCCGCGCTCGATGCGGCGCACCTGCGTGAGCCCGCACAGATGCGCGATATCGGTTGCCTTGCTGGCCCACGGCGACACGGTGCCGAAGCGCGGCACCACGAGGAAGGTTTCGGCCGCGCCGCGTTCCTTGCCCTCTACGAACGGATCGCCGTAGTGCATCAGCGCTTCGACCTTCGCACTGTCGTCAGCGGACAGCGGGGTTTGCGCGTTGACGAAATGCAGGTATTGCCCGCGCACGCCGGTGATATTCGGATCGATGCGCGTGAGCGTGTCGAGCAGGCGGGTTTGACGGAAATCGGAAAGGGCCGAAGCGCCGGGGAAACACGAGAAGTGGGCCATGGGACTTGACGTTGCGTCGCTCAATGATGCCGGAGAGTCGCGCATGCACGGAGGCGACGTGAAGCGGAAAGGAAGTCCGGGATTATACCCCGGGAACGGGCGTCCAAAGGGCTGTGGGGTAGCCCGATGGGCGGCCTTGGGTGACCGTCCGGTCGACTTTTCAGACGGTTTGACTGCTATCATTCGGCCTTTCACCAGATCGGCGCGCGCGGCCCGAACCTTCGCCGCGGTGCACCGCATGTCACATCCAACGGGCGCGCGCCTCAGCCGCCTGTCGGCACATTGAATCAGAGCATGGATGTCATCGTCATTGGCGGCGGGATAGCGGGCGTCGCCACCGCTTATCACCTGCGCGCGGCCGGCCACCGCGTATGTGTCGTCGAGCGCCACGCAACCGTCGCGCAAGGCGCGACCTACGGGCAAGGCGGCACCGTGCTGCCCACGCCGCTCGACGTCTGGTTCGGCCCGACCTTCATGGCGAGCCGCCACAGCGCGAAAAACGGCATCATCGCGAAGACCGGTTTCACTGGGCCGGCACGGCAGTTCGTCAAGCAGCTCGCCGAATTGCAGGAACCCGACGCGTTCGCCCGTCAGTACGCGCTGCTGCGTCCGCTGATCGAATCGTCGCGCGAGTCGATGGCCGACGTCGAAACGCGCTTCGGGCTCGAATTCGAACAGGCGAGCGGGCTGCTGTACCTGGTGCGCGCCGCGCACGAATGGGAACAGAGCGCGGCGGCGCTCGACCTGCTGCGTCAGTTCGAGGTGCCGCATCATGTGATGACGGCAGCCGAATGCGCGGCCTTCGAGCATGCGGTACCCACCGAGCCGGCCTTCGCCGGCGCCGTGCTGTTCGAGCACGAACGCACGGCCAACTGCCCACTCTTCGCGAAGCTGCTCAAACAGGTGCTCGATACCCAGGGCGGCGTGCAATTCATGCCGGGCTGCGAGGTGTCGGGGATCCGTCTCGAAGGCCAGCGCGCGTCGGTCCAGCTGGCGCCGCGCGAGCCCGCATCGCGTTCGCGCGAGGTCGAGGTGATTCACGCCGACGCGGTGGTTGTCGCGGCCGGCTACGGCAGCCTCGCGCTGCTCGATCGCGCCGGCTTGCGCTTGCCGCTGCATCCGCTGCGGCTGCATACGCTGGTCGCGCCGATCGCTCACGAGGAATGCGTGCCGCATGTGGCAATGGTCGACGCGGTCAAGCGCATCGGCATGAGCCGCATGAACCAGCGACTGCGGATCGCCGGTGGCGCGGTGCTGCAAAGCGCCAGCCAGATCGACAAGCCGCTCGGCGAGGCCGTGACGAAAGAAGCGCTCGCGCTGCTCGGCCAGGCGACGCACGACTGGATGCCGGGCGCCGCGCGGATTTCGGCGGCGCTGCCGTGGGAAGGCGTGAAGCTGCTGTCGCCGGATGGCTTGCCGGTGATCGGCAACGCGCTGCATCCGCGGCTGTTCGTCAACGTGGGCCACGGACCGGCAGGCTGGGGGCTCGCGTGCGGCGCCGGCAAGCTCGTCGCCGAACTCGTTTCGGGGCAGACGCCGACGCTCGCGCCGGACACGCTTGCCGCGTTGCGGCCAGAGCGCTTTCAGTAAGGTTCCGCGCCGTGTTGAGCGGCTTGGGCGGATGAGCTTCGTTTCGGCCGCCGTTACCGTCGCGAATCGACGTACTGCTGCCTTCCCGCTTCCCTCTCGTTCCCCTCCCGCTGCTTTGCCGATGCACGCACGGCAAAGCGCCCGCGCACCGCGCGTGCATCGGCACTACCATAGCGATTCCAGAACCTGCCCGCCTCGCCGCGGGCGAACCGCCAGGTTTCGCCATGACCGATGCAGAAAACACGCCGCTCACGCTGGTCGACCCTCTGAATGCCGCATGCCCACGCGCGCTGCCATTGCTTACGCTGACTGATCTGCGCGTCGCCGAATCGCAAGCCGCGGCCGCGCTGCCCGAACACACGCTGATGGCGCGCGCCGGCCACGCGGCCGCGCGCTGGCTGCTCGAACGCATCGCCGCCGATACCTCGGTGACGAAGTCGCAGCAGCGTGTATGGCTGATCGCGGGCCCCGGCAACAACGGCGGCGATGCGCTGGTGGTTGCAACCGAGCTGCATAAGGCAGGCATCGCCGTCGACGTGTGCATGCCGGTCGAAGTGAAGCCCGCCGACGCGCGCTGGGCGCTCGATACCGCGCGTGCCGCCGGCGTGCCGCTGAGCGCTGTGCCGCCAGCATCGCTCGACGGCTATGGCTGGCTCGTCGACGGCATGTTCGGCATCGGCCTTGCACGTCCACTCGACGGTGTGTTCGCGACGCTCGCCCGACAGTTGTCACAACGCGCGAACGCCTGTCCGACGCAAGGCGCGGTACTCGCGCTCGACGTGCCGAGCGGCCTCGACAGCGATACCGGCGCGGTGGTCGGCGGCAGCGGCGCGGCGGTGGTCCATGCGACGCATACGATCACGTTCATTGGCGCAAAACCGGGGCTTTTCACCGCGCAAGGACGCGACCTCACGGGCCGCGTAACGGTCGCGCCGCTCGGCCTGAGCCGAGGTATCAGTGGCGATGGCGGTAGCGCCAGCAATGGCAGCGACAGCAGCACGCGTAACGGCGCTGACAGCGACGGTAGCGGCGCCCGTAGCACTACCCCCCGCTCATCGATCCAACTGAACGCCCCCGAACTGTTTGGCAGCTTCATGCCGCCCCGCGATTTCGCGACCAACAAGGGCACCTTCGGCAGCCTCGCGGTGGTCGGCGGCGACACCGGCATGTGCGGCGCGCCGATCCTCGCGGCGCGCGCGGCGCTCTACAGCGGCGCGGGCAAGGTCCACGTCGCGCTGCTCGGCGAAGGCGCCCCGCCCTATGATCCGCCGCACCCCGAACTGATGCTGCACGCAATCGACACGCTGCCGCTCGATGCAATGGATGCGCTGGCGATCGGCTGCGGGATGGGCCATCGCGACATCGCAACGCGCGTATTGCACGACGTGCTGCCACTCGACGTGCCGAAACTGCTCGACGCGGACGCGCTGAATCTGCTCGCGAAGGACCCCACGCTGGCCGCCGAAGTCACCGCGCGCGGCGTGCAAGGCGATCCGTGCATCCTGACGCCGCATCCGCTCGAAGCCGCGCGCCTGCTCGGCAGCGACGCGCCGACGGTGCAGCGCGACCGGCTGGCGGCCGCGCGCTCGCTCGCGGCGCGCTTTGCGAGCATCGTGGTACTGAAGGGTGTCGGCACGATCGTCGCCGCGCCCGACGGACGCCTCGCGATCAACCCGACCGGCAACGCAGCGCTGGCGACCGGCGGTACCGGCGACGTGCTCGGCGGCATCATCGGCGCGCTGCTCGCACAGCATCTGCCACGCTACGAAGCGGCGCTCGCGGGCGTGTATCTGCATGGCCTCGCCGCCGATACGCTGACCGCGCAAGGTCACGGGCCAGCCGGTCTGACGGCGGGCGAACTCGCGCCGATGGTGCGAAGCCTGCTCAACCGGCTGTTCTATCCGCCCTGTCCGTTGACGGCTGGCTGATACACCTGCATCGGCATTCGCATCGACGTCCACGTCGACGCTCACGTCGCATGCCGCACACGTATCGAGCGCTATCGTCCCTGTATGCGGGCAGCGCCATCATGCGCTGCTGCCGGTCACGCATCCCCGCTATACTGGTTGTCTACGCCGCGCGTCGGATCGATCGCGGGTGGCGGCGGGACTTCAACGGGCGCGCGGCGCTTCGCACTTCGCGAGATTCGCGCGGTCTGCAAGCTTCGCGAAATCCGTGAGTTTCCGCCGGCCGCCAGAACCGAGCCCGGCCGCGCGGCATCGCTCTGACTGCATCGCCGCATCACTCTCGGCCGCGCTTCATGCGCGCGCCTTCCTTCCTGCCCCTTGGTTAGACGGACGCTATGACCCAGAACTCGCTCCCCTCCTGGTCCTCGCTGCAGACCCATTACGAGAAAATTCGCGATGCGCATCTGCGCGACTGGTTCGCTCCCGAGAATGATCCCGCTCCCACGCGTTCCGAGCGCTTCACGTTCGCTGGCGGCGGTCTCGCCGCCGACTTCTCGAAGCACCGCATCACCGACGAAACTCTCAAGCTGCTCGTGCAACTCGCGCGCGAAGCCCGCGTCGAGAAGCGCCGCGACGCGATGTTCGCCGGCGAGGTCGTCAACCCGACCGAAGGCCGCGCCGCGTTGCACACCGCGTTGCGCGCAACCGATCCGAACGCGCCGTTCTTCGCCGAAGTGAAGGCCGAGCGCGCGAAGATGGCCTCTTTCGCCGAGCAGGTTCGCAGCGGCGCGTGGACCGGCTATACCGGCAAGCGGATTCGCCATGTCGTGAACATCGGCATCGGCGGCTCGGATCTCGGGCCGAAGATGGTCGTGCATGCGTTGCATCACCTCGCCGCGGCGGAGATTTCCACGCACTTCGTGTCCAACGTCGACGGCGCCGATCTGTACAACGTGATGCAGCAGATCGACCCCGAAGAGACGCTCGCAATCATCGTGTCGAAAACCTTCACGACGCTCGAAACGATGACCAACGCGCGCTCGCTGCGCGAGTGGTTCATCCAGAAAGGCTGCCCCGAGAGCGCGCTCGCGAAGCACTTCGTCGGCGTGTCGGCGAATCCGGCCGAGGTCGTCAAATTCGGCATCGCGAAAGAGAACGTGTTCGAGATGTGGGACTGGGTCGGCGGCCGTTATTCGCTGTGGTCGGCCGTCGGTCTGTCGATCATGATCTCAGTCGGCCCGCAGCAGTTCGACGAACTGCTCGCCGGCGCCAATGCGATGGATCAGCATTTCCGCGATGCACCGCTGGAGAAGAACCTGCCGGTATTGCTCGGCATGATCGGCATCTGGTATCGCAATTTCTTCGGCTCGCAAAGCTACCTGGTCGCGCCGTACTCGGAAGCGATGCATTTTCTGCCGTCGTATCTGCAGCAACTGGAGATGGAAAGCAACGGCAAGTCGGCGCGGCTCGACGGCGCGATGGTCGACTATCCGACCTCGGCGGTCACGTGGGGGGAACCTGGCACGAACGGCCAGCACGCGTTCTTCCAGATGCTGCATCAGGGTCCGACGATCGTGCCGATCGACTTCATCGCGGTGCTCACGCCAGAGCATCCGCTCGTGAGCCATCATCCGAAGCTGCTTGCGAACTGCTTCGCGCAAAGCGAGGCGCTGATGCTCGGCCGCACGCTCGAAGAGGCGAAGAAAGTGGCCGGTCCGGACAAGCCCGAACTGGCGCCGCACCTCGTGTTCCCCGGCAACCGGCCGACCGCGACGCTGCTGCTCGACGCGCTGACCGCGCGTTCGCTTGGCGCCTTGATCGCGCTCTACGAGCACAAGGTGCTGGTGCAGGCGTCGGTGTGGAATATCAATCCATTCGATCAATGGGGCGTCGAACTCGGCAAGATTCTCGGCAAGGTGGTCGAGGCCGATCTGACGGCGGCGAGCGTCGACGCGAAGAAGCACGATTCGTCGACATCGGCATTGATTGCACGGGCACGCGCGGCGTTGAAGCGGTGATATCTGAGGCAGCGAGTCGGGCTCGCTGCGGTCCGACTCGTTGGAGTCGGGCTCGTTGTAATGCTTTCACTTTCGCAGCGAGCCCGATGCGTTGAGCTGTACGTCCCGCTCAGTTCGTTACGCGAGCCGCCCTGCTTCGATCGTCACCGTCATGTCACAGCGGCGCGCCAGTTCGATGTCGTGCGTGACGAGCACGAGTGTCGCGCCGTGCGCGCGATTCATCTCGAACATCAGATCGATCACCGCGTGGCCGGTGGCCGCGTCGAGGCTGCCGGTCGGTTCGTCGGCGAACAGGATCGCCGGACGCGTGACGAACGCACGCGCGAGCGCAACGCGCTGTTGCTCGCCGCCGGACAGCAGCTTCGGATAGTGTCCGGTGCGCTTGCCCAGCCCGACCTGATCGAGCAGTTCGCGCGCACGTTGCGCGGCGTCGCGTGTACTGATGCCGCCTCGCAGTTCGAGCGGCAACGTGACGTTTTCGAGCGCGGTCAGATGCGGCATCAGTTGAAACGACTGGAACACGAAGCCGACGGCGCCGCCGCGCAATGCCGCGCGCTGGTCTTCATTCAATTCGCCGAGTTCGTGGCCGAGTAGCCGAACCGAGCCCTCGCTTGCGCTGTCCAATCCCGCGAGCAAGCCGAGCAGCGTAGACTTGCCCGACCCGGAGGCACCGACGATCGCGACGCTGCTGCCGGCATCGATCGCAAGATCGATGTCGTCGAGAATCGTCAGCTCGCCTGTTGCATCCTTAACCTTCTTGCACAAACCCCGCACTTCGATGACTGGATCAGTTCTGTTTGGCATGGTGAAGCGTAGGTTGAAAGTGCGCGCCATCGCCCCTCGCGCCGCGGTGTTGACCGCGGCAGTCGGCACGGCCATGATGGCCGTCGCGCTGGTTGTATTGCCCTTACCGGTTCATGCGGCTAATGCGCCGGAGCCCGCGAAGCCGGTGATCGTCGTGCTCGGCGACAGCATCTCCGCCGAATACGGCCTGCCCCGCGACACCGGCTGGGTCGCGTTGATGCGTCAGCGTCTGGCCGAAGAGCGAATCGATTATAGCGTCGCCAACGCGAGCATCAGCGGCGACACGACAAGCGGCGGACGGGCACGCCTGCCCGCGCTGATGCAACGGCTGAAGCCGAACATCGTGATCGTCGAACTCGGTGCCAACGACGCGTTGCGCGGCGTGCCGCTCTCCACGACCGAGGACAACCTGCGCACGATCATCGAGCAGGCTCAGCAAGGTCACGCGAAGGTCCTGCTCATCGGTATGTACGTACCGCCCAATTACGGCCCCGACTACACGCAGAAGTTCCACGGCCTCTACGGCCAGTTGTCGAAGGAATTTCACGTGCCGCTCGTGCCCTTCCTGCTCGCCGGTATCGCGGATAAACCGGACATGTTCCAGGCCGATCAGATTCATCCGACCCAGCAGGCACAGCCCGTGCTACTCGACAACGTGTGGCCCGCTGTCAAGCCACTCCTTCGCACAAGTTCGCCGCACTGAAGGCTGCTGACGACTTGTTTCTGGAACTAGGGGAACACGCGTTGCCGAAGTAGTTGTTGCACTTTCGCGATGCCGTGCGACCCGGCTCATTCTTGAGCGACTCCTGAGGAGATAACGTGAAATACCTACCGTTAATCGCTTTGACTGTTGCCCTCTCTGCCTGCGCCGGCCAACCTCCCGCCGGCGTCCAATCCGTCGGTCAAAGCCAGCAACCGCCACGCGCCGTCGGTACCTGCATCGCGCATAAATGGGCGGACGCTTCGCAACAGCAGGTGGTCTCGCAAACGATGCTCGCCAACGATCAGGCAATGGATGTCTACGTTCCGGGTCAGCAACCGCCTAACGGTGCCGCCGCGGTGGTACGTCCGAACGGCCAGGGTTCGTGGGTCGGCTTCCGCTCGGCCGGTGCCGGCGGTAGTCAGGCGACCAGCGCGATCAGCGGATGTCTGTAATGCCGTCACCTGTCCGGTAGCGGGCGATCGCTTTTTCACCGCCTCTGACTGATGGCGTATTGACGGGCACGCATGTCAATCTCGTGCCGATCGCCAGAATGAAAAAAGCCCCGCACTCGCGGGGCTTTCTTTTGTTCGGTCCATACAGTCCGGCAATGACGCTTACTGGTCGGCCGTCTGCGGGGCGGTATCCACCGAACCGTAGAATTTCACCTTCGAACGCTCGCGCAACGCCTTGATGAAGGCTTCCGCCTGCGTTTGCGCATCGACCTGCGCGACCTGCTGCTGCGACGCGGCGAGAGTGTGCGGGTCGATTGCCGTGCCGGGCACGACCTGGTTCACGCGATAGATCGCATAACCGTCGTCGCCGAGATCGACACCGACGTAAGCCGGCAATTTTTGCCCATCCACTTTGTAGATTGCGCTCAGCGCCGCGGGCGGGACGCCCTGCGAATCATTGCGCGACACCTTCAGCGGCGACGAGAAACCGGTGGTCGTTTTCGACCTCTCGAACTCGGCCAGCTTCGCGAGTCCGTCCTTGTGCGCGGCTTCGTCCGACTGCGCGGCGATCACCTTTTGACGCACTGCGTCCTTGACCGCGTCGAAGGCCGGCACTGCGGCAGGCTTGTAGTCGGTCACGCGTGCCGAGATCAGCGTGTTGCCGCCGACATCGACTGCCTGCGTATTGTTATGCGCCGACACCGAGTCGTTCGCGAATACCGCTTCGAGGAACTTCGGGTTGTTCAGCGGGCTATCGGGCGGCAGTTTCGGATCGGGCTGCGGCGTGACCGTCGCGGTCTGCACCTGCAGCTTGTATTTGTCCGCGGCCGGCTGCAGACTCTTCGCCTTTTCATAGACGAGCGACGTGAAACCTTCCGAGTTGTCGGTGAACGCCTTGGCAGCCAGTTGCGCCTTCAACTCCTTCGTGATCTGGTCTTTCACTTCATCGAACGAGCGCGTGACCGTCGGCTTCACGTCCGTGACCTTGACGATATGAAAGCCGAAGTCCGTTTGCACGATGCCGCTGATTTCGTCCTTCTTCAGCGCGAACACCGCGTCGTCGAAGGCCTGACCGCCTGCGATCATGCCGCGACCAAAGTAACCGAGATCGCCACCCTTCGACGCCGAACCCGGATCCTGCGAATTCTGCTGCGCGATCTGCGCGAACTGGTCAGGATGTGCCTTGACCTGGGCGAGCACTTCTTCGGCTTTCTGCTTTGCCTTCGCCTTGTCGGCCGCGCTCGCATCCTTCGGCGCCGCGATCAGGATGTGACTCGCGCGTACTTCGCCTTCGGTGCGGAAATGAGCAAGGTTGTCGTCGTAGTACTTCTTCAGATCCGCGTCGCTCGGTTGAACCGAGTCGGACAGAGTGGCCGGCGACATCACGACGTACTGGATCGTCGCGGTAGCCTGCGTGGAGAAGTCGTTGCGATGTGCATCGTAGTAGGCCTGCAGTTGCGCGTCGGTCGGCTGGACCTGCGCCGCATAGTCGCGCGGATGGAACGCGATGCCCTGCACTTCACGCTGCTGCAACGCGAGTTCGGTCAGATGCTGCGCCAGCGTCTTCGACGTGAACGCGCTTCCCTGAATGCTCGCCGGCAACTGCTGCATCGCGAGCGTATAGCGCACGCGCTCGTCGTACTGATCGGGCGTCATACCCTGCATCGCGAGCAATTGCTTATAACGCTCGATATCGATCGAGCCATCGGGATTCTTCAGCGACGAGATCACCGGATCGGCCATCAGTGTGCGACGCACGGCATCGTCAGATGCCGTCAGATGCAGGCGCTGCGTTTCATCGGCCAGCACACGCTGCTCGATCATGCCGTCGAGGATTTCGCGGCGATGCTCCGGCGTATCGAACGTCTTCATATCGAACTGCGCGCCGAGCACCTGACGAGCGCGATCGAGTTGCTGACGCATCGCGTCGTCATATTCGACGCGGGTAATGTTGTGGCCGTTGACACTCGCGACGTTTGCACTTTCGTCAAAGAAGCCGCGGAAGCCCTGGATACCCACAAAACCCAACCCCGGCAAAATGACGAGGATGAGCATGAACATCATCAGGCGTTGGTGATTGCGGAAAAAATCGAGCATGCGTAAGGGGTGCCAAAAACAGAACGCCCGATCTTACAACAGCGGGCAATAAAAAAGGCGAACCGGAGTTCGCCTTTCGTGGATACTGGCGGAGTGGACGGGACTCGAACCCGCGACCCCCGGCGTGACAGGCCGGTATTCTAACCGACTGAACTACCACTCCTTATACTGCGCTTTGCTGCATTCGCTGCTGAAACACTGTTCTTGAATCTGAAACTGGTGGGTGCTGAGAGGCTCGAACTCCCGACCTACGCCTTGTAAGGGCGCCGCTCTACCAACTGAGCTAAGCACCCGTTTCGTGATTCAGTGCTTCGTTGCTGCCGCCATCTCCAGACAAGCCGGCTCAGGCAATTCCTCAAGCAGCAAGCCCATTAGTTTAGCGCATCCTTCAGCGCTTTACCAGGCCTAAATTTGGGAACCTTCGCTGCCTTGATTTTGATTGCGGCGCCGGTGCGCGGATTGCGTCCGGTGCGCGCCGTGCGCTTGCCGACTGCGAACGTGCCGAAGCCGACGAGCGTAACCGAACCGCCCTTCTTCAACGTATTTTTGACACCCGCGATCACTGCATCGAGTGCACGGCCGGCCGCGGCCTTTGAGATATCAGCTTGCTCAGCGATGTGATCGATCAATTCCGTCTTGTTCATTCCTACCCCCGAGAATGTATGGCAATTGTGATAGTGCTTTCCTGCGCCTCGCTCCATGCGGCCGGCTGTAAGGCCGGGCCGCCTCATTAGATGTGGCCGAAACCCTTGTGTCAAGCGGGGTTGAGCCTGATCTGAGCGGTTTTAGAGGGACTTTTTTATTGGCCAATATCGCTGCGGGATCAGCGTATCGGCACAGAAATGCGGAACGTCTTTCAGCGCACCCACGATGTGGGAATACAGGACCTTTTCTTGTCCTTCGTCAAACCTTGCGGGCAATAAAAAACCCGCGGCCGAAGCCGCGGGTTTTTGTTCAGATCACATTAAAGCGCTGCTGCCAGCGCTTTCGCGCGTCCGATTGTTTCAGCGCTTTTCAGGCGTCAGTGCTTCACAACCTCGGTGGCGCCGTCCTTGCCCGGCTCAGCCGCGACGGGCGTTGCAGGCTTGGGCTCTTCTTCCGGCAACGGCTGCGGCACACGTTCGAGCGCCAGTTCGAGCACCTTGTCGATCCAGCGGACCGGCACGATTTCGATTGCGTTCTTCACGTTGTCCGGAATCTCCGTCAGATCCTTGACGTTTTCTTCCGGAATCAGCACGAGCTTGATGCCACCGCGATGTGCCGCGAGCAACTTCTCTTTCAACCCGCCGATCGGCAGAACTTCGCCACGCAGCGTGATTTCGCCCGTCATCGCGACATCGGCACGCACCGGAATACCGGTCAACACCGACACCAGCGCCGTCGTCATCGCGATACCGGCCGAAGGACCGTCCTTCGGCGTCGCACCTTCCGGCACGTGGATGTGGATGTCCTGCTTCTCGAACGCTTCGTCCTTGACACCGAGACGACGCGAACGCGAGCGAACCACCGTACGCGCTGCTTCGACCGATTCCTTCATCACGTCGCCGAGTGAGCCCGTGCGCGTGACGTTGCCCTTGCCCGGCATCACAGCGGCTTCAATGGTCAGCAGATCGCCGCCCACTTCCGTCCACGCGAGACCCGTGACCTGGCCAACCTGATTTTCCTTCGCGGCCAGACCGAAGTCGTACTTGCGCACGCCAAGGAACGTGTCGAGGTTGCTGCCGTCGACCTTCACCGCGCCTTCCGCCTTCTTCAGCAGAAGCATCTTCACGACCTTGCGGCAAATCTTCGACACTTCACGCTCGAGCGAACGCACACCGGCCTCACGCGTGTAGTAACGGATGATGTCGCGGATCGCGCTTTCCGTCACTTCGATCTCGCCATCCTTGAGACCGTTGTTCTTCTTCTGCTTCGGCAACAGATAACGCTGCGCGATGCTGACCTTCTCGTCTTCCGTGTAGCCAGACAGACGGATGACTTCCATCCGGTCGAGCAGCGGCGGCGGAATGTTCAGCGAGTTCGACGTCGCGACGAACATCACATCCGACAGATCGAAGTCGACTTCAACATAGTGATCGGCGAACGTATGGTTCTGTTCCGGATCGAGCACTTCGAGCAACGCCGACGACGGATCGCCACGGAAATCCTGGCCCATCTTGTCGACTTCGTCGAGCAGGAAGAGCGGATTGCGCACGCCGACCTTGGTCAGGCTCTGCAGGATCTTGCCCGGCATCGAACCGATGTAGGTCCGACGGTGGCCGCGAATCTCGGCCTCGTCGCGCACGCCACCGAGTGCCATACGCACGAACTTGCGATTCGTTGCACGTGCAATCGATTGGCCCAGCGACGTCTTACCGACACCCGGAGGCCCAACGAGGCACAGGATCGGCGCCTTGACCTTGTCGACACGTTGCTGCACCGCGAGATACTCGAGAATACGTTCCTTCACCTTCTCGAGACCGAAGTGGTCTTCGTCGAGCACGCGCTCCGCATTCGACAGGTCGTTGTTGACCTTGCTCTTCTTGCGCCACGGCAAGCCAATCAGCGTGTCGATGTAGTTGCGCACGACCGTCGCTTCCGCCGACATCGGCGACATCAGCTTGAGCTTCTTCAGCTCGGCGTCGGCCTTCTTCTTCGCTTCCTTCGGCATGCGCGCAGCCGTGATGCGCTTCTCGAGTTCTTCGAGATCCGCACCTTCTTCGCCTTCGCCGAGTTCCTTCTGGATCGCCTTGACCTGTTCGTTCAGGTAGTACTCGCGCTGGCTCTTCTCCATCTGACGCTTTACGCGCCCACGGATACGTTTTTCGACCTGAAGGATGTCGATCTCGGCTTCGAGTTGCGCGAGCAGATGCTCGAGGCGCTCGATCACCGGGAACATCTCGAGGATGTGCTGCTTCTGGTCGAGCTTGAGCGGCAGATGCGCCGCGATCGTATCGGCCAGACGCCCGGCCTCGTCGATGCCCGACAGCGACGTCAGGATCTCCGGCGGGATCTTCTTGTTCAGCTTCACATACTGGTCGAACTGCGACACGATCGCGCGACGCAGTGCTTCGGTTTCAGCGCTGTCGGCGTGGTCGGGTTCGAGCGGCATGACTTCGCACGAGAACTGCGTTTCCTGTTCTTCGATGGAAAGCGTCTTCGCGCGCTGCAAGCCTTCGACGAGCACCTTCACGGTGCCGTCGGGCAGCTTCAGCATTTGCAGGATGTTGGCAACACACCCTACTTCGTACATGTCCTTTTCGGTCGGCTCATCTTTCGCAGCCGTTTTCTGGGCGACGAGCATGATGTGCTTGCCGCCTTCCATCGCTGCTTCGAGAGCCTTGATCGACTTCGGGCGGCCTACGAAGAGCGGAATCACCATGTGCGGGAAAACGACTACGTCGCGCAGCGGGAGCAGCGGCAACGTAATGCGTTCCGGCGGGAGGAGTTGGGTTCCTGACATTTCATTTCCCCATGAGTGGAATCAGTTCGTTCGATAGGTGAGGCCAGCAGAAAATATTGCAAGCCTTCGCGTGTGGGAAAAGTTCAGAGACTCCGAAGGTTCAATGACTCCATAGTGAAAACAACCAATCTGACCACACGATAAACGAAAAAGCCGTTCACGTCGCCATGAACGGCTTTTTTTGCAGAACCCGTAAGCCGATCAGTTCGAACCCGCGACCTTTGGCGCGTCTTCGTAGATTAGTAGCGGTTTGCCGTCGCCGTCGATAACGTTGTCGTCGATGATGACCTTGCTAACGCCTTTCATTTGCGGCAGGTCGTACATCACATCGAGCAACGCCTGTTCCAGAATCGAGCGCAGACCTCGCGCGCCCGTCTTGCGGCGGATCGCTTTGCGTGCCACTGCCTGCAGCGCGGCCGGACGGATTTCGAGTTCGACGCGCTCCATGTTGAACAGCTTGTGGTACTGCTTGACGAGCGCATTCTTCGGTTCGACGAGAATCTTCATCAACGCCGCTTCGTCGAGCTTGCCGAGCGTCGCGACCACCGGCAGACGGCCGATCAACTCCGGAATCAGGCCGAACTTGATCAGATCTTCCGGCTCCACTTCGCGCAGCACTTCGCCTGCATCGCGGTCCTGCTTGCTCTTGACGCTCGCACCGAAGCCGATGCCAGTTTTTTCGGTACGATCGACGATTACCTTCTCGAGGCCGTCGAACGCGCCGCCGCAGATGAACAGGATGTTTGTCGTGTCGACCTGAATGAAGTCCTGATTCGGATGCTTACGACCACCTTGAGGCGGCACCGACGCCATCGTCCCTTCGACCAGTTTCAGCAGCGCCTGTTGCACGCCTTCACCCGATACATCACGCGTGATCGACGGGTTGTCGGACTTGCGGCTGATCTTGTCGATTTCGTCGATATAGACAATACCGCGCTGGGCCTTGTCCACTTCGTAATTACAATTCTGAAGCAGCTTCTGAATAATGTTCTCGACGTCTTCGCCGACGTAGCCGGCTTCCGTCAACGTGGTTGCATCGGCAATCACGAACGGGACGTTCAGAAGGCGCGCGAGCGTTTGCGCGAGGAGCGTCTTGCCGGAGCCGGTCGGACCGATCAGCAGGATGTTGCTCTTCGACAGCTCGATCTCGTCTTTCTTGTCGAGATGCTTAAGGCGCTTGTAGTGGTTATAAACCGCGACCGCGAGGATCTTCTTCGCGCGCTCCTGACCGATCACGTACTGGTCGAGGATTTCGCGGATTTCCTGCGGAGTCGGCAGATCGGACTTGGACAAGCCCGCTTCGATACCCGCGCCTGCAGCTTCGTCGCGAATGATTTCGTTGCACAGGTCGATACATTCATCGCAGATGAATACCGACGGTCCAGCAATCAGTTTCTTGACTTCATGCTGGCTCTTGCCGCAAAACGAGCAATACAACAGCTTTTCGCTGTTAGAACCTTTCTTGTCCGCCATAGATGTGTGAGCCTCCGGACACCGGATTACATAATACGCCGTTTGCCCCTGCCTCGCAGTTTGGGCGCGACAGGGCTAGTGAGCAGGATGACGGCGCTTGCCGCAGACGCCCGGACGGATGTTGATCATGTCACAACCGGCCTGATGACAGTTTTGCCCCGCTTCCCGGCAAAACGGCGGAGCAAAACCGTACCAGTTCAAGGACGCTTGTGCGCCACCTGATCGACGAGACCGTACGCTTGCGCATCGTCGCCGGACATGAAATTGTCGCGATCCGTGTCGCGCGCAATACGTTCGACGGGCTGTCCCGTATGGTGTGCAAGCAGATGATTCAGCCGATCCTTCAAGTACAGAATTTCACGCGCCTGGATCTCGATATCCGATGCCTGACCGCGCGCGCCGCCGAGCGGCTGGTGAATCATCACGCGCGAGTTCGGCAACGCGAAACGCTTGCCCTTCGCACCGGCTGCGAGCAGGAACGCGCCCATGCTCGCCGCGAGACCCATGCACAGCGTGGAGACGTCTGGCTTGATGAACTGCATCGTATCGTAAATCGCCATACCCGCCGACACGGAACCACCCGGGCTGTTGATATAAAAATAGATGTCCTTGTCCGGATTCTCGCTTTCGAGAAACAGCATCTGCGCAACGACGAGATTGGCCGTCTGATCGTTCACCTCGCCGACCAGGAACACGATACGTTCCTTCAGCAAACGCGAGTAAATATCATACGAGCGCTCGCCCCGGCCGCTCGTTTCCACGACGATCGGCACCAGACCGAGTGCCTGCGCTTCGAGATCCCGTGACGACTGGGAGGTCAACGTGTCCAGCATTTGGGCGCGAAAGGTCATGCAATGGATCCTTGTCTGGAAATATCCTGAATATTAGATGCTGGACAAAGGTTGGTGCGGCGAACCCGTATTCAAGTGCCTTAAACGTGCCCTGAGGCACGCACGCGCCGCGCAGCTATGTGCTGAACGCAACCGTCTGAACGGCACAAAAAAACGGCGTGCAAGCCGCCGGTTGCTCCGACAGCCAGCACGCCGTTGCAGCGACGCTTTACGCTTGCGCCGTTGCGCTTGCCAGTTCTTCGAAGCTCACTTCCTTGTCCGTCACCTTGGCCTTGCCGAGCACGAAATCGACGACGTTGGCTTCAACGACATACGCTTCCATTTCGGCAAGACGTTGCTGGTTCGAATAATACCAGCGGACGACTTCCTTCGGGTCTTCGTAGCTTTTCGCGAATTCATCGACTTCCGCGCGAATCTGCTCCGGCTTCGCCTGCAGTTCGTTCGCCTTCACGAGCTCGGCCAGCACGAGGCCCAGCTTGACGCGACGCTCAGCCTGTTCCTTGAACATTGCGGCCGGAATCGGCGCGTCCTTCGCGTTCGGCACGCCGCGCTGCTCCAGATCCTGGCGCGCCATGGCGACGAGGCGTTCCTGATCCTGTTCGATCAGCGCATTCGGCACGTCGAGTTCCGAAATCTTCAGCAGCGCGTCCATCACCTGATTCTTGACGATCGCCTGCGTGCGGCGCTTGGCTTCGCGCTCGAGGTTGTCCTTGATCTCGCCGCGCATCTTGGTCAGATCGCCGTCTTCGATACCGAGCGATTTCGCGAACTCGGCGTCGACTTCCGGCAGATGCGGCCATTCGATCGTCTTCATCGTGATCGTGAATTGTGCGGTCTTGCCCGCCACGTCCTTGCCGTGATAGTCGTCCGGGAACTTCAGATCGAATTCCTTCGCTTCACCGACCTTCAGACCACGCGCCGCGTTTTCGAATTCCGGCAGCATGCGGCCTTCGCCCAGCACGAACGCGAAATCTTCAGCGCTGCCGCCCTGGAATACTTCACCGTCGATCTTGCCGACGAAGTCGACCGTCACGCGGTCGGAGTCCTTGGCTGCCGTATCGGCGCCGCCGTCGCCGTGCTCGCCGGCTTCACCGCGAGCGTGGAAATGCACGCGCTGCTTGCGCAGGATGTCCAGCGTGCGGTCGATTTCCGCTTCGCTGATGGTCGTCGTGGTGCGCTCGATTTCAGCCGTGGCGACATCGCCCAGCTTCACTTCCGGATACACCTCGAAGGTCGCGTCGAACGCGTAATCGCCTTCAGCCGCGTCGGTCTTCGGCGCAAAGCTCGGTTGACCCGCGACGCGCAGGTTCTCGGCGCGGCTGATGTCGAAGAATTCCTTGCCGACCTTGTCGCTCAGCACTTCGGCTTCCACCTGACCCGAATACTGTTGCGTCACCATTTTGAGCGGCACCTTGCCCGGGCGGAAACCCGGCATGCGCACGTTCTTCGCGAGTTGACGGATACGCGAATCCACTTCCTTCTGCACGGCATCCTTCGGCAGGGAAATCGTCACGCGGCGTTCGAGCTTGCCGAGGTTCTCAACAACGTTAGCCATGGCTTCAATCGTCCTAAAATTATTCGAGCGAATCAGTTATCTTCTCCGTGCCGCCTTTCGATGTCGCTTCGCACCGATTCCATCGATCATGCGCCTGCGCCGCGGGCTTGCAGGCCGCCGCGAGCACGGTTGAGTCCAAAGAGCCGAATATTTTAGCAAACTATTTGCGCGCCTAGCCGGGATTCGATGTTTGCATCGGCGTTTGCGCGTATTCCGGCAGCTTTGTGGGCCATTTCAGGCCGCTTTTTGCCCACACCGCACGTTTTTCGCTTCCGCGTCAGCGCACGCTGTCTCTCGCTGGCAGCCCGTTTCGCAGCGCGGTCTTCCGGCCGGTTTCCTCATACGACTTATGCTTGCCGCCCACGCGCGGCAACCCGCGTCCCGGACGTCTATCCAGACGATTCCGCCTATGCCGTTCGACCTATTCAGCCGACGCGTCCATGCTGATAAGCTAACGAACTCGGTGGGGCCCGCCATCATCCGGTCGCGTCGTCCGCTCTCGCGTCTGCTCACAACGATTCCAATTTTTCAGAGACACCATGCCGAATTCGTCGCCCTCGCCCGTCGTCGTCATCGCTCCCGATTCATTCAAGGGCTCGCTCAGCGCGGAACAGGTCGCGCAGGCGATTGCATCCGGCATCCGGCGCGCCTGCCCGGGTGCCGATGTGCGTATCTGCCCGATGGCGGACGGTGGCGAAGGCACGCTCGACGCGATGCTCACAAGCGGCGGCGAGCGGCGCACGCTCAGCGTGCGCGGTGCGGCCGGCCCGACGCGTGAAGCACTGACAGGCCTGCTCGCGGATGGCAGCGCCATCATCGAGACAGCCGAGGTCGTCGGTATCACGGACCCGGTCGGCATGAGCGTGCCGGTCGAGGCGCGTAGCACGCGCGGCATGGGCGAGGCGATCCGCCTGTTGCTCGATGCCGGCGTGCGGCGCTTTTTCGTCGCGCTCGGCGGCAGCAGCACGAACGATGGCGGCGCGGGGCTGCTGACCGGCCTCGGCCTGCAACTCTTCGATGCGCAAGGCAACGCGCTCGAAGGTACGCCCGAACAACTCGCGCGGCTGGCCCGGGTCGATGCCTCTCTGCTCGATGCACGGCTCGCGGATGCGCAATTCGTCGGCATGTCCGACGTCGACAATCCGCTCACCGGCGAGCATGGCGCGACCGCGATCTTCGGCCCGCAAAAAGGTGTGCGGCCGGAACAGGTCGCGCCGATCGACGCGGCGCTCGCGCGCTTCGCCGATCTGCTCGAAGCCGCGCTGGGGCGCACCGCGCGCGAGCTGCCGGGCGCGGGCGCGGCCGGCGGTCTGGGCTTCGCGCTGCATATGCTCGGCGCGCAGTTCGAACCGGGCGCCGAAACGGTCGCAACGCAAATCGGGCTGGATGCAGCGCTTGCCGGCGCCGACTGGCTGATCACCGGCGAAGGCCGCTCGGACGTACAAACGCTGCACGGCAAGGCGCCCTTCATCGCCTGCGCGCATGCGCGGGCCGCGGGCGTGCCTGCCACGCTGCTGTCCGGCGCGATCGATCCGGCCGCGTTGCCGCGTCTCGCCGAACACTTCAGCGGCTGCTTCTCGCCGGCGCCCGGGCCAATCACGCTCGACGTCGCGATTCGCGACGCCGCAAGCCTGCTCGCGAACGAGGCGGAGCAGCTAACACGTCTGAAATACGCGCTGCGTTGACCGGCAAATCGGCTGCGGCAACAATCACAGCGCCACGACCGCTCCACTACTACGGGATGACCATGAAGGACTCCGCAAAAGCCGGGCTCGAGCAGTTCCTCACGTACCGTCTGCATGTGCTGAACAAGCTCGCCGAGCGCGGCATCAGCGCGCGCTATCAGGCCAAGCTCGGCGTAACGCTGCCCGAGGCGCGCGTGATTGCCGCGGTCGGATCGTTCGGCCCGTTCTCGATCATGGAACTCGCGCGCCACGCCAATCTCGACAAGAGCCAGGCGAGCCGCGCGGCCGAAGCGTTGATCCGCCAGGGGCTCGTGCAGCGCGAGGCCAGCGCCGAAGACGGCCGCGTGGTGCTGGTTTCGCTGACACCGGAAGGCCGCGCGCTATACCGCAAGGTGATGCCGATCGCGCGCAAGTGGAACGGCGATATGTTCGATTGTCTCGATGACGACGAAAAGGCCGCGCTCGGCACCGCGCTCGACAAGGTGATCACCGCGATGAGCGAGCGCGAGTAGCACGCCAGCAGCCGAGGCAGACCCGAGGCAGCCAGGCCGCCGCTATTCGACACAGCCGGCGCGTCGTTTCACGACCGCACGCGGCGCATGTCAGAATCTTGGATCGGCCAGCGCGCCTTCATTCTCCTTTTCATCCAGGAAAGTCTCAGTGGACATCAACAAACAGCTTGCGGCACTCACCGCTTCGGAACTCCAGACCGCCGGCGCGAGCCAGGCCACCGCGATTGCGGTCAGCGTCGTGCTGCGTCATCTTCGCTCGCCCGAGCTGGCAAAACTGCTGTCGTCGGCATTCGAAAACCATCAGGCGGTCATGTTGCAAACGCCGTGGCCGGATCAGATGCTGCAGGCCTTCGAATCCACGCGCCGTTTTCTCGAAGGCGCCGTGCAGGCGGAGTTGCCGGGTTCGCAGGAACAGCCGGGAACGACCGGCGCCTGATCGACGACGGCTCGCGGACTGTGCAGAGGCCAACGCACCGCAGGCAGGATCAATCGAGATACAGGAAGGAGCCGCTATCGGCACGCTGCAATCTCCGCGAATGCGCGTATCGGCCCTCCCGCACATTCGCAGATGAACCCATCCGGCACGCCACAATCTCGACAAATGCGCGTGCCGGCCCCTCCCAGAGACATTCGCAAATTTTCTCAGGTCCGGCGCGCCATCTCCGGATGCACATCACCCCCGCCCACCCGGCATCGCGGCGATTACCTCGCGTGCCGCCGTCACCAGCCCCAGAATCAACTGAAGCCGCGCCGAACTGCGCGGCCAGATAATGCCGAAGCGCCGCCGCTCGACCTCATCGGGCAACGCGATCCGCGCGACTCGCAACGATGCCGTCAGCGGCGAGCTGATATCCGGCAGCAGCGACACACCCAGGCCTCGCTCGACCATCATCGCAATCGCCACGATCGAGTTCAGCTCGAAGCGCTCGCGCGGCGCGATGCCATGCCGGCGCAAATAGCGATCCGCCTGGCGGCCGCCGCCGAGCGTGCGGTCGTAACGCAGTAGCGGCTCGCTGCGCAGCAACTCGTGCGCGTCGCGCTTTTTCAGGCTTGCCGGCGCCAATACCACCAGTGGCTCCTCGCGCAACTGCTCCCACGCGAAGCCCTTGGTCAACGCAAACGGCGGATGCAGGCACACCGCCGCATCCAGCTCCCCCGCCTGCAGCGCGTCGAACAGCGCCGCCGATGTACCGAAGCGAATCGACACGTTGACCTGCGGATGCGTCGCGGCAAAAGCTGCCATCGTGTCGGGCACGATGCTGTGCAGCGCCGTGTTGATGGTGCCGAGCCGCAGCTCGCCGACCGACGGCTGATCGTTGACGTAGAGCCGCAGATCGGTGATGTCCTGCAGCAGGCCACGCGAGCGCTCGAGCAACCGATACCCCGCCTCCGTCGGCTGGACCGTGCGCCCCGAGCGCGCCAGCAGACGCGTATTCAGTTCGCGTTCGAGCGCGCGCACCTGCTGCGCGACCGCCGAAGCGGTCAGGTCGAGCCGCCGCGCCGCCTCGGCAAATGACCCGGTATCGACGACCAGCAGAAAGTTGGCGAGGAACTGCGTGTCCATAAGCCGTCCCGTGGCAGGCAAAAAGGCAGGCAAAAAGAGGCAAGCAAAAAGCCAGAAAAACTTTCGATTGAACGAAGATTTTGCCAGTTTATCTTTTGATTCGGCGGCGCGACACTAGGGTCATGAAAAGCAAACTCTTCGTCCCGGGCTCGCGGCCCGAACTGTTCCCAAAGGCGCTCGCGAGCGCCGCCGATGCAATCTCGTTCGATCTCGAAGACGCGGTGGCGCCCGACGCCAAGCCGCGGGCGCGCGGCGAACTGCAAACGCTGTTCGCAAGCGGCGCGCCCCGGGCGTCCGGCAAAACCATCATCGTGCGCGTGAATGCGTACGACACGCCGTGGTTCGCCGACGACCTGCGCGCGATCGTGCGTACCGGCGTCGATCTGATCAACCTGCCGAAGCCCGACAGCGCCGCGCAAGTACGCGACGTTGCCCGCGCGATTGCACGAGCCGAACAGGAGCACGGGCTCACGCAGCCGATCCGCCTGCTGCTGAATATCGAAACGCCGAAGTCTTTGCGTATCGCGCACGAACTGGCTGCGGCGGACGAACGCGTCGCCGGCCTGCAACTCGGCCTCGCCGATCTGTTCGAGCCGATCGGCATCGCGCGCGAGGACTCGGTGTTCGTGCGCCACGCGATGTTCGCGGTGCGTGTGGCCGCCGCCGAAGCCGGCGTGTTCGCGTTCGATTCGTCGTTCGCCGATATCGCCGATGTCGAAGGCTTCAACGCCGAGGCCAGGTTCTCGCGCGATCTTGGCTATATCGGCAAGAGCTGCATCCATCCGAGCCAGATCGCGCTCGCCAACGCGGTGTTCCGTCCGACCGACGAGCAGATCGCGCATGCGCTGAAAGTCGTCGAGGCGGCGCGCGATGCGCAGCAACGCAGCGTCGGCGCGTACGTGGTCGACGGCAAGATGATCGATCCGCCGTTCGTCGCGCGCGCCGAGGCGATCGTCGCCGCCGCGCGCGGACTCGGCCTGCTGCCCGCGGATTCTTCAGCGCGCATGGGCGGAACCACGACAACGAATCCGGAACTCACGCCATGAGCGAATCGACGAACCGCCGCGCGGCCGTGCTGCCGCAAGCGCGCAGCGGCGCGCAAGGACCGCTGTCCGGCATCCGCGTGCTGGATCTGAGCGCGTATATCGCCGCGCCCTATGGCTGCACGCTGCTCGCCGATCAGGGCGCGGAAGTGATCAAAATCGAGCCGCCGATCGGCGATACATTGCGCCACTATCCGTCGACACTCGCCGAAGAAAGCCGCGCGTTCATCGGCATCAACCGCAGCAAGTTCGGCGTCGTGCTGAACCTGAAGGAAGCGGACGACCTCGCGATCCTGCTCGATCTGGTCCGCGACGCCGACGTGCTGGTGCACAACTTCCGCCCGAGCGTCGCGCCGCGTCTCGGTATCGACTACGACACGCTGCGCGCGATCAATCCGCGCCTGATCTATTGCGCAGTCAGCGGCTACGGCGAGAGCGGTCCGCTCGCGGAAAAAGCCGGCTACGACCAGGTGCTGCAGACGATGACCGGCATGTGCCATTACCAGGGCAAACCGGATGGCGCGCCCGAGCTCGTGTACGGCTCGGTGGTCGACTATTACGCGGCCGCGCTGGTCGCGGGCGGTGTCGCGTCGGCGCTGTACGAGCGCGAGAAAAGCGGCGTCGGTCAATACATCGGCGTATCGCTGCTGCGCGCGGCGCTGACGATGCAGTCGGCGCGCATGGTATGGGCCGACGGCGAGCCGCGCGACATCGGCCGCGAGATGCGCGCGGGCGGCGTGACCGGCATTCATCCGACTCGCGAAGGCTACCTGTATCTGTCCGCGAATACGCCGCATTTCTGGCGTGCGCTGTGCGAGAAGGTCGGCCTGGCCGAACTCGCCGACAACGAAAAGTACGACACCGTGCGCAAGCGCTCGCGGCATGCGGATGAAATCGTGCCGAAGCTGCGCGACGCACTGCAAGCGAAGAGCGCACTCGAATGGGAAGCGTTGTTCGGCGAAGAGGTGCCGTGCGCGAGCGCACGTCGTCTGGAAGACATGTTCGACGCGCCGCAGGTGCAAAGCGAACAGATGGTCGCGCAGTTCGAGCACGCTCGGATCGGGCGCTATCGGGGCTTTACGCGGGCGATCAAGTTCGCGCGCACCCCAGGCCCCGATCCGTTCACCGCGCCGGCGCTTGGCGAACATACTGCGCACGTGCGCGCGGCGCTCGATGCAGCGTCCACAGGCTCCACGGCCGGCACCGCGGACCCGCTGCACGACGCGATTCAGGATCCCACCACGCGCTAACGCGCGACTCGAACGAGAGACGAGAGACGCCCGATGTCCGTTGCTTCGCATACCGATCACGATGAACCCCTGGCGCCTTCGTCCGCGACGCATGGAGCGACGCCCGCTCCGATGCCGTACTGCGACGCGCACATGCACATCTACGATCTGCGTTTCGCGCATGACGGGCCGGACGAGCGGGTCGAGCGCGACGCAACCGCCGACGACTACCGCCGCGTGCAGGCGCGCCTCGGACTCACGCGCACCGTCGTCGTCACACCGCGCAACTACGTCACCGACAACAGCATCACCCTCGATGCGATCCGCCGGCTCGGCGCCGAGCGCACGCGCGGCGTCGGCGTGCTGCGCACCGGCGTCACCGAAGCCGAACTGCAGCGCCTGCACGACGGCGGCATTCGCGGCATCCGCTTCACGCTGTATCGCCCGGAATTCGCGGCGGTCGATTTCGACATGCTGGAGCCGCTCGCCGCGCGCATCGCGGGTTATGGCTGGCACGTGCAACTGCATTGGACGGCCGATCAGGTCGTCGAGCATCGCGACAAGCTCGCGCGATTGCCCACGCCGATCGTCTTCGATCATCTCGGCCGCCTGCCGCTACCGGCGGGCACGCGGCATCCGGCGTTCGACGTGATGCGCGAACTGGTCGAAAGCGAGCGCGCGTGGGTCAAGCTGTCCGGTCCTTATCTCGACTCGCAAACCGGCGCGGCGGACGGCTACACCGACCTCGATCCGATCGCCCGCGCATGGATCGACAGCGCGCCGGAGCGCCTCGTGTGGGGCAGCGACTGGCCGCATTCGCCCGTGTCGCTCAAGCCGGACACCGCGGATATGTTGCAACTGCTGTCGCGCTGGGCGCCCGATCCGCGCACGCGCGAGCGGATTCTGGTTGACAACCCGGCGCGGCTCTACGGTTTCTAAGCGCCGCTCAACGACAGGCCGCCACTGACGAGCGGCCATCAAACCAAGCAGGTGGAGACATGAAAGCAGAGGCAGGAGACCTGGCGGCGACGCCTACGCGGCGCAGCTTCGCCGAGGCGACCATCGATCTGTTCGAACGGATCATTCCCGATCCGTTCGTGCTCGCGGTGCTGATCACGATCCTGGTCGCGGCGTTGTCCGCGCTATTCGCGCCGAAAGCGTCGTTCGAACATATCGTGCTCGGCTGGTACAAGGGCTTCTTCGACATTCTGACGTTCGGCTTCCAGATCATTCTGGTGCTGGTCACCGGTCACGCGTTCGCGCATGCGCCGCCGGTACAGCGCGTGTTCAAATCGATCGTCGGCGTCGCGCGCACGCCGGTGCAGGCCGCCACGCTGACCTTCCTGCTGGTCGCGATCGCGTCGTTCTTCAACTGGGGGCTTGGCCTCGTCGTCAGCGCGCTGCTCGCGCGCGAAGTCGCCAAACGCATGCCGGTCGATTTCGCGTGGATCGTTGCGGCCGGATTTTCCGGCTGGGTCGTCCAGGCGGGCGGCATCTCGAGCACGATCGTGCTCGCGCAGGCCACGCACGGCAGCCCGATGAACGTCGTCGAAAAGCTGACCGGCCACGTGCTGCCGTTCACCGAGACTGTGTTCACGCCGTTCAACCTGATTCCTGCCGCGGTGATGCTGGTCGCGACACCGATCGTGATTGCGCTGATGCGCCCGCGCGACGCGGACGCGATCGTGCTCGACATCGCAAAAAATCCTGACCCAACGCCGCCCGCTCGCCCCGCCACGATGTCGTTCGCGAAACGCCTCGAATATTCGCGCGTGGCCAGTCTGTTGCTCGGCGTGGCAGGCGTGGCCGTCGTCGTGTTCACGCAGATCCTGAATATCGGCACGTTCTCGGGCGTCAACGCAGTGATCTTCGTGATGTTCATTCTTGGCCTCGTGCTGCACGGCTATCCGCTCGCGTACGGCAACGCGGTGAAAAACGCCGCGCGCCAGGCCGGCTCGATGACGCTGCAATACCCGCTCTATGGCGGCGTGATGGGCATCATGGCGGCCACCGGCCTGCCCGGCGTGATCGCGAACTTCTTCATCGCGATCTCCACGACTCACACGCTGCCGTTCTGGAGTTATGTGTGCTCGCTGCTCGTGACGTTTCTGGTGCCGAGCGGCGGCGGACACTGGGCCGTGCAAGGGCCGTTCGTGATTCCGGCGGCGGTCGCGCTGCACTCGTCGACGGCAGCCACCTCGATGGCGGTCGCGGTCGGCGAACAGGTGTCGAACATGATGCAGCCGTTCTGGGCCGCGCCGGTGGTCGCGATGGCCGGCGTCGGCGTGCAGCGCGTACTCGGCTTCACGATGATGACCTTCCTGCTCGGCGCCGTCGTGTACGGCGTGGCCTTCCTCTTTCTCGTTTGAGTGTCTCTTCGCATGATCGATCGTTCTTTGCCCGCCCGGCCGCCTGGCCGCGTGCTGTACCTCGGCGATTTTCCAGCCGCGACGCAGACGCTGTTCGCCGATGCGTTCGAACTCGTCTCGCCGGCCGATCTCGACGCCACGCCGGCACTGCGCGAGCAGGTGCGCGCGATCGTGCTGCGCTCGGCCTTCAAGGTGCCGGCCGTGCTGCTCGATAGTCTGCCGGCGCTCGAAATCGTCGCGTTCTGTGGCGTCGGCTACGACGGCATCGATCTCGTCGATGCCGCGGCGCGCAATCTCGTCGTGACGAACACGCCGGAGGTGCTGAACGCGGCGGTCGCTGAACTTGCTCTCGGCCTTACGCTGTGCGCGCTGCGCCGCCTGCCGCAGGCCGACCGCTTCACGCGCGCGGGCCACTGGCAGAACGGCATGTTCCCGCTCGCGACGAGCCTCGCGGGCAAGCGCGCGGGCATCGTCGGACTCGGGCGTATCGGCCGCGAGATCGCGCGCCGGCTCGCGGCGTTCGATGTCACCTGCGCGTATCACGGGCCGCGCGACCAGCACAACGAGTTGCGCTATTTCGCGGATGTCGTCGAACTCGCGCGCGAATCGGATCTGCTCGTCGTCTGCTGTCCGGGCAACGCGCAGACGCGCCATCTGATCAATGCACGCGTGCTCGACGCGCTTGGCCCGCAAGGCACGCTCGTCAACGTCGCGCGCGGCTCGGTGGTCGACGAGGCAGCGCTGGTCGACGCGCTGCGCGATGGGCGCATCGGCGGCGCCGCGCTCGACGTCTACGCGCACGAACCGCTCGAGCGCGACTCGCCGCTGTTCGCATTCGACAACGTGGTGCTGAGCCCGCACATCGCCAGCGCGACGCACGAGACCCGCATGCGGATGGCGGAACTCACGCGCGACAACGTGCTGCGCCACTTCGCTACCGGGCACGCGATTACGCCGGTCGCGCTGCTGTAGAAAACCGCGCGTGGAACGCAAAAAGGGCCGCATACGTTGCCGTATGCGGCCCTTTCTTCCTTCATGGTGCGTGAGGCCGGACTCATAACCTTGATAGATGGGGCTTTGCGGAGCGCCGTGGGGAATCGCTAGGGAGGAATTCTGCAATTTTCGACGGGCCCGGGCTGAAGGATAAGACGACTGACACGCTGACCTATGACGAGGCGATCGCGCGGAACGACCGGATCGTCGACTGGTTGCGCAAGCGCATGGCGCGGTATGAGCAGACGCGCAGCTGACTTCTCGCCCAGGGCGGCCGCCGTCCCTACCGTATAATGCCACTCGCCCAAATATGAGTGCCACGAATGGGCCAAGAAAAACGCCAGGTTCGCTCGTCAGAGAGCGCGGCCCACGCTCGATACGAAAATATTAAGCACTTGAAGGCGGCATGAAGAAAGTACTTTTTTTGGGATTCAGCGTAACCGAGCAGCGCTGGTCGTACGCTTATGAGCTGAAGGACCGGTGGGAGAATAGCGGGTTTGCCCACGTATCGATTGTGGCGCTAGGAGGCTTTCAGCCAAGCTCTGCCCTCCATTACTTAGAGGAAGTCCTAGCCCGCGACTTCTACGATACCGTCGTCCTCGAGGTGAGCACATCCAACTGGCGAATTGGATCGAACCGCCCCATTTCATTTGGCTGGCCCCTGCGATATCTGGTGGAGTCCGTGCTCCGCGCTGGAGCCAAGCCAGTCTTCTTATGCCTGCCACGAACTGGCATCGATTACTCTGCAGACCTTGCCACGGACGTCACCCGCGAAGTGGCAAACGAGTACGGCGTGCCTCTGCTCCAACTAGATGTGGAGATGGCCGGAAATGGAGTCCTGGAGAAGATGCACCCCGATGGCATACACCCGACGCCAGAAGGTGCGAAATGGACTGCGAACAGGATTGAAGATGAGTTAAAGGCACTCATAGCCAGCGAACGGCCTTCATTCAAAAATGAATACTTCTTCCAACCGAATACATTCTGGGTTGAGAAGTTGCTCCCCTCCACTGCGCCTGATGATTATCGAATCGATCGGGGCGGATACCCTTCGAACTGTGCGTCGATAACTCCAAACAAAGTCCGCTATTTTGATGTTGGGCGGGAGATAACGGTATTTGGCATCATGATTGGGCACTGCCCGACCGGTTCTAAAATAACGATGATTGCCGACGGCGGAATTTCGTGGACGGCACTAGCATACGACGAATTCTGCTACTACCAGCGCATCACTGTCAGGCAGACCCCAGAATTCACGGCGCGCACTTTTGCTTTCACTGTATCGAGAGACCTTCCTGACGTTAAGCTCGCGAAAGGAGAGCCATCGCAAGACGATCGATGCGTCCCTGTCCTTGGGCTCAACGCGAGAAACATGGACGCATTTAAACCCGCCTTCATGAGATTGCAACGCCAGCGGTACAAATAAATATTGGGATCGTGGTGCAGGCTCAGTGGCGCAACGATTCTAAAGGGCGCGCGCCTGCCGACCGGTTAGCTACCCCGGTAGATGTCGCCTTGGGCGCCGGGTGATAGTGTGTAATCTTGCTCGGTGCCCGGCGGCGCTGGAGCAAGAATCGGCGCAGCGATTCAGGCCGCGAGCCGCGTTTGTCGGGGATGATTTCTTCGTCGTAGCGTTCGAGCATCTGGCGCAGCGTATAGCGCGCGGCCGGGCTTTTGCCCTTTTCCTGCCGGATCGCATGTTCGCGCGCGGCCGCCCACGCCTTGGCTTCGCGCCGCGTGCAGAACGTCTGCGAGTCGCGCTCGCCTTGCACGTAGATCTGGGCGCGCCAACCTTCCTTGTAGGCGGTAATGGAAGCCATCGTGGGGAACCCCGTGCGTAGAATTTGGGGAGGCCATTCTACACTCTTCCCCAAAACCTGTAGTCTTATGCCTGCCCGCAGGGGAAGCGGCTTGCTGTTAAGCCCTTGTTTCCACATGATTCCCATGGAAATAGAGAATCATGTTTATCGCTAGTGGTGCGTGAGGCCGGACTCGAACCGGCACGCCCTTGCGGGCGTCAGGACCTAAACCTGGTGCGTCTACCAATTTCGCCACTCACGCGAATTTCGCGCGCTCAGGATCGCGCAATCAGCATGCGCCCAAAAGCGTAAGCGCGAGATTCTAACTGATTGATTCGCGCTTGTCTGCATCTGCCGGCCTGTGTGCGGGCGGTGCCGATGCTACAATTTTCGGCTCGACGCGAAGACGCCACGCGAAGCTGCCACGATAGGCACCCAATGCATGCGCAGCGCGCCTTCGCCGCCCGTCCTTCCCCATACACCCAATCCCGTGAATTTCGACGACTATTGCCAGCAGAAAGCGGCGCCGCCTGGATCGAGCACCTACTATGCGCTGCGCGAAGCGCGCGCGGCCAGCCGGCCGCTGCTGACGGCGCTGTTCGCATTGCGTCGTGAGTTCGAGGAAACGGTCAAGGAAACCAGCGATCCCGCGATCGGCCGCACCAAGCTCGCGTGGTGGCAAAAAGAGATCGCGTCGCTCGCCGCCGGCTCGCCGTCGCATCCGGTCTCCCAGGCACTCGCCGCCCATCTGTCCGACGTGCAGACCGAATATCCGGCGTTGCAGGCGCTGCTCGACGGCTTCGAAATGGATCTGGACCAGGCGCGCTATCTCGACTATCCGAATCTGCGGCGTTATGTGGGCGGCGTCGGCGGTAACTTCGCGTCGCTTGTCTCGCGGGCGGCGGCGAATGGTGCCGCAAGCGGCGCGGCGAACAGTGCAGTGGACGGCGCGGCGCAACCGGCGGATTGGGCCGCGTCGCTCGGCGAAGCGCTGATGCTCACGCAATTCGTCGCCGAAACGGGCAACGACGCGCGCCATGGCCGTATCTATATTCCGATCGACGAGATGCAGCGCTTCAACGTCACGGCCGCCGATCTGATCAACCGCAAATACACCGACGCGTTCACCGAGCTGATGCGCTTCGAATCCCATCGCGCGCGCGATGCGGTGCGGGCCGCGCTCGCCGCGATGCCCGCGCAGGCGCGCCGCGCGCAGCGCACGCTGATCGCGCTGGCGGCGCTGGCGTTGGCGTTGCTCGATGAAATCGAACGGGACGGCTATCACGTGCTGCATCAACGCATCGCGCTGACGCCGATCCGCAAGCTGTGGATCGCGTGGCGCGCGAAATAAGGGCGATGCAGGTGTAAAAGCGCGGGCGCAATGCACGCGAAAACGCAGGTGCAAGCTCAGGTGTGGAACAACCGCGAAGCGGACGCGCTACACAAGTCCACTGTCGGTCACTACGGCTGCTCTACCGCCTCGCGCAAAATGGCAAGCCGGCCACGCACCGCGCTCAAGACGACGCGTCGCTCGAGACCACCATCAAGCACGCAACAACGGCAACGGCTCGAATCGCTGCCGCAGAATCGCCGCTGCATCGAGTCCCCACCACGGCCCCAGCACCGTCGCATAAAGCTGACGGAAATCCACGCCGACCGGCAGATTGCCGTTGCCGTCGAGCCGCGCCAGCACCGGCGACACGCCATACAAGCCGCCCTGTACGCGCCCGCCCGCGACGAAATGCGGCGCCACGGTGCCGTGATCGGTGCCGTTGCTCTGGTTCTCGCGCGGCCGACGGCCGAACTCGGCGTAGGTCATCACCAGCGTGTCGTTCCAACGTCCCAGTTCGACGAGCGCCGAGCGCATCGCCTCCAGACCTTCCGCGAATTGGCCGAGCAACGCAGCCTGCTGAGCCGGCTGGTTCTGGTGCGTATCGAAACCGTTCAGTGTCAGGCGGATCACCGCGACGCCCTGCCCGCTCAGCGGCTGCGCTTGCGGCGCGCCGGCTGACGGGCTTTTCTCCAGCACGTCGCACGCGGCCAGCACCTGCATCGCCGCTTTGATCGAGCTGCCGAACGCGCCGCCAGGAAACGCAGTTTTCAATTGCGGCTGTCCCCGCGCCGGACGCAAACGGTCAGCCGCTCGCACGATGTCGTTCTCGACCTCGAGAATATGCGCGAGCGCCGGATTGCGTTCGGGCAGCGATACCGGCATCGCGAGCCGCGATGCCCTGACGAACTGCACGGGATTGACGAGTGCGATCGCCCGCGCGCCGTTCGCGAGCGGTCCCATTTCGGCGCTGCCGATCACGACGCCATCGGCCGCGAAACCGGCGGGCACGGGCATGGCCGCAAACGCGCGAGTGAGCCAGCCTTCGCGCAAGTACTCATCGGAGCGCGACGCGGTATCCCAGATTTCGATCGAACGAAAATGCGACAGATTGGGCTGCGCGTAGCTGACGCCCTGCACGATCGCCAACTGACTGCTTTGCCACAGCGGCAGCAGCGGCTGCAGCGCCGGATGCAGCGCGGTGCTTTCGTCGAGCTGAATCGCCTGGTCGCGGTGGATGCCGATGTTTCTGCGCAGCGTGTAATAGCGCGGATCGGCGAACGGGATCACAGTGTTCAACCCATCGTTGCCGCCCTTCAGTTCGATCAGGATCAGCAAGTTGCCGTAACCGTGGCCCGAAGAGGCGGACACGATCGATGCATCGCTCGAAGCGCTCTGCGCGGGCGCCTCGTTGCCCGCGCCTACCGCGTGGGGCAACCACAGCGACGCGCCAGCGGCTGCGCCCATCGAAAGAAAGCTGCGTCGTTTCATCCCGCACCTCGTTGATGCTTGTGTTTGGTCCAGGTCGTACCCGCGCGTGGCTTGCCGTTTTCCACGGCGAGCCCGCGCTAATGTTTTCGACTCTCCCGGCTACTTCAATTGATAGGCCGGGTCCATCAGCAGCGCTTCGAGATACGCGCTCGCGGTCGAATCGGTGGCAATCGCATCGACCGGCGTGAATGGCAAGACCGCGTGTTGCAACTGCAATTCAGTCGATAGCCCCGGCTTCGCGGCCGGCGAAGTGTTGTAGAGCGCGAGCCACTGCGCGATATCGAAGCGTACGCCACCTTGAGCCGTGCGCGCCATCGCGTGCTGCGGCGACCAATTCGCCGGACTAGCAGGCATGGGTCGCGCATCGCCTGCCATCTTCGTCGCGTGCGCCGGCTCGTTCATCCGCGCGGGCTTCGCGGCCTCGGTCGCGCGAAACAGCTGCTCGACGAATTGCTTGCGTTCAAGCAACGTCGAACTGTTGATCCACGTCGCGCTGCCGGGCCATCCTCTGACGGTCGGCGGGTAGAACAGGTTCTCGCCGAGCGCGCGAATCCGCGCGGCGAACGGCTCGGTGTCGTCATAGGCGATCGCGAACGCGCGCACCGTGCCGACGACGAACTCGACCGGCGACTTCACGAGCACGCCGCGGTTCTCGTCATCCCAGAACGCGTCGCTCGACAGCAGCCCGCGCAACACCACCTTGATGTCGTAGCGACTCGCGCGAAACTGCGCGGCGATCGGCTCGATGCGCGCCGGGTCCGGTGTATCGGAGACGAATTCGCGCCACAGTTTGGTCGTGACGAACGTCGCGGTCTCGGGCCGTGCGAGCAGGATATCGAGCACCTGGTCGCCATCGAATGGACCGGTTTGACCGAGCACCGTCTTGTCGCCGTCGTCATGCTGATTCGCACGCCACACGTAGGTCTGCGTATCGGGATCGAGACTCCACCCGGTGTACGCGCGCGCGGCCTCGGCCACGTCGCGCTGCGTGTAATGCCCCTCGCCGAGCGTGAACAGTTCCATCACCTCGCGGGCGAAATTTTCGTTCGGCTTGCCTTTGCGATTGCTCGCGCCATCGAGGTATTGCAGCATCGCCGGATCCTTCGCGACCGCGTGCAGCATCGCGCCGAAATCGCCGAGCGCGTGCCGGCGCAGCAGCATGTTCTGTTGCGCGATGGGCTGCGCGAACTGCACCTTGTCCTGCCCCGACGTGAAGTGGTTGTGCCAGAAAAGCGTCATGCGCTCGGTCAGCGGCGAAGGGGTCGTCAGCATCTCGTGCACCCACCACGCGCGTAATAGTTCGTAACGCCGACTCCGCTCGAGTTGTTGCTCACGACGCAGCCCCGGCACCAGGGTATTGCGCTCGGCGCGTGTCGGGATCGGGGCGGATACCCAGTCGGGCGGCGGCACGACAGACTCGGTGCGCGCTGTCGAGAGCAGCTTGTCGACCGCCTGCTCGCGCGTGAGTCCCACGTATTGCACAAGCTCGGTGTGATTGGGTGCGAAGCCGGTACGGGTCAGGAAAAAGCGCGCGTCGTCGAGGTCGAGCAGGCTCTGTGCGCTTTCCGCCTCTGCTGTTGTGGCGGTTGAGGCCGTTGCACCCGAGCCCTGCGCTCGATGTCCGGCCTGCCCAGCACGCGGCTCGCGCTGCTGCGCGAAAGCGGAGGTCGCGTGTTGAAGCACCGCGGCCAGCGCGGTCGCCGAGACCGTGAACCATGGGCCGCCTGTAACACGTCGAGGGAGTTTTATCATCGCTGATCCGGTTGTCGCGATCTCGCAGGTCGCAGCGCTCGCGCGGATGGAGTGCGCTCTTGATTGCGCTTACGCTGGCGGCTCAACGGCGCGGAGCGGCAAGCCGTTGACGTTGAAGATGCAACGGGATTTTTCACGCGCCGGGATCCGCGTGACAGAAGCGTTCAAGGTGTGGGATGTACACGCGCCTGACAAGGCACGCGCGGAGACTACCGCTTGTACAGCTCGCGGACGGCGTCTTCGATGTGCTGGCGCAGCAGACGCCGCTCTTCGGGCGTCATATGGCCGTCGCGGCGGCGTTGATCGAGATCGGGAGGAACCGCGGTGCGCAGCATCACGTCTGAAGCAGGGTGATCGGCGCTGGGATTGTGGTGATTGACCCTGGCATTGCTGGGGTGGGATGCATGCTCGTTCGCGAGTCGGTCGGCGGACGGCTGGGCATGGGCGAGCGTCGGGCTCAGTGAGCCTGCGAGTGTACTGGCAACCGCCAGTGCAATCACGCTTAGGCGCACATTTGGCCAAACCCCTCCCTTCATGTTGTTCCCTTCGTGGCGCGGCAACCGGCTACCTCAGATGCGTATTCAAACCCCGGTAACAGCCGGGTGCGAGAGATTTTTCGAGTGAAGTATCCACCGAACAGCCGCATTCAGTAAAGGAGTCTAAACGCGCATACTTTACGTCGGGCCACAGCGCGGGTAAATTTTGTAACCGACTGTAACCCCCGAAATGGTGTAACCGCGCACCACTTTCTAATCGCGCTAAGATGCCGACCATGGAAACCAAAAACCCATCGAAAATCCTCGTCGTCGACGACGACCCACGCCTGCGCGATCTGCTGCGCCGCTATCTCGGCGAACAGGGCTTCAACGTCTATGTCGCCGAAAATGCGCCGTCAATGAACAAGCTCTGGGTACGCGAGCGCTTCGATCTGCTGGTGCTCGACCTGATGCTGCCCGGCGAGGACGGTCTGTCGATCTGCCGCCGCCTGCGCGGCAGCAACGACCGCACGCCGATCATCATGCTGACGGCCAAGGGTGAGGATGTCGATCGCATCGTCGGCCTCGAAATGGGCGCCGACGACTATCTGCCGAAGCCGTTCAATCCACGCGAGCTGGTCGCGCGCATTCACGCGGTGCTGCGCCGTCAGTCGCCGTCCGAACTGCCGGGTGCGCCGTCCGAAACCACCGAGGTATTTGAGTTCGGCGAATTCGCGCTGAATCTCGCCACCCGCACGCTGACCAAGGCCGGCCAGGAAATTCCGCTCACCACCGGCGAGTTTTCGGTGCTGAAGGTGTTCGCGCGCCATCCGCGTCAGCCGCTGTCGCGCGAAAAGCTGATGGAGCTCGCGCGTGGCCGTGAATACGAAGTGTTCGACCGCAGCCTCGACGTGCAGATCTCGCGTCTGCGCAAGCTGATCGAACCTGATCCGGGCAGCCCGCGCTTCATTCAGACCGTGTGGGGTCTGGGCTACGTGTTCATCCCCGACGGAGCCGCCTGAGTTGCGCTCCAGCATGTCGACCGGAGTAGGTGCTTCGGCTGTCGACCAGAGTGTGCGCTTCAGTTGTCGACCGGGGTTCGCGCGTCAGCGCGCGACTCCGGTCGCATGCAAAGCAGCTATGCTGGTCTCAAGCAAAGCACCGGCTCCGGTGTCACGCAAAATCGTCGCTGTCTTTGACTTCTCATAAGAAGGGCCCATGCGGATCGACCGGCGCCTCCTGACGCTCGCGTTCGGCGGCCTTTTCTGGCGGACCTTTCTGCTGATCGCGCTGCTGATCGCAGTCAGTCTCGCGGCGTGGTTCCAGAGCTTTCGCGTGATCGAACGCGAGCCGCGCGCGCAGCGCGTGGCGCTGCAACTCGTCGCGATCGTCAAGCTCACGCGCACCGCGCTCCTCTATTCCGATCCCGACTTGCGGCGCGCGCTGCTGCAGGATCTGGAGAGCAATGAAGGGGTGCGCGTCTATCCGCGCGAGGCCACCGATAAATACAAACTCCAACCCGACGAATCGCTGAATCGTCTGATCGAGCACGACATCCGCGGCCGCCTCGGCGACGACACCGTGATCGCGCAGAGCGTGAACGACATCAACGGCGTGTGGATCAGCTTCAAGATCGACGACGACGATTACTGGGTCGCGCTCGATCGCGATCAACTCGATAACGCAACCGGTCTGCAATGGGCCGGCTGGGGCGTGTTCGCGCTGGCGCTGTCGCTGTTCGGCGCGGCGTTCATCACGAGTCTGGTGAACCGGCCGTTCGCGCGTCTGGCGATGGCCGCGCGCAAGGTCGGCTCCGGGCAGTCGCCTGAGTCCTTGCCCGAGCGCGGCATGGGCGTGGCCGCCGAAACCAATCGCAGTTTCAACCAGATGGTGCGTGATCTCGAACAGCTCGAAGCGGACCGCGCGTTGATGCTCGCGGGCATCTCGCACGATCTGCGCACGCCGCTCGCGCGGCTGCGGCTCGAAACCGAAATGAGCCCGTCCGATCAGGCGACCAAGGACGCGATGGTCGACGACATCGAACAGATGGATATGATCATCGGCCGCTTCCTCGATTACGCGCGGCCGGTGCAGCGCGTGCCGGAGCCGGTCGATCTGTCGATCATCGCGGGCGAACTCGCCGCGCGCATGCAAAGCGAGGACAGCATGCGGCTCATTACGCGGCTCGCGCCTTCCGCGGTGATCGAGGCCGATGAAACCGACATGCGCCGCGTGGTCGGCAACCTGCTGGAGAACGCGCGCAAATACGGCGGCAGCGAAGGCGATGGCGTGCCGCACGTGATACTGGAGACGCGCGTCTCGCATTCGCGTGTCGAACTCTCGGTGGTCGACGAAGGCCCCGGTATTCCCGAAGACCAGCTCGCGCTCGTCACGCGGCCGTTCTACCGCGTGAATTCGGCGCGCACGCAGGCCAACGGTACGGGCCTTGGCATGGCGATCGTGCAGCGGCTCGTCGCGCGTTATCGCGGCGCCTTGCGTCTGCGCAACCGCTCGCCTGGGCCGGGGCTCGAAGTCACGATCGAGTTTCCGCTTGCCAAGGGCGCGTGATAACGGCGCATAGTAAGGCGACGTCCTGAACGCACGTGGATCGACGAAGGAGCACCCGCATGAAAACCGTTGGCGATAAACTCGAAGCGTTCACCGTCACCGCCGCCAAACCGGGCTTCAATCATCCGGAAGAACACGGCGTGTCGGCGTTCATCGATATCACCGAGCAGTCGTTTCCGGGCAAGTGGAAAATCATCTACTTCTACCCGAAGGATTTTTCGTTTATCTGCCCGACGGAAATCGTCGAATTCAGCCGGCTCGTCAAGGATTTCCAGGACCGCGAGGCGGTGGTGCTCGGCGGCAGCGTCGACAACGAATTCGTCAAGCTCGCATGGCGCCGCGAGCACCCGGACCTCGACAAACTGAATCACTACTCGTTCGGCGACGTGAAAGGCGAGCTGATCGATCAGCTCGGCGTGCGCGACCTGGAAGCAGGCGTCGCGTTGCGCGCGACCTATATCGTCGATCCGGACAACACGATCCAGCACGTATCGGTCAATAACCTGAACGTCGGCCGCAATCCGGAAGAAGTGCTGCGTATTCTCGATGCGCTGCGAACGGACGAACTGTGTCCGTCCAATCGCGCGATCGGTGGCGCGACACTGTAGCGCACGCCGCCTCGTAGAGAACTGCTCAGTTTTTGACCAGCAACACCGCGGCCTGCGCCTCGATCCCCTCACCGCGGCCGAGATAGCCAAGCTTCTCGTTCGTCTTCGCCTTGACGTTGACGCGCTCGATCGGCAAGCCAAGGTCCGCGGCGATATTCGCGCGCATCCCGTCGATATGCGGCGCGAGCTTCGGCGCCTGCGCGATTATGCTGCTATCGACATTGCCGATCGCAAAACCCGCCGCCTTCACGCGCGCGACGCATTCGCGCAGCAGCACGCGGCTATCCGCGCCGGCGAACTTCGCGTCGGTATCGGAGAAATGCCGGCCGATATCGCCGAGCGCGGCGGCGCCGAACAGCGCGTCGGTAATCGCGTGCAGCAGTACGTCCGCATCCGAGTGGCCGAGCAGCCCGCGTTCATACGGAATCGTCACGCCGCCGATAATCAACGCGCGTCCCGGCACCAGCGCGTGCACGTCGTAACCTTGCCCAATTCTGAAATCCATTTGCGTCACGTCCTCGAGTCCTGAAGCCTTTAAAGCCTTGCATCAGCGCCGCGGATTCGCGCGCCGATATTGAAATCGTTGAATCGTCCAGCAGCACGGTCGCGCAGCGGCGCACCACGCATCACGAAGCGGCCGGCCGGCTCAGAATCGCCTCGGCCAGATCGAAATCTTCCGGATACGTGACCTTGAAGTTGCGCAGGCTGCCCTGCACGAGCTTCGGCGCATGGCCCGACCATTCGATCGCGCTGGCCTCGTCGGTCAGATCGTGACCGTCGGCCTGCGCGCGCAGGATCGCCTCGCGCAGCATGCCGATGCGGAACATCTGCGGCGTCTGCGCCTGCCACAGCCCATCGCGCGCCTCGGTGCGGGCGATGCGGCCATCGGCGGAGGCGCCGTCGATGCGCTTTAACGTATCCGCGACCGGCAGCGCCATGATGCCGCCGACCGCCTCGTCCTTCAGCGCGCCGATCAGCGCGCGGATCAGCGCGGGCGTGATACCGGGGCGCGCCGCATCGTGCACCAGCACCCAGTCGTCGTCGTGCGCGCCGAACTCGGCGAGCGCATGCAAGCCATTGAGCACCGACGCCTGACGCGACGCGCCGCCCATGCGGCGCACCGCGAAGCGCAGCCCGCCGAAGCGGCGCGCGTCGAAATGCTGGTCATCGGGAGCGATCACGACGAGGGTCTGCGCAAATTCCGAGCAGGCGTCGAAGGCGGCGAGCGAGTAATGCAGCATGTCGCGGCCGGCGACAGTGCGATATTGTTTGGGCATCGCGGCACCGGAACGGCTGCCGGTGCCTGCGCACGGAATCAGGGCGAATAGGCGGGAAGTCACGAGTGCGGATGCCGCGAAGTCAAAGTAAAGGACGGATTTTATAATAGCTGCTTCGCCATCCGCGCCCGCACCCGCGTAAACTTGCCCGTCACGTGTAGCCCGAGCCGCTTTTTCTCCTTTATGCCCGATACCGCCGCATCCTCGCAGTCCTCCCCGCCCGTCGCGCTCGTCAAGGCCGGCCAGCGTTTCGCCTTCGACGGCACGCGCGGTTCGTCCGACGCGCTGCTGATCGCCCGCTACCACCTTGCATACCGCGAGAAGATGCCGCTGCTGGCGGTCGTCTGCGAAAACGCCGTCGACGCGCAGCGGCTGTCGCAGGAAATCGGCTATTTCGCGCCCGACGCGCGCGTGCGCCTGCTGCCCGACTGGGAGACGCTGCCCTACGACACGTTCTCGCCGCACCAGGACCTCGTCTCCGAGCGCCTCGCGACGCTGCACGATCTCGGCGAGGGCCGCTGCGACATCCTGCTGGTGCCGGCCACCACCGCGTTGTACCGGATGCCGCCGGCGTCGTTTCTGGCAGCCTACACATTCTCGTTCTCGCAGGGCGAGCGGCTCGACGAAGCGAAGCTGAAGGCGCAGTTGACGCTCGCCGGCTACGAGCACGTGAGCCAGGTCGTACGGCCGGGCGAATACTGCGTGCGCGGCTCGCTGCTCGATCTGTTCCCGATGGGCTCGCCGCTGCCGTACCGGATCGATCTGTTCGACGACCAGGTTGATTCGATCCGCGCATTCGATCCCGACTCGCAGCGCAGCCTGTACCCGGTCAAGGACGTGCGGCTGCTGCCGGGCCGCGAATTCCCGTTCGACGAAGCCGCCCGCACCGCGTTTCGCAGCCGCTGGCGCGAGACCTTCGAAGGCGACCCGAGCCGCGCGTCGATCTACAAGGACATCGGCAACGGCGTGCCGTCGGCGGGCATCGAGTACTACTTGCCGCTGTTCTTCGAGGACACGGCCACGCTGTTCCACTATCTGCCGGAAGGCTCGCAACTCGTGTTCGCCGGCGATCTGGATGCAGCGATCCGGCGCTTCACCAACGACACGAAGCAGCGCTTCAACTTCCTGTCGCACGATCGCGACCGGCCGATTCTCGAACCGCAGCGGCTGTTCCTGTCGGATGAGGATTTCTACATCCTCGCGAAGCCGTTCGCTCGGCTCGCGCTGCCCAGCAACGGCGACGGCGCGTGGTCGCTGGCGCTGCCGAACCTCGCAATCGACCGTCACGCGGACGATCCGGTCGCCGCATTGCGCGCGTTTCTCTCGACCACGCCGAACCGCGTGCTGTTCGCCGCCGAATCGGCGGGCCGCCGCGAGACGCTGCTGCAACTGTTCGCCGACAACCAGCTGAAACCCACATCGGCCGACAGCTTCGCCGACTGGCTGAAGAGCGACGCGCGCTTCGCGCTCGGCGTCGCGCCGCTCGCGAACGGCTTCGCGGTGCCGGGCGACGGCGTCGCGATCGTCACCGAAACCGAGTTGTATGGGCCGCTCGCGCGACGCGCCGGACGCCGCCGCCAGGAACAGGCGAGCAACGTCGATTCGATGGTGCGCGACCTGTCCGAGTTGAAAGTGGGCGACCCGGTCGTGCATTCGCAGCACGGCATCGGCCGCTATATGGGCCTCGTCACGATGGATCTCGGCGAAGGCGACACCGAGTTCCTGCATCTCGAATACGCGGGCGACAGCAAGCTGTACGTGCCGGTCGCGCAGTTGCACGTGATCTCGCGCTATAGCGGCGCCGATCCGGAAAGCGCGCCGCTGCACTCGCTCGGCTCGGGCCAGTGGGAAAAGGCCAAACGCAAGGCCGCGCAGCAGATCCGCGACACCGCGGCCGAACTGCTGAATCTGTACGCGCGCCGTGCCGCTCGTTCGGGCCATGCGTTCGCGCTCGAACCGAAGGATTACGTGAAGTTCGCCGAGAGCTTCGGCTTCGAGGAAACGCCGGACCAGGCCGCCGCGATCGCGGCCGTGATCGGCGACATGACGAGCGGCAAGCCGATGGACCGGCTCGTGTGCGGCGACGTCGGCTTCGGCAAGACCGAGGTCGCGCTGCGCGCGGCGTTTATCGCGGTGATGGGCGGCAAGCAGGTCGCGCTGCTCTCCCCTACCACGCTGCTCGCCGAACAGCACACGCAAACCTTCAGCGACCGTTTCTCCGACTGGCCGGTGCGGATCGCCGAGCTGTCGCGCTTCAAGTCGACGAAAGAAGTGAACGCGGCAATCCAGCAGATCAACGAAGGCTCGGTCGACATCGTGATCGGCACGCACAAGCTGCTGTCGTCGGATGTGCAGTTCAAGCGGCTCGGGCTCGTGATCATCGACGAGGAACACCGCTTCGGCGTGCGTCAGAAAGAGGCGCTGAAGGCGCTGCGTGCCGAGGTCGACGTGCTGACGCTGACCGCCACGCCGATTCCGCGCACGCTCGGCATGGCGCTCGAAGGCCTGCGCGATTTCTCGGTGATCGCGACCGCGCCGCAGAAGCGCCTCGCGATCAAGACCTTCGTGCGGCGCGAGGAAGACAGCGTGATTCGCGAGGCGATGCTGCGCGAGCTGAAGCGCGGCGGCCAGGTGTACTTCCTGCATAACGAAGTCGAGACGATCGAGAATCGCCGGCAGATGCTCGAAGCGCTGGTGCCCGAAGCGCGCATCGCGGTTGCGCATGGTCAGATGCACGAGCGCGAACTCGAACGCGTGATGCGCGACTTCGTCGCGCAACGCGCGAACGTGCTGCTGTGCACGACGATCATCGAAACCGGTATCGACGTGCCGAGCGCGAACACGATCCTGATCCATCGCGCGGACAAGTTCGGCCTCGCGCAGTTGCATCAGTTGCGCGGACGGGTCGGTCGCTCGCATCACCAGGCGTACTCGTATCTGCTCGTGCACGATCCGCAAGGCTTGACCAAGCAGGCGCAACGCCGGCTCGAAGCGATCCAGCAGATGGAAGAACTCGGCTCGGGCTTCTATCTGGCGATGCACGACCTCGAAATTCGCGGCACCGGCGAAGTGCTCGGCGACAAGCAGTCAGGCGAGATTCACGAGATCGGTTTCCAGCTGTACACCGACATGCTCAACGATGCGGTAAAGGCGCTGAAGGAAGGCAAGGAGCCGGACCTCACCGCGCCGCTCGCGGCGACCACCGAAATCAATCTGCACACGCCGGCGATTCTGCCCGCCGACTATTGCGGCGACGTGCAGGAGCGTCTGTCGCTGTACAAGCGGCTCGCCAATTGCGAACACAACGATTCGATCGACGGCATCCAGGAAGAGCTGATCGACCGCTTCGGCAAGTTGCCGCCGCAGGCACACGCGCTGGTGGAAACGCATCGTCTGCGGCTCGCCGCGAAGCCGCTCGGCATTTCGAAGATCGATGCGGCCGAGGCGGTGATCGGCCTGCAGTTCATCCCGAATCCGCCGATCGACGCGATGCGAATCATCGAGATGGTGCAGAAGCACAAACACATCAAGCTCGCGGGCCAGGACAAGCTGCGTATCGAAACGCGCAGCCCCGATTTCTCGGTGCGGGTCGCAACCGTCAAGGAAACGTTGCGTGCGCTCGGCACGCCGAGCCGCGGCACCGCGGCACAGGCGCCCGCACGCTGAGTGGCGGGAGCGCGGTTTGCTGCGTGAGCCGCGGGCGTGGCGGCGGTTTGCGATTCGCGCAAGCCGTGCGATTCGCGCGTTTGGGCGGCAACGTATCGATCCGCGAACGCATTGCACCGGTTGTTCGTGCAACCACTTTTCAGCTGCGAAGAAAAACGAGGGACGTCCCCTCGTTTTTCGCTTGAATGCTGCGCTGCGCCAATACGAGAAGAGCTTACGGACACCCTGACACGAATTCTTTTGGGATATGATCGAAAGACTCAAATGCCGGAGTCCAGTCATGTCTCACGTCGCTGAAACAGCGCAATCTACGCAGTCGCCGTCCTCCTCCGCATCTCCCGTTTCTCCTGTTTCTCTCCCCTGGATCACCCGCCTCGTGTCGATCGACACCGTGAGCCGCAATCCGAATCTCGGTCTGATCGAAACTGTGCGCGACGAGCTGCGCGCGGTCGGCATCGACGCGACGCTTACGCACGGCAATGGCGGCAAGTGGGCGAACCTGTTCGCCACGGTGCCCGCGCACAACGGCGAGACCAACGGCGGCGTGGTGCTGTCGGGTCACACCGATGTGGTGCCGGTCGACGGCCAGCAATGGGATAGCGATCCGTTCAAGCCGGAAGTACGCGGCGACAAGCTGTACGGCCGCGGCACCTGCGACATGAAAGGCTTTATCGGCGCGGCGCTCGCGATGGTGCCCGAGATGCAGCGCACGAAGCTCGCGAAACCGATCCACTTCGCGCTGTCGTTCGACGAGGAAGTCGGCTGCGTCGGCGCACCGCTGATGATCGCCGATCTGATGAAGCGCGGCGTGAAGCCGGATGGCTGCATCGTCGGCGAACCGACCAGCATGCGCCCGATCATCGCGCACAAGGGCATCAACGCGTACCAGTGCTGCGTGCGCGGCCAGGCCGCGCATTCGTCGCTGACGCCGAAGGGCCTGAACGCGATCGAATACGCGGCACGGCTGATCTGCTACATCCGCGATATGGCCGATCAGTTCCGCGCGCAAGGCCCGTTCGACGAGCAATACGACGTGCCGTTCAGCACCGCGCAGACCAGCACGATCATCGGCGGCAACGCGATGAACACGGTGCCGGCCGAATGCAAGTTCCAGTTCGAATTCCGCAATCTGCCGACGCTGGACCCCGAGTCGATCTTCACGCGCATCGATACGTACGCGCGCGAAACGCTGGTGCCGAAAATGCTGCGCGAGCATCCGTCGGGCGCGATCGAGATCACGAAGATCGCCGCGGCGCCCGGGCTTGATGCGTCCGAACAGGCCGCGATCACGCAGCTCGTGCGCGCGCTCACCGCCAATCAGGACAAGCGCAAGGTCGCGTACGGCACCGAGGCTGGGCTGTTTTCGAACGCGGGCATTCCGAGCATCGTCTGCGGTCCCGGCGACATCCAGCAGGCGCACAAGGCGAACGAGTTCGTCGAACTCGAACAGCTCGCTGCCTGCGAACGCTTTTTGCAGAAGTTCATCCACAGCATGTCGGTCGAAGCCGCGAAATAAGCTTGCGAAGCGATACCGTTGGCGCGCGCAGTCGCACGGAAACTGCGCGCGCCCAAACGGGTCTCAGCCATATCGACGACTCGGGTATCACGCCATGTCAACCGCCGCCCCACAGCATACCGACCACACGATCGACGGCGAGCCGATCCCCACGCTCGACGACATCGCCGCGCAGCATTTTGCGTTGACGCCGTGGGTCGCGCGAACGCCGGTGTTCGACCGGCTCGATTTTTCGTCGCTGCACGGCACGGTGGTGAATTTCAAGTTCGAACTGCTGCAGGCCGGCGGCAGCTTCAAGGCGCGCGGCGCCTTCACGAATCTGCTCGCGCTCGACGACACGCAAAAGAGCGCGGGCGTCACCTGCGTATCGGGCGGCAATCACGCGGTAGCGGTCGCCTATGCGGCGATGCGGCTTGGCCTGAGCGCGAAGGTCGTGCTGTTCAGAAAGGTGAATCCGGCGCGCGTCGCGCTATGCCGCGAGTACGGCGCCGATATCGTGTATGCGGAAGACCTCGCCGAGGCATTCGAGCTGGTACGCCGTATCGAAGCCGAGGAAGGCCGTTATTTCGTGCATCCGTTCAACGGCTATCGCACGGTGCTCGGCTCGGCCACGCTCGGTTACGAATGGGCGACCCAAACGCCCGATCTCGAAGCGGCGATCGTGCCGGTCGGCGGCGGCGGCCTCGCGGCCGGTGTCGCCACCGCGCTGCGGCTCGCCAATCCGAACGTGCATGTGTATGGCGTCGAACCCGAAGGCTCGGACGTGATGAGCAAGAGCTTTGCCGCCAACCATACGGTCAAGATGGGCCATATGCACAGCGTCGCCGATTCGCTGATGTCCCCGCACACCGAGCAATACAGCTATGAGCTGTGCCGCCGCCATATCGATCAACTGGTCACGGTTTCCGACGACCAGTTGCGCGCGGCAATGCTGATTCTGTTCGAGCAGTTGAAGCTCGCGGTCGAACCTGCTTGCGCGGCCGCCACCGCCGCGCTGCTCGGACCGTTGCGCGAGCGCCTGCATGGCAAGCGCGTGGGCGTGCTGCTGTGCGGCACCAATACCGACCCGGTCAGTTTTGCCGCGCATCTCGAACGCGCGCGTCATAGTGAGTCACAGTTTCCCCGTTAGTGCCCGCCTGTATCAAAGCATGCTGTTGCATTGCGTAAAGCACTAGCCTATCCGTCTCAGATTGGTATCATTTTGCTATTCATATCTGAGGAGGTGCTTCTATGAGCATGGTCAAGGAATTTAAAGAATTTGCTCTCAAGGGCAACGTGATGGATCTCGCCGTTGGTGTGATTATCGGCGGCGCATTTTCCAGCATTGTCAATTCAGTGGTTAAAGACCTGATCATGCCGGTCGTCGGGCTCGCCACCGGCGGCCTCGATTTCTCCAATCTGTTTATTCGCCTCGGCCATATTCCGGCAACTTACAAAGGCAATCCCGATTCGTATAAAGATCTGCAAACGGCTGGCGTCGCGGTCATCGGCTACGGTTCGTTCATCACCGTGCTGATCAACTTCATCATTCTCGCGTTCATCATTTTCCTGATGGTCAAGTTCATCAACAATCTGCGCAAGCCGGAGGCAGCCGCACCGGCCGAGCCGCCGCCCACGCCGGAAGACGTGCTGCTGCTGCGCGAGATTCGCGACACGTTGAAGAACTCGCCGCGTTAAATGTGAATCGAAGATCCGGCATTTAACGCTTATTGGCTCGATTAGCGGCTGGATTAACGACTGGAGCCGAGGAAATAAACAAGGCCTGTTGCGATTGCCGTCGCAACAGGCCTTGATGTTTTCATACGTCTTTCAGCGCACCATGTGCAAAAAAGTCAGCCGTCGTTGCGCGCTTTCAACTGCGCCGCGCTTTCAATCGTCGTTTCCAACTGGCTGAAGTTGACGGGCTTGGTCAGATGCGACGTAAAGCCCGCTCCGAGGCAGCGGCGCACGTCCTCATCGGTGCCGAAGCCCGTCAGCGCGACGGCAGGTGCATCCGAATGCTCGCGAAACGCCTTGATGAAATCGAGGCCCGTGCCGTCCGGCAAACCGACATCGCTAACGATCAGATCGAAGCGCTGCAACTGCGTCGCGGCCAGCGCGTCGTCGACGCGGCCGACCACCGTCACGTCGTGACCGAGGCTGCGGATCAGTTGCGCCATCACCTCGGCGGTATCCGTGTGATCCTCGATCAGCAGCACCGTCAGCAAACTGGCCGGCTGCATCGTGCTCGGCACGACGACCGGCTGCACCGCGGCCGGCGCGGCCGCGGTCGGCAGCACGATCGTGAAGGTCGCGCCGCAATGCGGGCCCGGGCTTTGCGCGGTGACGGTGCCGCCGTGCACGTCGGTGAGCGCCTTGGTGATCGCGAGACCGAGCCCCAGACCGCCGAATTGCCGTGTCATGTTCTGGTCGCCCTGTTCGAACGCATTGAACAGTTTGCCGATCTGTTCGGGTTCGATGCCGATACCGGTATCTTCGACCGAGATCTGCACCTGCATACGCTCGTCACGCGTGCGCACGTAGATATGGCCACCGTCCGGCGTGAACTTCGCGGCGTTGCGAATCAGATTCCACAGCATCTGCTGCAGGCGCGCGCGGTCGGCGAGTACGTAGTGATGCGTCGCGTGCTTTTCGATGTGCACGTCCTGCTGCTTGACCTGGATCTCGCTGCGAAACAGTTCGAGCACGCTGTCGATTACGTCGTGCACGTCGACCGTTTCGAGCGACAGCCGCAGCTTGCCGTTCGCGACCCGCGTCAGGTCCAGCAGATCGTCGATCAGCCGCGCCTCCAGCTCGACATTGCGACGAATCATCCGCACGCTGCCGCGCGCCTGCTCGGGCAGATCGGGGATCATCTCGAGCACGCTCGCGCCGGCCAGCACCGGCGTGAGCGGCGTACGCAATTCGTGTGACAGCATCGCGAGAAAGCGGTCCTTCGCGCGGTTCGCGTCTTCTGCGGCCTGGCGCGCGGCCTGCTCCGATGCGAGCAGCCGCTCGCGCTCCTCGATCGCCTCGCGCTGCGAATGAATGTCCGTGCAACTGCCGAACCATTTGCTGACGTTGTTTTCGGCGTCGCGCATCGCGACCACGCGCACGTCGAACCAGCGATATTCGCCGTCGTAGCGGCGAATCCGCATCTCGTGCCGGTAGTCGCCATTCTGCCCCGTCACGGCGCTGAGCCAACTGCGGCGAATCTCTTCGCGATCGTCCGGATGGACCGCGTCGAGCCATGCGAGGCCATACGAACGGTGCTCCGACAGCCCGGTGTAGTCGTACCACTGCTTCGACAGGAAATCGCAATCGCCCGCCGCATTGCAGGTCAGCACCAGGTGCGGCAGCGCCTCGGACAGCGTGCGGTAATGCAGCTCGCGATCGCGCAGCAGCAGCGCCTCGTCCGACGCGCGTTGCAGACGCACCTGCGACAGCACGCGCTCGACCGCCTCGGGCAGATAGTCGAGATAGTCGCCGGATTTCGGCACCACATCGGACACGCCCGCGCGCAGCGCTTCGATCACGCGCGATTCGTCGGTGAAACCGGTCACGAGGATCGCCGGAATCCGGATGCCTTCCGCGCGCAGATGGCGGAAGAAATCGAGCCCGGTCTCCGGGCCGCTCAGTTGATAGTCGAGCACCAGCAGATCGGGGGCGCCGCTCGCCAGCCGCTCGCGGGCCGCCTCGACGCCGGCGCAGATCGCCACCCGGCAGCCGGCGCGTTCGAGCGACTTGCGCGCGAGCCGCAGGATGCCTTCGTCGTCGTCGACGACGAGCACATACGCGGCGTGCGGCGTGGACACTTCTTCGATCATGCAGGTGTTCTCAGGCAGGTTCGTCGGTTTATGTTGTCATGCATGGGTTTCGGACAGCTTCATGCGGATGCCGGTTGCCCGGGGTGGCGATCTGTACCGGTTGTTTATACCGGCGGCGGGCACTCGTTATTCCACGGTCTGCGCGCAACGCGATTTCAAGGCGGCGCCAGCCGATGCCCCGGCGGCAGCTTGACCACCTGCAGGAAAAAGCCCAGCCGGCGCACGGCCTCGATAAACGCATCGTATTCGACCGGCTTGCAGACATAGACGTTGCAGCCGAGTTCGTAGCAGCGGGCAATTTCGCGCGGATCGTCGGTGGTGGTCAGCACGATCACCGGCACCGCGGCGGTCTCGGGCGCCTCCTTCAGACGCCGCAGCACCTCGAAGCCGTCGACGCGCGGCATCCGCAGATCGAGCAGCACGACGAAATTCTCGAGATTCTCGCGCGACGGATACGGATTGCCGTCGGCGTCGGTAAAAGGCTGCGCCGGCGCCGGGCCGAAAAAATAATCGAGCGCCTGCTGACCGTCGCGAAAGCGCACGAAGCCGTTCGAAATACCGGCGCGGCGCAGATTACGCTCGACGAGCTTTGCATGCCCGTCGTCATCCTCGATCAGTACGATGCTGACCGTTTGCGCGTGATTCATAGGCTCTCCGTGCTGACGATTCGCTGCGCATGACGCTCGCCGATGCGAGTGCCATGGCTGATACGATTTTAATGTCGACAGCCGTGTCGACGATTTTCGCGCGAATTGTAGTGCGAATTCTCGCACCAGCGTAGCGGCGGCGCACTGACGCGTGAATTACATGACAAGCCGGCGCGCTCAGCTATGCATTCGGGCTCGGATTCACGCATGCGCTGACACACGCTCGCCACGCGCCGACACGCTCAGAACCGCACTGGCTGCTCGGGCAGCACGACAAAAAAAGTCGAGCCCGCGCCTTCGGCCGATTCGACCCACACGCGCCCGCCGTGCCGCTCGACGGTGCGCCGCACCACCGCGAGGCCGATGCCCTCGCCGTCCGCGACATCGCCATGCAGACGCTGGAACGCGCGAAACACCTTCGACAGATACGCAGCCGGAATCCCAAGACCATTGTCGCGAACGTAATAGGTACGCATGCGCACCGCGCGCGGCTCGGCCGGGTCGACGGGTTCGGGTTCGAGCGCGCCGACCTCGATGCGTCCGCCGCGCGCCGGATCGAGGAAATTCAGCGCGTTGCCGATCAGGTTGCTGAAGATCTGTTCGAGCGCAGCCGGATCGCCCCACGCGGGCGGCAGCTCGCGCACGGTAACGATCGCCGCGCGCTGGCTGATCGCCTCCTGCATCGCGTCGACGACCCGCCCCACGACACGCCCGACGCTCACGCGCTGCCACTGATATTCGAGCCGCCCGGCGCGCGAAATCCGCAGCAGTGCGTCGATGATCGCCGCCGCGCGCGCGACCGCGGTGCGCAGATAATGCAGCGACTCGCGCACGTCGCCATCGAGAATATGCGTGAGGCGCCGCTGCTCTTTCTCCGGCAGTTGCGCGTCGCCGACCAGATTGTCGAGCTCATCGCACGACACGTGCAGTTCCTTCGAAAACCCCCGCAGATTCACCAGCGGCGAGCGCAGATCGTGCGACACGCTATAGATGAACATCTCGTTATCCTGGGTTTCCTGGCGCAATTCCTCATTGACGGCCGCCAGTTCCCGCGCGCGCGCTTCGAGTTGCGTTTTCAGCGCCGCCTGCTCCGTCTCGGCCACGCGCAAACGCGCATCGGTCTGGTGCAGCACGGTATCGAGCCCGGCGATTTCGTCGCGGCCCGACAACGGCGCCGCGAGCGGCCTGCCGCTACCGAGCCGCTCGGCGTTATCGGTCAACACTTCGAAGCGCCGGCCGATGCTGCGCGCGAACACCACCGCGGTGGCCGCCCAGATCAGCATCGAGCCGATCACCGCGGCGATCAGCGCGTACTGCTGATGCGCGCGCCGCTGTGCGAGCGCGATCGACCTGTCGGCGTCGAGTTGCGCGGCGACCGCGTCGAACTCGCCGAGCTCGTCGCGAAACAGCGCGATCTGGCGCGGCAACGCATCGGTTTCGAGGGCGATATAGGGGGTCACGCTGCGGCCTTCGTGCAGCGCCTGCGAGATGGCGATGCTCTGCTCGCGATAGCCGTCGATCGCACGCCGCATGTTGCGCACGTGCTCGGCCTGGCGCGGCGTGTCGGCGACCAGCGTATCGAGTTTCGCGAGCCGGTCGTTCAGATCGACCCATACCGCGTGGCGGTCGATCAGCGCTGCATCGCGCGTCACCATCGCCGTGCGCACACGCGCCGCCTGGCGCAGCAGCGGATCGACGAGAGCCGACGACTGATAGAGGATCTGCTTGCTGTTATCGACCCACTGCGCGGCCTGCGCGGTCCGTTCCTGCGTATCGAAGACGACACCGAGCAACGCGAGTTCGACGAAGCTCGGCACCGCAATCAGCAGCAGACCCTTGGTGAATAGTTTCATGTTCCCGTCAGGGTGTTCAGGCGGTCATTCGCACAGCGGCTCGCGCACCCTCGTCGCGTCCCGCGAGGCGGGCGCGGCACGGCCGGACGGGCCATTATCGACGTGAATTCGAGATATTTCAACGTAGCGCCAGCAGGTGCCGGCGCACACAAAAATGACTTTTTTATTGGGAGAAGATGTTTTTTCGGCGCCGCGTGCGTCTATGATGGAGACAAGGTGTGCTGAGATGCGAATGCGCGCGGCGAGGCGATTCGGCATGATTCGTGCGGGAGGCGGTGAGGTGACGCAAGCGTCGAATCATCGTGAATCCAGTCTTGTCGTATGCTATAAAAGATCGACGTGCGGCGCGCGAAAGCCGGGAGTGGTCGCATGAGGACGCAGCGTTTCTTGCAATTCTTTTTCAGGCGAATTTTTATGTCCTTCCCGAAAAAGCGTAGACGCGCGAAGGTGGACGGCGACGAGTCGTTCCTCGCAGTTCTACGGCATTTCAAGCCGTTCAGCCAACTCGATACCAAGATTGCGCGCGCCCGCGCCCAGGACGAGCCGGTGCTCTACGCACACGTGCTGCCCGGACTCGACGTGCTTCTGTGCAGCGTACGTGGTGCACAGCCCCCCTACCCCGCGCCGGCCGAATTACGGCGGCGCTGCATCGAGTCGATCACCAACGCACTGGAGCAGCCGCTCGACGGTCTCGAGAACGGCGGCTACTGGTACGAAGCGGATGGTTTCGGCTTCCTTGTCTTCGCAAGCCGCGCGCGCGGCAAGATTCTGACGGAGTTCGGCGCAACCCGTATCGGCACCCGTCGCGGCGTGCGCCGGCAGGATGCGGCCGGCGACGCGACGCCGCGTTCGTTGCGATAGATCTCTTGATGCAAACCACCCATGCGGCGCACTGAGACGAGCTGAATATCAGTGCTGCCAACGGGACACGAACGATGATGTGGCGCGGTTGATACATAGCCGGTTTTTCGCCAACAACTCGTATCACTGTCATGTATGTGCAGTTGGGTTTGCACAGTCTGTTCGATCTCGATCAGGTTAACGCCGTCACCGCGAAGCGGGTGGCGTTAGCTTTCTTCTTCCTTTCATCACCACTGTCTTTTATCGCCTTTAGCGCGCGTGTTTAAGCACGCATGCGCGCGGCGCCATGTGATATCGCTACTCCGCTATCGCATCGGCATCGCGATCACACGTGGGCGGCATGCTAATCAGCCACAGGAACACGATACAAAGCGCGCCGCCAACGCTCCAGTCCAACCAGTCCGCTGGGCAGATCGATGGCATCAGCTCCCCTTGTATTCGGCTGCGCTCGCCGGTGACAGCACCGCGGGCTTGCGCTCCGTCGCGGCCGGCGACGACGCGCCGCTTGACGATTTATTGACCGGCGCGCCATCGAGAGAAAGCGGCGCTTTGGGTTGCTGCTTGACGCCCGGTGCCGGCGCGCTCGGCGGCTGCTTGACCTGCGCGAGCAATGCCGAGCACGGCAATGGCTTGTTGTTGCTCGGTGCGAGCAACGGCAGCAGCGCGGCAAACGGATTGATCAGCCCGAGCCCGACCGCCGCGCCGCCGCGCAATGCGAGCGCCGCGGCATTTACGCCGACGTGCGGCTGCTTGAAGGTGCCCTTCACATACAGCGGCGAGCGCAGCGAAAATATCCGGAAGCCCTTCGTATGCGGATGCACGCCGAGGTCCATCGTTTCGTCGCGCAGGTCGATATGACCGTCGATGTTGATCACCGCGTCGTCGGTATCGAGTGCGAAGACGCGTGATTCGAGCACGCCATTGGTCGCGACGAAATCGGCGGCCGCGCAGTTGATGTTCACGTCGCGGTTGCCGAACAGTTTTTCATACACGACGTTCGCGACATTCAGCCCGGCCGCCTCCATCAGCAGACGGCTTACCGTGCCCTGCGTGACGAGCGCCTTCACCTCGCCGTTCGAGGACGCCGCGAGCGCGGCCGGCGAATTACCGGTCGCGGAAAGCGACGCGTCGCCGTTGATCTCGCCGAGCGCGTTCTGCATCGTCTTGAAGTTCGGGAACAGTTGCTTGAGCTTCAGATGCCGCGCCTGCATCGCGAAACGTCCCTTCAACGGCGTGCTGGCGCCATCGAGATGAATATCCGACGCGAGCGAGCCGCCCGCGACGCCGAACTTCAGCGGTTCGAGCGACAGCACGCCATCGGTCATCACGACGTGTGTGTACAGATCGGTGATCGGCAAACTCGAATTCTTGATGATGCGCCGGCCGGTGAATTTGACGTCGGCGTCGATTGCCTTCCAGCGGTCGGTACGGAACTCTTCGACCGGCAGCACGCGACCGCTCGGCTGTGCGGTCGCGTCGCCGCGGCGCGCTTTGCTCGCTTTCGAATCGGCGCCGATCACCGGCGCGAGATCGGAGAACTGCAGCAGATTCGACACGAGTTCGCCCTGCAGCAATGGACGCGGTTTGCGCGCGGTATAGGTCAGCGAACCGTTCAGGTCGCTGCCGCCGACCCGGCCTGTAAAATTTTCATACGTAAAGACGTTGCCGCTCGGCTGGAAGCGGCCGATCAGATGTCCTTCGGTCGCGTACGGCGGCGTGTCGGGCAAGGTCACGCCGGTCAGCGAATACAGGCGCGCCATGCTGTTGCCCTGCAACCAGAGCCGCAGATCGAGCGCGGCGAGATGCGCGGGATCGGTGACGGTGCCGACGAACGCGATATGCAGGTCGCCCGCTTTCACGTCGGCCTGCACCGGAAACGGCCGGTTCGCGTCCTGTAGCGCGAGCACGCCGCCGACCTTGCCGCTGCCCGATACCGGCGTGCGGTTATAGGTGCCTTTGACGGTCCACGCGATTGCATAGAGCGGCTGCGCGCGCGGCGTGGTTGCGGAGTCGGATGCGGTGATGGCGGCGCTTGTGCCAGAAGTGGCCTCTGCGGCCCCCGTGCTGGCGTTTTCGCTTGACGTAGCCACAGCGCCCGTCGCGGCCACGCCTGAAGCCGCCGATGCACCCGACGCATTCGCCTCGGCAGCCGAGGCCGCCGCTTCGGACGCCGCTTTCGCCTCCGACGCCGCCTGAGCATCGGCCTGCGCGGCGAGACGGCTCGCGCCCGCCTTGCCGACCGCCTGCGCCGACTCGCTGCGCGACGCCGCCTGCTGCTGCTTCAGCGCCTCGCCGATCGGGATCGGGTGGCCGAGCGTATCGATCGCCATCGTCAGCTCGACTTTCTTCTGCTGATCCGACAGCGCGATATTGCCCTTTGCAAACGCGATGTCATGCAGTTCGAGCTTCCATTCGGACGGCCCGCTCGACGACGCCAGCTTGAAAGTCCAGTTGTTGCGCCCATCGAGCAGACGTTCGAGATCGACCGACGGATTCACCAGATTGATCGCCGGAATCACGATGTCGTGCGCGAGCAGCGGCAGCACCTCGACTTCGAAGTCGATTTCGTCGAGCGTCGCGAACTGCGGCCGTTTAGTCCAGTCGGGGTTGCCCACCGTGATGTTGGCCGCCGAGAAGCGCGGCCACGGCACCCAGCCGCGCCAGCCCCGTTCGCCGACCGGATGCCGCCAGCCCACTTTCAGATCGCCATTGATCGCGAACGGCCGGCCGATCGCCTGGCTGACCTTGTCGTTGACGTAAGGCCGGGCACGGTTCCAGTCGAAGGTCAGAATGAAGATCGCAAGCGCGACGATCAGTACGATGAGCGTCGCTAACAGCCAGGCGATGACTTTTCCAATCCGTCTTCCGACGCTGCTCGACCCTGCCATTGAGACGCTCCGCGTTTCGTTCTTCGTTGTGAGTCGGGCAGCAGATAGCGTGCCCGGCGATAGGCGACGAGCCGCTCTACGGCGTTGCGGCAATGTCGCGTTGTTATGCGGAACTGCCCTGCTGTCGTTCTATGATGGCGCACGGTGCGGCGGCCCGTCGATGCGCGCACGGATTCACAACCCGGTCCGCGAATCGACACGCCCCGCCTGAACACCCCCCACGACAATCCAATCATGACTGATGTTCCCCTCGTACTCGCCGAGCACATCGTGCGGCGCGACACGCAGCGCGGCCAGACGCTGCTGCAGCCGACCACCTTCGCGTTGCGCGCCGGCGAGCGCGCTGCGATCACCGGTTCGTCCGGCTCAGGCAAGAGCGTGTTTCTGCGCGCGCTCGCGCTGCTCGATCCGCTCGATGCCGGCCACATCCTGTGGAATGGCGCGCGTATCGAGCGCGCGGCGATTCCGCGCTACCGCCGCAACGTTGCGTATATCCGCCAGCGGCCCGCGCTGATCGACGGCAGTGTCGAGGACAATCTGCGCTATCCGTTCGGGCTGCGCGCGTATCGCGACGTGCGGTTCGATCGCGAGCGGGCCGCGGCGCTCGCCGCGCAAGCCGGCCGTGGCGGCGATTTTCTCGGCAAGCGCGCGAGTGAACTGTCGGGCGGCGAAGCGCAGATCACCGCGCTGGTCCGCGTGCTGCAACTCGCGCCCGATGTGCTGCTGCTCGACGAGCCGACCGCGTCGCTCGATCCGGCGTCCTCGCGCGCGATCGAAGCGTTGGTGCGGGCATGGTTCGATGTCGCGCCCGAGCGTCACGCGTCGATCTGGGTGTCGCACGATCCGCAGCAGGCCGCGCGGATGAGCGAGCGGCATCTGACGATGCATGCGGGTGTGCTCGAAGAAGCGGCGCCGCTGCAGATGTCGGAGCGCGTGACGCACGATGCGGCAGGCGACGGAACGCGTGGTGACGCATCGGCGCACGTGTCTGGGGACACTCCCGCAAATGCCACACGGGAGCGGCGCCCATGAATCTGCAGAACCTGAGTCTGTGGGATGTCGCGATCGCGACGCTGCTGATCGTCGTGAACGGCGCGGTGTCGATTGCGCTGAAACTCGATCTCGAACGCAAGCTTGCGTGGGCCGCGGTGCGCACGGTCGTGCAATTGCTCGCGATCGGCTATGTGCTCGGCTGGGTGTTCCAGTTCAACCGCTGGTACGTCGTGCTGCCACTGATGATCGCGATGACGCTGATCGCCGGCTTCGCCGGTGCGCAGCGCGGCAGCCGCGGTTATGCCGGCCAACGCGCGGACAGCGTGCTGTCGATCTGGGTCAGCTCATGGCTCGTCGCCGCGGTCGGGCTGTTCGTCGTGATCCGCATTCATCCCTGGTACGAGCCGCAGTATGCGATCCCGATTCTCGGCATGATCCTCGGCAATACGCTGACCGGCGTATCGCTCGGCATCGAGCGGATGATCGATGAATTGACCGCGCGGCGCGATCGCGTCGACATGGCGCTCGCCCTCGGCGCGACGCGCTGGGAAGCCGCGCAGGCGCCCGCGCGCCAGGCGGTACGCGCCGGCATGCTGCCGACGCTGAATCAGATGGCGGTGGTCGGCGTCGTGAGCCTGCCGGGCATGATGACCGGCCAGGTGCTGGCCGGCCAGTCGCCGTTGCAGGCAGTGCGCTATCAGATCGTGATCATGTTTCTGATCGCCGCGGCGTCGGCGTTGGGGACGGTGGGCGCGGTGCTGCTCACCTATCGACGGCTCTTTTCGGCCGAGCATCAGTTCCTGCCGGCGCGGCTCGTGGAACGGGCGGAGAAAGGCTGAGCCGTTAGCCCACTCAGATACGTCGCGTGGGCGCCGGTAGAAGTTTGGGCGATGGACGTTGCGCGCCGTGCGGCCGAGCGTGTGAAGCGAAGCGCGTCGTGTGTCGTGCGCGACGATCGATGCAGACGTCGCACACGCATCCGGCTCAGCGAGGCATCAGCCAGACCGGCCTCACGTCAAGCACACGTCGAGCACCCATCAAGAGCATGGCAACACGCGCCGCGTCCGCACACCTGCTCGCGCGCCCGCACAATCACCGCTTCGCGCTGACCGCCACCTCGGTGCCGTCGCTCAGTGTCAGCGTTTTGGTCGTGCCGTTGACGGGCATCGTGAAGCGCACGATCTGGCTCATGCTGACATCATTCGGACATTTGAGCGTCTTGCCGCCGCTCGTCACGGTCTTCACGCCGTGCGGCGTTTGCGCCTGAAAACTGAGCTGCACGTTCGCGGTGCCGTCCTTCGACACCACCGGCGCAAAACGGATCTGCGTCTGACGGATCATCGCGCCATTCGAATCGAGCGGTAGCGACGAATAGTTTGGACACGCGTCGCTGCCGGGCACCGGGCCGCCCGGCGGCACCGTCTTCCATGTGAAATCGTCCGATTCGCCGGAGCGGATCGTGCGGGTTTCCTGGGAATTGCCGAACTGTTTCGACGTGACGCGCACGGTGTAGCGGATCGGACCGTCGAGCGCGGCCTGCGATGTCACCGTGATCGGCGTGGCCGCATGAGCAGCCGGCAGAAGCGCGCAGGCGAGAGAAGCGACAACGGAAACGGCGGAGAGTTTGAAGCGGAAGCTCATACTGTCACCTCGTTGTTGTGCCGCTGCGCGCTTGCGTCCGCGCGACTGCCCGCGCGCTGTTCCGCTCGGGCCGACTTGCACGCATGTGCACCGGCGAGCGGGACCGCAAGACACGCAACCGCTTTGGCGTGCTGCCCTGCCAGTCTAACGCCAAGCAACCTGCCGCGCGTACGCGGCAGGCTCGGGTGTTACCCCGCTTGCGGGGAAGCCGTTTCTGCGCACCGGTTTGATCTCGATAGGGCTTCGACGGCACCCTCCGCGCGCGCGGAGGGCTTCCCTCTCTACTTCGATTCTGTTTGCGCTCTGCTGACCCGCGCGATCAGAAACCCGTCAACACGAGCTTGCCGATCGCGCGTCCTTGTTCGAGCAGACGATGCGCGCGGCGCAGGTTCTCCGCGTTGATCGTGCCGAGGTCCTCGCCGAGCGTCGTGCGCAGCGTGCCCGCATCAACGAGACGCGCGACTTCGGTCAGCAGCTTGTGCTGTTCGATCATGTCGGGCGTGCCGAACATCGAGCGCGTGAACATGAACTCCCAGTGAAACGCGGCGCTCTTCGCCTTCAGCAATTCGACCGGCAGCGACGCGCTGTTTTCGACGATCGTGCAGATGCTGCCCTGCGGTTTGACCAGTTGCGCGGCGACCGGGAAATTACGGTCGGTGTCGTTGAAGATCAGCACGTAGTCGACCTGCTCGACGCCGATCTCCTTGAGTTGCGCGGCGAGATCGCCGAAGTGATCGACGACATGATCGGCGCCCAGATCTCGCACCCATTTCGCCGATTCGGGCCGCGATGCGGTCGCGATCACCTGCAGCTTCGCGAGCTGCTTCGCCAACTGGATGCCGATCGAGCCGACGCCGCCCGCGCCGCCAAAAATCAGCACCGTGCGGCCCGCATCGGCGCCCTGCGGCGACACGCCGAGGCGATCGAACAGCGCTTCCCACGCGGTGATCGCGGTAAGCGGCAGCGCGGCCGCGTGCGTGAAATCGAGCGAGGCCGGCTTATGACCGGCGATCCGTTCGTCAACCAGATGAAACTCGCTGTTCGCACCCGGCCGCGTGATGCTGCCCGCGTAGAACACCGGATCGCCGACTTTGAACAGCGTAACGTCCGGCCCCACCGCGACGACCGTGCCGGCTGCATCCCAGCCGAGCACGCGCGGCGCTTTCTCGACCGTGTCCTTCGGCGCACGCACCTTGGTGTCGACCGGGTTCACGGAAATGGCTTCGACCTTCACCAGCAGATCGCGTCCGCTGGCTTCGGGCTTCGGAATCTCGACATCGACGAGTGCTTCGGCGTGGTCGATCGGCAGGTAACGGTAGAGTCCGACGGCTTTCATGGCTGCTCCTTGTGGGTTCGACTGGGGTTTGTTGGGGCTTCGATTCATGGTTTGCATGACCGTGATCGTAGAAGCATCGTGTTTCTTTTAAAACAGCCATAATGGCTGAAACATTTTTTTGATTTTCCGAATAATGAATCTTCCCAACTCCACCGGCCGCGCACTGCCGGGCGAGCGCGAACGCCTCGATCTGCTCGACGTCGCATTGTTCGTGCGCGCCGCGCTGCTCGCTAATGTATCGGCGGCCGGGCGCGAGTTCGGTTTGTCGGCGGCGGTCGCGAGTTCGCGGATCGCGCAGCTGGAAAAGCTGCTCGGCGCGCGGCTGCTGCATCGGACCACCCGCCGCATCAGCCTCACGCAGGACGGAGAAGTGTTCATGACACGCGCCGAGGCGCTGCTCGACGCGGCCGCCGCCGCGCGTGCGTCGGTCGGCCGCGAGCAGGCCGAGCCGCAGGGACGGCTACGCGTGTCGATGCCGTCGTCGTTCGGGCGCCAACACGTGTCGCCGGTGATCAGCGAGTTCCTGCGCCGCTATCCGGGCGTCAGCGTCGATCTGCGGCTGACCGATCAGCTGGTCGATCTGGTCGACGCGGGCATCGACGTCGCGATCCGCGTCGGCGTGCTGAAGGATTCGTCGCTGGTCGCGCGGCGCCTCGCGGTGAATCGCCGCGTGCTGTGCGCGTCGCCCGCCTATCTCGCCGCGCACGGCACGCCGCATCATCCGTCGGAGCTTGCGCGCCACGAATGCATCATCCTGTCGGATCAACGCGACTGGCGCTTCGTGACGCCGGCCGGCGCGCTCGACGTGCGCGTCGGCGGCCGGCTCGTCACCGATAACGGCGAGGTGATTCGCGATGCGCTACTCGACGGTTTCGGCATCGCGCTGAAGTCGGCGTGGGACGTCGCGCCCTATCTGCGCAGCGGCGCGCTGGTCAGCGTGCTCGACAGCTATCCGCTCGCGGAGGATGTCGCGATCTGGGCCGTGTATCCGAGCCGCGCATTCGTGCCGCCGAGGACGGTCGCGTTTATCGATTTTCTGGCCGCGCATTTCGGCGATCCGCCGTATTGGGATCGGGCGCCGGATGAGAGCGAGTCGCAAACAAGCAGCAGCATCAAGGGCACGGGGAGCGGGTCACGTTCGAGCGCAACGCTACCCGGCGCTTAACGATCAGCGTTTGCCGCGTTGCGCCCCTGACCGCTTGCGATCGGAATTCACATCCGCATGTGCATCGTTCTGCGTGCGCTCCTGATAATCGTCGCCGCCCCGCCGATCGGTGTCCTCAAGCCCGCGCTCGAGGTCCTCGTGCGCCTGCTTGCCGACGTGGCGCGGATGATCCTCGTGCTGCGACTCCGGGTCCTGATCGGCCTCATGCGGCAGCGGTGCCGCGGCTTCCTGCAAGGAACGCGGGTTCTTTCCTGCGTGCGGGTCGGCGCTCGCATCGCCGTCGGTCGATTGCGGGGAGGTCTTCATAACGTGCTCCTTCGCTCGTTGGGTTTGCGGTTGGGTTTACGTTGTCGGTTCATTTGCTTGACTCACTGCTCAATTTCGCGCGCCGCATGTCCACGCGACGCTCGTGTGCGTACGGTTCGCCTACATGCGTTGATGCCCTGAACGGTCCGCTTGCTCACTGCGCCCCCTCCAGACGCTTCTTCATCGCCGCCGTGATCCGCTGACGCGTCTTCGCATAGCCCGTCCACGGATCGCCGCGCAGCCCGGCCAGGCGCTCATGCACATTAGCGATGTTCCATTGATCGCCGGCGGTGGTACCCGCCACCTCGTCCCACGCGAGCGGCACCGACACACCGAGCCCCGGTCGCGCGCGCGTCGAGAATGCGGCCACCGTGCTCGAACCGCGGTTGTTGCGCAGATAGTCGATGAAGATCTTCTTCTTGCGATTCTGCGCGCCCATCTTCGCGCTGAAGTGCTGCGGCAACGTCGCCGCCATATGCTGCGCGACCGCCTGCGAGAACTCTTTCACCTCGTCCCAGCCAGCCTGTTTCGCGAGCGGCACGACCACGTGCAGGCCCTTGCCGCCGCTCGTCTTGCAGAACGACTGCAGACCCAGCTCGTCGAGCAGCGAGCGCGTCAGTTGCGCGGCCTCGATCATCCGCTCCCAGCCGAGCGATGCGTCCGGATCGAGATCGAACACCATGCGGTCGGGCTTTTCGATATTCGACGCAAGCGCATTCCACGTATGAAATTCGACGGTGCCCATCTGCGCGGCACCGACCAGCGCGGCGAGCGTGTCGACGGTGATCAGCGGAGGATGATCAGGGTCGAGTCCTTCATGCTGCGTGACGTTCGGAATCGACAGCTTCTGGCTGTGCTTCTGGAAGAACAACTCGCCGCCGATATCCTCGGGCGCGCGCACGAGCGCGAGCGGCCGGTCGCGCAGATGCGGCAGCATCCATTCGGCGACGGATTCGTAGTACCGCGCCAGCTCGATCTTGCGGATGCCTGTGCTTTTGTCGATCACGCGATCGGGGTGAGAGATGCGCACGCCGGCCACTTCGACCTGCGCGCGCGAGCGCTTCGAACTGGAGGTACTGGACGCATCGAAAGCACTGCGCGTACTGCTTCGCGTAGGTGCGCTATCCACGCCTGCGGCGGCGGCGCTCTGGCTGGCCGCCTGCTTACTCGCCGTACTCTTTTTCGCTGTGTTCTTTTTCGGCGCGCTCTCTTTCGCACGCTTTTTCGACGTGCCTGTACCCGGCGCGTCATCGGCTGCGTTATCGGTTTGCTGTTGCACGTCGGCTCCTTGTCGAGCGGTTTCCCTGACGATCTGGCGCGCCGGTTTGTCGTCGCGCAGGCTCACGAACGACGCCTGGCGCACGATGCCGTCGCTGGTCCATTCGGCGAAATTGCATTCGGCGACGAGCACCGGTTCGACCCAATGCACCGGTGTGCGGCTGCGCTCGCGCGGCGCGCTCGCGAACGGCATGCGGCGGCTCGCATGCGTATCGAGTGCCTGCTTGACCGAGCGCAGTAGCGCGGCGTCGAAGCCGGTGCCGACGCGTCCCGCGTATTGCAACTGGCCCGCGCCGTCGTACACGCCGAGCAGCAGCGCGCCGAACGCCGCGCGGCTGCCGGCCGGTTCCGAATAGCCGCCGATCACGAACTCCTGGCGACGCCGGCACTTGAGCTTGATCCACGCCGACGAGCGGCCCGCCACGTAGCCGCTGTCGCGCCGTTTGCCGATGATGCCTTCGAGCGCCATATCGCATGCGCTCTTCAGCAGTTCATCGGCGCTGAACGCGAAGTCGTTCGAGAAACGCAGCACGCTGTCGTCGACGCCTTCGAGCAGCGCGCGCAGAATCGCGCGCCGTTGTTCGAGCGGCACGCCGCGCAGGTCGTAGCCGTTCAGAAACGGCACGTCGAACAGATAGATCACGATGTCCTGTGGACGGTTTGCATCGAATGCGTTTTGCAGCGCCTGGAAATCCGGCACGCCGCGCTCGTCGAGCACGACCGCTTCGCCGTCGAGCCACGCGCTTTGCACGTCGAGTTCAGCGAACGCCTGCACCTGCTTGCTGAACTTCGCGGTCCAGTCATTGCCGGCACGCGTGAACACGCCGACTGCGCTGCTCCGGCTGCTGCTGGTGCGTGTGGTGCGCCGGGTGCTTTTCGCGCTTGCCGTTGCGGCTGCATGCTCGATGCGCGTAAGCACGCGATAGCCGTCGAATTTGATTTCATACAGCCAGTCGCTGCCCGGCGGCGCCGCGTCGACGAGCGTCGCCAGCTGCGGTTTGACGCTCGCGGGCAAACGAGCTTTGCGCGCGCCTTCTATCGATGGCGACGCCGCAAGTTCGCGCAGCGACTGCGCAGTGCGGGTAGCGACGATATCGGGGCGCTTGGGGTCGGCGCGTCGCGACCGAGCGGTCGTTGCGACGGTCTGTGCCGTAGCCTCGGTGGTTGCGCTGGCATCGAGGTTCGCGTCGGCGGCGAGTTTCATCGATGCGCGGCATGACGCCTTGCTGGCTGCTTTCGTCGGTGCTCGAGCTGGCGCTTGTCCTGGTGCTGGATCCGCCGCGCGGCCTGTTGCTTTAGCGGTGCGCTTGCGTCCGGTCGCTGTCGTTACTGCTGTCGCGCCCTGCCCGCTCGTGCCCGTCGACACGTCATCGCCCAGCACGCTACCCGGGCGCTGTTGCAGCACGTCGTATTCGCTTTCGTCGCGCGCCTCTTCATCGCGCTCCTTGATCAGCAGCCATTGCTCCTTGTCGCCGCTGCCGCGCATGTTGCTGCGCACGAGCGTCCAGCCACCGTGCAGCTTCTCGCCGTGCAGCCGGAATTTGAGCTTGCCGGCCGCATACGCGCGGGCCGCCTCGCGCGCGCCGCCGACGGGCTCCCAGGTGCCGCGATCCCACACGATCACCGTGCCCGCGCCGTAATTGCCGGGCGGAATCACACCCTCGAACGAGCCGTATTCGACCGGATGGTCTTCGACATGCACCGCGAGCCGTTTGACCGACGGATCGAGGCTCGGCCCCTTCGGCACAGCCCACGACAGCAGCGTGCCGTTCAGCTCCAGCCTGAAGTCGTAGTGCAGACGCCGCGCGTCATGTTCCTGGATCACATACGACAGCGTGTCGCGTGCCGCCTGTGCCGCGCTTTTACGACCCGCACGCTTGCGGGCCGCCGTACCGGCGGGCTCCGGCGTGTCGTCGAAGCGGCGCTTGCGTTGGTAGAGGTCGAGTCGGTCGTTCATGGCGATGACGGTGGTACTCGGAGCTGATTACGTATGAAGCGCACGTGCGTTGTCACGACAAGCGCCATCCGCGCGAAATGCGGCGCCGCGAATACGCACCGTATTCACCACGAGCGCAACGAGCATGACGCGGCGCCCCGCATTACCGCTCGCGACGGAGCGTGATCGACTGTGGCGCGACACGCGGGGTCAAACTCGCTGCCGGATGCCGCCGGTCAACATCGCAAACAGAAGGCAAACGGACGGGCAAGCGAAAATCAGACCCCGCAGCCCGCTCAAGCCGCCGCGCGCCGTTTGCGCGCCGTCGATGCAGTTTTCGATACGGTTTTCGCCGCGGTACGACCACTGCCACCACGGCTACGAGGCGCGCTCGCCGCACGGGCTTTCTTGCGTGCCGGCGCGGCAGCCTCTTCATCGGCGTCGGCGTCGTTGTCAGCCTGCTCGTCGTCTTCACCGGCGGCACGCTTGCGGCCCGTGGCGGACTGCTTGTCCTTGCCGCGGCCGAGGCTGCGCCTGAGCAGATCGGACAGATCGAGAATGTCGGCGGATTTGCGCGACTCGTGCGGCGCTTCGACGTCGGTGACCTCCTCGGTCTTGCCCGCGCGCACCTTGCGCTCGACGAGCGCCATGATGTCGTCGCGAAACGTGTCGTGGTACTGCGCCGGGTCCCACGCGTCGCTCATGTCGTCGATCAGCTTCTTCGCCATGTCGAGTTCGCGCGCGGACACGCCGGCGGCTTTCATCCCTTCCGGCGGGACCTTGAATTCGTCGAGGCCGCGCACCTCGTCGGCCCAGCGCAATGTGTTCAGCGCAAGCACCGGGCCCAGCGGAATCAGCGCGGCCAGATGCTGCTTGTTGTGCAACACCACGCTCGCGACGCCGATCTTGCCCGCTGCCTTCATCGCCTCGCGCAGCAGCGCGTACACCTTCTCGCCCTTGCGGTCCGGCGTCAGGAAATACGGCGTGTCGAGATAGAGGAACGAGATGTCGGGCGCGTCGACGAACGCGAGGATGTCGACCGTTTGCGTCGATTCGGGATTCGCCGCGCGGATTTCATCGTCCGACAGCACGACGTATCGGCCCTTCTCGTACTCGAAGCCGCGCACGATGTTTTCGCGGGTCACGTCCTTGCCGGTGCGCTTGTTGATCTGCTTGTAGCCGATCGGATCGATCGTGCGCCTGTCGAGCAGATTGAAGCCGACTTTCTCGGACTGCGTGGCCGGATACAACTGCACCGGCACATGGACAAGCCCGAAACTGATTGCGCCCTTCCAGATCATGTGTGCCATCGCGCGCTCCGGTTGGCTGGAGATATCACGCGAAGCAGCAAGCGTGCCACGGGTGGGCGCAGCGCACGGTGTCCGGCACGATGCGCGCGGACTCGTGTGGCTCGCGCGCGAGGCCGTTATTGGGCTGTAAGTCTTGCGGGCGGGAGGCAAAAGATACTGCGAGTGGAAAGCGTGGACTGATCTCGCGCCGTCCGTCTCGGGCCGATGTGTTCTTGTGGCCGCGGCTTGTGGCGAGGCTTGAGCGTACGGCCGCGCCCGTGCTTGCGCTAGCGCTCCTCGGGTTCGCACGAGAGCCCCAGACTCACGGCAGCGCGCCTCATGCCATTTCAAGGCTCCAGCACGAGCGGCACGGCTGCGAAGCCGCGAAACCGCACCCGGCCGCCGCGCGTCGGCTCGCCATCGAGACGGTATGCCGGAAAACGCTGCACGAATCGCCCGATCGCAATGCGCGCTTCCAGCCGCGCGAGCGACAGGCCCGCGCACTGATGAATCCCGAAGCCGAACGCCAGATGCCGGTTCGGATCGCGGCGGATATCGAAACGGTCCGGTTCCGCAAACTGCTCGGGGTCGCGATTGGCCGCGCCGATACACAGCGTGACCGGTGTGCCGGCCGCGAGCGCGACACCGCCGATTTCGGTATCGACGGTGGTCATCCGGTTGCCGAGCTGGTTCGAACTCTCGAAGCGCAGACATTCCTCCACCGCCGTGCCGATCAGCGCCGGTTCGCGCAACAGCGCATCGCGTTGCTCAAGCCATTCGGTCAGCGTGACGAGCCCATTGCCGATCAGATTCGTGGTCGTCTCATGGCCGGCATTCAGAATGAAGATGCAGTTTTGCAGTAGCTCGGCCTCCGACAACTGTTCGTTCGGCCCTTCGCCCTGGATCAGCCGCGTCAGCACGTCATGCTGCGGGTCGCCCGGTTCGCGGCGGCGCCGCGCGACGAGGCCGCGCAGATAGTCGACGAATTCATCGACCGCGCGATTGCCGCGCGCGAGCTGCGCATCGGTCAGCGACGGTTCGAGCGCGCCCAGTATCGCCAGCGACCAGTCGCGCAGCGGCGCGCGCTCGGCATGCGGTACGTCGAGCAGATTGCCGATGACCTCGACCGGAATCGCCGACGCGAACTCGCCGATCAGATCGATGCGCCCGCGCTGCGCGGCTGCATCGAGCAGGCTGTCGACGAGCTGGATCAGCCCCGGCTCCATGGCGGCGATCGCGCGCGCGGTCAACGCGCCGGCAATCAGCTTGCGCACCCGCGTATGACGCGGTGGATCGTTGAAAACGAGGCTTGTCGTGTGATGCGCGTACAGCGGCGAGTCGCCGTATTTCGGGCGGAACTCGACGGTCTTGTCGGAGCTGAATGTCTTCGGGTCGCGATAGACCGCCTGCACGTCGCGAAAGCGCGTCAGAAAAACCGAACCGTCCGGCATGCGTTTGACCGGTTCGTAGCGGCGCAGCGCGTGATAGACCGGATAGGGATCGGCATGAAACGCCGGGCTCAGATGACGCAGATCGAAATCGCGAGCCAGGGGAGATGTGTCGTCGTGGGTGGTCGCCGGGGTCATGCGTTGTCTCCGTGTGGGCGTCTTGTTGCGCCTCGGTTGATACGGCTCGTGACAGTGTGCTGTCGGTGTTGCTATCGCGGTGTTCGTTGTAGTGCGTTATGTGCGGCTATGGCTTACTGCTATGGCCAAGGCCGTGTGCCGGAGTCCATGTGCTTCGCCGGATTTTTCCGGCTCCTGCCACGGCTCGCTTCGCGCCGCTATCAGGCACCAACGCGGCTGAATCGCCGCATCAGTATGAACCGCGCGTTGCCGGATTGCACGGCCGACGGACAGCCTGATGCGCGGGCGCGCTTCGCGCAACCGCTACAATAGCGAAATTTTCCGCGCGCACCGCGTTCCTTTCTTTCCGCGTCACCGGCCGTCCATGAACCTCGTCATTCAAAGCATCGCGCCTATTTCCGCCGACCATCACAAAACGCTCGTCGCACTCGCGCGCGGTTCGCAGGCCACGGTCATCGATGCAAACACGCTTCGCATCGCCGATGCAAACGCCGCGCAACGTGCCGACGTCGAAGTGTATTGCTACACGCATCAACTCGACTACGCGTTCGTCGAAGCCGACCGCCAGTTGCGCGACTTCGGCCTCGTCGCGATGGATATGGATTCGACGCTGATCACGATCGAGTGCATCGACGAAATCGCCGACTTCTGCGGACTGAAGGCGGAAGTCGCGGCGATCACCGAGGCTTCGATGCGTGGTGAAATCAAGGACTTCAACGAAAGCCTGACACGCCGTGTCGCGTTGCTGAAAGGGCTCGACGCCGGCGCGCTCGAGCGCGTTTATGAAGAGCGGCTGCAATTGTCGCCGGGTGCCGAGCGGATGCTGGCCGGCGCGAAGCAGGCGGGCCTGAAAACGCTGCTCGTCTCCGGCGGCTTCACGTTCTTCACCGAAAAACTGAAGGCACGTCTCGGTCTCGATTTCACGCGCGCCAATACGCTCGAAATCGTCGACGGCAAGCTGACCGGCAACGTGATCGGCGAGATCGTCAACGCCGATGTGAAAGCACGCACGCTGCGTGAAACGTGCGCGACGCTCGGCATCGAACCGTCGCGCGCGATTGCAATGGGCGACGGCTCGAACGATCTGAAGATGATGGCCGAAGCCGGGCTCTCCGTTGCGTTCCGCGCGAAGCCGGTGGTGCGCGAAGCAGCGAGCGTGTCGTTTAACTACGTGGGGCTGGATGGGTTGTTGCGGTTGTTTTGATCGCCATGAATAAAAAGCCCGCCGGAACTACATCCCGACGGGCTTTCGAATACAGCGACAGCAGCGAATAAAAGCCGCGGCGAACCGAACGCGTTATGCCAACGCCGCCAGGCTCTGCTCGATATCCGCGCGCAGATCCTCTTCTTCCTCCAGGCCGATATAGAAGCGCACCAGCGTGCCGCGATACGGCCACTGCCCTTCGGTGCGCATCGATGCGATGTCGTACGGCATCGCGAGGCTATGCGCGCCACCCCAGCTCCAGCCGAGCGAAAACAGTTCGAGCGATTCGCAGAACGTGTCGATCCGCGCCGCGCTGTAGCGCTCGTCGAACACGACCGAGAACAACCCGCCCGCGCCGGTGAAGTCGCGCTTGAACACCTCGTGCCCCGGGCAGTCGGCGAACGCCGGATGCAGCACCGCGGCGATTTCCGGCCGGCTCTTCAGCCATGTTGCAATCGCAAGCGCCGCGCGGTCGTGCTGCGCGAAGCGCACCTGCATGCTCGGCAGGCTGCGCAGGATCAGCGAGCAGTCGTCCGATGAAACGCCGATCCCCATGTGCATGCGCGCCGACTTCAGCTTCAGATGCAACTCGCGATCGACGGTGATCGTCGCGCCCATCAGCACGTCGCCGCCGCCCGACTGATACTTGGTCAGCGCCTGCACCGAGATGTCGACGCCGTGATCGAACGGTCGGAACGCAAGGCCGGCGGACCACGTATTGTCGATTGCGGTGATCACGTTGCGCGCGCGCGCCGCCGCCGCGATCGCCGGCACGTCGGGCACTTCCATCGTCACCGAGCCGGGTGCTTCGAGCCAGATCAGCCGCGTGTTCGGCTGGATCATATCGGCGATGCCCGCGCCGATCAGCGGATCGTAGTAGCGCGCCGTGATGCCGAAATCGCGCGCGAGCCAGTCGCCATGATCGCGATTCGGCGAGTACACGTTATCGGGAATCAGCACGTCGTCGCCGGCCTTCACGAGGCCGAAATACACGTTAGAAATCGACGACAGCCCGGACGGTTGCAGCAACGCGTGATTGCCGCCCTCGAGCGCGGCGAGCCGCTGCGCGAGCGCGATCGACGTCGGCGTCGCGTGCAGGCCGTAGCGCCACTGCGCGTCGTTTTTCCAGTCGAGCGCGCGCATCGTCGCGAGATCGGGGAACACCACCGTCGAGGCTCGCGTAACCGGCGTCGAGAACGACTCGAAGCCCGGCGTGATCCGGTCCTCGGCACGCACGGTGCGGGTTTGCAGACCGCGTTTGAGTTTGGATTGGGTCATGGTGAGATTCGCTGAAAAACAGAGGGAAGCGTGACGGAAACGGCGGCCTCGCCGTTTTGGCGGATGCGCTGCCTGGTCGATGAGTGTGACGTGCGTGAATGAACCGACAGACTGGTCGCGGCGGCACGGCACGAGCGGCCGATACCGCGTGACTGGCGAAGCGTGGATGGCGCCGGCATCAGTCGCCGGTTTGCAGGTTACTGACTCCGCCGACTGCGTGGCCGCCGGGAGCGGGTGCGGCGCTGTTTGCTGCAGGCGGCTGCGCGGCCGGAGTGGGCGTCGTCGCGCCGGGTGCGGCAGTCGCACCGGCCGAAGGCACTGCCTGCCCCGCCGCCAGCGGCTTCAGCTCGAACGGCTGCGGATCGGAGTCGTCGACGTTCATCCGGTCGCCTTCGAGCGAGCCGTCCGCCGCGAACTTGCCGACCCAGTTGCCGGTGATATGGGTGCCGTCGTTCGATTCCTCGACTTCGAGCGTATCGTCGACGCGATCGCCAGCAATCAGGATCACCTCGCCAGTATCGGTGTACTGATACTCGCCGTGCACGCCGGACGGATCGTCGGTCTTTCGGCCGAGCCGCAGCACGATCTGACGCTTGCCGAGCGTGCCGCTATAGCGCGGAAATTTCGCGAACTCCGGGCTCGGCTTCAGCGGCAACTGGATCGGCGGTGGCGCCGCCAGTTCCTTCACGGCGGCGCTTTGCGCCCATGCCTGCGACGGCAGCCACAGCGCCGCGCTGGCGCATAGCAGCGCGGCTGCGCCGGCCACCGCACCCGCACCCGCACGCAGCCGCGAACCACGCGTTGCCGCGCGCATTGCCGAACCCTTCATCGCTTTCGATTCCCGCATCCTCTCCATCCTTGTTGCTGGTTCTGCCTGATTGTTGCGTGCTCGGAGTCCGACCGCCGCCTGCATTCAGATACGCTCGAACACCGCCGCGATTCCCTGCCCGCCGCCGATGCACATCGTAACGAGCGCGTAGCGCCCACCGATACGCTGCAATTCGTACAGCGCCTTGACGGTGAGCAGCGCGCCGGTCGCGCCGATCGGATGACCGAGCGAAATACCCGAGCCGTTCGGATTGACCTTGGCCGGATCAAACCCGAGTTCCTTGCTGACCGCACAGGCCTGCGCGGCGAACGCTTCGTTGGCCTCGATCACATCGAGATCGGCGACCGTCAGGCCAGCACGTTCGAGCGCCTTGCGGGTCGCCGGCACCGGCCCGATACCCATGTACGCCGGATCGACGCCGGCATGCGCGTACGACACCAGCCGCGCAAGCGGCTTCACGCCGCGCCGCTCGGCGACACCGCGCTCCATCAGCACGACCGCCGCCGCGGCATCGTTGATGCCCGACGCGTTACCGGCCGTGACGGTGCCGTTTTCCTTCACGAACACCGGCTTCAGCTTCGCGAAGTCGTCCGCCGATGCGTTCATCCGCGCGTGCTCGTCCGTGTCGAACACGATGTCGCCCTTCTTCGACGCAATCGTGACCGGCAGAATCTGGTCCTTGAAGTAACCGCTCGTGATCGCGTGGGCCGCGCGGCGGTGCGATTCGAGCGCGAGCGCGTCCTGCGCGTCGCGCGAGATGTCGTATTGGCGCGCGACGTTCTCGGCGGTCACGCCCATATGGATCGACTGGAACGGATCGTTCAGCGCGCCGATCATCATGTCGACGAGGCGCGAATCGCCCATGCGCTGACCGAAGCGCGCGGCGGGCATCGAGTACGGCGCGCGGCTCATGTTTTCCGCGCCGCCGCCGATCGCGATATCGGCGTCGCCGAGCAGCACGCTTTGCGCGGCCGACACGATAGCCTGCAAGCCTGAGCCGCACAGCCGGTTCACGGTCAGTGCCGGCGTATGCTGCGCGACGCCGCCGTTGATCGCCGCGACGCGCGCCAAATACATGTCTTTCGGCTCGGTATGCACGACATTGCCGAACACGACATGACCGACTTCGTCACCCGTGACGCGCGCGCGCTCCAGCACTTCGCGCACGACACGCGCGCCAAGATCGGTCGGCGCGAAATCCTTCAGGCTGCCGCCGAAGGTACCGATTGCGGTGCGCACACCGCTGACCACCACCACGTCTCGTTGCATCGCTCGCTCCTTCTGATCTTTCCAAATCGGCCATCGCGACTACTGCGTACCGCGTGTGACGCGCGTCCTGCCTAACTCGCGGCCAGCACGCGCTCGACGGTTTCGCGCGACGGAATCGGCGCGACCGCGCCATAACCTTGCGTCGATAGTGCGGCGGCGACGTTCGCGTACCGCGCCGCGGTAAATGGATCGTCGCCCGCGACGATGCGCGCGATAAACGCGCCGCCGAAGCAGTCGCCCGCGCCGGTCGCATCGACCGCGTTGACGACGTGGCCCGGCACGACGCGCCGCTCGTTCGACGTCGCGATATACGAGCCGTCCTTGCCGAGCTTCAGCGCGACCACACTCGGGCCGTGCGACAACAGAAAATCGACGATCTCGTCGCGGCCGGTCAGCCCCGTGAGCTCGGTCACATCGTCCCAGCTCGGCAGACAGATATCGGTCTCGCGAATCGCTTCGAGCATCACCGCACGCGCCCGCGCGAGCGGCCACAGCTTCAGGCGCAGATTGGTGTCGAAGCTCACGCGCACGCCGTTCGCACGCGCATACGCAATTGCTTCGAGCGCGGCATCGCAGGCGCTCACGCTGATCGCGAGACTGATGCCGGACAGATGGATGACTTTCGCCGCCGCGAGCGCATCGCGCGGCAGATCGGCCGGCGCATAGCGGCTGGCCGCCGAGCCCGCGCGCAGATAGTCGAACGCGTGGCCGTTGGGGCCATGGGACACGAAATAGACGCCGGTCGACGCGAGCGGATCGACGCGCACGCACGACGTATCGACCTGCTCGCGCTCCCACAGATCGATCAGCAACCGGCCGAAATGATCGGCGCCGACCGCCGACACGAAGCCGGTCTTCGCGCCCTGGCGCGCGGCCGCGATGCAGAAGTTCGACGTGTCGCCGCCGAAGCCTTGCAGATAGTTCGGCTGATCCTTCGCCGACTGGTTGAATTCGATCATCGCCTCGCCGAGCGCGAGGATTTCCGGGGTCGAGCGGTCAGGCCGTGCGGCCGTGCTTACCGTCATCGCTCAGACCTCGCCCCACAGGTCGTGGCCGTCCGCGCCGGTGATCTTCACCGACACGAAGTCGCCGACCTTGTAGCGCTTCGATGCCTTCGTCGTCGGCGCGATATACACGACACCGTCGATCTCCGGCGCATCGGCGGCGGTGCGGCCGATGCCGCCGTCGGCATTGATCTCGTCGACCAGCACCTTCAGCGTCTTGCCGACCTTCTTCGCGATGCGTTTTGCCGACACCTGCTCGGCCACTTCCATGAAGCGCGCGCGCCGCTCTTCACGCACGTCGTCGGGCAGCGCGCCGTCGAGTTCGTTGGCGCTCGCGCCTTCGACCGGCGAATACGCGAAGCAGCCGACGCGATCGAGTTCTGCCTCGCGGATGAAATCGAGCAGCGTTTCGAACTGCTCTTCGGTCTCGCCCGGGAAGCCCGCGATAAACGTGCTGCGGATCGTCAGATCCGGACAGATTTCGCGCCAGGCCTTCACGCGCTCCATCACCTTCTCGGCGTTGGCCGGACGCTTCATGCGCTTCAGCACTTCCGGGTGCGCGTGCTGGAACGGCACGTCGAGATACGGCAGCACGTGGCCCTTGTACGGACCCGCGGCCATCATCGGAATCACTTCGTCGACGCTCGGGTACGGATACACGTAGTGCAGACGCACCCACGCGCCGTATTGCGCGGCGAGTTCGCCGAGCGCGGCGACCAGATCGGACATGCGCGTCTTGATCGGCTTGCCGTTCCAGAAGCCGGTGCGGTATTTGACATCGACACCGTACGCGCTCGTGTCCTGGGAAATCACCAGCAGTTCCTTCACGCCGGACTTGAACAGGTTTTCCGCTTCGAGCATCACTTCGGCGACCGGGCGCGATACGAGATCGCCGCGCATCGACGGGATGATGCAGAACGTGCAGCGATGATTGCAGCCTTCGGAAATCTTCAGATACGCGTAGTGACGCGGCGTGAGCTTTACGCCGGCGGCGGGCACCAGATCGACGAACGGATCGTGCGGCTTCGGCAGATGGTTGTGCACCGCCTGCATCACCTCGCCGACCGCGTGCGGACCGGTCACGGCGAGCACCTTCGGATGCACTTCCTCGATCAGCCCCGAACCGCTCGCGCTTTTCTTCGCGCCGAGGCAGCCGGTCACGATCACCTTGCCGTTTTCGCTGAGCGCTTCGCCGATCGCATCGAGGCTTTCCTGCACGGCTTCGTCGATGAAGCCGCAGGTATTGACGACCACGAGGTCCGCGCCGTCATAGGTGCCGGAGATTTCGTAACCTTCCGCGCGCAGCTGCGTGATGATCTGTTCGGAATCGACTAAGGCCTTCGGGCAGCCGAGCGAAACGAAGCCGACTTTCGGCGTGACGCCCGGCGTGGCCGGCGCGTTCTGGAGGGTGGAAGACATGGGGAACCGCTTGAAGACGTTAAACCCCGAATTGTAGCGGTTCGCCACCGCTACCGCTGGTAAGTCTTTGAATTCTAGCCTTCAAATGGCGATGGCCTCGCTCGGATCGGCTTGCTCCGATGCGCTGTCTTCGTCGTCCCGGATGGTCTGTGGGATTCGCACCGAATCGCTGTCCGTCAATGCCTGCCCGATCACCACGAGGATTTCATCGGAATCCTGCAGGCGCCGGATCGCCGCGTGCAGTTCGGCGGCCTGCGGCCAGGTGCGTCGCAGATAGCTGAGCCATTGCTTGACGCGGCCATGCTCGTGACTCAGCGTGCCGCGAGCCCGCAGCTTCTTCATATAAACCGCGAGCGCGTGCAACACTTCGCGCCATTCGCCGGGGGATGGGGACGGATCCATCAGCCCACGAATACGCTGCGCGAGGAACGGATCGGAAACGGCGCCACGGCCGATCATCACGTCCGCGCAACCACTCACGGCACGGCAGCGCTGCCAGTCCTCGACGCTCCAGACTTCGCCGTTCGCGATCACGGGCACGTCGACCGCTTCGTCGATGCGTGCAATCCATTCCCAGTGCGCGGGTGGCCGGTAGCCGTCGTCGCGGGTACGCGCATGCACGACGAGCGAGGCCGCGCCGCCCTCCACGAGCGCCTGCGCGCATTCGATCGCCCGCGACGTGTCCGCCACGCCGAGGCGCATTTTTGCCGTCACCGCGATATCGGCAGGCACCGCGGCACGCACGGCCGCCACGATCCGGTTCAATTGCTTCGGATCCTTCAGCAGCATCGCGCCGCCGCCATGCTGATTGACGACTTTGGCGGGACAGCCGAAGTTCAGATCGATCCCATACGGCGACAACGTGGCCGCGTACGCGGCGTTGCGCGCCATCCATTCGGGGTCGCTACCGAGCAGCTGGATCACCATCGGTGTGCCGCTGGCGGTCACGCTGGCGTGCAGGATTTCGGGCGCCTCGCGCTCGTAGACGCGCATGGGCAACATCGAACCCGTCACGCGGATGAATTCGGACACGCAGCCGTCGAAAGCGCCCGCACCCGTCAGTACGTCACGCAATACGTAGTCCGCAAGCCCTTCCATCGGGGCGAGAAACAGCCGGCTCATGGGATGTACCGATGCACGGTTCAGCCGACGCTGACCGATGCGGCCTTCGCGACGGAAGGCACTGCCGATGGCGTGGATGTGAGAGCGGAGACAACAGCAAGCATGGGACGAATCAGGCGCAAAGCGGTGACGAAGGTAATCAGGGTAACGACGGCGATAACGGCGCGGCGCGGGCGGTGGACGTTCCGTCGCCCGGCGAATCCGGCCGCGGCGGCACAGTGCCGCGCTCGGGCAAGCCGCGATTGTATCGCGTCGGCGACCCGGCCCCGCTTGTCGCTCGCGCCGTTACTTCTTCTCCGCTTCCGGATTGTCCTGCGGCGTGGCAGGCGTGCCGCCCGCGTTCACCGCGCCGCCCGGCGTGAACGGGAACGTGGCGAACATCGTCTTCGCCTGGTTCTGCATCTGCTCCTGCATCTGCACGAACATGTTCTTCGACTGCTCGATATAGCTGGTCATCATGCCCTGCATCATCGGCGCCTGCATGTTCATGAACTGCGACCAGACTTCCGGATTCATCGCCTTGCCTTCATAGAGATTCTTCGACTGGTCGGCGAGCTTCGCCTGAATGTCGATGAAGGCCTGGATGTTCTTTTCCAGGTACGTGCCCATCATGCCCTGCATCGCATGACCGTAGAACCGGATGATCTGCGACAGCATCGACGACGAGAACATCGGCAGACCACCGCTCTCCTCTTCGAGAATGATCTGCAACAGGATCGCACGCGTCAGGTCCTCGTTGCTTTTCGCATCGATGACCTTGAAATCCTCCTGATCCAGCACGAGTTGCTTCACATCAGTCAGCGTGATGTAGGTGCTTGTCTCTGTGTCGTACAGCCGACGATTCGGATATTTCTTGATCAGTCGTTCGGCCGTTTTCTTTGTAGTAGTAGTCATGTAACGCCTTTAAGCTCGAGTTAAGCAAGCGCGGAAACGGCGTCCAGGCCGTGCAAGGATCCGATTGCACAGCCGGGACGCCGGCGGAAAACCCTCTGAGCCACAGCGCGCCACCTCGTGAGCAGCGCGCCCGGGGGCTCAACCCATATGCAAACCGCCGTTCAGCGAAAAATCGGCGCCCGTCGAGAAGCCCGATTCATCCGACGCGAGCCACGCGCAGATCGAGCCGATTTCGTCCGGATGGCCCAGGCGGCGCACCGGAATCGTCGCGACGATTTTTTCCAGCACGTCCGGGCGGATCGCCTTGACCATGTCGGTGCCGATATAGCCCGGCGATACGGTGTTGACCGTCACGCCCTTGGTCGCCACTTCCTGCGCGAGCGACATCGTGAAGCCGTGAATGCCGGCCTTCGCGGTCGAATAATTGGTCTGGCCGAACTGGCCCTTCTGGCCGTTCACCGACGAAATATTGATCACGCGGCCCCAGCCACGCTCGACCATGCCGTCGATCACCTGCTTGGTGACGTTGAACAGGCTGGTCAGGTTGGTGTCGATCACCGCGGTCCAGTCTTCGTGCGTCATCTTGCGGAACACGACGTCGCGCGTGATGCCGGCGTTGTTGACCAGCACGTCGATCTCGCCGACTTCGGCCTTGACCTTGTCGAACGCGGCCTTGGTCGATTCCCAGTCACCGACGTTGCCTTCTGATGCGACGAAGTCGTAGCCGAGCGCCTTCTGCTCGTCGAGCCACTTCGCGCGGCGCGGCGAATTCGGGCCGCAGCCGGCGATCACCTTGAAGCCCTCCTTGTGCAGACGTTGGCAGATGCTCGTGCCGATGCCGCCCATGCCGCCTGTTACGTATGCAATTCGCTGTGTCATAAACCACACTCCATTATCGTTTTCGAGGGGCCGACCGGACATCGACCGGCCACCTCCTGCCTCGCCTGACGCTGATTACGCGTGCCGCCGCGCGAGCGGACGGCAACCCGCACAGCCGGCGCGGCGCACCCAGCGTTCGTTACATGCGCTCGACCGCCAGCGCGACACCCATGCCACCGCCGATGCACAGCGAAGCCAGACCCTTCTTCGCGTCGCGCTTCTGCATTTCGTGCAGCAGCGTAACGAGAATCCGGCAACCGGACGCGCCGATCGGATGGCCGATCGCAATCGCGCCGCCGTTCACGTTGATCTTCGACGTGTCCCAGCCCATCTGCTTGTGCACCGCGAGCGCCTGCGCGGCGAACGCTTCGTTGATTTCCATCAGGTCGAGATCGGCCGGGCTCCAGCCCGCGCGCTCGAGACAGCGGCGCGAAGCCGGCACCGGGCCCATGCCCATCACCTTCGGATCGACGCCCGCGTTCGCGTACGCCTTGATGCGCGCGAGCGGCGTGAGGCCCAGCGCTTCAGCCTTCTTCAGCGACATCACCAGCACCGCGGCCGCGCCGTCGTTGATACCCGACGCGTTCGCGGCCGTCACCGTGCCTTCCTTCGAGAACGCCGGCTTCAGGCCCGCGAGCGCTTCGGCCGTCACGCCGTGGCGCACGAATTCGTCGGTCGCGAAGCGCAGCGGCTCGCCCTTGCGCTGCGGAATTTCGACCGGCACGATTTCATCGTCGAAGCGGCCAGCTTTCTGCGCGGCTTCCGCCTTGTTCTGCGACAGCGCCGCGAACGCGTCCTGCTCTTCGCGCGTAATGCCGTATTCCTTCGCGACGTTCTCCGCCGTCACGCCCATGTGGTACTGGTTGTACACGTCCCACAGGCCATCGACGATCATCGAGTCGATCAGCTTCGCATCGCCCATGCGGAAGCCGTCGCGCGAACCCGGCAGCACGTGCGGCGCGGCGCTCATGTTTTCCTGGCCGCCCGCGACGACGATGTCCGCGTCGCCCGCGATGATCGCGTTGGCCGCGAGCATCACGGCCTTCAGACCCGAGCCGCACACCTTGTTGATCGTCATGCCCGGCACCGCCGACGGCAAACCGGCCTTGATCAGCGACTGACGCGCGGGATTCTGGCCGGAGCCTGCCGTCAGCACCTGGCCGAGGATAACTTCGCTCACCTGCTCCGGCTTCACGCCGGCGCGTTCGAGGACGGCACGCACTGCAATTGCGCCGAGTTCAGGGGCGGCAATCTTGGCCAGCGAACCACCAAATTTGCCCACTGCGGTACGAGCGGCCGATACGATCACAACATCAGTCATTTCAATATCCTCCGGGCACCTCGGCCAACCACGCCGCAGCCCGTTACGTTAAAGATTCCGTTGCACTTGCGCGTTCGTTTGCGCCTTCATCACGCGTTCATCAACCAGACGCTCATTCACCTGCTAAAACCTGCTAAACACCCATCGCGAGCCGCGGCTTGCTGCTTACCGCCGCTCACTCCCGTTGCCGCACGTAGCGGCCCGGCGCCGGCTCGATAACCGGGAATTCATCCGAGCCGGCCGTGGCGCGCGGCTTCACCTTCTTGCCGCCGTACTGATCGAGCCACTCGGTCCATTCGGGCCACCAGCTGCCGGGTACTTCTGTCGATGCGTCGAACCATTCGTTCGCGGTTTCCGGCAGCGTTTTCTGATCGGTTTCGAGTTTCCAGAAACTGCGCTTTTTCTTCGCCGGCGGATTGATCACACCCGCGATATGACCGGACGCGCCGAGCACGAACTTGAGCGGCCCGGACAGCAGCGGCACCGACGCATACGCGGTTTGCCACGGCACGATATGGTCTTCACGCGAACCGTAGATGAACGTGGGCACGTCGATCTTCGACAGATCGATCTGCTCGCCGCAGGTGGTCAGCGCACCCGGTTCTCGCAGCTTGTTCTCGAGGTACGTGTTGCGCAGATACCAGCAATACATCGGGCCCGGCAGGCTGGTCGAGTCGCTGTTCCAATACAGCAGATCGAACGGCACCGGCATGCGGCCCTTCAGGTAATTGTCGACGACGTAGTTCCACACGAGATCGTTCGGCCGCAGGAACGAGAACGTGTTGGCGAACTCGAGGCCACGCATCAGGCCAGGCGGCGTGCCGCTCTTGCCGCCGATGGTCTGCTCGCGCATCTGCACGTGAGCCTCGTCGACGAATACGTCGAGCACGCCGGTGTCGGAGAAATCGAGCATCGCGGTGAGCAGCGTCATCGACGCGGCCGGGTGTTCGCCGCGCGCTGCGGCCACCGCCAGCGCGGTGGCGAGCATCGTGCCGCCGACGCAGAAGCCGAGCGTATTGATCTGCTCGCGTCCACTGACTTTGCGCACGGTGTCGATCGCGGTGAGCACGCCCTCGCCGATGTAGTCGTCCCACGTCTTGTGCGCGATCGATTGATCCGCGTTGCGCCACGAAATCAGGAACACCTGGTGACCTGAATCGAGCCCGTGCGCGACCAGCGAATTCTCGGGCTGCAGATCGAGGATGTAGAACTTGTTGATACACGGCGGCACGATCAGCAGCGGCCGCTCGCGTACCGTCGGCGTGCGCGGCTTGTACTGGATCAACTGCAGCAGATCGTTTTCGAACACCACCGAGCCTTCGGTATTCGCGAGATTTTCACCGACCGCGAAACGCGATTCGTCGGTCTGCGAGATCTTGCCGCGCTGCATGTCACCGAGCAGATTCATCACGCCCTGGCGCAGGCTCTCGCCCTTGCTGTCGAGCAGCGTTTTTTGCGCTTCGGGATTCAGTGCGAAGAAGTTGCTGGGTGATGCCGCGGCGGTCCACTGCTGAACCGCGAAACGGATGCGCTCGCGCACCTTCGGCTGGGTGTCGAGTGCGTCGACCATCTCCTGTAGATAGCGCGCGTTCAGCAGATACCAGGCGGCGGTGAATGCATAGGCCGGCGTCGCGCTCCAGGCTTCCGCGCTAAAGCGCCGGTCCTTGAGTTCGGGCGCCTTGCTGGTCGACGTGGCGGCCTGCTGGATCAGCTCCATCGCCTCGCGCGAGTAGTCCGTTTGCAGCTTCTGCAAACGCTCGGGCGGAATCGCGGCGGTGGGGATGTTCAAGGCAGGGAACGACGGTAGCGACGGGATCGCGCCAGTGGCCAGCTTGCTGAAATCAGGCATGCCGGGAAACGACGGCATTTGCGGGAATCCCGCCGGCGGTGTGAACGGCATCTGCGCCAACGGCGGCATGCCAGGCATCTGCGGCATCGGAGGAACCTGGAACGGCGCGCCGGCGGACGGCACACCGAACGATCGCCATGCGTTCATCCAGGTGTCAAGAAACTGCTGCACGCCCGCGGCTGACGATGCGCCGCTCGTACCGGCCTGCTGCGTTTGCTCCTTCGGGGAGTCCGTGCTGGAGGAAGCTGAGGAATGAGATGCAGCCATACCTGCTTTTGACCGGTAAGTCCTTACGGACGGGTTGAGAGGCAGGTTCGTGCGCACGTGGCGATTGCTCACGACTTCGTCACGCCCTGTCCCGTTACAACGAGGAGCTTGGGAGGAACATTTTTGCTCCCCATCACAAGGCATGTCAATGCTTGTTCCCGATTTTGCCGCAGTGCGACAGTTTTTTAATTATCGTTTTCCCTGTAAGTAAAATTGCGATTCAACCGCGCAACTCGTCGGCACCGCCGGTAGGCGGAAAAAACTCCCATGATGCATGGTATTTAAGGATTTTTTATACATCCGGCGCGCACGCGGGTCTGTCTCGATTCGCCTTACCGTGAGCATTCCGGCAGCGCAGCAAAATCGACCGGCGCAACTCGCCGATAGCGTGGATTCATGCGGGCTTGCGCGGTCTCAGCGATGTCTCGCGCGTCGCGAAAACGCTGTTGAAAACGACGCCGCGGAAGGTGCCGCGAACGGGGTTGCAAACGGCGCGCGCTGGTCCGAAATCGTGTCGAAACTTCAACCGCGATTTGCCGGCCAAGACGCGCCGTTCGATTCGTAATCGTATGAAGATGCGCGCAGCCATGCGCATCCGCACCGCTCAATCGGCGAGCGTCTGGGCCTGATCGTCGAGCCAGATCAGCGCGGCCATGCGGCCGGTGTCGCGATCGCGGCGATAAGAGTAGAAACGCTCGCGCAGCGTGACCGTGCACAGATCGCCGCCGCTCACGCGCATGACGCCCAGCCGTTGCAGACGCAAGCGCGCGAGTGCCGGCAGATCCGCGAGATATTTACCGGCATTCGACGGGTGCGCGACGAAAGCCGCCGCGGTCTCGTCGCGTTGCGCGCCATCGACGCCGTTCATGAACGCGTCACGCACGTCAGGGCCGACTTCGAACGCAGTGGGTCCAATCGCCGGACCGAGATACGCGTAAAGCTCGCTCGCCTCGATGCCGGCGAGCGTGGCGACGCGCTGCGCGGTCTGCTCGACGATACCCGCCGCCAGCCCGCGCCAGCCGGCATGCGCGGCGCCGACCGCGCGGCCCGACCCGTCGCACAACAGCACCGGCATGCAATCGGCGACCATCACGATGCACGCGAGGCCCGCGCGATCGGTGACGCTCGCATCGGCGCGCATCGGCGTGTGATGTTCGTGCGTGTACGCGAGTGCATCTTCCGCGCGCACGATGCCGGCGCCGTGTATCTGTTCGAGCCACGCGGCGTCGCGAACGCCGGCCAGTTCGAGCAGCCGCGCACGATTGCACGCGACGGCGGCCAGATCGTCGCCGGTTTTCATGCCGAGGTTAAGGCCGCCGGGCTGATCCGCGCCGGCGCGCCAGCGGCCGAACGGCGCGTCGCTGACACCGCCGTCGCGTGTGGTCACCAGCGCGCGCACGCGCGGCGACACGTTCCATGCGGGTTGCACGACATCGACGAAACTCAGCTCCGGCAAATTCGTGCTCATGCGCGATCGTCCTCTTCGTGGTCGTCGTCCTCTTCGTGGTCGTCGTGATCTTCGTGGCCGTCGTCTTCGTGATCGGCGAGAGTGTCGTCGGCGGCCTCGTCGGCGTCATCGTAATCGGATGCGTCGTGGCCGTCGTCGTACTCGTCGTATCCGTCGTCGAACTCGCCCGCGTCGTCACGCCCGAGACCAAGTTCCGCCGACAGCGCCTCGATATCGGCCGGCACGTCGGCACGCCATTGCATCGAGCGCCCGGTTTGCGGATGAATCAGCCCGAGGCGCCACGCGTGCAGTGCTTGGCGCGCGAAACCGCCAGGCAGCGGTGTGACCGAGCGCTTGCCGCGCGCGCGTCCATATACCGGATCGCCAAGCAGCGGATGCCCGATGTGCGCGCAATGCACGCGGATCTGATGCGTGCGCCCGGTCTCCAGATCGCAATGGATCGCGGTGACCGGCTGACGCTGCCAGATCGCCGAACTAACGCGCCGGAAATGCGTGCGCGCCGGCTTGCCGGACGCGCCCGTCACGACCGCCATGCGCGTGCGCTCACGCGGATCGCGGCCGATCGGCGCGTCGATCGTGCCTTCGTCGGGCATGTTGCCCCACACCAGCGCGAGATAGCGCCGCTTCACCGTGCGCGCCTGCAACTGGCGCACGAGATCGGTCTGCGCTTCGAGCGTGCGTGCGACCACCATCAGCCCGGAGGTCTCCTTGTCGAGCCGGTGCACGATACCCGCGCGCGGCAGCCCGGCAGCCGCCTCGCCGTAGCGGTGCAGCAGACCATTCAGCACGGTGCCGCTCCAGTTGCCGGCGGCCGGATGCACGACCATGCCGGCCGGCTTGTTGATGACGACGAGCGTATCGTCCTCATAGACGACCTCGAGCGGCACCGGCTCCGGCGTGAACGCCAACTGCTCGGGCAGCAGATCGGGCACGAGTTCGATCGTTGCGCCAAGCGGCACCGGCTGGCGGATCTTCGCAGGCTTGCCGTCGACGCGCACCCGCTGCGCCTCGATCCAGCTTTGCAGACGGCTGCGCGAAAACTCGGGAAACACCCTGGCGAGCACTTTATCGAGGCGCTCGCCGGCCAGTTCATCGGGGACGACGACCGTGCGCGGCGTCTCGTCGGCCGCGCGGCCGGGTACCGTCGGCACGGTGGCCGCGGCGCCTTGCGCGCCGCTTGCGGCAGGCGCGTCGCCGCTGAAATCGTCGTCGAGGGAATCGACGCCCAACGCGTCGGCGGGGTCGGCGCTTACGCTATAATCTTTGTTGCTATTCCCGGCGCCTGCGGTGCCTGGAGTATTTGAGCGGGTCATTGAGTCTGAGTCACCTGGACGTAAAGCTAGACTGGAAAATGCGAGCCTTGAACACCATCACTAAAGCGGCGATCAATTTGGCGGCCATCAAGAAAGCGGCCCGGAAAGTGGCCGGATACATCGCGTGCGCGGCGGCCGTCGTCGCTGTCGCGGCTTGCCACGGCCTGCCGGAGAAGACCGACGAAACGGCTACGTGGAATAACAACAAATTATATACGGAGGCGAACGACGCCTTGACCGGTGGTGACTTCGGCAAATGCGCGAAATATTTCGAACAGCTCGAAGGCCGCGACCCGTTTGGCCACTTCGCACAGCAGGCGCAAATCAACGTCGCCTACTGCAACTGGAAAGACAATGAAAATGCAGCCGCGGACCAGGCCGTCGACCGCTTCATCCAGCTGCACCCGGATCACCCGGACATCGCCTACGCGTACTACCTGAAGGGCATGATCCACTTCAACGACGACCTCGGTCTGTTCGGCCGCTTCTCCGGCCAGGACATGAGCGAGCGCGATCCGAAGTCGCTGCGCGAATCGTACGATGCGTTCAAGGTAGTGGTAGACCGCTTCCCGAACAGCAAGTACGCGCCGGACGCCGCGCAACGCATGCGCTATATCGTCAATGCGCTCGCATCGCACGAAGTCCACGCGGCGGATTACTACTATCGCCGCGGCGCGTATGTGGCAGCGATCAACCGCGCCCAGCTGGCGTTGCGTGAATACAAGAACGCGCCGGCCATCGAAGACGCGCTGCACATCATGATCCTGTCGTACCAGCGGCTGAACAATCCGCAACTCGCGGATGACACGCGCCGCATCCTGGCGGGTACCTTCCCCGACAGTCCGTACATTACCGGCCACGCACGGCCCGGCACGGTCAAGTCCTGGTGGCAGTTCTGATGCATCGTCAGCCCCTTGGCTGAGCACTGACAGACAGCGACCTGAAAACAAAAACGCCACGACCTCGGTCGTGGCGTTTTTATTTGTGCACCGCGTGTCCCACGCGCGCCGGATTCAATCCCGCTCGAACAACGCAATCGATTCCACGTGCGACGTATGCGGGAACATATTGACGACGCCCGCGCCCACCAGCCGGTAGCCGGCCTCGTGCACGAGCAGGCCGGCGTCGCGCGCGAGCGTGGCCGGCGCGCACGACACGTAGACGATGCGCTTCGGCAGCGGCCCGTTGCCGCTCTGCGCAATCTCCGCGAGTGCCTTCGCGACCGCGAGCGCACCTTCGCGCGGCGGATCGATCAGAAACTTGTCGAAGTGGCCGAGCGCGCGCAGATCGTCGGCGGTGACTTCGAACAGGTTGCGGCACGCGAACGACGTATGCCCGGCAACACCATTCAACTCCGCGTTGGCGAGCGCGCGCTGGGTCAGCACCTCGCTGCCTTCGATGCCGACCACTTCCCGCGAAATCCGCGCGAGCGGCAGCGTGAAATTGCCGATCCCGCAGAACAGATCGAGCACGCGGTCGGTCCGCGCCGGCGCGAGCAGCCGCAACGCGCGGCTGACCAGCACACGGTTGATCGCGTGATTGACCTGGGTGAAATCGGTCGGCTTGAACGGCATGCGGATGCCGTATTCCGGCAGCGTGTAATCGAGTTCGACGTCGAGCGGATAAAGCGGCGTGACCGTGTCGGGACCACCCGGCTGGATCCAGAATTGCACGTGGTGCTCGTCGGCGAACTCGCGCAGCACCTGTTCGTCCGCGGCGGTGAGCGGCTCGAGATTGCGCACTACGAGTGCGGTGACCGACGAGCCGACCGCGAGCTCCAGCTGCGGCATACGCTCGTAGATCGACAGCTTGCGGACCATGAAGCGCAGCGGCATCAGCATCGCGGACACATGTGGCGGCAGCACCTCGCACGTCTTCATGTCGGCGATATAACTGCTCTTCTTCTCGTGAAAGCCGATGCGCATGCCGCCTTTTTCCGGCAGGTAGCGCACCGCCAGACGCGCACGATAGCGATAGCCCCACGACGGCCCGTGAATCGGCCGGAAGACCGTTTCGGGCCGCAGCTTCGCGAGATGCCGCAGGTTGTCTTCGAGCACGCGCTGCTTGACCGCGACCTGCGCGCGCACGTCGAGATGCTGCATCGAGCAACCGCCGCAGATGTCGAAATAGCTGCACTTCGGCTTCGTGCGGATCACGCTTTCGCGGAACACCTGCACGACTTCGGCCTGCTCGAATTTGGGCTTGCTGCGATGCGTCGAATAACTGACGAGTTCGCCCGGCAGCGCGCCTTCAACGAACACCACCTTGCCTGGCGTGCCGTCCTCGCTCTCGGTGCGGCCCACGCCGCGCGCTTCCATATCGAGCGAGACGATTTCGATGACCGGCTCCTTGCCGGTGATAGCGAGCGCTGGCGCCGGGGCGGGTTTATGACGCTTCGGCGAGCGACGATGGGGGGCAGTTCGGGACACCTGCGACTTCCTGACAGACTGAAGGGGAAAGGCGAGATTGTAGACGAAGCGCCGCGCTTGCCACGCGCCTGGAGCGTGCGGTGGTCGCGGGAGCCGGCGGGTTTAGCCGTTGGACGCCCGCGCACACTCAATCGCCAGACTCAGAAGCAAACTCACTGCTCGAAGGCCGCCAGGTACTCGGCCCATTGCGGCGCGGTTTCGAGCGCGAGCGCGTTCTTCACCAGATTGATCTCGTCAGCATACTCCGCCGGCTTAAGGCCGCCGCGCATCAACTGGAAGCGGCAATACAGCAGGTACGTGTTGACGACGTCGGTCTCGCAGTAATTGCGGATTTCGTCGATGCGCCCTTGCTGGAACGCCTGCCACACCTGGCTGCCGTCCATGCCCATCTTGCCTGGAAAGCCGCACATCTTCGCGAGCGCATCGAGCGGCGCGTTCGCGCGCGCCTGATACATCGCGAGCACGTCCATCAGATCGGTGTGGCGCGCATGGTAGCGGCTGATGTAGTTGTTCCACTTGAAGTCGCGGTCGTCCTCGCCGAGATCCCAGAACCGGTATGCGGGAATGCCGTTGACCAGCGCGCGGTAGTTCAGCACCGGCAGATCGAAGCCGCCGCCGTTCCATGACACGAGTTGCGGCGTGTACTTCTCGATCACGCGATAGAACGACTGCACGAGCGCTGCCTCGCCATCTTCGGGCGTGCCGAGCGAGCGCACGCGAAAGCCGTTGCTGTCGCGGAACACGCAGGAAATCGCCGCGACCCGTTGCAGATGATGCGGCAGGAAATCGCTGCCGGTCTTTTCGCGGCGCGCGGCAAACGCATGCTCGGCGACTTCGGCGTCGCTCATCGAGGCGGACAAATCTTCAAGACGGCGGATGCCGGCGACATCGGGAATCGTCTCGATGTCGAAAACAAGAATCGGTGTCATCTGGGTTATAGAACGGCGTCCTTGCGAACACCGTTTGACGCGAAGAAGCGCTTCAGCCGTACCAGCGCTTCCTGTTGGATCTGGCGCACACGCTCGCGCGTGAGGCCCATTTCATCGGCCAGTTCCTCGAGCGTGGCGGGCTCGATATGGTTCAGGCCGAAGCGGCGTTCGATCACGTGGCGATGCTTGTCCGACAGACGCGCGAGCCACGCGCGCGTCAGCGTTTCGAGCTCACGATGCTGTACTTCGGCGTCTGGAGACTGGCTTTGGTCGTCTGACAGCAGGTCGAGCAGACTGCTCGCCGGATCGAGATCGAGCGGCGCGTCGAGCGACGCGGTGTGCTCGTTCAGCGCGAGGATGTCGGTGACTTCGTCGGTGGTCTTGCCGGTCAGATAAGCGATGTCGTCGATGCTCGCATCGCGCCGCTCCGCCGCCTCGCCCGAATTCATCGAGTTCTTTTCGAGATGCCGCTTTGCGCGCAGCACCTGATTGAGTTCGCGGATCACGTGCACGGGCAGGCGCACGGTGCGCGCCTGATTCATGATCGCGCGCTCGATGCTCTGGCGAATCCACCACGTCGCGTAAGTCGAAAAACGGAAGCCGCGCGTCGGATCGAATTTCTCGATCGCGTGCATCAGGCCGAGGTTGCCCTCCTCGATCAGATCGAGCAGCGGCACGCCGCGATTCAGGTAACCCTTCGCGATACTGACGACGAGCCGCAGATTGCGCTCGATCATTACCTGGCGCGCTTCGAACTCGCCGGCCTTGGCAAGGCGCGAATATTTCTGCTCTTCCTCGACGGTGAGCAGCGGCTTCACGCTGATGCGGTTCAGATAGTGCTGAATGGTGTCGGCCGTGAGTTCGGCCTGCAGTAACGCGCGGAAATCGTCGGCGTCCGGGGCTGCGTCGCTGCTACCCTCGCGGGCGTCAGATGCTTCGCCGTCTTCGAGGCCGCCCTGGCGCTCGTCGAGATCACGCTCTTCCGCGATCTCTTCTTCCACTTCCGAAGCGCCGCTTTCGTCCACTGCGGCGGACGAGGCTTCGCTGATCTTCTCAGACTCGGCTTGCGGCGGGCGGCGCTTCGATTTCGGCATGGTCGTATCGCTTATTGCGGCGGCAAGTACTTCAGTGGGTCGACAGGTTTACCCTGCCGGCGAACTTCGAAATGCAACATCACGCGGTCGGAATCACTATTGCCCATCTCAGCGATTTTCTGACCTTTCGTCACCGCGTCCCCCTCTTTTACCATCAAAGCGCGGTTGTGTGCATACGCGGTGAGATAAGTTGCATCATGCTTGATGATAATGAGATTGCCGTAACCACGCAGCCCATTTCCGGCATATACGACCCGGCCGTCCGCGGAAGCCTTGACCGGCTCGCCCGCGGAACCGCCGATATTGACGCCCTTGTTGGTCGTGTCGTTGAACGTATTGAGCAGCGGGCCGCGCACCGGCCACGCAAATGCGACGTTGCCCGCGGCGGCGCTGCCCGTGTCGCTCGCCGCGCCCGGCGTAGCCGGAACCGCGCCGTTCGCCGTCGCGCCGTTTGTCGCGGGGCCGGTCGTGCCGTTCGGGCTTGCGCCATACAGCGGCGGCATCGCGGCGCCCACGGCGGCCGGCGCGTTATTGGCGAGCGGCGCGCTTTGCACGGTGCCGTTCGGCCCGATCGGCGCGGTCGCCACGCCTGGCGTCAGCGCCGAGGGATTCGCGCCCGGCGGAACGACGCGCAATAACTGGTCGACTTCGATCTGGTTAGGGTTGGTCAGATTGTTCCACGCCGAAATGTCGCGGTAATTCTGTCCGTTCTCGAGTGCAATGCGGTACAGCGTGTCGCCCGGCTTCACGCGATAGTAGCCGGGAGGCGGCGGGCCGAGCGGCACGGCCGGTTGCGACGCGGCGCCGGGCGCGGTGGCGAGCACACCGCCGCTGGAACGGTCGACGACGGGCGCCTGGTCGAGCCGGGAGGCACAGGCCGTCATCAACAGGGACAAGGCGAGCACGCACACGCTGCGCTGGGTTACGGTCATTGTGGAATTCGGGGTGGTTCTCTGCATCGCGCGCAACATACTCATCGGTGTCAAATCACTCCGGATTTTAAGGGTACAAAGAAAACGCGATCAAGCCGCGACTCACGCCACTGCGCGGGCCCGACGCGCTCGACCAGCGTCAGCACCTGGCTTTGTCCTTCCTGCGAACCGACCGGCGCAACCAGACGTCCGCCGATCGCGAGCTGTTCCAGCAGCGCCTGCGGCACGTCGAGGCCGGCGGCCGCGATCACGATCGCATCGAACGGCGCCGCCGACGGCAAACCGAGCCGCCCGTCGCCGTAGTGCAAGCGGATATTCGGAATGCGCAGCGGGCGCAGATTCGTCTTCGCGCGCTCGGACAGCGGCTTGATACGTTCGATCGAATAAACCTCGCGCGCGACCCGGCTCAGCACCGCCGCCTGATAGCCGCAGCCCGTGCCGATTTCGAGCACGTTGTTCAGTTCGCGGCCGGCCGCCGCAAGCTCGATCATCCGCGCGACCACCGATGGCTTCGAGATCGTCTGGTGATGACCGATCGGCAACGCCGCGTCTTCGTAAGCCTGAGCCGCGAGGCCCGGGTCGACGAACAGGTGGCGCGGCACGGCGGCCATCGCATTCAGCACGCGCTGATCGGTCACGCCATTCGCACGCAGGCGTTCGACCATCCGTTCACGAACCCGTTCCGAAGTCAGCGCCAAAGCGTTGTTGGCCGCGCTGTTCATGGTGGTGCTCATCAATCCGCCCAACGCGGTGTTCGGCGTGGCGCCGCGATCGCTCACGCGAGGCGCGGACTTGACGGCCGGTTGCGCTTGCGGCTGCAGTGGCGATGACGAGGCACGCGCACCCGGACCTCGCGCATGCGTCGCAGGCTTGCCCGATTTGACCGGCGGCTTGACTGACGACTTGGGTGTCTGCTTGACTGCTTGCCGCGCCGACGTACCAGCCGGCCCGTTGCCCGATGTCGCCGAGGGTCTTGCGACCGGCGCGGCCTGCGGCTTCGGCGGAATCGCCGCCGATGCCGCGGCGCCGCTCTGAGCCTTCGCCTGGGGAATCACCTGGGATCGCGCCGCCTGCGAGTTCTGCGCGCCGGTGGACGCCCTCGCCTGCGTTCGACCCGCGCCGCCCTGTGTTTGCTTAGTCGACGACTGTCGGGTATTGAGCGCCGCGCTCGCCGCGATCGCCGCCGCGCGCATTTCACCCGGACGTCCCTCGGGCCGGCGCGGCTCGCGCACCAGGTCCTCGAGACCGAGCGGAAAGCGCTTCGCGCGCTCGCCGGTCATGAATCGCTGCTGCCGGCACGCAACCAGTCGCGCGCCGCGGGCAGCATTTGCGTGTAAGTCAGATCGAGCTGCAGCGGCGTGATCGACACGGCGCCGTTGGCGACCGCGTGGAAATCGGTGCCTTCGCTCGCGTCACGCGCGCTGCCCGATGCGCCGATCCAGTAGATCGGCTCGCCACGCGGGTTGGTTTGGCGGATCACCGGCTGCGACGGATGCCGTTTGCCGAGGCGCGTAATCCGCCAATCGCGCAGCTGTTCATATGGCAGATTGGGAATATTGACGTTGAGCAGCGGATGCCCGGGCAACGGCCGTTCGAGATAATGCGCGACGATATCGGCGGCAACACGCGCCGCGTCTTCGAGATGCACCCAGTCTTTATCGACGAGTGAAAACGCGATGGCCGGCACGCCGAACATGATGCCCTCGGTGGCGGCCGCGACGGTGCCGGAGTACAGCGTATCGTCGCCCATGTTCTGGCCATTGTTGATGCCTGACACGACGAGATCCGGCGTGTGATCGAGCATGCCGGTCAGCGCGATATGCACCGAGTCGGTCGGCGTGCCGTTCACATAATAGAAACCGTTGGCAGAACGCAGAACCGATAGCGGCCGCGACAGCGTCAGGGAATTCGACGCGGCGCTGCAGTTCTGTTCGGGAGCCATCACGGTGACGTCCGCGATCGGCTTGAGCGCTTCGTAAAGCGCGGCCAGGCCCGGCGCCAGATAACCGTCGTCATTGCTGAGTAGGATTCGCATGCGGCGATTGTAACCGAGGAAAGATGGCACGCGAACGACACCACCGGCGCGCGCCCGCGACAGGCGCGACGCTCGTGCGGGCTGGCGTTTTTGCGTGCGAAGATGCGAGCAAACCTGTGTGCGAAGTTACGAACATTCGGCACGCGAATGCGGTGCGAGCTGTCGGTCAGGCAGCGTCAATCGAAGCAGCACGCCATGCGCTGCAATACGCGAAGCGCAACCTGAACTGCAACGGCCTCTCGCAATTACATTGCAACTGCACCGCAACAAATCGCACGGTCGTGCGAATTAATTTACACTCGAAAACATTGCGAACCCTGAACAAACGGAGACACGATGCGCGCGATTCGCTGCAAGCAATACGGCCCGCCCGAGAGCCTGGTCGTCGATAACCTGCCGGATCTCGAAGCGCGGCCCGGCCATGTCGTGATCGACGTGAAAGCCGCGGCGGTGAATTTTCCGGACGTGCTGATCATCGAGAACAAATACCAGTTCAAGCCGCCGTTGCCGTTCACGCCGGGCTCGGAAGCGGCAGGTATCGTGCGCGCGGTCGGCGCGGGGGTCACGCGCTTCAGACCGGGCTCGCGCGTGGCCGCGTTCACCGGTTCGGGCGGCTTCGCCGAACAGGCACTCGCGCCTGAATCGGCCTGCGTGCCGCTCGACGACGACGTGCCATTCGAACTCGCGGCCGCGTTCACGCTCGCGTATGGCACATCGCATCACGCGGTGATCGATCGCGGTGCATTGCAGGCCGGCGAAACGATGCTCGTGCTCGGCGCGGCCGGCGGCGTCGGGCTCGCGGCCGTCGAAATCGGCAAGGCACTCGGCGCGCGCGTGATCGCGGCGGCATCGAGCGATGAAAAACTCGCGACCTGCGTCAAGCACGGCGCCGACGCGACGATCAACTACAGCACCGAGGATCTGCGCGAACGCATCAAGGCGCTCACCGACGGCAAAGGCCCCGACGTGATCTACGATCCGGTCGGCGGCATCTATTCGGAGCCTGCGTTTCGCAGCATCGGCTGGCGCGGACGCTATCTGGTCGTCGGCTTCGCGAACGGCGAGATTCCGAAACTGCCGCTCAATCTGATGCTGCTCAAAGGTGCAAGCGTGGTGGGCGTGTTCTGGGGTGACTTTGCGAAGCGCGAATCCCAGCGTAATCACGCGGCGTTCGAGCAGATGGTCGGATGGATTCGCGAAGGCAAACTGAAGCCCTACGTATCGGCGCGCTATTCGCTCGACGACACTGCTCGTGCGTTGCGCGACATGGCCGAGCGTCGCGTGATCGGCAAGGTCGTGATTACGCCTTGATGGCAAAAACGGCGTGGAGCCTGAAAGCAGCTTTCAGACTCCACGCCGTTTGCAATTGAAGTTGTATTTATTCAGGCACGGCTTCGTCGCGCGCCGTCACGAACAGCTACCACTCGCAGCCGAAGCCGATTCAAGCCGCGAAAAACTCACAGCTTCTCGGTGTCTCCACTACGCGGTTGCCACTTCATCAGGCGCCGCTCCGCCATCCCGACGATCCCGTCGAGAACCAGCGCGAATGCGGTCAGCACCAGAATCCCCGCGAACACGGTATCGATATCGAACGTGCCTTCGGCCTGCAGGATCAGATAACCGACGCCGCGCGCCGAGCCCAGATACTCGCCCACCACCGAGCCGACGAACGCGAGACCCACCGACGTATGCAGGCTCGAAAACACCCAGCTCATCGCGCTCGGCAGATAGACGAAGCGCAGCAGTTGCTTGCGATTCGCACCGAGCATCCGCGCGTTCGCGAGCACGACCGGGCTGACTTCCTTCACGCCCTGATAGACGTTGAAGAACACGATAAAGAACACCAGCGTGACGCCGAGCGCAACCTTCGACCAGATGCCAAGGCCGAACCACACGCCGAAGATCGGCGCGAGAATCACGCGCGGCATCGAATTCGCGGCCTTCACGTACGGGTCGAACAGCGCGCTTGCGAGCGGCGCAAGCGCGAGCCACAGGCCGAAGCCGAGTCCGATCGCGGTGCCCAGCGCGAACGCGAGCACGGTCTCGACCAGCGTGATCCATAGATGCAGATAGATTTCGCCGCTCGTGAACCATTCCCAGATCCGCTGCAATACCTTCTGCGGTTCGCCGAAGAAGAACGCGGCCTTGTTCGGATCGTCGAAATAGAACGGCGGCAGCAGCGTCGGGCTGGTCAGCACGTACCAGAGCACGAAGCACAGCACGAGCAGCAGCCATTGCCAGATCACCAGATTCGCCCGGTTCGGGCGCAACTTCTTCCACATGACTTGGTTTGCCTTCGACGATGGTTGAACGCGTTTTCCTGCGTTTTCTTTTCTTCCGCGCCTGGCGCCGCAGCGCGGCACGCTTAAACAGCGGTCAGTTGCTGCTGATAGCCCTTCAGCACTTCATCGCGCAGCACGCTCCAGATCTGTGCATGCAACTCGACGAAACGCGCATGCGAGCGGATTTCGGCGACATCGCGCGGACGCGGCAGATCGATCCTGAATTCGCCGATCGGATGCGTGCCTGGCCCCGCCGACAGCACCACGACGCGATCCGACATCGCGATCGCCTCATCGAGATCGTGCGTAATGAACAGCACCGCCTTGCGCTTCGCGGCCCATAGATCGAGCAGTTCGTTTTCCATCAGCTGACGCGTCTGAATATCGAGCGCGGAGAACGGCTCGTCCATCAGGATGATGTCGGGATCGAGAATCAGCGTCTGGGCCATCGCGACGCGCTTGCGCATGCCGCCCGAAAGCTGATGCGGATAACGATCGCCAAAGCCGCCCAAGCCGACGCGCTTTAACCATTCGTCCGCTTTCGCGCGTGCTTCGTCGGCCGGCGTGCCATGAAACGACAGGCCGGCCATCACGTTGTCGAGCGCCGAGCGCCACGGCATCAGCGCATCGGCCTGGAACATGTAGCCCGCGCGGCGATTCAACCCTTCGAGCCGCTCGCCGAACACGCTGACGCTTCCCGACGACGGTTGCAGCAGACCCGCGCCGACGTTCAGCAGCGTGGACTTGCCGCAGCCGGTCGGACCGACCACCGACACGAACTCGCCCGGCTCGATGCGCAGCGTCGTGTCCTTGACCGCCGTGTAGCGCTGCGAGCGATTATCGCGGGCAGCAAACGTGCAGGTGATGTTTTCGAGCGCCAGGGCAGCAACGGTCATCGTTCGGCTCGCTTCTGGAATCGGGTTGGGGGAAAAGGTGACGGCCGCGGCGGGAATTGGCGCGGGCGCGACGCATTGCGCTGCCCGCTTCCTTCCCGCTTCCTGCTCGCTTGCCGCCCGCTACGCGTACGCGCCTATGCCTTGACGGTCGCCAGCGCCTTCTTCACGAAATCGTTGGTCCATGTTTTCGACAGATCGATCTGCGCGTTCTGGATGATCGGATCGAATGCCTTCAGCGTCTTCAGCGACGTCGCGGGACCATCCGCCGGCATCATGCCGTCCGGCGACATCGCCTCGCGCACGTGCTGCCATGCGTCCAGATAGAGCGCGCGATCGCCGAGCAGATAGCTTTCCGGCACCGTGTTGATCAGTTCGCTGCCGCTTGCGTTCTGCAGCCACTTGAGCGCGCGCACCATCGCATTGGTCAGGGCCTGCGTGGTGTTCGGATTCTTCGTGATGAACGTCTGCGACGCATACAGGCAGCCGGCCGGCATATCGCCGCCGAACACACTGTGCGTATCGGTGAGCGTGCGCGTATCCGATACGACGCGCACTTCGCCCGAACGTTCGAGACGCGTGATCACCGGATCGAGATTGGCAATCGCGTCGATCTGCCCGGACTGCAGCGCGGCAATCGCGCCGGCGCCCGCACCCACGCCAATGAACGCGACATCCTTCGGACTCAGGCCGGCTTTCGCGAGCACGAAGCTCGCCATGATCGACGTCGACGAACCCGGCGCGGTCACGCCGATCTTCTTGCCTTTCAGATCGGCAATCGACTTGTAATTCGGCATGGTCTTCTTCGACACGGCGAGCACGATCTGCGGCGCGCGCCCCTGCAACACGAATTCGCGGAAATACTGCTTTTGCGCCTGCAACAGTAGCGTGTGTTCGAACGCGCCGGAGACGACATCCGCGCTACCGCCGACCGCGGCTTTCAAAGCCTGCGAGCCGCCGGCGAAATCGGAAATCTCGATGTCGAGCCCTTCGTCCTTGAAGTAGTTGCGACGCTCCGCGATCGTCAGCGGCAGGTAGTAGAACAGGTTCTTGCCGCCGACCGCGATCGCGACCTTGGTGGTCTCGGGTTTGCCTTGCGCGAAAGCGAACGGGGTGGCGGTCAGCGTGGCGCCTGCGAGCGCGGCGCCGCCGGCGAGGAAGGTTCTGCGTTGCATGGTCTGTCGTCTCCAGATTTTGTGGTCCGGCTTTTTTTGCGGCGCTATTACGTGCTGTCGCGCAGCGCTCGTGTATGGCGCTTTTGCGTCGATCGCGCGGCGCGGCTCGCGCCTCGTCGCCGCGCCTTTTCCCGCTTTTTTGTATGGCCCTTCTGTTCGCGCCGTCGCGACTGCCGACGGCGCGCCGCGCGCCCGTCAGACTATCTGTTGCGCGCGCAGCCTTGCGATGCCGTCAGAATCATAACCTAGTGATTGAAGGACTTCATCGGTATGTTCACCCAGTTCCGGACCCAGCCAGCGAGTCTCGCCGGGCGTCGCCGAGAGCTTCGGCGTGATGGCCGGCAGCGTGATTTCCTTGCCGTCCTGCCACTTGAAACGCTGGATCATCTGCCGCGCGAGGTACTGCGGATCGGTGAACATATCCGCGACGCTGTAGATGCGGCCCACCGGTACGTCGGCGGCATTGAGCACTGCAAGCGCCTCGTCGATCGTGCGCGTGGACAGCCACGCGGCGATCGCGGCGTCGATTTCCTCGGTGCGCGGCACGCGGCCGTCGTTATGCGCGAGCGCCGGGTCATTGGCGAGATCGTCGCGTTCGATCGCGATCATCAGGCGCCGGAAAATCGGATCGCTATTGCCGCCGATCACGATGCTGCCGTCGCGGCACGGATAGGTATTGGACGGCACGATGCCCGGCAGCGACGCACCGGTGCGCTCGCGCACCATGCCGTACACGCCGTATTCGGGCACCACGCTTTCCATCATGTTGAACACGGCTTCGTACAGCGCGACGTCGACCACCTGCCCTTTGCCGCCGTTCACCTGTTTGTGATGCAGCGCCATCAGCGCGCCGATCACGCCGTGCAACGCGGCGATCGAATCGCCGATCGAAATGCCGATGCGCGGCGGCGGCAGATCCGGGTAGCCGGTGATATGGCGCAGGCCGCCCATCGATTCGGCGATCGCGCCAAAGCCGGGCCGATCGCGATACGGACCCGTCTGCCCGTAACCCGACAGACGCACCATCACGAGGCCGGGGTTTTCCGCGGACAACACGTCGTAGCCAAGGCCCAGTTTCTCGAGCAGACCCGGACGGAAATTCTCGACGACGATATCGGCCTCTTTCGCAAGGCGTCGCACGATCTCCTTGCCCTCGTCGGCTTTCAGATTGATCGTCACGGATTTCTTATTGCGCGCCTGCACGGCCCACCACAGCGACGTGCCGCCGGCTTCCGGATAGAGCTTGCGCCATTTACGCAGCGGGTCGCCGCCTTTCGGGTCTTCGATCTTGATCACGTCGGCACCGAATTCGCCGAGAAAGCGCGCGGCGAACGGTCCGGCGATCAGCGTGCCGAGTTCCAGCACCTTGACGCCGGAGAGCGGGCCATGTGCGGATTGCGGCGCGGCGCCCGCGCCTGATTCGGGGGTGGCGCTCATGTGTCTCCTTTATTGTGCTACTGACGACGGTCTCGCCTTGCGGCGCTCCGTGCATTCTCGTGCATGCGGCGGAGTTTGTTTGCAGCCCGCGCGATGCAGTAGCGCACGGTAAGCCATGTGCCGCCGCACAGCGCAGCTGTGCCCCATCGCCGCACGGTGCGGCATTTGCAAGCGCGCTACATCGTACGGCGATCGAGCATCGCGCGCGCGATCGTGCCCGCGTCGACATATTCGAGCTCGCCGCCGACCGGCACGCCACGCGCGAGACGCGTGACCGACAACCCGCGCGCCTTCAGCGTCTGCCCGAGGTAATGCGCGGTGGCCTCGCCTTCGTTGGTGAAATTGGTCGCGAGCACGACTTCCTTGACGACGCCATCCGACGCGCGCTTCACGAGCCGGTCGAAATGGATCTCCTTCGGGCCGATGCCGTCGAGCGGACTGAGCCGTCCCATCAGCACGAAATAGAGACCGCGATAGGTCATCGTCTGTTCGAGCATGATCTGGTCGGCCGGCGTTTCGACAACGCACAGCAGCGACGGATCGCGCTCTTCATCGAGGCAGACTTCGCAGATCTGCGCTTCGGTAAACGTGTTGCATTTTTCGCAGTGGCGCAGGTGCTCGGTCGCGAACATCAGCGAGCGGCCGAGCTTTTCGGCACCCTCGCGATCGTGCTGCATCAGGTGATACGCCATGCGTTGCGCTGACTTCGGCCCGACACCGGGCAGCACGCGCAGCGCTTCGACGAGCGCCGACAGGGCGGAAGGTTGTTTCATGCGGATCGGCGTCGAAGTGGGTGGTGCCCGGGTGGGCAAGTCGGGATAGCGGTGCGGAACTCGAACCACGCTTAAGCGCGATTGCCGCGCTCAAGCGTTCGGCCTGCACTTTGTTCGGTGCTTGCTTGCGATACTTTTGGGGCCTTCAGCCTACGCATGTCGCGCGGGCGTGCCCGGCATCGCCGTGTACACCGCGGCTTCCAACGCCGCGGCGTGTGCCTTCATGACAGCGGGCAGGCTCAGAACGGCAGCTTGAAGCCCGGCGGCAGCGGCAGACCCGAGGTCATGCCGCCCATCTTTTCCTGGGCGGTCGCCTCGGCCTTGCGCACTGCGTCGTTGAACGCGGCGGCGACCAGGTCTTCGAGCATGTCCTTGTCGTCGGCGAGCAGGCTCGGGTCGATCGACACGCGGCGCACGTCGTTCTTGCAGGTCATCGTCACCTTCACGAGACCGGCTCCCGACTGCCCCTCGACTTCGATCTGCGCGAGTTGCTCCTGCATCTTCTTCATGTTTTCCTGCATCTGCTGGGCTTGCTTCATCAGCCCGGCGAGTTGGCCTTTCATCATGGACGTGCTCCTTCTGGATAGCGTGAAATCTGGGGTTGCGGCGCCGTGCTGGCGCCGCGAACCGGTGGATCAGTGGGCCTGCGACGCGCCGTTCGGGGCTGCGTCCGGGGTAAGCGGGCGAATCGAGTCGCGCACGATGGTGGCGCCGAACTCGCGAATCAGCGACTGCACGAACGGATCGGCGTTGATCTCGCGCTCGGCTTCCTGCTGGCGCCGCGCGCGCAGCGCGGCGTCGTGCGCGGCAGCGGTGCGGCGCGCCGGCCCGACTTCGACCTGGACATCGATGTTCTGGCCGAGCCGCTCGACGAGCGCTGCTTTCAGTTTAGCGACCTGCGACGTTTCCGCGTATTGCGGCACCGGCACATTCAGCTTCAGCGTATTGCCTTCGAGCGCCATCAGTTCGCTGTTGAACGCCAGTTGATACGAAATGCCCTTCAACGGCAGATCGACCGCGAGCGCGGGCCAGTCGCCGGTGAAGCCAAGCGGGTCGAGCGGCACCGCGGGCGGTAGCGGACGGTTGTCGACCACCGGTGCTGGCGCTGCTGCCGGCCGGGTTGCCGCGGCCGGACCATCCATGCGGACATCGTCGGGACCGTGGTCGAATACCGGGACGAAGTTATCGTCCGGCGGGCCGAAGTAGCCGTCGTCCGCCGCGGACAGCGGCATGTAGTCGTCGGGCGGCATGTCGTCCCACGGCGGCATCGACGAGCCGTTCTGTTGCGAGTTGTTATCCGCGCCGCGTGCTGACGACGGCTGCGCGGCAGCGCCAGCGGCTTCCTGCGGCGCGCGGCGCGCGGCGCCGGGCGTCGGTACCGGGACGACCACGCGCGGTGCGCTTGGTTTCGGTGCGACGGGCGCTGCGGGTTTCGCGGCTGCGCTGGGGCTTGCGCGGCCACGGTCGGAAGATGTCTTCAGGCCGGCGTTGCGCAGCACATCGAGTGCGGCGCTCGCGCCGCCTGCCCGGCGCGCGGCGGGGGCAGTCTGCGCTGGCGCCGCAGTGGTTTGTGGCAGCGGGTCCTGCTCGGGTACGGGTGACGCGGAAGTTTGTGGCGCCGGTTCGTCGTCCTGCGGCAGCGATTCGGTGGCTTGCTGCGTGCTTGCGGGCGCGGCGGTTGCCGGTGCGGCCGGCTCAGTTACGGGTGCGACATCGGTGTTTTCGTTCGAAGCGAGTTCGTTCGAAGCGGCAGTGGCAGCGCCGGCCGTGTTGTTACTGGCCGGCGCGTCTTCCCATGGCGCCAACGGACGTGCGGTAGCGGCAGGCGGCGGCGTATCGTCAACGCGCGCGGTCGATGACTTCGCATCGCTCGTAACCGGCGCCGTCTGGTCGATGCTGGCGGCACCGAGATCCGACGCTTGCGGCGTGGTCTTGTCTTGCATTGCGTCGCCAAGCTGCGGCGCGACGGGTCTGGCAGCCGGCGCGGCGGACTTCGCCGTATCACCCTGCTCCATGCCCGCATCGCTAGCCTGTGGTGCACGGGCCTGCTCGACAGCGGCCGCCGGGACGCGAGCGCCCCCGACTGGCGGTAGCGGCGCGGCGGTTGCCGACGCCATCGACGGCGCGCGCAACGCGGCGACCGTCGGCGCGCCGGAGCGCTTCGCCGCGGCGCTAGATACACCTGCCTGCGACCCAGCCCCGCTCGCGCCCGCGCCGCCTGTCGGCGCCGGTTCGAACGCGAGCATACGCAGCAGGGTCATCGTGAAGCCGGCGTATTCATCGGGCGCGAGACCCAGTTCGCTTCGGCCGATCGTCGCGATCTGATAGAACAGTTGTACCTGCTCGGCACTCAGCGTGTCGGCGAAACGGCGCAGATCGGCGGCCTCCGGCCATTCGTCGAGCACTGACGACGGCGCGAACTGCGCCCATGCGATCCGGTGCAGCAGGCTCGCGAGATCCTGCAGCGCGGTCGAAAACGACAGGCTGCGCAATGCCATCTCATCGGCGATCGCAAGCACCGCGGCGCCATCGCCCTGCGCGAGCGCGTCGAGCAAACGGATCAGGTAGCTTTGATCGAGCGCGCCGAGCATGCCGCGCACCGCGTCCTCGCCGACCTGATTGGCCGAATACGCGATTGCCTGATCGGTCAACGACAGCGCATCGCGCATCGAGCCGTCGGCGGCGCGCGCGAGCAGACGCAACGCCTGTGCGTCGAACGGCACGTTCTCTTCGCCGAGAATGCGCTCGAGATGCGACACGATATGGCCGGCCGGCATCTGCTTCAGATTGAACTGCAGACAGCGCGACAGCACCGTGACCGGAATCTTCTGCGGATCGGTAGTCGCGAGAATGAATTTGACGTGCGGCGGCGGCTCTTCCAGCGTCTTCAACATCGCGTTGAACGCGTGGTTCGTGAGCATGTGCACTTCGTCGATCATGTAGACCTTGAAGCGCGCATCGACCGGCGCGTACACCGCGCGCTCGAGCAGCGCGGCCATTTCATCGACACCGCGATTGCTCGCCGCGTCCATCTCGACATAATCGACGAAGCGCCCTTCGTCGATCTCACGGCATGCGCGGCACACGCCGCACGGCGTCGAAGTCACACCGGTCTCGCAGTTCAGCGCCTTCGCGAAGATGCGCGACAGCGTGGTCTTGCCGACGCCGCGCGTACCTGTAAACAGATACGCATGATGCAGACGGCCGCCGTCGAGCGCATGGGTGAGCGCGCGCACCACGTGCTCCTGTCCGACGAGCGAAGCGAAATCCTTCGGCCGCCATTTGCGTGCGAGAACTTGATAGGTCATCCGGAAATTGTATCAGTAACAATGGGACGAAAAACCGATTCGGGACGGCGTGCGAATGCACGCCGAGGCTTTGCCGGAGCAGGCTGGCGCAGCAGCGCAGAAACCGGCCGGCGATAGATCAGACGATCAGCCGCGCACGATCGAACCACACCAATGTTCAAGAGGAACACTGCGAGCAAAAGACGGCGAATTTGGAAGCAATTGCGGGAACCCGCGAAGAAGAAAAGCGAAGGTGACGAGCCTGACCCTCGGCACTGGTGGAAAACGGCTGTGGCTGCTTCGTTCCCGACCTGACCAGGTTGACCATCCCTCCATGCGAGGAGGCCCGTCACGAAAGATTCTATCATCGCTTAGTGGATAGCGCGACTGTTAATGCGAGCAAAGCACGATCGACGCGCGGGATCGGGCATCCTCCGATGCTGAGCGCCTTCTTCACATCTATATATAGATAAACACTTTCGCGGCTACGACCAGGCGGCACTTGAGTTCTCTGTAGCCGCCACCATTTTCATTTCATCGCGATATCACGACGCGACGAAAACCGGGCGGTGCTTGATCAGCAGTCATTGGCCCCACTGCCTTAACGAGTACTATCGCTCATCGGCAACGCATAGCGAATTAAGCTACACTGCCAGTTGAATGACCCGCAAACGCGGGCCTTTCCGCGTATTCCGCGCAAATCCGGCGCCCTTTCCGGACCTGCGCGGGGATGCCAGGCAAGGTCCCGGACGCGGCAAAGCGAACGGAAATTTTCCCGGTTTTTGATGTATCGTGGCGAGCAATTCAGGCGGGCCTCGAACCGATAGAGGTATTCATAAATGAGCGAACAAATCAAGCATATCAGCGACGCATCGTTCGAACAGGACGTCGTGAAATCCGATAAACCCGTGCTGCTCGATTTCTGGGCCGAATGGTGCGGTCCGTGCAAGATGATCGCGCCGATCCTCGACGAAGTCGCGAAGGATTATGCGGATCGCCTGCAAGTCGCGAAAATCAATGTCGACGAACATCAGTCGACGCCGGTCAAGTTTGGCGTGCGCGGTATCCCGACGCTGATCCTGTTCAAGAACGGCGCTGTTGCCGCGCAGAAAGTCGGCGCATTGTCGAAGTCGCAACTGACCGCGTTCCTCGACGGCAATCTGTAATACAGTGCCGCGGCGTTTGCGGATTCAACGTAATCCGCAAACACGCCGGACCGGGCGCAGCAGGTTGGACGAACAGCCGCGCGCTCGCTGAAAAGCGTGTTGTCAGCCGGCAACACGCTTTAATACAAAGATGCCACGCTGCCGCACTGGCGGAAATTGGCGTGTGCTATGCTAGAATCCGCAAAACGTCGAAAAGACGCGTAAGTCTTTGAGCGCTCCGCTCACCCCTCCTCCCAGATTCCATTTCGTCGCACCTTCTCCTGCGGGTTCTCCGTATGCATTTATCCGAGCTTAAGACTCTGCACGTGTCCCAATTGATCGAGATGGCCAATGGCCTCGAGATCGAAAGCGCGAACCGCCTGCGCAAGCAGGAATTGATGTTCGCCATTCTAAAAAAACGAGCCAAAGCGGGCGACACGATCTTCGGCGACGGCACGCTCGAAGTGCTGCCGGACGGTTTTGGTTTCCTGCGTTCGCCGGAAACCTCCTACCTCGCCAGCACGGATGACATCTATATCAGCCCGTCGCAAATCCGCCGTTTCAATCTGCATACGGGCGACACGATCGAAGGCGAAGTGCGCACGCCGAAAGACGGCGAACGCTATTTCGCGCTGGTGAAGGTCGACAAGGTCAACGGCCAGCCGCCGGAGGCCTCGAAGCACAAGATCATGTTCGAAAATCTGACGCCGCTGCATCCGAACAAGGTGCTGCTGCTCGAACGTGAAATGCGTGGTGAAGAAAATGTGACGGGTCGCATCATCGACATGATCGCGCCGATCGGCAAGGGCCAGCGTGGTCTGCTCGTCGCATCGCCGAAGTCGGGCAAGACGGTGATGCTTCAGCACATCGCGCACGCAATCAAACAGAACCACCCGGACGTCAAGCTGTTCGTGTTGCTGATCGACGAACGCCCGGAAGAAGTGACGGAAATGCAGCGGTCGGTGGCCGGCGAAGTGATCGCCTCCACGTTCGACGAACCGGCCGCGCGCCACGTGCAGGTCGCCGAAATGGTGATCGAGAAGGCCAAGCGTCTCGTCGAAATGAAGAACGACGTCGTGATTCTGCTCGACTCGATCACGCGTCTCGCGCGCGCGTACAACACCGTCGTGCCCGCTTCGGGCAAGGTGCTGACCGGCGGTGTCGATGCCAACGCGCTGCAGCGTCCGAAGCGCTTCTTCGGCGCGGCGCGCAATATCGAAGAAGGCGGCTCGCTGACCATCATCGGCACCGCGCTGATCGAAACCGGCAGCCGCATGGACGACGTGATCTATGAAGAGTTCAAGGGCACCGGCAACATGGAAGTGCACCTCGAGCGCCGTCTCGCCGAAAAACGCGTGTATCCGTCGATCAACCTGAACAAGTCGGGCACGCGCCGCGAAGAACTGCTGATCAAGCCCGAAGTGCTGCAAAAGATCTGGGTGCTGCGCAAGTTCATCCACGACATGGACGAAGTCGAATCGATGGAATTCCTGCTCGACAAGATCCGCCAGACGAAGAGCAACTCTGAGTTCTTCGACATGATGCGCCGCGGTGGTGGCGGCTAACGCCTGGCGTTGGCATTGACGTTGGCCACCTCGGCCAACCGCTGTACTGGATGAGAAACCGCTCGGTATCGACGAGCGGTTTTTTTTCGCCTGCCGCGCGCTGCCGGCCGTTCCCTGCTTCCGCACGTGCGTGTAGCGGGAACTCACCGTCATGTCTACGAATTCAATCGGATGGTTGGCCGTGAGCCAGGCCGCCGTCGACTGACTAAATGCGGACCCGCGCACACGGAAGTAGTACGAGGCGACGCCCCCTCCCTCGGCCAACATCGTCGAACAGCGCCGCAAGGCACCCCGTCAGAGCCACCTCGCAAACGCCACGAATCCGTACAATCCAGTGTTCCAGAACACGCTCGCAACGCCGACGAAAAACTTTGCGGCGCCCTGCTCCTCGCGCGGCACCAACAGATCGACTAGAGGTGTGATCCGACATGCTCTCGAAACTCACGCACTGGCTGGGCACTCGACGCCGCGAGCGCGCGCTGCGCGACTACGCGATCGACGAACCGTTGTGGCAGGCGACGCTCGCCGGCCTACCCTTCCTCGCCCATCTCGATGCGCCCGATCTCGCTCGGCTACGCGAACTGACGAGCCTGTTCATCGCGAACAAGGAATTCTCGACCGCGCACGAACTCGAGTTGACCGACGCGATGACGGTCGGAATCGCCGTGCAAGCCTGTCTGCCGGTGTTGAATCTGAGCCTCGATCTATACCGCGGCTGGGTCGGCGTCATCGTCTATCCAGGCGAGTTCGTGATCCGCAAAACCGTCGAGGACGAAGACGGCGTCGTGCACGAGGTCGAGCACGACGCGAGTGGTGAAGCATGGGAAGGCGGTCCCGTGGTGCTGTCGTGGGAAGACGCGCAGATGACCGACGGCACCGATGCGTACAACGTCGTTATCCACGAGTTCGCGCACAAGATCGACATGGTGAACGGCGAAGCGGACGGCCATCCGCCGTTGATGCGCCGCTGGCATGCGCCGCTCGACGCCCAGGGCTGGGCCGATGTGTTCGATCACGCATACGACCAGTTCTGCGCAAAAGTCGACGCGGTACCCGAGCGGCGCTGGGCGCGCTTCGAACGCGAATCGCTGATCGATCCGTACGCGGCCGATCACCCATCCGAATTTTTTGCCGTCTGCAGTGAAGCGCTGTTCGTAAAACCACAGCCCTTCGAGGCCGAGTATCCGGAGCTATATCGACTGCTCGCGCGCTATTACCGGCAGGATCCGGCGCGCGTCGGTTTGACTTTCACGCCGGTTTGACGCGAGCACCTTCGCGAATCCTCGGGCTGTCGACGCCAACCCGCGCCGGCGCGAGTCTGCCGGTCCGCGCCAATAGAAATCGCTGGCAGAAAAATCGCCAAGCAACTGATTTTCTGGCATAATCGCCGTTTTTCGACCGTAGGCAAGTGGCTCGCGCCTGAAGGCAGTCCAATTCAAGGCTGCACGCGGGTTGGCTACCGCCAGATTAAAGGAAAGACCATGAAAGAAGGCATTCACCCGGATTACCGCGAAGTCCTGTTCATCGATATGTCGAACGACTTCAAGTTCGTGACGCGCTCGACCATCCAGACGCGCGAAACCGCCGAATTCAACGGCAAGACCTACCCGCTCGCGAAGATCGAAGTGTCGTCGGAATCGCACCCGTTCTACACCGGCCAGCAGAAGATCATGGACACGGCCGGCCGCGTCGAGAAGTTCAACAAGAAGTTCGGCGCACGCGCTTCGGGCAAGGCAGCAGCAAAGTAATACCCGCATCGTCGCCGGTCCTGAGCCGGCAGCGAAGCAGACAAAAAAGGGCAGCGCGAGCTGCCCTTTTTTGTCGCCCGCGCCGACACGATGCCTGCATGACCTGCCGCGCAAAACCACCACCGCAAGCGCTGCCCGGCGCGCATCCGCACTGCGGTGTTACAGCTTTCGCAACGACGTTGCCGGTCGTTACCGGCCGTGACGGGCATCGCGCGGCACGACTACAATGCCGCATGCCGCAGACGGGCCATCCCGGCCGCACCCGCCGCCCAACCCCGGCTGCATCGCTTATCCAATACCCGCACACCGCATGAGACCTGTCGTTCGCCTCACTGCCTCCGCGACCAGCGCATTGCCGCGCTGGCTGCTGCTGACCATCTGTATCGTCTATGCGTCGTTTGGCCTGTTCGGCCGCGATCCGTGGAAGAACGAGGACGCAGCCGGCTTCGGTGTCATGTGGACGATGGCCAACGGCGGCGCCCACGACTGGCTGCTGCCGAATCTGGTCGGCAAATATCTGACCGAGGACGGCCCGCTCGGCTACTGGCTCGGCGCCAGCGCGATCCGCGTACTCGCGCCGTGGGTCGATGCGAGCAACGCGTCGCGCGTGTTCACCGGCCTGCTGTTCTGCGCGGGCTGCGCGTTCGTCTGGTACGCCGCCTATCTGCTCGGCCGGCGCGCCGAGGTCCAGCCGTTCAAATATGCGTTCGGCGGCGAACCGGAGCCGCGCGACTACGGCCGCACCCTCGCCGACGGCGCGCTGCTGATCCTGCTCGCCTGCTTCGGCCTCGCCGAGCGTGGCCATGAGACCACCCCGCAGCTCGCGCAGTTCGTCTGCATCGCGATGCTCGTGTACGGCCTCGTGCGCATGATCGACAAGCCGATCCAGGGTGCGCTGATCTGGGGCCTCGCGATCGGTCTGGTCACGCTCGCGAGCAGCCCGGTACTGGTCGGCGCGCTGCTGCTCGGCACGCTGGCGATGACGCTGATCGTCCGCGAGACGCGCTCGCGCTGGCTGCTGCTCGCCGGTCTGCCGGTCGCGCTGGTGCTCGCGGTGTCGTGGCCGATCATCGCGCTCGCCGCCTTCCCCGACGACGCGGTCTGGTATCTGAACCAGTGGCTGCACGTGAGCCTGAGCTCGTTCGCCGGGCCGCCCGGCTCGGTCGCCGCGTATGCGCTGAAAAATCTGCCGCTCTTCACCTGGCCCGCGTGGCCGCTCGCGCTGTGGTCGTGGTTCAGCTGGAAGGGGCTGCGGCGCGCGCCGCACGTCGCGATTCCGCTGTCGGTGATCGGTCCGCTGTTCGTGCTCGTCGTGCTGCAAAGCCATCAATCGAACCGGCTGTACATGCTGTTGCTGCCGCCGCTCGCGGTGCTGGCAACCTTCGCGCTGCCGACGTTGAAGCGCGGCGCGATCAATGCGATCGACTGGTTCGCGTTACTCAGCTTCACGATTCTCGGCAGCTTCGTGTGGCTCGTGTACGCAGCGAGTCTCACTGGCTTCCCGCATCCGCTCGCGCGCAACCTCGCACGGCTCGCGCCGGGTTACGTGCCGCAGTTCAAGATTCTGTCGTTCGTGTGCGCGGTCGCGGTGACCGTCTGCTGGTTCGTGCTGGTGCGCTGGCGTCTCGCGCGTCATCCGAAGGTGCTGTGGCGCAGCGTCGTGCTGTCGAGCGCCGGCACGACGCTGATGTGGGTGCTGCTGATGACCCTGTGGCTGCCGGTCGTCAATTACAGTCGGACTTATCGCGACGTCGCACAGCAGATCGCGAGTCATCTGCCGGAGGACTACACGTGCATCGCGCCGGTACGGCTCGGCAATGCGCAGATCGCGACCTTCGCGTATTTCGGCGACATGCACTTCGCGTTCGACCAGGACTGCGACGTGATCCTGCGTCAGGACACGCAGGACTACGGCGACCCGAGCGCGATGCCCGACTACATCTGGAAGCTGGTCTGGGAAGGCCGGCGCGCGGCCGACCGCGACGAGCGCTTCCGCCTGTATGTGCGCATCGATCGTCCGAAGCCGCCGCCAGGCAAGCGCCGCAGCTGGCACAAGAAGCTCAACTGACCATGTTCGCCGACGTACGGAAAATCGCCGCGCTCGCGTGGCCCGTATTGATCGGCCAGTTGGCGATCATCGCCTTCGGCGTGCTCGATACGGCGATGGTCGGCCGCTACTCGGCGGTCGATCTGGCCGCGCTCGGCCTCGGCTCGTCGATCTACGTGTCGGTCTATATCGGTCTGACCGGCATTCTGACCGCGCTGCAGCCGATCGCCGCGCAACTGTACGGCGCGCGCCGTTACTCCGAAATCGGCGAGGAAGTGCGCCAGTCGCTGTGGCTCGCGGCGGCGCTGACCGTACTCGGCTTTCTGATCCTGTTCTTCCCCGGACCGCTGCTGAACCTGTCGCGCGTGCCGGAAGCGCTGCACGAGCGCACGCTCGCGTATCTGCGGATTCTCGCGTTCGGCCTGCCCGCCGGGCTGGCGTTTCGAATCTATAGCTCGGTCGCCAATGCGCTCGGCAAACCGCGGCTCGTGATGTTCCTGCAGGTCGCCGCACTGCTGCTGAAAATCCCGCTCAATCTGTGGTTCATTTTCGGCGGGCTGGGCGTGCCGGCGCTGGGCGGCCCGGGCTGCGCGCTCGCCAGCACGCTGCTCAATTGGACCCTCGCGGTGCTCGGCATGCTGCTGCTCGCGCGCGTCGACGACTTCAAGGCACTCGGCATTTTCACGCGCTTCTGCTGGCCGGTCTGGCAGCGTCAGGCCGCGCAATTGCGTCTGGGCATTCCGATGGGCCTGTCCTATCTGATCGAGGTCACGTCCTACACGTTCATGGCGCTCTTTATCGCGCGCTTCGGCACGACGACGCTCGCGGGTCATCAGATCGCCGGCAACATCGGCGCGGTGCTGTATATGACGCCGCTGTCGATCGGCATCGCGTCGTCGACGCTGGTCGCGCAGGCGCTCGGCGCGCATCGGCCGGAAGCGGCGCGCACGCTGTCGCGTCACGGCATCACGATGGCCGTTGCGATCGCCTGCTGCTACGGCTCGCTCGTGCTGGTGCTGCGGCCGTACATCGTCAGCGGCTACACGACCAATGCGCAGGTCGCGGCGGCGGCGTTGCCGCTGGTGCTGATCGTCGCCTGCTATCACCTGTTCGACTCATTGCAGATCACGACCGCGTTCGTCCTGCGCGCGTACAAGGTCGCGGTCGTGCCGACCGTCATCTACGCGATCGCGCTATGGGGCGTCGGGCTCGGCGGCGGGTACGCGCTCGGCTTCGATACCACCGGCCTCACGCCGGCGTGGCTAACCGGCGCGCGCGGCTTCTGGGTCGCGAACACGACTAGTCTCGCGATTGCCGGGATTGGCTTGCTCGTGTACTGGCGGATCGTGAGCCGGCGATATCTGCGCGACGATGCGGGGTTGCGCGTCGATTCGGCGATGTGATGGAAGTCGGTGCGGCCTAGTCCTCGGGCCTTTGCGCGGCCCGTCACTCCGCGCCCCTCCACCGCGCCCCATCAACTCACACATCCAGGTTCCAGTTCCTCCCGCTCCCGCCGCTCGAAAACCTCGCGTGCCGCGAACAGCGCGTTGAGCGCGGCCGGAAAACCCGCGTAAAGCGCCATCTGCATGAACACTTCGACGATCTCGTCGCGGCTACAGCCGACGTTCAACGCCGCCTCGATGTGCACCTTCAGTTGCGGCTGCGCGCAGCCGAGGGTCGCAAGTGACGCGATCGTCGCAATTTCGCGTGCGCGCAAATCGAGCTGAGGGCGGCTGTAGATATCGCCGAAACCGAATTCAATCAGCAGCCGGCCGAATTCCGGCGCGATCGGCGCGAGCGCGGCGATGACCTGCTCCCCCGCTAAGCCGTCGATTTGCTTGAGTTTGTTCCAGCCGCGGGTGTAGCGGTCGTTGTTGGCGTAGTCCATTGCGAGTCCTGTCCGGTGGTGTGCGAAGGTGAGGACGGCGAGGTTTCGTCGTCCTGTCGTGCCGGATCGTGCTCAACCGTGGCATTTGCCGCGACCGCGTCGGAAACCGCTTCGGTGGCTGCTTCGTAGTACGCGATCTTGTCGTCGATGGCGCCGAGATTGCTTTGCAGATCGGCGATCCGCGCAAGCAACGCGTCCCGGTGCGCGACCAGCAGGTCGCGGCGCGCGCGCATCGTCGGCTGCCCCTGCGCGCGCAACGCGGCGATTTCCTGCATGCCGGCGATCGGCATACCGGTCGCCTTCAGACGCATCACGAACCGCAACCAGTCGAGGTCGGCCGGCGAATACAGCCGGTGCCCCGCCGGCGTGCGCCCGACCGGCCGGATCAGACCGGCCTGTTCGTAATAGCGCAGCGTATGCGTGGACACGCCGATCGTCGCGGCGACCTGGCCAATGGTGAGTGGGGTTGAGTGTTTCGACATGACGGGCTCAGGTTAGGACTTCGAGTGCACTCCAGGTCAAGCGTTCGACGCTGCTATCTGGCGGGTTCCTCAGCTTTGATGCGCGGCTCTTCAGGGGCCGCCGCGCAGCCCGATAAGATCATCGGCGCTATTAGCAGCAAGCAAAAGGTTTAAATATTGTCCGCCGCGATTTACTTGTCGCGAATCGGTCGGTATAAATCGACGCGATTGTAAATAAGGGCCTGTGATTTGTTCTATGCTTTAACGCAGCGCCTGCTGACAGAATGCGTCGTCCGTTCCCGGCTAACTTTTTTGCCCTCAATGGAGTGCTTGCCATGCTGAAGAAGCTTTTCATGCTTTGCGTTGCTGTCGTTTTGTCGCTATCGGCCGGATTTGCCGCGGCCGTCGAAGTCAATACCGCCGATCAGGCTGCGCTCGAATCGGTCAAGGGCATCGGCCCCGTGCATGCAAAAGCGATTCTCGATGAACGCGCGAAAAACGGCCCGTTCAAGAATGCCGACGATCTCGCCGCGCGCGTGAAGGGCATCGGCCAGAAATCGGTCGTGAACCTCGAAGCGGCCGGCCTGACGATCAACGGTTCGTCCGCGCCGCCGACCGGCGCGAAGCCGTCGGCCAAGGCAGGCAGCACAACCAGCACGAAGGCAGCACCGGCGGCGACCGCCACCACGACGCAGGCGCCCGCGGCCACGACGGCCGCACCGGCCGCGACTACCGCGACTACCACGCCGGCTGCAGCCGAGCAGGCATCCGCCGCGAAAACGTCGAAGTCGAAGAAGAAGAGCAAGGCCGCGGCATCCGACGCGGCCGCGGCTTCGGCACCGGCGGCGGCAGCCAGCGCGCCGGCCGACGCGTCCGGCACCAAGGCCTCGAAGAAGAAAGCGAAAAAGAGCAAGGCCGCCTCAGCGGCGGCTGCGTCCGGCGCGTAAAGCGCGCGAAGCCGGACTGAATCCACCGTCCCTATCGAAGTTGCAGCAAGCTGGAACACCGGAAACAACGCAGCAAGGAGCAGCCGGCGGCATCGCGAAGGCTGAGCGACACGCGACGATGCCGTCGCGTCGCACGCAGGGGCATCGCCCCGCCGCCGCCCTCCGTCTTACCACGCCGCGCAGCCGCGCGGCGTTTTCACCCGCCAGGCCGTCATCCGCGTGCCGGCATTCAAGAGAGACCGTCATGAGCCTACTCGACACCATCGGTTCCCTGCTCGGCAAATCGCCCGAAGGCGGTGGCCAGCAAGCGCTGATCACAGCCGCGCTCGAATTCGTCAACAACCAGCCGGGCGGCCTGAACGGGCTGATCCAGCGTTTTCAGGAAAAGGGCCTCGGCGACGTCGTGTCGTCGTGGGTCAGCAACGGCGAAAACCAGCCGATCGCGCCCGATGCGCTGCACAGCGTACTCGGCTCGCAGACCGTCACCGACCTCGCGGCCAAGGCTGGGGTCCAGCCGGATCAGGTGACGGGTCTGCTGTCGCAAATTCTGCCGCACGTCGTCAACGCGGCCACGCCGGAAGGCACCGTGCCGGCCGACGGCCAACTGAACTCGACCACCGTGCTCGGCGCGCTGGGTGGCCTCGCGGCACTGTTCGGTGGCAACAAGGGCAACGCGTAACAACGCTGCACGCCGGCGCTTGCCGGCGCACCGCGCCCGATCGAACCCGCTGGGCAAAAAAAACGGCAACGAAGTTTCCTTCGTTGCCGTTTTTTAACGCCGGTTGAAACGGTTCGACTGCCCGTTCCAACCGCCGGTTCCTCATGTACGCAAGCTCAGTGCACCACGCGTTCGAACACGAGCTTGCCGTCTTCCATCTCGACCGGAATCACATCCTTCGGGCCGAACTTGCCGGCCAGAATCAGCTTCGCGATCGGGTTCTCGATCTCCTGCTGGATCGCGCGCTTCAACGGCCGCGCGCCGAACAGCGGATCGTAGCCGACCTTGCCGATGTGCTCGAGCGCGCCGTCCGATACCACCAGTTGCATATCGAGCTTCGCGAGCCGCTCGTGCAGACGCTGCAACTGGATCTGCGCGATCGACTGGATGTTCGAGCGATCGAGCGCATGGAACACGACCACGTCGTCGATCCGGTTCAGGAATTCGGGCCGGAAGTGCAACTTCACTTCTTCCCACACCGCGTCCTTGACCGCTTCCTGCGACTCGCCGACCATCGACTGGATCACCTGCGAACCGAGATTCGAGGTCATTACGATGACGGTGTTCTTGAAGTCCACGGTGCGCCCCTGGCCATCGGTCATGCGGCCGTCGTCGAGCACTTGCAGCAGCACGTTGAACACGTCCGGATGCGCCTTCTCGATTTCGTCGAGCAGGATCACGCTATACGGCTTGCGGCGCACGGCCTCGGTCAGATAACCGCCTTCCTCGTAGCCGACGTATCCCGGCGGCGCACCGATCAAACGGGCGACGCTGTGTTTTTCCATGAACTCGCTCATGTCGATCCGGATCAGGTGATCTTCCGAATCGAACAGGAACGACGCCAACGCCTTGCACAGCTCGGTCTTGCCTACGCCGGTCGGCCCAAGGAACAGGAACGAACCATATGGACGGTTCGGATCCGACAGCCCCGCGCGCGAACGGCGGATCGCATCGGCAACCGCATTGATCGCCTCGTCCTGGCCGATCACCCGCTCATGCAGCTTCGCTTCGATCTGCAGCAGCTTTTCGCGCTCGCCCTGCATCATCCGCGACACCGGGATACCGGTCGCACGCGACACGACTTCCGCGATTTCTTCCGCGCCAACCTGCGTGCGCAGCAAACGCGGACGTTTCGGACTGTTCTGCTCCTCGGCCTCGGCACGCGTGACTTCCTTCAGTTGCGCCTCGAGCCCCGGCAGCTTGCCGTACTGCAACTCGGCAACCTTCTCCAGCTTGCCTTCGCGCTGCAAACGCGTGATTTCCGCGCGCGTTTTCTCGATATCTTCCTTCAGTTGCGCGCTGCCCTGCACCGCCGCTTTTTCCGCGGTCCAGATTTCATCGAGATCCGAATATTCGCGATTCAGCCGCTCGATTTCCTCTTCGATCAGTTGCAGACGCTTCTGCGACGCTTCGTCCTTCTCCTTCTTCACAGCCTCGCGTTCGATCTTCAGCTGGATCAGCCGGCGATCGAGCCGGTCCATCTCTTCCGGCTTCGAGTCGATTTCCATCTTGATCTTCGAGGCCGCCTCGTCGATCAGGTCGATCGCCTTGTCCGGCAGGAAGCGGTCCGTGATGTAGCGATGCGACAGCTCGGCGGCCGCGACGATCGCCGGGTCGGTAATGTCGACGCCGTGGTGCAGTTCATAGCGCTCCTGCAGGCCGCGCAGAATCGCGATGGTCGCCTCGACCGACGGTTCGTCGACCAGCACCTTCTGGAAGCGGCGCTCGAGCGCGGCATCCTTCTCGATGTACTTGCGGTACTCGTCGAGCGTGGTCGCGCCGACGCAATGCAGCTCGCCGCGCGACAGCGCCGGCTTCAGCATGTTGCCCGCGTCCATCGCTCCTTCGGCCTTGCCGGCGCCGACCATCGTATGGATTTCGTCGATGAAGACGATGGTTTGCCCTTCGTCCTTCGCGATGTCGTTGAGCACGGCCTTCAGCCGTTCCTCGAACTCGCCGCGATATTTTGCGCCCGCGAGTAGCGCGGCCATGTCGAGCGACAGCACGCGCTTGTTCTTCAGCGTTTCCGGCACCTCGCCATTGACGATGCGCTGCGCGAGCCCTTCGACGATCGCGGTCTTGCCGACGCCCGGCTCGCCGATCAGCACCGGGTTGTTCTTGGTGCGGCGTTGCAGGATCTGGATCGAACGGCGAATTTCGTCGTCGCGGCCGATCACCGGATCGAGCTTGCCGGCGCGCGCACGCTCAGTCAGGTCGATCGTGTATTTCTTCAGCGCTTCGCGCTGGCTTTCGGCGTCCTGGCTGTGCACCTGCGAGCCGCCGCGCACCGCGGCGATCGCGGTTTCGAGCGATTTGCGCGACAGCCCATGCTCGCGCGCGAGACGGCCGGTCTCGCCCTTGTCGTCGGCGACCGCGAGCAGAAACATCTCGCTCGCGATAAACGTGTCGTTGAGCTTCTGCGCTTCCCGGTCGGCCTGATTCAACAGTCCGGTCAGCTCGCGGCCGATCTGCACGTTGCCGTCGGTGCCTCGCACCTGCGGCAGCCGCGTCATCGCATCGTTGAGCGCGGTTTGCAGCGGCTGCACATGAACCCCGGCGCGCGACAGCAGCGAGCGCGCGGAGCCGTCCTGCTGCGCGACGAGCGCGGACAGTACGTGTACCGGTTCGATGTATTGATTGTCGTGGCCGACCGCGAGACTTTGCGCGTCCGCCAGTGCTTCCTGGAATTTAGTGGTGAGTTTGTCGATTCTCATCAAGAGACCTCCAATTTCGATTACCACCAAAATGAGGCGTTTTATTTGGGTTTCAAGCGCTTTTTTGGCCTCAACCGTAACTATTTAACATTTGAACGAAAGAACCGCCGCCGCTTCGTTTTTCAGCCCGTCTGCGGGGATCTGCATGGCGGGAGTGTTGCCGCGTAACCCAATCGGGCCGCCTGAGTCACTCCGATGAACCGTCCCAATGAACCACCCCGAGTTGCGTCATACCTCCGCGAGCGGCCTCACCGCAATCCTCTTGTTCAGCCCGAGCAACGCCGCGAGCGGGGCCCTCGGTTCCGCGACTTCGCCAATCGTATGGCGATCGAGTTCGGCGAGAAAGGCATCGTTCGCCGTCTGCAACGCGCCGCGCAAACGGCAATGCGAGGTGATCACGCAAGGACGCTGCTCGCCCTGCCGGTCCGGCAGACAGCCGACCAACGCGAAATCGCTCTCGGTCACCCGCACGACGTCGCCGATGGTCAACGCGAGCGTCTGGCCGCCGAGCCGAAGTCCGCCATTGCGCCCGCGCACGGTTTCGACCCAGCCGCGCTCGCCGAGTTGCTGCACGACCTTCATCAGATGGTTCTTCGAGATGCCGTACGCCTGCGAAATATCGTGGATCGTCGACAGTCCGTCGCGTCTTACCGCGAGGTACAGCAGTACGCGCAACGTGTAATCCGTATAGTCGGTCAGTCTCATAGATGCAGATAGGGTGTGAAAGGCTGGGAGCAAGCACGCTGCGGCCGCATGGATAACCGTATCGACTCAATGGTTGCCGGAGGCGGCGGGCGGGCGCTGGGCTAAGATGACTGCCCGATGGCATCCGCCCTGGCCCTGATATCGTCGCGCGTCGCCATGGTAACGGTTCCCCGCATCGATCGTTCATACGAAAAGGTAGGGATTCGAGGTCTTTTTCGCTGGCTGACGCACTGCTTCGGGTGATCTGCTCCGTCTGTGCGTCGCCCGGCACCGATGGCGCCGACCGCGTTGTGTGCCTTCGCGATTGCCCGCCCCCCGCTGCCACGGCGACCGCCAGCCGCCATCAGAACCGCATTTTTCCGGAACCCGCATGAATCCATCCTTCCCCGCCGCGCCGCCGGTCGAGCGCGCGGACGAACCGACCGAAGCGAATATTCGCGCGCTCGTCTACGGCTTTTACGATCGCGTGCGCGCCGATCCGCGGCTCGGCCCCGTGTTCGACGCGAAGCTCGCGGGCCGCTGGGACGACCATCTGCCGAAGATGTGCACATTCTGGGGCAGCCTCGTGCTCGGCGCGAAGCAGTATCGCGGCAACGTGCAGCAGGCGCATCAGCCGCTCGAAGGGGTCGAGCCGCAGCATTTCAGCCGCTGGCTGTATCTGTTTCTCGACACCGTCGAATCGCGCTATCAACCGGCCGCGGCGGTGCGCTTCATGGAGCCCGCGCTGCGGATCGCGCAAAGCCTGCAGTTGAGCCGTTTCGGCTGGGATTACAAGATTCCGCCCGAGCAGCAGGCGCTGCTCGACCGTGTCGCGCCGAAGCGGCGCCCGCGCGACGGCGACGAAGACCATCCGGCGAGGCCAGCCGGCGAGCCGTTTCCGGTGCCGATCATCGGGCGCTCGCGCGACGCGTGAAACTGCTGCGTGCGGCCTGCTCGCGCTCGCAAGCGTGAGCAGGCGCCGCCGCGCTTGCGATCCGGCTACTTCGCCAGCCGGTTCCCGGAGTCGATGCCCCAGCGCGCCAGCGCCGCGTCGTCCGTCACGCGCGCATCGACCCAGCGCTCGCCCGCGTCGGTTTTTTCCTTCTTCCAGAACGGCGCTTCGGTCTTCAGATAGTCCATCACGAACTCACACGACGCGAACGCATCGCCCCGATGCGCGGCCGTCGTCGCGACGAGCACGATCTGATCGAGCGGATAGAGCTTGCCGACGCGGTGCACGATCTGCACCTCGACGCCTGGCCAACGTGCGCGCGCGCGCTCGATGATCGCCTCGAGCGACTTTTCCGTCATGCCCGGATAGTGCTCGAGCTCCATCGTCTCGACCGTGCTGCCTTCGTTCAGATCGCGCACCGTACCGACGAAGCACGCGACCGCGCCGATCTTCGGATTGCGCGCGCGCAGCGCGGCCACTTCGGCGGTGAGGTCGAAATCTTCGGTCTGGACGCGAACGGGCATGGGCGGCTCCTAAGGTCTTCTGTGTGGCGAACTGTGATGGACGCAGTTGCGCTCAACCGCCCGTTACCGGCGGAAAAAACGCGACCTCGCAGCCTTCGGTGATGCGCGTGCCCGCGCCGGTCATCACGTGATTGCAGGCCATGCGCAGCGCGCGGCCTTCGGCGAGCGTTTCGGCCCAGATGCCGCCGCGCACGCGCAGCCACGCGCGCACGTCGCCGACGGTCGCGATGCCGTCGGGGACGTCGACGGTTTCGTCGGACGTGTTCAGCGCTTCGCGCACGCTTGCAAAGTATCGGAGTTCAATCTTCATCGGATGCCGCCGGTCTGCGATGCAGCGCCGGCCTCAGTTCAACAGTTCGGAAAACGGAATGAAGCGCACGGTCTCGCCGGCGCTGATCGCGTGATTCGGCGGATTGTCGATCAGACCGTCGCCCCACACGGTCGAGGTCAGCACCGCCGAACTCTGGTTCGGAAACAGATCGAGGCCGCCGGCCGCGTTCACGCGCGCGCGCAGAAACTCGTTGCGGCGATCGGCCTTGCTCTGCGTGAAATCGGCGCGCAGCGACAGCGCGCGCGGCGCGACCGCTTGCACGCCGGCCAGACGCAGTACGAACGGCCGCACGAACATCAGGAACGTGACGAAGCTCGACACCGGATTGCCGGGCAAGCCGAGGAAAAACGCTTCGGCGGCGGCCGGCGAGCTTGCGGATGCCGCGCCTGCCTCGGTTGCCGGGCCAGCTTCAACGCTGCCACGGCGCACCGCACCGAACGCGAGCGGCTTGCCCGGCTTCATGGCGATCTGCCACATCGACAGACGCCCTTCGGCCTCGACCGCCGGCTTCACGTGATCCTCCTCGCCCACCGACACGCCACCGGAGGTCAGGATCAGGTCATGCGCCTGAGCAGCCTCGCGCAGCGTCGCGCGGGTCGCGTCGAATTGATCGGGGACGATGCCGTAGTCGGTCACTTCGCAGCCGAGATTTTCGAGCAGCCCGCGCAACGTGAAGCGATTCGAGTTGTAGATCGCGCCCGGCTTCAGCGGCTCGCCGGGCATCGTCAGTTCGTCGCCGGTGAAGAACACGGCGACCTTCACGCGGCGGCGCACCTCGAGTTGCGCGCAACCGACCGACGCCGCCAGCCCCAGCGCCTGCGGCGTAAGCCGCGTGCCGGCCGGCAGGATCACCGAGCCCGCGCGAATATCCGCGCCCTGCGCGGTGATCCACTCGCCCGCTTGCGGCCGATGCACGATCGTGACTTCATCGCCGGCTGCCTCGGTTTGCTCCTGCATCACGACCGCGTCGGCGCCGGGCGGCACCGTCGCGCCGGTGAAAATGCGCGCGATGCTGGCGGGCCCGAGCGGCACCGGCGCATGGCCGGCCGGAATGCGTTGCGAAACCGGCAAGCGGTTGCCGTGCGCGAGATCGGCGATACGGACCGCGTAGCCGTCCATCGAACTGGTGTTCATCGGCGGCACGTCGAGCGGTGAAGTCACATCGGCGGACAGCACGCGGTTCAACGCATCGAGCGTCGGAATCGATTCGGTGCCCTCGATCGGGCGCGCGGCGTCGAGCAGGATCGCCAGCGCATCCGCGGTGGCGAGCATCGGAGCACGGGGGGTAGGTGTAGACATCTTGAACTCGAAGCCGCGGGGAAAAAGATATTGTAACGGCCGATGCCCTTGGCCTGCGCGGCCGGGCGCCATGGGGCGTTGTGGCACTGACCGACGCGCGACCGCGAGGAGGCGGCTGGCGTCGTGTGGTGGATATGCTGTGTCGATCGACACGAAGCGATGTGGCGGCGTTGCACATCGCGTGAGCCGTGAAACGGCCCACGCAGATTGGGAGCGTGCGTGGTGACCTGCTGATCTTGCGGATTGGCAAGGCCGAGCTTGCCACCTGGCGAGGCACGTTGTGCTCCGTCCGGTGCCTGGCCAAGGAGGCCCACGCACACGTAGGCGTGGGCCTATTCACCAGCCAATTTACCGGCCTACGCGCCGGTATTAGCCGCGATGAAGTCCTTCACCCGCTGAACATCCGCCGGCACGACCTCGAAGCGTTGCGGCAATGCCTCCAGCCCCGAGAACGCCGCCGGCCGTTCCGGTTCGCGCAGCAGCGCCTCGCGGATCGTCTCGCCAAACTTGATTGGCTGCGCGGTCTCGAGCACGATCATCGGGATGCCCGGCTGCAGATGTTCGCGCGCGACCTTCAGACCATCGGCGGTATGCGTGTCGATCATCGTGTCGTAACGCTCGAACACATCGCGAATCGTGTCCACGCGGGTGTCGTGACTGCTGCGGCCGGACACGAAACCGAACTCCTGAACGCGCGCAAAGTCACCGCTCGCCGCGAGATCGAAACCGCCCTTCTCCTCGACATCGCGGAACAGTTGCAGCACGCGCGCCGGATCGCGGCCGAGCAGATCGAACACGAAGCGCTCGAAGTTCGACGCCTTCGAGATATCCATGCTCGGGCTGCTGGTGTGGTACGTCTCGGCTGCCTTGCGCACGCGGTAGATGCCGGTGCGGAAGAACTCGTCGAGCACGTCGTTTTCGTTCGTTGCGACGACCAGCTTCTCGATCGGCAAACCCATCATGCGCGCGATATGACCCGCACACACGTTGCCGAAGTTGCCTGACGGCACAGTGAACGACACGCGCTCGTCGTTCGACTTCGTCGCGGCAAAGTAGCCCTTGAAGTAGTAGACGACCTGCGCGACGACACGCGCCCAGTTGATCGAATTGACGGTGCCGATCTTGTACTTCGCCTTGAACGCGTGATCGTTCGACACGGCCTTGACGATATCCTGCGCGTCGTCGAACACGCCTTCCACCGCGAGGTTGAAGATGTTCGGGTCCTGCAGGCTGTACATCTGCGCGGTCTGGAACGCGCTCATCTTCTTGTGCGGCGACAGCATGAACACACGGATGCCCTGCTTGCCGCGCATCGCGTATTCGGCCGCGCTGCCGGTGTCGCCCGAGGTCGCGCCAAGAATGTTCAGCGTTTCGCCGTGCTTCGCCAGCGCGTATTCGAACAGGTTGCCGATCAGTTGCATCGCCATGTCCTTGAACGCGAGCGTCGGCCCGTTCGACAGTTCGAGCAGCGCGAGCGGCGCGCCGTTTTCGATGCCGAGCGTTTTCAGCGGCGTGATCTGCGCGGCGCTTTCGTCGTCGCGCACGTTGCAATACGTGGCGGCTGTGTAGGTCTTGCGCGTCAGCTCGCGCAGGTCGTCGGCGGGGATATCGTCGACGAATTTCGACAGCACTTCGAACGCGAGGTCCGCGTACGACAGCGTGCGCCAGCGCGCGAGTTCGTCGGCGCTGACCTGCGGGTATTGCGCGGGCAGATACAGACCGCCGTCTTTCGCGAGACCGCCGAGCAGGATGTCCGAGAAGGAGTGGTGTTCGCCGGCGCCGGCGCCGCGCGTGGAGAGGTAGTTCATAGTTCGGCCTAGTTCAGCGCTTCCATGCGCAGCTTCGTGACTTGCGAGACGACGGTCTTCAGCGCCTCGATCGACTTGATCGCGGCGTTCAACTGCTTTTCGACCGTGACGTGCGTAATCAGGATGATGTCGGTTTCGCCCTTGCCGTTCGCATCGACGCGCTCCGACTCCTTCTGCAGCAGCGCGTCGATCGAGATACCGCTGTCGGCGAGGATGCGCGTGATGTCGGCGAGCACGCCGGTCACGTCGGCGACGCGCAGGCGCAGGTAGTAGCCGCTCGTGACTTCGTCGATCGGCAGGATCGGCGTGTTCGACAGGCTGTCCGGCTGGAACGCCAGATGCGGCACGCGATGCTCGGGGTCGGCCGTGTGCAGGCGCGTCACGTCGACCAGATCGGCGACCACCGCGGAGGCCGTCGGCTCCGCGCCCGCGCCCTTGCCGTAATAGAGCGTCGCGCCGACCGCGTCGCCATGCACGACGACCGCGTTCATCGCGCCTTCCACGTTCGCCAGCAGACGCTTTTCCGGAATCAAGGTGGGATGCACGCGCAGTTCGATGCCTTTATCGGTGCGGCGCGTGATGCCGAGCAGCTTGATGCGATAACCGAGTTCCTCGGCGTATTTGATGTCGATCGCGGCCAGCTTGCTGATGCCTTCGACGTACGCGCGCTCGAACTGCACCGGCACGCCGAACGCGATCGCGCTCATGATCGTCGCTTTGTGCGCGGCGTCGACGCCTTCGATGTCGAAGGTCGGGTCCGCTTCCGCGTAGCCGAGTTCCTGCGCGGCTTTCAGCGCGGTCGCGAAGTCGAGCCCGCGATCACGCATCTCCGACAGGATGTAGTTGGTCGTGCCGTTGATGATGCCGGCGATGTACTGGATGCGGTTCGCGGTCAGACCTTCGCGCAACGCCTTGATGATCGGAATGCCGCCCGCCACCGCCGCCTCGAACGCGACCATCACGCCGTTCGCGCGCGCCGCCTCGAAAATCTCGGTGCCGTGCACCGCGAGCAGCGCCTTGTTGGCCGTGACCACGTGCTTGCCGTTTCTGATCGCGCGCAGCACCAGATCGCGCGCGATGCCGGTGCCGCCGATCATTTCCGCGACGATCGCGATCGACGGATCGTCCACCACCGCGTTGAAGTCATCGGTGAGCGCCACGCCGCCGGCTTCGCCGCCGAGCGCCGCGGTCGCCTTCGCGGGGTTGCGCACGGCAATGCGCGCAATCTCGATGCCGCGGCCCGCGCGGCGTTTGATTTCTTCCTGATTGCGGCGCAGTACCGTGAAGGTGCCGCTGCCTACCGTGCCGAAGCCCAGCAGTCCAACTTTGATCGGTTCCATGCAGCGTGTGTTTCGAGTAGATGATTAAAAAACGGGGGGCGGATGTGGCGCCTCATGTGTCACTCATGTGTCATGATTCGCGCGCCACATCGTACGCGAGGCTGGTTCAGGCTGTGTGACGCTTGCGGTAGCCGTCGAGGAAACGCGCGATCCGGTTGATCGAATCGGCGAGATCGTCGACGTTCGGCAGGAACACGACGCGGAAGTGATCCGGCGCCTTCCAGTTGAAGCCGGTGCCCTGCACGAGCAGCACGCGCTCTTCGAGCAGCAGATCGAGGATGAACTGCTGGTCGTTCTGGATCGGATACACCTTCGGATCGAGGCGCGGGAACATGTAGAGCGCCGCTTCCGGCTTCACGCAGCTCACGCCGGGGATCGCCGTCAGCATGTTGTAGGCAAGCTCGCGCTGCTTGTACAAACGCCCGCTCGGCACGATCAGGTCGTTGATGCTCTGATAGCCGCCGAGCGCGGTCTGGATCGCATACTGGCCGGGCACGTTCGGGCACAGGCGCATCGACGCGAGAATGCCGAGCCCTTCCAGATAGTCTTTCGCGAGCCGGCGGTTTTCGCCGGTCAAGCCCGAAATGGCCATCCAGCCGGCGCGATAGCCGCACGAGCGGTAGCTCTTCGACAGGCTGTTGAAGGTGACCGTCAGCACGTCTTCGGACAGCGAGCCCAGCGCGGTGTGGGTCTTGCCGTCGTAGACGATCTTGTCGTAGACCTCGTCGGCGAAGATCACGAGACCGTGCTGGCGCGCGATGTCGATCAGGCCGAGCAGCAGTTCGTCCGAATACAGCGCGCCGGTCGGGTTGTTCGGGTTGATCACGACGAGCGCGCGCGTATTCGGCGTGATTTTCGCGCGGATGTCGTCGAGATCGGGCATCCAGCTATTCGATTCGTCGCAGATGTAATGCACCGGCGTGCCGCCCGCGAGGCTCACGCCGGCGGTCCACAGCGGGTAGTCGGGCGCCGGCAGCAGTACTTCGTCGCCGTCGTTGCACAGCGCCTGCAGCGCCATCACGATCAGCTCCGACGCGCCGTTGCCGATGTAGATGTCATCGAGCTCGACGCCGGACACGCCCTTTTGCTGCGTGTAGTGCATGATCGCCTTGCGCGCGGCGAACACGCCCTTCGAATCGGAGTAGCCCGACGAACCCGGCAGGTTGAGGATCATGTCCTGAATGATCTCGTCCGGCGCCTCGAAGCCGAACGGCGCGAGATTGCCGATGTTCAGCTTGATGATGCGGTGGCCCTCTTCTTCGAGCCGCTTCGCATGTTCGAGGACGGGCCCGCGAATGTCGTAGCAGACATTCAACAACTTGTTGGATTTGAGAATGGGTTTCACGGCGGGCACTTCATCCTGGTTGATGGCTTGGGGCAAACCTTGGGCAAACACAGCCCGGCTGAGGACGCCGGGCCGCTCGGATTCACCGCTACGGGAAATTCGGACGCGGCAACGCCTGCAATGGCCGCCAGCCGCGAATCGGGTCGATCTCATCGCGCCGCCACTGCCCGTCGGGCCGCTGCGAAGCCCGACGCCAACCACGGGCAAAAAAGCGCGAAAAGGCGAGCAACAAGCGGGCAATAAACGAGCAATAAGCGGGCGATGCCGACACAGGTAGCCGGTGGGCCACGCCGGTGCGCTCCGCGCGGCTTGTGGCGGCGCTTGAGCGAGGGGCGCCGCAAAGCGGCTAAAAAGTTATAATTTAGCGGATTTTGGCCGACTTCCGCAATGCACCAACCGCAACGGCAAGCCTTTTCGGCCCCCTCGTGTATCACGCGCGTCGAACCTCGCGGCCTCGCTCACGTCGAACCAGGCCGGCAACACGCATGATGTCTCACGACGACTTCGGAAAACCAATTTGAAATTACATCAGGATTCCAGCGGCGCGCTGAACACCGTCACCGGCTACGGCGCCGACTACGTCGAAATCAATCTGGAGCGTCACGCGGGCAGCATCCTCGTGCTGCCGCACGCGCCGGTTATTCCCTGGCCCGTCTCGTCTTTCGAACAGCTGAGCCCCGAGCACTTTGCGATGCTGATCGACGCCGCGCCCGAAGTGGTCGTGTTCGGCAGCGGCGAGCGGCTGCGCTTTCCGCATCCGCGCCTGACCGCCGCGCTCGCGGCGAAGCGCATCGGCGTCGAAACGATGGACTTCAAGGCGGCCTGCCGCACCTACAACATTCTGATGGCCGAGGGCCGCAGGGTCGCGGCCGCGCTGCTGATCGAAGCCTGAGCGTGCCGGCGCACGGCGCCGGGGCATTGCGCGCGAACCCGCGCTGGCCGCCGGTTCGCGCGCACGGCCCAGAACGCCGCGCCGTGCGCGCCGTGTCAATAACAAAAGGTTGAAATTCATGAACGATACGCCGTCGAGGCTACCGCTCAACCGCACCGCGATCCTGCTGCTGGTGCTGGTGCTTGCCCTGATCTGGTTCGTGCCGCTCGGCTGGCGCCATCTGCTGCCGAGCGACGAGGGCCGCTACGCCGAAATGGCGCGTGAAATGCTGGTCACCGGCGACTGGATCACGCCGCGCTACAACGCCTACAAGTATTTCGAGAAGCCGCCGCTGCAAACCTGGGCGAATGCGCTGACGTTCGCGTGGTTCGGCATCGGCGAGTGGCAGGCGCGGCTCTACACCGCGCTGACGGGCTTCGCCGGCGTGCTGCTGGTCGGCTTCACCGGCGCGCGCGTGTTCAACACGGCAACCGGCGTTTTCGCGGCGCTGGTGCTCGGCTGCTCGCCGTACTGGAGCCTGATGGGCCACTTCAATACGCTCGACATGGGCCTGTCGTTCTGGATGACGCTCACGCTGTGCGCGCTGCTGCTCGCGCAGCGCCCGAACCTGCGCCCGCCGTGCGTGCGCGGCTGGATGTGGCTGTGCTGGGCGTCGATGGCGCTGGCGGTGCTGTCCAAGGGTCTGATCGGCGTGATCCTGCCGGGTGCCGTGCTGGTGCTCTATACGCTGATCGCGCGCGACTGGGCGCTGTGGAAGCGCCTGCATCTGGTCAGCGGGCTGATCGTCTTTTTCGCGATCGTGACGCCGTGGTTCGTGCTCGTGCAGCAGCGCAATCCGGAATTCCTGAACTTCTTCTTCATCGTCCAGCAGTTCAAACGCTATCTGACGCCCGAGCAGAACCGGCCCGGCGCGTTCTACTACTTCGTGCCGGTGCTGCTGGTCGGCTTCCTGCCGTGGCTGTCGGTGAGCGTGCAGAGCGTGCGCCACGCGTGGCGCACGCCGCGCCAGCCGAACGGCTTCGCGCCGGTCACGCTGATGCTGACGTGGATCGTCTTCATCTTCCTGTTCTTCAGCGCTTCGCATTCGAAGCTGCTCTCCTACACGCTGCCGATCGCGCCGCCGATCGCGATGCTGATCGGCCTCTACCTGCCGCTCGTCACGCGCGACCAGCTGCGCCGCCATCTGGCCGGCTATGCGCTCTTTTTCGTGGTCGCCGCGTTCGCGGCACTGTTCCTGCCGCGCCTCGGCACCGCGCGCAATCCGACCGAGCTGTACGTCGCGTTCCGCGTCTGGGTGCTCGCCGCGCTCGCCGTCGCGTTCGTGCTGACGCTCGTCGCGCTGTGGCTGAACCGCCGCGGCCAGAGCGGCGCCACGAGCAACGGCGGGATCGGCCTCGGCGCCATCGCCGCATTCGGCGCGGGCTGGCTGCTGCTGGGTACGATCGCCGGCACTGGGCACGATGTGTTTGGCCGGCTGAGCTCCGGCGCGCCGCTCGCACCGGCGATCCGCGCGCAGCTCGCGAAACTGCCGCCCGACACGCCGTTCTACTCGGTCGGCGTGCTCGACCATACGCTGCCGTTCTATATCGGCCACACGATGATCATGGTCGAACACCCGGACGAGCTTGCATTCGGCGTCTCCGTCGAACCGCAGAAATGGGTGCCGACCGTCGATGCGTGGATCGCGCGCTGGAAGGCCGAGCGTTACGCGCTCGCGCTGATCCCGCCGCCGACCTACGAGCGCCTCGTCAAGGAAGGCCTGCCGATGCAGGTGGTCGCGCGCGATTCGCGCCGCGTGGTGGTGATGAAGCCACTGCCGGCCGCCGGCGAAGCCGCTCCGGCGGACGCGCCAGCGGCGTCCGCAGCGCCGGCCACGGCTGCGTCGGCGGCCACGCCCGCGCCATCCGACACAGCCGCCTCCGTGGCGGCAAAACCACAACAATGACCTCCCCGTACCGGAACGCCTGATGAACCCGATTTCCCTGTTCTGCATCCTCGCCGGCGTGACGCTGAATGCCGGCGCGCAACTGCTGCTCAAAGCCGGCACGAATGCCGTTGGACACTTCGAATTCACCCGTGCGAACATCCTGCCCATCGGCTTCAAGCTCGCGACCCAGCCGCCGATCATCGGCGGGCTCGCCTGCTACGTGATCAGCGTGGCGGTGTGGATCATCGGGCTCTCGCGCGTGGATGTGTCGATCGCCTATCCGATGCTCTCGCTCGGCTACGTCGTCAACGCGGTGGCCGCGTGGTATCTGTTCGGCGAAGTGATGTCGGTGCAGAAGCTGGTCGGCATCGCCATCATCCTGGTTGGCGTGGTCGTGCTCGCGCGCAGCTAACGCACCGCCGCAGGAACCCCGGCGGCGCGCCAGCCGCCTAAGCCTGACGTAAGTTTGTTCGCGTTATGCTCCAAGGTTGCGCCTTTTCCGGCCGCGGTCTTGGGTTTGCGCGTAGTTTGTGGTTTACTTCGCGCCCGTCGGGCTGCGCCCCTTTCAATCGAGCGATGCATTCATGAGCCAGTCAACAGTCCCGTTTTTGCCGTTTGTCAAACCCGAGATCGACGAAGAAACGATTCAGGGCGTCGCCGACGTACTGCGTTCCGGCTGGATCACCACCGGTCCGCAGAACCAGAAGTTCGAGGCGGCGCTGTCGGAGTTCTGCGGCGGCCGTCCGGTGCGCACGTTCAATTCCGGCACCGCGACGCTCGAAATCGGGCTGCGCATCGCCGGTGTCGGTCCCGGCGACGAAGTGATCACGACGCCGGCCACCTGGGTATCGACCAGCAACGTGATTCTCGAAACCGGCGCGACGCCGGTGTTCGCCGACATCGACCCGGTCACCCGCAACATCGACCTCGACCTGCTCGAAAAAGCGATCACGCCGCGCACGAAGGCGCTGATTCCGGTCTATCTGTCCGGCCTGCCGGTCGATATGGACCGTCTGTACGCGATCGCCCGCGCGCACAAGCTGCGCGTGATCGAAGACGCCGCGCAGGCATTCGGCTCAACCTGGAATGGCGAGCGCATCGGCAAGCTCGGCGACATCGTGTCGTTCAGCTTCCACGCCAATAAGAACCTGACCTCGATCGAAGGCGGCGCGCTGGTGCTGAACAACGAGGAAGAAGCGGTGCTCGCGCAGAAGTACCGGCTGCAGGGCATCACGCGCACCGGCTTCGACGGCATGGACTGCGACGTGCTCGGCGGCAAATACAACCTGACCGACGTCGCCGCGCGCGTGGGCCTCGGCCAACTGCCCCATCTCGAGCGTTTCATCGCACAGCGCAGGCGTCTCGCACGTGCGTACTTCGCGGGTTTCGAAGGCGGCGCGGCGGTCAAACTGGGCGTCGGCCTGCCGTTCGCCGATTTCGAAAACAGCAACTGGCACATGTTCCAGATCACGCTGCCGCTGGAAAACCTCACGATCGACCGCGCCGGCTTCATGGGCGAACTGAAGGAGCGCGGCATCGGCTCCGGCGTGCATTACCCGGCGCTGCACCTGTTCTCGCTGTATCGCGCGCGCGGTTTCGAGGAAGGCATGTTCCCGCACGCGGAGCGCTTCGGCGCGACGACGGTCACGCTGCCGCTTTTCACGCTAATGAACGAAGGCGACGTCGAACGCGTGTGCCGCGCGGTCAACGAAATTTGCGACCAATACGGAAAATAAGCCGACATGACTTATTCGGAACATCGAGCCGTCGCACCGGAAGTGTCGATCATCATTCCGGTGTACAACGAGGAGGCCGGACTGGCCGCGCTGTTCGCGCGCCTCTATCCGGCGCTCGACGCGCTCGGCACCCGCTACGAAGTAATCTTCATCAACGACGGCAGCCGCGATAAATCGCCCGCGCTGCTCGCCGAGCAGTTCCGCGCCCGCCCCGACACGACCCGCGTGATCCTGCTGAACGGCAACTACGGCCAGCATATGGCGATTCTCGCGGGCTTCGAGCAATCGCGCGGCGAGATCGTGATCACGCTCGACGCCGATCTGCAGAATCCGCCCGAGGAAATCGGCAAGCTGGTGTCGAAGATGCGCGAGGGCTTCGACTACGTCGGCACGATTCGCATGCAGCGCCAGGACAGCCTGTGGCGCCGCAAGGCATCGCGCGCGATGAACCATCTGCGCGAGCGCATCACGCGCATCAAGATGACCGACCAGGGCTGCATGCTGCGCGCGTATAGCCGCCACATCATCGATACGATCAATCGTTGCGGCGAGATCAACACGTTCATCCCGGCGCTCGCGTACACGTTCGCGCAGAACCCGGTCGAGATCGAGGTCGCGCACGAGGAACGCTTCGCCGGCGAATCGAAGTATTCGCTGTATTCGCTGATCCGCCTGAATTTCGATCTGGTCACCGGCTTTTCGGTGGTGCCGCTGCAGTGGCTGTCGTTCATCGGCGTGATCCTGTCGCTCGGCTCCGCGGCGCTGTTCGTGCTGCTGCTGATTCGCCGCTTCATCATCGGCGCGGAAGTGCAAGGTGTGTTCACGCTGTTCGCTATCACCTTCTTCCTGCTCGGCGTGATCATCTTCGCGCTCGGGCTACTCGGCGAATACATCGGCCGCATCTACCAGCAGGTGCGCGCGCGGCCGCGCTATCTGGTACAGACCATTCTCGAGGAACGCAACGGCACGGCCGTGACCGAAGCGCCGCGCCAGGCGGTCGTGCAAGGCGTGCAGCCGGCGCCGTTCGCCGATCAGGGGCGTCACTCATGAAGCCGCGCGCCGTTGTATTCGCGTATCACAACGTCGGCGTGCGCTGCCTGCAGGTACTGCTCGCGCGCGGCGTCGACGTCGCGCTCGTCGTCACGCATGAGGACAACCCGAGCGAGAACATCTGGTTCGGCAGCGTCGCATCGGTCGCCGCGGAGCACGACATCCCGGTGCTCACGCCGGCCGACCCGAAAAGTCCCGAGCTGCGCGCGGCGGTGAGCGCCGCGCGGCCGGACTTCATCTTTTCGTTCTACTACCGCCACATGCTGCCGGTCGACCTGCTCGCGATTGCCGCACGGGGCGCTTACAACATGCACGGCTCGCTGCTGCCGAAATATCGCGGACGAGTGCCGACCAACTGGGCCGTGCTGCACGGCGAGACCGAAACCGGCGCGACCCTGCACGAAATGGCCGCGAAACCCGACGCGGGCGCGATCATCGCGCAGACGCCGGTGCCGATCCTGCCCGACGACACCGCCGCGCAGGTGTTCGACAAGGTCACGGTGGCCGCCGAGCAGACGCTGTGGCGCGTACTGCCGTCGCTGCTCGCGGGCGAAGCGCCGCATCTGCCGAACGATCTCTCGCACGGTAGCTATTACGGCGGGCGCAAGCCCGAAGACGGCCGCATCGACTGGACGCAATCCGCGCAGCAGGTCTACAACCTGATTCGCGCGGTCGCGCCGCCGTATCCGGGCGCGTTCACCGATATGCACGGCCACCGTTTCATCGTTGCGCGCGCGCGTCTGGCCGCGCCCGGCGCGCTCCGGCCAAATTTGCCGCCGGGCCTGCACGTAAGCGATAATGCCGTTTTCGCAATTTGCGGCGATGGCCGCGCGATCTCCATCCACGAATTACGGCATCAGCACGACGGCGGTGAAACGGCCGTCAGTCCGGCGGAATTCGCCAAGCTCATCCAAACTCCCCGACATTCATGAAAAAAGTCCTGATTCTGGGCGTGAACGGCTTCATCGGCCATCACCTGTCCAAGCGCATTCTCGAAACGACCGACTGGGAAGTATTCGGGATGGACATGCAGACCGAGCGTCTGGGCGACCTCATCAATCATGAGCGGATGCACTTCTTCGAAGGCGACATCACGATCAACAAGGAATGGGTCGAATATCACATCAGAAAGTGCGATGTGATCCTGCCGCTGGTTGCAATCGCGACGCCCGCCACCTATGTGAAGCAGCCGCTGCGCGTGTTCGAACTCGACTTCGAGGCGAACCTGCCGATCGTGCGTTCGGCCGTCAAATACGGCAAGCACCTCGTGTTTCCGTCGACCTCCGAGGTCTACGGCATGTGCACCGACGAGCAGTTCGATCCGGAAGAGTCGCTGCTGTCGTACGGCCCGATCAACAAGCCGCGCTGGATCTACGCGTGCTCGAAGCAGCTGATGGACCGCGTGATCTGGGGCTACGGCATGGAAGGCCTGAACTTCACGCTGTTCCGCCCGTTCAACTGGATCGGCCCCGGTCTCGACTCGATCTACACGCCGAAGGAAGGCAGCTCGCGCGTGGTCACGCAGTTCCTCGGTCATATCGTGCGCGGCGAGAACATCAGCCTCGTCGACGGCGGCGCGCAGAAACGCGCGTTCACCGATATCGACGACGGCATCAGCGCGCTGATGAAGATCATCGAGAACAAGGACGGCATCGCCACCGGCAAGATCTATAACATCGGCAACCCGACCAACAACTTCTCGGTGCGCGAACTCGCGCACAAGATGCTCGCGCTGGCCGGCGAATTCCCGGAATACGCCGAAATGGCCAAGCAGGTGCAACTGGTCGAAACCTCGTCGGGCGCGTACTACGGCAACGGCTACCAGGACGTGCAGAACCGCGTGCCGAAGATCGACAACACGATGCAGGATCTGAAGTGGGCGCCGAAATCCACGTTCGACGAAGCGCTGCGCAAGATCTTCGAAGCGTACCGCGGCCACGTCGCGGAAGCCCGCGCACTCGTCGAACAGCAATAAGGGCTCGTCCTTGGCTCGCATCGTCCTGAAGATCGACGTCGACACGCTGCGCGGTACTCGCGAAGGCGTGCCGAATCTCGCCCGCATCTTCGACCGCTTCAAGGCACGCGCCACGTTCCTGTTCAGTCTCGGGCCGGACCACACCGGCTGGGCGATGCGCCGCGTGCTGCGGCCGGGCTTTCTGAAGAAGGTGTCGCGCACGTCGGTGGTGGAGCATTACGGCGTGAAGCAGCTGATGTACGGCGTGCTGCTGCCCGGACCGGACATCGGCGCGAAGGCCGCCGCCGACATGCGCGCCATCCACGAAGCCGGCTTCGAGTGCGGCATCCATACGTGGGACCACGTGTACTGGCAGGACAACGTTCGCTCGAAAGATCGCGCGTGGACCGTTGCGCAGATGCAGCACAGCCACGCGCGTTTCATCGAGGTATTCGGTGCGCCACCGGTCACGCACGGCGCGGCGGGCTGGCAGATGAACGGCCACGCATTCGAGCAGATCGACGCATGGGGAATGCGCTACGCGTCCGACGGTCGCGGCCACTCGCCGTATCTGCCGGTGGTCGACGGTAAAACGCTGGCCCACGTGCAAATGCCGACCACGCTGCCCACCCTCGACGAAGTGCTTGGCGTCGACGGCGTCGATACGCACAACGTCGCCGCGTGGATGCTCAAACACACCGAAAACAATCCGCACGATCAGGTGTTCACGCTGCACGCGGAACTCGAAGGACAAAAGCTCGCGCCGGTGTTCGAACAACTGCTGGAAGGCTGGCGTGCTCAAGGGCACACGTTTGCGACGATGGGCGATTACTACGCCACGCTAGACCGCGCGGCGCTGCCATCGTACCCTGTTACGTGGGGCGAAATTCCAGGGCGCTCCGGCGAGCTGATCGTCCAGCCCTGAATGGGGCTGGACGCGGTACGAAAACCGGCCAAGCGAGCCGCGCGACGGCCGAACACGAGCCAGCCGCGCGCCGCCCGTCTCCCCGACAACAACAAACCGACAGACAGGCCGGCGCCGCGGCAGCAAGCGCGCCAGCCATAACAACCGGAGAACCACGTGTCCATCGCAGTCGACCAACCCGTCCCCGACTTCACCGCCCCCGCGACCGGCGGCGAGATCACGCTGTCGAAGCTGCGGGGCAAGAAGGTGGTGCTGTATTTCTATCCGAAGGACAACACGCCGGGCTGCACGACCGAAGGTCTGCAATTCCGCGACCTGTATCCGAAGTTCAAAAAGGCGGGCGCGGAAGTGATCGGCGTATCGCGCGACAGCCTGCGCTCGCATGACAATTTCAAGGCCAAGCTCGAACTGCCCTTCCCGCTGATTTCAGATCCGGAAGAAACGCTGTGCTCGCTCTTTAGCGTCATCAAAATGAAGAAAATGTATGGCAAAGAAGTAAGGGGAATCGAACGCTCCACGTTCCTGATCGATGCCGGCGGCGTGCTGCGCCAGGAGTGGCGCGGCGTCAAGGTGCCGGGTCACGTCGACGACATCCTGGAGGCTGTACAAGCGCTTTGATGCGCGTTATATTGGGCCGCAATGAGTGCCTGTCCACCCCAAATTTTTCTCCGCTGCGCCACAGCTGACGGCCGCTTGACCGGATTCACCGGTGCCGTTCGAATCGTGAGGCGCAACGTGAGCATCGCAGTCGAGCCGCTTGCCCCCAATGCCGGGGCGGCGGCTTTTTTAATTGCGCGCGACCGTTCGTTCACAGGGCCGCGCGCTTTAGTCAAGGAGCCTATCGAAGACCAGGCGAACCGGCATCTCTAGACCGAATGCGCGTCTCCTCGCGCAAACTGCGTGCCCCATGAAGGCGCCGGCAGAATGCGACGGGCGGCGCACGATATGTGACCCGATTATTTCGAGGGAAACCATGCCTTTGCCTACTCCCCCCAGCAAGCTCGGCAATCTTTTGTCGCCTGACGAATACAAGGCCAAAGCCGCCACGCCCGCGCGCTCCGCCGCGAAAAAACAGACGCGAGAAGGGGAATCCGCAGAGTCGGCCGACTACGGCCGCGCCAATGTCGCCACACCGATGGCGCACGCCGCTAACGCCGCGACCACGTTGCGTCCCGTGCCGGTTTCAGAGCCTGCCGCAGCCGCGCAAGCAGCCCCTGCGCGCGGCCGCAAGACCCGGCAGACCGCCGCGTTGCTGCAGCCGGTACCGGCCGCTCGTTCGCCATTCGACGCGGATGCGGCTGACGCCGGGCAGCAGGTTCAGCCGGCAGTCGCGCGCGCGCCTTCCGCGAAACAGCCTGCGGCCGACACCGCCGCCGCGCCTGCAGTCGCTGCCACCGGCACCACGCGCAAGAAACGCGGCACGAGCGCCGCGCAGGCCGAGGTGCTGAAGCTGTTCGTGCTCGATACCAACGTGCTGATGCACGACCCGAGCTGCCTGTTCCGTTTCGAGGAGCACGACGTCTATCTGCCGATGATGACGTTGGAAGAACTCGACAACCACAAGAAAGGCATGTCGGAAGTCGCGCGTAACGCGCGCCAGGTGAGCCGCACGCTCGACGCGCTCGTCGCGAACGCCGGCAACATGTCCGACGGCATTTCGCTCGCCCGCCTCGGCAGCCGCGAAGCGTCCGGCCGTCTGTTCTTCCAGACGCGGCTGACCTCGATCGAGCCGGTCGAAGGCCTGCCCGAAGGCAAGGCCGACAACCAGATCCTCGGCGTGGTGCGCGCGTTGCAGCGCGATCGCGCGGATCGCCAGGTCGTGCTGGTGTCGAAAGACATCAACATGCGCATCAAGGCGCATGCGCTCGGCCTGCCCGCTGAAGACTACTTCAACGACCAGGTGCTCGAAGACAGCGATCTGCTGTACACGGGCATTCGCGCGCTGCCGCAGGACTTCTGGACCAAGCACGCGAAGGGCATGGAGAGCTGGCAGGACACCAAGACCGGTACCACGTACTACCGCGTGACCGGTCCGCTGTGCGCGTCGATGCTGGTCAACGAATTCGTCTATCTGGAGCCGCAGAACGGCGAGCCGGCGTTTCACGCGCTGGTGCGCGAGCTGAACGGCAAGACTGCGCTGCTGCAAACGCTGCGCGACTACGGTCATCACAAGAACAACGTGTGGGGCATCACCGCGCGCAACCGCGAGCAGAATTTCGCGTTGAACCTGCTGATGAATCCGGAGATCGACTTCGTCACGCTGCTCGGCCAGGCCGGCACAGGCAAGACGCTCGTCGCGCTCGCGGCCGGACTCGCCCAGGTGCTCGACGACAAGCGCTACAACGAGATCATCGTGACACGCGCGACGGTGCCGGTCGGTGAAGACATCGGCTTTTTGCCGGGCACGGAAGAGGAAAAAATGCAGCCGTGGATGGGTGCATTCGACGACAACCTCGAAGTGCTGCAAAAGACCGACGACGCAGCCGGCGAATGGGGCCGCGCGGCGACGCAGGAGCTGATCCGCTCGCGCCTGAAGATCAAGAGCATGAACTTCATGCGCGGCCGCACGTTCGTCGACAAGTATCTGATCATCGACGAGGCACAGAACCTGACGCCGAAGCAGATGAAGACGCTGGTCACGCGCGCGGGTCCGGGCACCAAGATCATCTGCCTCGGCAATATCGCGCAGATCGATACGCCTTACCTGACCGAAGGCAGCTCGGGCCTGACCTACGTGGTCGACCGCTTCAAGGGCTGGGCGCATAGCGGACACGTGACGCTCGCGCGCGGCGAGCGTTCGCGCCTCGCCGACTACGCGTCGGAAATTCTGTAAGCGTCCGGCGAGTTTCTTTCGCCTTATCGCCATTCAGCCGCGTCCGGGTCGCTCCGGACGCGGCTTTTTTATTGCCCGGCGTTCCGCCCGGGCAACACTTAGCGCGCAAACTTCAAGTAATTTATCAACAATTCTTGCCGCGGCCATGTTCGACGGCTACCATCCCGACATCGCCAGTGAGTAAACGGGCGCTTACCATCCGTGCCGTCTTCATGCGCCGACTCGCCTTTTCGCTGCTGACCCTCCTGCTGCTCGCCGCCTGTGCCGGCGCGCCGCAGACGACTTCGCGCGGGTCCGGCGGCGGCGTCATCGTCGCGAATGGCGCGTATCACGCGCCGCCGCCCGGCTTCCCCCATTTCGTCGATCACAGCGTTGGCCGCGAGGAAATCTCGATCCAGGCGATGAGCCTCGTCGGCGTGCCGTATCGCTGGGGCGGCAATACGCCGGATAGCGGCTTCGACTGCAGCGGCCTCGTGCACTATGTGGTGCTGCGCGCGGCGTCGGTGAATCTGCCGCGTACTACCGCCGACATGAGCGGACGCGGCGAATCGATCGAGCCGGACGAAATCGCGCCCGGCGATCTGATCTTCTTCAATACGACGGGCCGTCCGCATTCGCATGTCGGCATCTATGTGGGCAAGCTGCGCTTCGTCAATGCGCCGTCGACTGGCGGCACCGTGCGGCTCGACTATCTGACCAATCCTTACTGGGCAAAACGCTTCGATGGCATCCGCCGGGTGGCGGCGCCAACTTCGACGCCGGCACCGTTCGATGCGCCGAGCTATCAGGCTGCGGCGCCGCAAACGGAGCGTGAGGGCGTCGTGACGACGGCGGTGCCGGCAGCTTCAGCGGCTTCGGGCTATGCGGGCACGGCGGCGCTATCGGGTACGCCGTCGGCTGTGACGAGGACGGCTACGCCGGCTTATGCGGCAGCAGGGCCATCGCAGGCGACGCGAGTTGAAGCGGCGTCGCCCATGCCGTCGATGACGGCAAGCCAGTCGGAGCTAGCACCGAGCACGACCACCAGCGCCAACCGCGCAACTGGCGCGCAGGCCGACCCATTCGAGCCGCCTCCGCCGCGTATGAGCGCTGCGCAGCTGCAGGCTCGTTCCGCCGGCGCCGTGGCGCCGGCCTTGGTGCCGTCGCAAGCTCAGGCGAATGCTGCGTATGACACCGATACGCCCTCACGGGGACAACCCGAACTGCCGGTGCAACCCACGACAGCCGCTCGCGCCATCTCCCGGCCCGACGCAATCGATGCCGCAGCCGACGCGTTCGAGCCGCCGCCCTCGGCTTCAATCGCCGCTCGTCAGGCGCAGCAAGCTCAACAGGTGCAACAACAACGCGAAGCCGGTGGCGAGGTGCAACTGATGCGTGCATCGACGGCCTCGCATGGCGTCGTCGCGCCGACGCAAACGAACGACGACCCCATCGCCCGCTTCGCGAACGGCAACTACTGACGCGTACGCCGCGCCTCTGCTTATCGGCGCCATCGTCCCTCGCTCTAGCGCGTCGCAGTCGATGCGCGATGTCCGGCCGCCCCGCTCTACCGCAGCTCACAAATAGCCGCCAGCGGCTACCTCGAGCGCGCCGATCTGCTATCGTCATCGATATTCTTCTGACGGCGGGTGGTGACGATGGAACTCGGTTTGAAAGACAAAGTGGTGTTGATCACCGGCGGCAGCAAAGGCATCGGATTCGCCTGCGCGCGCGCATTCGCGCAGGAAGGCGCGAAAGTCGCGATCGTCTCGCGCGACCCCGCTAATCTGGCGCGCGCCTACGAGCAGTTGAAACAGGAAGGACTCCACGTGCATCGGACCCGCGCCGATCTGCACGAACCGCACAGCGCCGCCGATATCGTCGAGGAAGTCAGCGACGCGGTCGGCCCGATCGACGTGCTGATCAACAGCGCCGGCGCCGCGCGCCGCTACGATCCGGAAAAGCTCGACGCCGATGCGTTCCGCGCGACGATGGAAGCAAAGTATTTCCCCTACATCTATCCGCAGCAGGAAGTGCTGCGCCGCATGGCCGAGCGTGCGAAAGCCGGCGGCACCGAGCCCGGCACGATCGTCAATATTATCGGCATGGGCGGCAAGATCGCCACCGACATCCATATCGCGGGCGGTGCAGCCAATGCGGCGCTGATGCTGGCGACCGTCGGCCTCGCGCACTACTACGCCCGCTACGGGATTCGCATCAACGCGATCAATCCGGGTTCGACGCTGACCGAGCGCGTCGAGGAAGCGGTCAAGCTCGAGGCGACGCAGCAAGGCATCGGCAACGAAGAGGCGCTCGCGCGCGGGCAGACGAAGATTCCGCTCGGGCGCTATGCGAAGCCGGAGGAAATCGCCGACGTCGCGCTGTTTCTGGCAAGCCGCCGCGCGAGCTATGTGACGGGCGCGATCATTCCGATGGATGGGGCGAATGCGCCGTTAATCTGAGCGGTGTGTTTTTTGGGGTTGCGCGCGGTGGCGGCTGCAGCTGGGGTTGCGTGAGCGGCGGCGAGATAGCTCGTTATCAGACGGAACGTGGCTGGAGGAACGAGCCGGAGTGAGGCGAAGCGGGTTGGGTGAACGGCTGACGTAGAGAGCTAGCGTAAAGAGTCAGCGTCACGGGCCAGGTTAGTGAAGCCGGCGGAAAACCGGCCGAACCCGCGTGTGCCACACACTCGCACTCGGCGACAGCGCAGGCCCTCCACACAGCCTTACAGGAAGTGGTGACCGAGCCACCAGGCAGCGCCTGACAGCACCGCGGACGCCGGAATCGTCAGAATCCAGGCCCAAACGATGTTGCCAGCCACGCCCCAACGCACCGCGCTCAGCTTCTGCGTCGCCCCAACCCCAACGATCGCGCCAGTAATCGTATGCGTGGTCGACACCGGAATGCCGAGCCACGACGCGGTGAACAGCGTCAGCGCGCCGCCCGACTCCGCGCAGAAGCCACCGACCGGCTTGAGCTTGGTGATCTTCTGACCCATCGTGCGTACGATGCGCCAGCCGCCGAACAGCGTGCCAAGCCCCATTGACAGATAGCAACCGCCGATCACCCACAGCGGCGGCGCGTCCGCGCTCATTGACGCGAAACCGGTTGCGATCAGCAGCATCCAGATGATGCCGATGGTCTTCTGTGCGTCGTTGCCGCCGTGACCGAGGCTATATAGCCCGGCGGACAGCAGTTGCAGGCGGCGAAAGCGTCGGTCGACCTTGCTGGGCGGCGTGCGGAAATACAGCCACGACACCAGCAGCATGAAAAACGAGCCGAGCACGAAGCCGAGCAATGGGGAAATGAAGATGAACGCGACGGTTTTCATCAGGCCGTCCAGGTTCAGCGAGCCCCAGCCCGATTTCGCGAGCGCCGCGCCGACCAGACCGCCGATCAGCGCGTGCGACGAGCTGGACGGAATGCCGTAGTGCCACGTGATGATGTTCCACGCGATCGCGCCGACGAGCGCGCCGAAAATCACGTAGTGATCGACGATGTTGGGATCGATCGTGCCCTTGCCGACCGTCGCCGCCACTTTCAGGTGGAACACGAAATAGGCGACGACGTTGAACGCCGCGGCGAATGCGACCGCCTGCTGCGGCTTCAGCACGCCGGTCGACACGACCGTCGCGATCGAATTCGCCGCGTCGTGAAAGCCGTTCATGAAGTCGAACACGAGCGCAACGACGACCAGGCCAGTGACGACCCAGATAGCGAGTTGTATCGATTGCATTATGCGTTTTCCAGCACGATGCCTTCGATGATGTTTGCTACGTCCTCACACTTGTCGGTGACTGTTTCGAGCAGTTCGTAGATCGCCTTGAGCTTGATCAGCACCTTGACGTCGTCTTCCTCGCGGAACAGCTTCGACATCGCCGCGCGCAGCACGCGGTCGGCTTCCGATTCGAGCCGGTCGATTTCTTCGCAGGCCTTCAGAATCTGGCTCGCCTGCTTCATGTCCGACAGCAGGCTCACCGCGAACTGCACGCGCTCGCAGGTGGCCGTGCAGATATGCGCGAGCTGGCTCGCCTCCGACGTGACGGACTGCACGTCGTACAGCGAAATGGCGGTGGCGACGTCCTCCATCAGGTCGAGGATGTCGTCCATGGTCGTGATCAGCTTATGGATCTCGTCGCGGTCGAGCGGCGTGATGAAGGTCTTGTGCAGCAGATCGATGGTTTCGTGCGTGAGCTTGTCGGCAGCCTTTTCAGCCTTCTGTACGTTTTGCTTATGGGCTTCAGCGTCCTGCAGATTGTCGATTAGCAGCTCGAGTTCGCGGCTCGCCGAGATAATGCACGTTGCGTGCGCATTGAAGATTTCAAAGAACTTGCCCTCGGTGGGCATGAATCGACCGAACATTGGGATCCTGGAAATGGGTCACGTGATGGCTGACATAAAACCGCCATATTGTACCGTCGTGTAACCGATGTCGCACTTGCGGCAGCATCGTTACAACAACGGGGCGACATTGCGTCGCCCTCCCATCTCACCGGCGGTTGCGCCCGGTTGCGTCACTCGCCGCCGTAGAAATTCTGCGCGCCGGCAAAATTGTCGAACTTCGTGTATTGACCGTGGAATGTGAGACGAACGGGGCCGATCGGACCATTCCGCTGTTTACCGATGATGATTTCCGCGGTGCCCTTGTCCGGGCTGTCCGGGTTATAGACTTCATCGCGATAGATGAACAGAATCACGTCGGCGTCCTGTTCGATTGCACCCGATTCGCGCAGGTCCGACATGATCGGCCGCTTGTTCGGACGCTGTTCGAGACCGCGGTTGAGCTGCGACAGCGCGATCACCGGCACGTCGAGTTCCTTGGCGAGACTCTTTAGCGAACGCGAGATTTCCGAGATTTCGGTCGCGCGATTTTCGCCCGACGACGAACCGCTCATCAGCTGCAGGTAATCGATGATGATGAGACCGAGCTTGCCGCACTGACGCGACAGCCGACGCGCGCGCGAGCGCAGTTCCATCGGATTCAGACCGCCGGTTTCGTCGATGAAGATCTGCGCCTCGCTCATTTTCTGCACCGCGTGCGTGAGCTTCGGCCAATCTTCGTCGGTCAGGCGCCCGGTGCGCATCCGGTGCTGATCGAGCCGGCCGACCGAGCCGAGCATACGCATCGTCAGTTGCGTACCTGGCATTTCCATCGAGAACACCGCGACCGGCAGCCCGTATTCCACCGCGACATATTCGCCGATGTTCATCGAAAACGCCGTCTTACCCATCGACGGACGCCCCGCGACGATGATCAGCTCGCCCCCATGCATGCCCGAAGTCATGCGATCCAGATCGACGAAACCGGTCGGCGTACCCGTCACGTCGCTCGGATTGGCGGTGTGGTAGAGCGTGTCGATCCGCTCGACCACTTCCGTGAGCAGCGGTCCGATTTCGAGGAAGCCTTGAGTGCCGCGCGCGCCGTCTTCCGCGATCGAAAACACTTTCGATTCGGCTTCGTCGAGCAGTTGCCGGACTTCCTTGCCTTGCGGGTTGAATGCATCGGCGGAGATTTCGTCGGCGACGGAAACCAGCCGGCGCAGTACCGCGCGGTCGCGCACGATTTCCGCGTAGCGGCGGATATTGGCCGCGCTCGGCGTGTTCTGCGCGAGCGCGTTCAGGTACGCGAGACCGCCGACCTCTTCCGCCTTGCCCGAGGTGCCGAGCGCTTCGTACACCGTGACCACGTCGGCCGGACGCGTGGCCGCGATCAGCTTACCGATGTGTTCGAAGATGATGCGGTGGTCATAGCGGTAGAAGTCACTTTGCGCGAGGAAATCGGCGATACGGTCCCACGCGGCGTTATCGAGCAGCAGGCCGCCCAGCACCGATTGCTCGGCCTCTATCGAATGCGGCGGGACTTTCAGCGACTCGAGTTGCGGATCTTTGGACGGTGCGTTCATGGAGGGGAATTATCGGGTAATCCGGCAGTTGCGGCGAGCAAAAAAACGGCAAAAGCGGGCACAAAAAAAGCAGGGGCCGGTTACCCGGCCCCTGCTTTTCGCCAGCAACGCGCTGGCTGGTCCTACCAGATGCTTAAACGTGCTCGCCGATCACGGCCACCGTCACATCGACGAGAACGTCGGTGTGCAGCGAAACCTGGACA